>JANPBM010000001.1:0-2923 GCA_031430435.1 Acidobacteriota bacterium
TAGGCAAATTTACTGACAGTATATACCTGTTTTGCGTAAAAGCAAACTTTTTTTTAATATCCGGATGTAATGCCTCAACTAAAAGTTTTATTCAAAAAAGAAAACAAATTCAGCCGCAGATAAACGCAGATTTCGCCGATAAAGCAAAAACAATCGATAAAAATCCGCACTTTTCCGCGGCTGAATTTGTTTTCTTTTTTGAATAAAACTTTTAGTTGAGGCATTACATCCGGATATTAAAAAAAAGTTTGCTTTTACGCAAAACAGGTATATACTGTCAGTAAATTTGCCTAAGAGGACTATCACTATGAAGCTAACCAAACTATTTTCACGTCGGGTACTCGGTCTAATCATTTCAACTTTATTATTCATAAGTTTCGCCTTGGCGGCGGCGGGTGATGTTGATACGTCTTTTAGCCCAAATCTGAGAAGAAGTCTTCCGCCAACAACGAATTCCGGAATCACGTTGCAAACTAACGGGAAATTCATAATTTACAAGAACTATTATTTATCAGATGGCAATACAACTGAGTTCAAAGCCGTGTTATATCGATTGAACGCAGACGGATCAAAGGATATTAGTTTTATTTCAACGGTTAATTTTTCCTCAATCAGTAATGTTGTGATTGCCCAAAACGGTAAAATTCTAGTGAGCGGACAAGTATTAAATTCGACTCAAACTTTGTTGAGACTAAATATAGATGGTACTTTAGACAACACTTTTTTATACGTCTCTGATTGTGCTTGTAGTATAACGGTTCACGGAACACAACCGGATGGGAAAGTTTTCGCACTAAAAAGAATTGCTAACAATGGACCGGGTAGTGGCGGCGGTCCATCATATTTAAACCGTTATAATTCTGACGGCACTATCGACAATTCTTTTGCCACCCTCATATATTCCAGCTCTTCAAGAGCACGCAACACAGATTTTATAAGTAAATTTTCGGTGATGTCTGAGGGGAAATTGCTTGTTGCCGGAAGGCACGCAAGCTATGGTGTGATTTTTAGATTGAATCCTGATGGGACGAGAGACACAACGTTTGAAACTCCGGTTACTTCACCCGACTATAATGTTGGTCAAGGATTCTCAGCTTCTTATATCAGCGACTTTATTCTTAAATCTGATGGAAAATTATCTTTGTTAGGCTATTTTACCTCAATAAATGGCGTTGGACATCAATCATTTTCGCAATTAAACAGCAATTATTCTGTTGACATGCAGTTTCCGATTTTCACGCAAGTTGCCTTTAAAACACCTACCACTTTCTTTGCAGTATCAAATGGTAAATATATTGTGGGTCTTGGAAGAACTCCCGGTCCGGCTGTGTTCAATGAACCGCCGGATGTTTATGCCAGGTTTAATTCTGATGGCTCAATTGATTCAACGTTTGTTTCACCATTAGGAATTTCAGTCCAACCATTTGTAATTGACAGTTCGGAACGAATTACTACCGCCGATTATCGTTTGAATGCCGACGGCATTATAGATACTTCTTTCGTGCCATTTGTGCCTACATTAGATGGAAAGGTTTCAAGAATATTCCGCCAACCCGACGGCAAAATAATCGTTGCAGGCGATTTCAGCAAAGCCAATTCTATTGCCCGAACAAGATTAGTCAGATTAAACGCTGACGGCACAACCGATAATACTTTCGATGCGGGAAGCGGATTTGATGTTGATCCGATTGTGTTGAATGTGCAATCGGACGGAAAGATTTTAGCCGGCGGGATTTTTACAGCCTTTAACGGAGTGCCTAAAACCGGTTTGGTTCGGTTAAATTCCAACGGCAGTTTAGATTCAACTTTTATCGGCACGTTTGACGGGAGCGTCGAGGCTGTTTTACCGTTATCAACCGGAAAGATGTTGATTGGCGGCAGTTTCAGTTCGTTTAGCGGAACTGCCAGACCGAAATTGGCTCGGTTGAATGCCGACGGAACATTGGATTCTACTTTTAATGCTTCGGTCAGCGGCGGCGGAATTTACTCGATTTTATTGCAATCGGACGGTAAAATTATGGTTTCCGGAAGTTTCGCGGGAATCGGCGGATTTGCCCGCACAAACTATGCCAGATTAAATTCCGACGGTTCGGTGGACAGCACGTTCAACGCCGGAAATTCGCCGGCGGGTTCCTTGACCATAGTTCAGACTTCGGGCGGAAAGTATTTATTGATGTTAACTTCGCCTTCTAATTTTAATTCGGTCATTCGGTTGAATGCGGACGGAAGCAGTGACGGCAGTTTTCAAAATGTCGTCATCGGAGGTTTATCACGATTATCTGCAATGGTTGTCCAAGCCGACGGTTTAATCGTCATCGGCGGAGCGTTCACTTCGGTCAACGGCGTTCCGAAGAACAATTTTGCCCGCTTAAAAACTAACGGAGCTTTAGATGCCGCGTATGTTTTTGAAGGTGCGGACGACCAAGTAAATGCAATGGTTGCCCAACCCGACGGAAAATTATTTGTCGGCGGAAACTTTACGACTGTCGGCGGAGTTGCAAGAACAGGTTTGGCGAGAATCAACAATATTGCTCTGATTGGTGTTCGCCCATTATTTGATTTCGACGGCGACGGCAAAGCTGACATTTCGGTTTTTCGCGCCTCGACCAACACTTGGTATCGGCTGTTGAGCGGTAATTCAAGCGTTTTGCAGTCCAACTTTGCCGTTGGCGGCGATATTCCGACACCTGCCGATTTCGACGGCGACGGCAAAACCGATTTGGCGATTTTCCGTCCGAGCAACGGTGATTGGTGGTATTTATCAAGCCTTTCGGGAACTCAGGTTTTGACCCATTGGGGACAAAACGGCGACATTCCGCGTCCGTCCGATTTCGACGGCGACGGCAGAACCGACTTTGTGATTTACCGACCTGCGGAAAATAATTGGTATCGTTACGGCAGCACGGGACAGGTTTCGACCAAG
>JANPBM010000002.1:0-50170 GCA_031430435.1 Acidobacteriota bacterium
CTGTTCCGCGATAATCCGAGCAAACTAGCCGCGTGGACAGCCGCCAGCCATTTGGAACGAGCGGCGAAACGCAGAAAGGAACCGCCGAAAGTGTAGGCGGGACGGAGAGACGGCGGGACAAAGAGACAAAGAGACGGAGAGGCAGAGAGGTTGGAGAAAAGAATATGAGAATCAAGCACATCATCATTGCGGTATTGGTTATTTTATTGGCAGGGCAAATCGGTTATTCGCAAGTTCCTATGCGGGCAAAGGATAATAAAAGTGCCGTAAATGTAAGCGATTCTGAAAGAATAAACTTATCGAACGGCAAATTTAGTTTTAACTTACCGTTAGCTTCTATCGGAGGTCGCGGTGTTGGTAACGGGGTTTCTTTTAACTTTGAATCGGGTTGGCGTATTGATAATGTAATTGTCGGATATTCGGGTGCATACCCAAATATTGAAGAAAGAATCGTTCGGGATCCGTATGCAATGTCGGGAGTTTACGCTCAATCAGGCGGATACATATTCGGGACTACGGAAATTATTGAAACCGTAGAGATCGGTCAATGCTCAAATGAGACAATACTTCACGCCAGTAAAGTAGCACTTAAACTTAATTTTAATGGCGTAGGCGGTCAAAGTTTTACATTTTATAGTCAGGCAAATGATGGGCAATATATTACTCAATTCCCCATTTATGAAAACGGTGGCAATAATGAATGTGCTAATAGATCAGCCTCACTTGGAACTGTATTTATTGCGAATGATGGAAGTGGAGCAAAGTTTATTTCAAACTCACCGATAAAAGTCTATAACAACGATATAACACCGCAAGTTGTCGCTCCATCAGGGGTAATAAAAACTACAGGCGGTATGACATACGGCATTGTTAGCGGATTAGTTAATTGGGTAGAAGACAGAAACGGTAATAGAACGAATATTACGAATACCGGATATTCGATTTACCCGTCTGAATCAAGAGTTATTTCAGTAAAAGACGCTTTGAATCGAGAAATTCAGGTGAGTAGTCAAGGATCAACCACTAATATTGTTTATAAAGGAGTAGGAGGTGTAGATAGAACAATAAAAATTGCCCCTCTAGCCATTCAAAACGGGTATTTTCAAACATACGGTAATATTTTCCCGTGGCTGGCTGCAAATGACCCCAGACGAAATACACAAGTTTATTGTAATGGGCAATATTACATCGAACTGCCGGACAGTAGAAAGTACACTTTTACGACTAATTGTTACGGTGAGATGTCAAAAATTCAACTGCCGACCGGCGGCTCAGTTGAATATGATTATGAATTTGTAAATCAAAATCTGTTTGGATCACTTGAAAGAAGGATTAAAGAACGTCGTTCATACTCAAACGGTACGATTTTAGACAATAAAACTCAATACATTTACTCAGACTCAACTCCTCAGCTTCCGGGGCAAATCCTTCCAATTGAAACTAATACAACTGTAAAAATTATTGATAATCAAGGAGTTACAAAATCTGTTTCGAGAACTTATTTTTATGGATGTATTCAGAATTCCGGTGCCAACACTTGTTTAATACCGACTAACTCGTATGAGCCTCCAAGTGCTTGGGAGGCACTGAGAAGCCGAGTATTTAAGCAAGAAATTTACGCGGGTGATGCGACTAATTTGCTTAGAAAAACTGAAACAGTATATGAGTATCGGACTAGAGCGAATTGGAATCCGTTAGTGGCTGAAACACCATATAGGGATTTTAGAGTAAAAAGCGTAACTAATTTTCTTGCCGACAGCGGACAGATGAGCAAAGTTGAATACGGCTATGATTCAACCGTTGACTTTAATTTACAAACCGATACGTTAGAATACGATTACGGTTCTTGGCAACCGGGAAACTTTGTCAGGCGTTCACATACTGAATTTAAGAAAGATATAACTTATACAAATAACGCCGTAAATTTAAGAACATTGCCGATTGAAAGTTGGGTTTCATCGGATATTGGCGGCGGAAATATAGTTTCACGTTCCAAATACGAATACGATAATTATTCAGGTACGACCAACACAGCACCGCTTTTAGACCGTGCAAATATAACCGGACACGATGCGGCTTACGGGACAATCTACACAACTCGCGGAAACCCGACAAAAATTACGACTTACGCGGACGCTCAAAATCAAACAGGTGCGATTTCTGTTCACAGCCAATATGATATTGCGGGAAATGTGGTCAAAGTTATTGATGCTAAAGGTTATGCGTCAACTGTAAGTTATAACGATAATTTCGGGACGCAAAATGCCGAAGCCAGAACTAATCAATCGCCAACCGTGCTGAATGGTTTACAAACATTTGCTTTTGCAACAAGTGCCACAAATATCGCGGGTTATACGACTTACGCCCAATTTGATTACTTTTCAGGTGCAGGAATGGATGCCGAAGATATTAACGGCAATATCAGCACAACTTACTACAATGATATTCTTGACCGTCCGACGCAGACAATTTCGGCAAATAATCGCCCGAATTTCAGACGGCAGATGACAGCTAACTATCAAGATAATCTTAGAAAGGTAACAGTTACATCCGATTCAAAAACATTTGGCGATAATCTCTTAAAAAGCGAATCGTTTTATGACGGTTTAGGCAGAACTTTTGAATCGAGAAGTTATGAAAACGCAACGGATTATGTCGCGGGATTGACTCAATACGATTCACTCGGCAGGGCTTATAAATCTTCTAATCCGTATCGTCCGTATTTGAATGAACAGCCAATTTGGACAACTTCGTATTTCGATGATTTAGGTCGTGTAACCAAAGTAAAATCGCCTGATAACGGAGAAATTACACGGCAATATTATGGCAGTAGTGTGCGAGTTTTTGACCAAGCGGGCAGAAGTCGGGCAGGTGTCAGCGATGCGTTAGGGCGTTTGACAAAGGTGGTTGAATACGACAACGGTGCGGATTTGGAAACACTTTACACATACGATGTTCTCGGCAGATTGAGAAAAACCACGCAGGGAACGCAAAATCGTTTCTTTATGTATAACGATTTAGGGCGTTTGATTCGGGCAAAACAGACCGAACAACTTGCTAATTCAAATCTTCCGCCGATGACCGATCCGATTACAGGAAACTCAAATTGGTCGGTGGCATATTCGTATGACAATAACGGAAATGTTGCTTCGACAACGGATTCACGGAACAAAACAATTACCGGAACTTACGATAATTTGAACCGTCTGACTTTGCGTGATTATTCCGACACGACACCCGATGTTTCATTTGCATTTGATAATCCGAGCATTCCAAACTCGAAAGGTCAATTAACGGCGGTAACTTCAAGTGTCTCGGCAAATTATTACACGGCATTTGATGAACTCGGCAGAATCAAGAGCAATCAACAAGTTACCAACGGAACAACTTATAATTTCCCGAATTACAGCTATGATTTATCGGGAGCGTTGATTCAGCAAACTTATCCGAGCGGTCGAGTCGTCAAAACCGAGTCTGATGCGATTGGCAGATTAAGCAAAGTTTCGAGCCAAATTCCGACTCAAGTCGAGCGAACTTATCTGAGCAATTTGAGTTACACTGCGTTTGGCGGAGTAACTCAAGCGAAACTCGGCAACGGTCGTTGGGAATCAATGCAGTTTGACGCGAAAACCTTGCAGACCACGCAAATCGGACTCGGTTATTCGGCAACAAACACGAATCTGCTGAAAATTGAATACAATTATGGCACGACAACGCCGACAACCAGCGATAACAACGGTTCTCTGCGTCAACAAAAAATCAGTTACGCGGGACAAACCGCACAAATCACGCAGAATTATACTTACGATATGCTCAATCGTTTGAAGTCTGCGACAGAAACAGTCAGCGGAAATACGAATCCGACTTGGAAACAAACTTTCAATTACGACATTTACGGCAATCGCCGATTTGATGCGGCGAATACGACAACTTTGCCCGCCAACAACGGGATCTATAACCCGAATATCGGTGCGGATAACAAATTCTTAGTCTCGGAAGGCTACAACTACGATTCCGAAGGCAACTTAACGAGCAATCCCGAAAGTCAATTATTTCAATACGATGCGGAAAACCGACAAACGCAAGTTACAAACACAGCATCAAACACAACGGCAAATTACCAATATGACGGCGGCGGAAAGCGGGTCAGAAAGACATTCGGCAACGAAGAGACTATCTTTGTCTATGATGCTTTTGGTAAAATGATTGCAGAGTATTCAAACATCGTTGAAACTCGTCCGAAATCGGTAAGCTATTTGACAACAGACGCACTCGGAAGCCCGCGAATTGTTACAGACGCGACCGGAAACGTCATCAGCAGACACGATTATATGCCGTTCGGCGAAGAAGTTATGGCAGGCACGGGCGGACGAATGACAACGCAAGGTTACGCGGGAAATGACGGAGTGAAACAGCAGTTTACAGGCTATGAACGCGATGGTGAAAGCGGCGGACTTGATTACGCCCAAGCAAGATATTACAACAGCAAGCACGGAAGGTTTACGAGTGTTGACCCGTTGACAGCAAGTGCGAGCATGAAGAATCCGCAGACTTTCAACAGGTATAGCTATGCGATGAATTCGCCTTATCAATTTGTTGACCCGCTTGGATTAAAACCTTGTGTTACCGACGCTACAGCAGGTGGCTGTAATAACACTGATAATAAACAAGACGAACCGGCGGAACTTTCTCAATCTCAAAGAAATCAAGCTTTAACCCAGCTTATTTTTGATCGTGCTTCACAGGGATATGCTACTGACATGGGAGCAGTTACCGGCAGTATGATAGGGTATACTGCAACAGATATTAATAATAATGTTAGTGGAAATTTTTCTGTATCTTCCGGAACTCTAACTATGACCAATGTTCAGACCACAACAGTAACAAGGTTTAGGAGCGACGGAACACAGATTGGACAGCCAAAAGTGACAACCCGCACTGACACATTAACGCTTTCCGGCACCTCAGGAACTGGTGACTGCATGAATAACCCGGATTGTGCTAAAGATAGTGCCGAATATAAGGGTAAGGGACCAACTCCGATTGGAAGTTATACAATTAATACGAAAAGTATTGAAATGATAGACACGCCAAAAACAGCTGCAAAAGTCGGAAAAGTGATTGGAACTGCAATAAGGTCTGTTACAGGGGTTCGGGTTTCTCCCGATTGGGGAAGTTTCAGAATTCCGTTAAACCCAAACTACTCGACACAGTTTAGAGATGGAGCTTACCTGCATGGCGGTAGCTTTCCAGGCACTATCGGTTGCGTAGATATTGGTGGTGGAGAGTTTGGGGATAGCAGAACAAGATCAGTTCTTAAATTGCTCAGAACAGATAGCGATTATAGTGTGGCTTTTACTGTCAGCAATTAGATTGAAAGGTTATTTTGGAGAAACTTAATGTTAAATAATATGAAAATAGCAAAGGTTTTCTTAGTGTTTTATCTTGTTTTTCAAATGGGTTGTGGAGGAGAATCAAAACAAGATTTTCCAGATTTGGAAAACTATAGAGGTCAGTCATTAGATATTTTGGTCTTGTATGGTGAGCCAATTGTTCCATTGGCGATTCAAAAAATCCAAGATAAATCTACGCCTAAGAGAAGTTTTATCATCTTATTTTTAGGTAATGGAGAGTATAAAGAAGCCGCTCCAATTCTGGAAATATTAGTTCAAGATGAGTTAGATGCAGATCGAAATGTTGCCTTAGTCGCATTATTTCAAATTGACAAAAAACTTGCACAAAAATACGCTGTACAATATAAAAATGAAAAAAGTAAACTAGGTGAAATTTCAAAGGATATTTGGCTTGATAAGCCTTATCTTTACAAGAGAACATCGTATTTTGAGGCATTGCTTGGTTATTATGGTTTGAGACCGAATGACTGAGACACTCTACCCGCCAACAACGGAATCTATAACCCGAATATCGGTGCGGACAATAAATTTTTGGTCTCGGAAGGCTACAATTATGATTCCGAAGGAAATTTAACAAGCAATCCGGAAAATCAATTATTCCAATACGATGCAGAGAACCGACAAACGCAAGTTACGAATACAGCATCAAACACAACGGCAAATTACCAATATGACGGCGGCGGAAAGCGGGTCAGAAAGACATTCGGCAACGAAGAGACTATCTTTGTGTATGATGCTTTTGGTAAAATGGTCGCAGAGTATTCAAACATCATTGAAACTCACCCGAAATCAGTAAGTTATTTGACAACAGACGCACTCGGAAGCCCAAGAATCATTACCGACCAAACCGGACAAGTCGTTTCAAGACACGATTATATGCCGTTCGGTGAAGAAGTAATGGCGAATGTCGGCGGTAGAACGACCGTACAAGGTTACGCAGGGAATGATGGAGTAAAACAACAGTTCACGGGCTATGAACGCGATGGCGAAAGCGGACTTGATTACGCTCAGGCAAGATATTTCTCAAGTAAACACGGTAGATTTACGTCAGTTGACCCATTGACTGCATCGGCTAGTATGAAGAATCCGCAGACTTTTAATCGGTATAGTTACGCGATGAATTCGCCTTATAAATTTGTTGACCCGTTGGGTTTGAAGTCTGTTCCGAATCGAGGTTGTCAAGGCGGACAGAATTGTATGGGAAGCGGACAAGGTTATGATGATGCTGAACAAGGTGAAGATGCTGAGAAAACAATTACTGTAAATGCTTCCGCAGTATCCCAAAAGCAATTTAATAAAGCAAATGCTAAACGTATATTTGAACGTGCTTCACAGGGATATATAGATGATTCTGGTAGTATGACTGTTTCAATGTATGATGCTACTTTTTCACGAGGAGTAGCAGTTATGTTGGTGTATGGAGAGGCAGGATTAGGTAGTATTAATGTTGGGGGTAATTTTGAAAGATCTGCTCGAACTCGACAAAAAGAATTAGAAGCAGCAGGGATTATTGCGTTTATTTGGAAAGTTGCAACAGTTGAAGGTTTTAACGATGCCTTAGCGATTGCAGGTGATCAACAAACTGCGGACAGTCTAAACCGGGATGTAGTTGGAATTGAGATTTTTGCACATGGTAAAAAAGAGGAAATTAATTTCGGAGAAGGAAAAGCAAAAAATACTAATTTTACTATTGATGATGTAAATAGTATGAAGACTGGTTTTAAAGGGTATATCAGAATAAATGCTTGTAATACGGGAAACGGAACTTATAATATAGCAAGCAAAATTTCAAGTAAATTGGGTATAATAGTTTACGCACCAACTACGGGTATGAGTTTTTCTAGTAACCCAGATCGTATAATGAGTAGTGTTCATTCAAGTACTGGACCAACGTATATGATACCCGAAGGCGGAGTTTGGCAGACATTTAAACCTTGAAACAATGAAGACACGATAGATTTTATTAATTGCGGAATGCAAAGGAGTCATAATAATGTTAAAAATTTTTCTTATGAGTTTGATACTAAGTACTATTTCTCTAAATCTTATTTTTTGCAGTTCAAGTGAACATAAATCAGAAATAAAATTATATGAAAATGAGAACAAGTTAAAACCTTCGTCTAACATTGATAAACCAATCACAGACTTAGACAAAGTGCAGTTATTGTGTAACAAGTTATCTGAAATTAAGATAATACCAAGCAAAGAAGTTACTGTGTATGACGATGTTTATGACAGTTTGATTAAAAGCGGTAACTCTGCGATACCTTGCCTGATTGACAAAATCACAGATACCTCAAAAATGCTAGACCCAAGAGAAGCCCCGCATGTCCAAAATTACAGAGTCGGGGATACGGCTGTTTTTATGCTTAATATTATTACGAATGAGCCCTTAGAAAATATACTACCCAATGAATATTCTAAACGTTGGAAATCAGAAGGAGTTTATGCGTATTTTTCTTATGTTGAACATTCTAATAACAGAAAAGAAATACAAGAATGGTGGAAAAATTGGATGAAGAAAAATCTAGATATTTCAAGTAAAAATTCGTCGGAAGTTAGTAAGTAACTAAGCTACGACTTCGAGCGATAACAACGGTTCATTGCGGCAACAAAAAATCAGCTACGCGGGACAAACTTCGCAAATCACGCAAAATTATACTTACGATATGCTCAATCGTTTGAAGTCTGCGACAGAAACAGTCAGCGGAAATACGAATCCGACTTGGAAACAGACTTTTAATTACGATATTTACGGAAACCGCAGATTTGATGCGGCTAACACAACAACTTTGCCCGCCAATAACGGAATTTATAACCCGAATATCGGTGCAGACAATAAGTTTTTAGTCTCCGAAGGCTACAACTATGATTCCGAAGGGAATTTAACAAGTAATCCCGAAAGTCAGTTATTCCAATACGATGCGGAAAACCGACAAACCGAAGTAACCAATTCAGCATTAAACACATCTGCGAATTATCAATACGACGGAAGCGGAAAGCGAGTCAGAAAGACATTCGGCAACGAAGAAACTATCTTTGTGTATGATGCTTTTGGTAAAATGGTCGCAGAGTATTCAAACATCATTGAAACTCGCCCGAAATCAGTCAGTTATTTGACAACAGATGCACTCGGAAGCCCGCGAATCATTACCGACCAAACCGGACAAGTCGTTTCAAGACACGATTATATGCCGTTCGGTGAAGAAGTAATGGCGAATGTCGGCGGTAGAACGACCGTACAAGGTTACGCAGGGAATGATGGAGTAAAACAGCAATTTACAGGTTATGAACGAGATGGTGAAAGCGGATTAGATTACGCACAGGCGAGATACTTTTCAAGTAAACATGGCAGATTTACGAGCGTTGACCCGTTGACGGCAAGTGCGAATATCAAAAGTCCACAAACTTTGAACAGGTACAGTTACGGTAATAATTCACCGTATAAGTTTGTTGACCCGTTAGGTCTCAAATCCGTTCCAAATCGAGGTTGTCAAGGCGGACAAAATTGTATGGGAAGCGGGCAAGGTTATGATGAGGCGGAATTGGGTGAAGATACAAAAGTAACTGTTACTAAAAATGCTTCTGAATTATCGCAAAAAGATTTCAATAAAGCATTAGCAAAAAATATATTTGAACGTGCTTCTCAAGGATACATTGATGATTCAGGTGGTATGACTACTTCAATGTATGACGCGACCACTACTTATGAAAATATCAATGAATTTCTTGCTGCTAATGGAGTGAGTGCGGCGGAATATGATGCTAGCGATTTACCTAGTTTTAGTTCACTTGTGAAAAATTATCCAACCTCAGATTTTCAATCGCTGAAGCAGCAGTATGATAATCAGTGTGCCATAAGAATGTCCTACGCACTACAGAAAGCTGGAGTTGATATGTCTGATTTTACTCAGTTTGTCGCTGGCGGAGTGGTTGCTAAACTAACTGAAAATGGTAAAACCTATAACGTCGTCCTTAGAGCCTATCAGCTTTGGGATTATATTTATGCGAAGTTTGGGAATGCTTCAAAAGACAATTATTTCTATTCGACAAACCAATACAGTCCAAACGGCGAAAAGGATTATGCAAAAAAAATGAGTGATGTTCAGGGTATAATTTTATTTCGTGAATTTTGGGGGGCAGGACAAGGTCATATCGATTACTGGACTGGAACCGCGTGTGGGCATTGTCAGGTTTTTGGTCCTGATAGCTATTTTGACAGATCTAAAACCATAATTGTTTTAGATCTGACCTATATGGTAAAGCGACCATAATGAGGAAAAAATGAAACCTAAAATATTAATGATGGTAATTATATGTTTGAGTTTTCTAGTTAGTTGTGACAATTCAAATCAAACAAAAACTATTGAGGAAGTATTCTCAAAAAAAATAGTTGAGGCAAATAATTCTAATGTTACTTCAAAACATAACGTGGAATCGAATACGAAAGCTAGCACTAACATCGATAAAAAGAGTGTAAAGGAATCTTGGGATATTGTTTCTCATTCAACGGTAATGTTAGAAATTTGTCATATAGACTCTTTAGTTTTTGTTGGCAAGGACTCAATTAAACCTAAGAATTTAGAAGCGTTAAATGGAAACAATGAAGTTTCGGAAGAAGTAATAAAATCATTCATAGAAAGAAATGAAACATCAGTTAAATTTAGTCATTTATTTGATGTTTATGCAAAAGTCAAATATGTGAAAATTAAAGAAACAATCGAAACAACGTTGAATGACCTTGTAAAAAGTTCGCCGAAATTTGACCAATTAGTTTTATTTTCACAAGTCGGGTCAACTTCGGACGGATCGCAATCTTTAATCTATTTTGAAACATATAACCATAGCGGAGAAATTAGAAAACAATTTTGTCTCATAATTCGAGAAAAAGAAGGGGCAGGAAAAAAAGTTAGATTTATTGACGCTTGAGATTATTTAAGTCGGTAGAGTATTCAAACATATTGAAACTCACCCGAAATCAGTAAGTTATTTGACAACAGACGCACTCGGAAGCCCAAGAATCATCACCGACCAAAACGGAAACGTCATCAGCAGACACGATTATATGCCGTTCGGTGAAGAAGTAATGTCAGGTGTCGGCGGTCGAATGACGACACAAGGTTACGCGGGTAATGATGGAGTAAAACAGCAATTTACAGGTTATGAACGTTCGTATAAGTTGCTGAAAATCATTTAATTGAACATTAGCTTGTCAGTAAAAAAAGCTCGCGTTTCCCTCATCTTTCGTTAATCTTAAAATTACAGTCAAAATATTAACCGATACTTCTAAAATTTCGCAGCAAATATTAAACATTGCGGCTAAGAGTTGGTTAAAATAATAAAATTATGAGATGATGCTTGATTGTGAAATTTAACGCAAGTGAAGTTGTTCGTAATCTCGGGCGAATTTTAACAGGAAAAAGAATGATTTACGCGAAGTCGGAAAAAGATTTAGAAAAAATGCGTGAAGTCGGCGAATTGATTGCCGATGTCCGCGAAGTATTGCGCGGAATGGTCGAAATCGGGATTACCACTTTTGATCTGAACGCCGCCGCCGAAAAAATGATTCGTGATGCCGGCGCATTGCCGACATTTATCGGCTATCACGGTTTTCAGTTCGCGATTTGTGCATCGCCGAATGATGTTGTTGTTCACGGGTTTTCCGATAAAACTCCGCTCGTCGAAGGCGATATCATTTCGATGGATATGGCGGCAACCTACAACGGATTTGTCGGCGATACGGCGATTACTGTTCCGGTCGGAAAAATCAGCGATGAAAATACGCAACTTTTGAAAGTTACCGAAGAATGCCTTTATCTCGGAATAGACCAAGCCAGAATCGGAAACAGCGTCGGCGACATTGGTTTTGCCGTTCAGCAACACGCCGAAAAGTTCGGTTACGGAATAGTCAAAGGTTACACGGGACACGGAATCGGCAGAAAAATGCACGAAGATCCGGCAATTCCGAATTACGGACGCAAAGGCACGAAAGAAAAAATCCGCAAAGGTTATTGTTTTGCGATTGAGCCGATGATAAATCTCGGCACCGAAGAAACCGAAACGTTGAAAGACGGTTGGACAGTAATTACCAAAGACCGAAAGTGTTCGGCGCATTTTGAACACACGATTGCGGTTTTAGAGTCAGGTCCGGAAATTATGACGCTGACCAAAGAACAAAAAGCGCAACTCAAGCAAGCCAAGTCGGCTTAACTTGATTAAGGCGCGAAAATAAAGTAACATTAGCAGTTTGTCAGTACGACACACAAAACTGACTCTGTAAAATATGTCAAAAGAAGAAGCGATAGAAGTATCCGCAGTTGTGCTTGAAACTCTGCCGAATGCGATGTTTAAAGTAGAAGTAGAAGACAATAAACATCAAGTGTTGGCACACATATCGGGCAAAATGCGTAAGAATTTTATTCGCATTCTTCCCGGAGACAAGGTTTTAGTTGAACTTTCGCCATACGATTTAGGTCGCGGGCGAATCACATATCGTTATAAATAGGAAGAAATTATGAAAGTTCGTCCTTCAGTAAAGAAAATTTGCGACAAATGCAAAGTAATTCATCGGAAAGGCATTGTGCGTGTGATTTGTGAAAATCCAAAGCACAAACAACGTCAAGGTTAGTTTTTATTACGGATTCCAAATTCCAAATTTCAAATTAAATCTGAAATGCGGACTCTGAAATCTGAACTTATTTGGAGAAATATGGCTCGTATAGCAGGTGTGGATTTACCGCCACAAAAAAGGGCTCAAATTGGTTTAACTTATATTTACGGAATCGGCAAACCGCGCTCAACCGCGATTTTGACCGAAGCCGCAATCAGCTTTGATACAAAAATCAAAGATTTGAACGAAGATGAGTTAAATAAAATTCGTGCAATTATTGATACGCAAGGCGAAGTTGAAGGTGATTTGCGCAAACAAGTGCAACTGAACATCAAACGTTTGATGGATATTGGTTGCTATCGCGGATTGCGTCATCGTCGCGGTCTTCCCGTTCGCGGTCAACGCACTCATACAAACGCACGTACCCGCAAAGGTCCGCGTCGTATGACAGTTGCGAAGAAAAAAGCACCGGGCAAAAAATAATTTATCTTGATAAGCAATACTCGGTTTAAAGCTAAATCTAGTATTACTTATCCGAAATTAGAAATAACAAAATGGCAAAAGCAGCAAAAAAGAAAGTTTTTCGTAAGAAAGAACGGCGTAATATTCCGATTGGAATTGCTCACGTTAAAGCATCTTTCAATAATACGTTGATTTCGATTACCGACACGCAAGGAAATTTGGTTGCCCAATGTTCTTCGGGTGCCAGAGGTTTTCGCGGTTCGCGTAAAGGAACTCCGTTTGCCGCTCAACAAGCCGCGTCTGAAGTAGCACGCAAGGCAGTTGAAGCGGGAATGAGAGAATGCGAAGTTCGTGTCAGCGGTCCGGGCGGCGGTCGTGAATCTTCGATTCGCGGTATCGTCGGGGCAGGAATCCGTGTTACGGCAATCCGTGATACAACGCCGATTCCGCACAACGGATGTCGTCCGCCGAAACGCAGAAGAGTGTAGCAGTTTTCGATTTTTGATGTGCGATTGGCGATTAAAAATCAAACAATTAAATTTTTATTTTATCGAAAGGATGAAGAGCCGATTCAAGATTTGCTCGTAAACTTTTCCGTCAAATTATCAGATGAAAGCAGTTTGGATTGACAACGCGCGAGAAATCGCAAATTGCAAATCTAAAACCGCCGATCATCGCGGAGGCAATAATTAAGTGGCTAGATATAGAGGTGCAGTTTGCAGACTTTGCAGACGCGAAGGTGCAAAATTATTTTTGAAAGGCGATCGTTGTTTCAAAAATTCGTGTTCGATTGAAAAACGAGGAACAAATCCTCCGGGACAACACGGAAACAATGCTCGCAGAAAAGCGTTAGCCGGCTACGGTCAACAGCTTCGTGAAAAGCAAAAGGTAAAACGTATTTACTTTGTGCTTGAAAAACAATTCCGCAATTACTTTGAAAAGGCTTCCAGCCAAAAAGGTATCACAGGTGAAAACTTGTTGTTTATGTTAGAACGCCGTCTCGACAACGTGGTCTATCGTTCAGGTTTTTCAACATCTCGTCGCCAATCGCGTCAGCTCGTTAATCACGGACATATTTTAGTCAACGGCAAAAAAGTTGACATTGCGTCGTTTCAGGTTAAAGTTGGCGATGTGGTTTCCGTGAAAGATAAAACAACCAAAAACGTTCACGTTGAAGGTGCTTGGCAAACTTTTGCCGGTCGCGGTCGTCCGCAATGGCTTTCTGCTTTGACTGATGACAGTTTGAGTGTGTCAATGACATCATTGCCTGTCCGGACTGATGTTGATCCAACCATTAACGAACAACTTATTGTAGAACTTTACAGCAAATAGTTCTTAGAATTTTGCGGGGTTTATAAAGTTAATTTGCTTGTGCAAAAAATTTATAAACTCAGCATTTTCAACCATTTATACAGTTATGACACAAAATACCATTTGGACAAACTTTCAAATGCCGAGTCGGTTAAATGTTGAATCCGAAACATTAACCGAACGCTACGGTAAATTTTATGCCCAACCGTTTGAACGCGGTTTCGGCACAACAATCGGAAATTCCCTCAGACGCGCGTTGCTTTCATCAATTGAAGGCGCGGCAATCACGGCTGTCAAAATCGAAGGCGTAGAACACGAATTTTCATCCATCAAAGGTGTGGTTGAAGACGCAACCGATGTTATTTTGAACCTCAAGCAAATTCCATTTAAACTGCATGGGACAGGTCCGAAAACTTTGACCATCAGCAAAAAAGGCGAAGGTCAAATTACAAGCGCGGACATCGAATTTCCGGCTGATGTCGAAATTCTCGATGACAGCATCTATATCGCCACCATCAGCGCGGGCGGAGATTTGGAAATCGAGATGCGTTTGAAACACGGTCGCGGTTACGTTTCAGCCGAATTTAACAACGATGAAGATCTTTCACTCGGTTATATTCCGATTGATTCGGTTCACACACCAATTAAAAAAGTAAATTACACGGTTGAAGCAACCAGACAAGGTTCAAACACTGAATTCGATAAATTAACCATCGAAGTTTGGACAGACGGTTCGACAAAACCTGATGATTCAATCGGTTTGGCGGCAAAGCTCGTCAAAGACCACATGACGATTTTTATCAATTTTGAAGAAGAAGAAGAAGACTATAAATACGAAGATATTGCTCGTCCGCCGCTTCTTCGCAATGATTTGCTCGATCGTCCGGTTGATGAACTTGAACTTTCCGTTCGTTCATATAACTGTTTGAAAAACGCAGACATTCGTTCGATTCGCGATTTAATCAAACGAAGCGAACGCGATATGATGCACACCAAAAATTTCGGTAAAAAATCGTTGACCGAAATCAAAGATATGCTCCACGGAATGGGCTTGGATTTCGGTATGGATTTTGACGAACAAGGCAATCCGATTCCCGGTTCGGGCGGACGCGATTTATTAGATTAAAGATTTGCCGAATGGTTGATAAAATAATCTTTCGGCTCAATATTTTGTTATGAGACATTTAAAAGCACACAGAAAATTAGGCAGAACAAGCGAGCATCGTAAATCGTTGCTCCGCAGTTTGGCGACATCTTTAATTAACTCGCCAAATGATTACATCGTAACGACTTTGCCTAAAGCAAAAGAACTTCGTCCGTATATCGAGAAAGTCATCACGATGGCTTGCAAAGCCGAAAATGGAGCAAATGCCGACCATCTTCGTCGCCAAGCTGCCGCACACTTTCACGCGGGAAACCATAATTTCAAAGCCGAACAAAGTAAATTTCGCGGACCGAAAGGCACCGAAAAACCGAAAATCGAGCGTACCGCAGGTGTCGCCGCAGTTAAACGTCTGTTTGGCGAACTCGGCGAAAGATACAAAACTCGCAACGGTGGTTACACACGCATTATCAAACTCGGACATCGCAAAGGCGATAACGCGGAAATGGCGATTATCGAATTAGTTGATAACAAACGCGAATTAGCGGCGAAAGCGTAAGCGAAAAAGGAGCGTGGCGAATGAGTGAACCAACTACGTCAACTAAAAAAGTAAGTGTCGAGAAAAAAGCAGCGGCGAAAGATGTTGCGAAAGTTTCCGAACCTTCGCTTAATATGACCGAAATTCGTGAACTCGCGGAACTCGTGGACAAACACGGATTTACGGATTTCGAGTTTGAAAACGATTTAATCCGCGTTCGTTTGAGCAAACAACTTGCTCCGCAGATTGTTCAATCCGTGCAACCTGTCGCAACACAACAAGTTACGCCGATTGTTTCAAAGGTTGAAACTCCGCATCCGGGAGCGAAAGCCGAAAGCGAAGCCTCGGCAGACGAAGATTTGTTCAAAATTACTTCGCCGATTGTCGGGACCTATTACAGTTCGCCATCGCCTGATAAACCTGTGTATGTGCAAATTGGCGACAAACTTTCTGAAAGTTCGGTCGTTTGCATTGTTGAAGCAATGAAGTTGATGAACGAAATTCAAGCAGAAACATCAGGGGAAGTTGTCAAAATTTATGTTGAAAACGGTCAGCCTGTTGAATACGGACAACCACTTTTCGGAATCAGAAAATAGATAGAGCCGCGAATTAACACGAAAAACCACGAAGATATTTAATCTGTTTCGTGAAGAATTTGTGTTAGTTTGCGGCTAAAAATTTTTATGGAAAAGCGTGAAATAAAGAAGATTTTGATTGCCAATCGCGGCGAAATTGCGTGTCGGATTATTTGGACGTGCAAAGAAATGGGAATTCGCACGGTCGCCGTTTATTCGGAAGCCGACCGTGATTCGCTTCACGTTCGTTTTGCCGATGAAGCGATTTGCATCGGACCTGCATCGTCCGCTCAAAGTTATTTGAACATTCCGTCGATTATCAGCGCGGCGGAAATTGCCAACGCCGATGCGATTCATCCGGGTTACGGTTTTCTCGCCGAATCCGAAACGTTTGCGAAAATTTGCGAAGATTGTAACATCAAATTTATCGGACCGCGACCGCACGTTATCAAAATAATGGGCGATAAAGTCGAAGCCAGACGCACAATGGTTGAATCCGGCGTGCCGATTTTGCCCGGCAGTCCCGATCCGATTGAAAGTGTGGAAGAGGCAATCGCACTTGTCAAAGAAATCGGTTTCCCCGTTATCATCAAAGCTGCGGCAGGCGGCGGCGGACGCGGAATGCGAATCGTCCGCAAAGAAGAAGATTTGGCAAACAACCTTGAGCTTGCCCAAACCGAAGCCCTCGCCGCGTTCAAAAACGGCACTTGCTACATCGAACGCTACATCGAGCGTCCGCGACACATCGAAATCCAAGTTTTAGCCGATGAACACGGCAACGTCATTCATTTGGGCGAACGTGAATGTACGATTCAACGCCGACATCAAAAACTTTTAGAAGAAGCTCCGTCAGTCGCGATTACCAAAGAGCAACGCGAAAAAATGGGTGCGGTCGCTGTTCAAGCGTGTCAAAAAATCGGTTATTCGAGTGCGGGAACGTTTGAATTTTTGCTTGACGAAGACGGAAGTTTCTATTTTATGGAGATGAACACTCGCGTTCAAGTTGAGCATCCCGTAACTGAAATGGTTACTGTTGTCGATATTGTTCGCCAGCAAATCCGCATTGCCCAAGGCGAAGAACTCGGCTTTACGCAAGACGAAGTGCAGATTTTCGGACACTCGATTGAATGCCGAATCAACGCTGAAGACCCCGTGAAATTTACGCCGAGTCCGGGCAAAATCACCGCGTTAAATCTTCCCGGCGGTCCGGGCGTTCGCATTGATACATTTGTTTATCCGGGTTACGTTGTGCCGCCGTATTACGATTCGATGATTGCCAAACTGATTGTTCACGCCCGTACACGCGAGATTGCCATTGCCCGAATGCGTCGTGCCTTGGAAGCAATGGTGGTTGAAGGAATCAAAACAACCATACCGCTGCACATCAAAATTATGAACGACGAGAAGTTTCAGAAAGGCGATTTTTCGACCAAGTTTATGGAAGAATTTCAGCAATAAACTAATTTTTATTGGTCAAAAGCTCTTTGTTTTTTCAAATAATTAACCGGTTTTTTTGACAAAAAGTTCTTCGAGCGATTGTTTGACAGGTTGCACAGAAACCAGTTTTCCTCCTGCTTCACGCACGGTTGCAAGAATTTTCTCAACCTCATTCTCGTCATCAACATAAATATTTGCCCCGTTCGGCTTCAAATTAAACTTCAAATCCGGAAACTTTGCGGAAATTATGTCGGACGAAATTCCTTTCACGTTGATTTCAAATTGTTGCGATTCCGATGCCAAAAGTTCGTCCAATTTTCCGGTTGCGGCAAGTTTTCCGTTTCGCATAATCGCTACGCGGTCGCACAAGGCTTCAATGTCGGACAAAATATGCGTGGACATAAAAATTGTCGTGCCGTTTTCGCACAGTTCGGCAATAAGTTCGCGGATTTCACGGCGCCCAATCGGATCAAGTCCGCTCATCGGCTCGTCCATAAAGACAATTTCGGGCGAATTTATCAGCGATTGGGCGAGTCCGACACGTTGCAGCATTCCTTTTGAAAACTTGCGGAGTTGTTTCGTCCAATCTTTTTCGTCCAAACCTACTTTGGTCAGTAATTCTTCGGTTTTACGTTTCGATTCGCTTTTATCCATTCCGAAAAGTTCACCGAAATACATCATCAGTTCGCGGGCGGAAAGATAATCGTAAAAATACGGATTCTCCGGACAATAACCGATTTTGCCGTGCATTTTTACATCGGAAATTGGTGAGCCGAGAATTTTCGCGCTTCCTTCGGTCGGAAAAATCAGCGATGTTAAAATTTTTATCGTGGTGGTTTTTCCTGCTCCGTTTCCGCCGAGAAAGCCGAAAATCTGTCCGCGTTCAACGTTCAAGGTTAAACCGTCCAACGCCCGAATTTTCTTCTTCTTCCAAAATCCGACTTCGTAATCTTTAGTTAAATTTTCGATTTCAATGATGTTTTCCATACTTTTAATTAAGTAAAATTTTGGTTGTTTTCAAATCTAATTCAACCTCGCAAGTTGTTGAATTCAAAAGGTAAAACCCGTCGCTCGGGTCAATCGGCGAACCGTTTTGAGCGAATCGCAACGGACGTTTCGTCGATGGCAGCACGGCTTGCCGAAGTTGCGGAAAAACTTCACTCCAATTCGCCGCGCAACGATTATTTTGCGTTTGGAAATTCTTTAAAACTTGTCGAATCGTGTCGCGTTCTTCAAAAGATTCGGTTTGCAGAAGTCTTCCGGCGGCAAGGTTTTTTATCTGATCATCGGTCGCTTCGTCGTACATTTGTTGATAAATCTGCCGAGCAATATCGCGGCTTCCGCCTTCGGCTTCCAATCTCGCGGTCATCATTTTCATAAACGGCGGCGAACCTTCCAACTGCGAACCGGCTTCGTAAATCGAGGCGGCTTTTTTGAAATCGCCTTTTTTCCAATAAATATAAGCCAGATGTTGAAACAATCGCCACTCTTTCGGATTGTTGGCAATTCCTTTTTCGGTTAGCGCAATGGCTTTTTCTTCGTCGAGCGACGGCAAAATTATTGCTCCGTACGAATAAACGCTAACGAATTTCGGGTCCAGCGTGGTTGCCGTTTCGAGCATCGGATAAAGCTGTTTCGGGTTGAGCGGTTTGAGATCGGTGTAATTGAATTTCCCTTGATTCGCAACCACTTTTTTACCGAGATATTGCAGAGCTGAAATCCAGTACCAATCGGCGATAAGTCCGTTAAAACCTGCGTTATACCTCGCCAGTTCTTCGCTTTTGAAAGTTAAATCCGCGTCTTCGACTTCTGCCGAAAGTTGCGGACGATTCGCCGCCAAAATGTCGCTTAATTTCCAAATTCCGACAAATCCGGCAATCAGTACGGCAAATGAAATCAATAAAGTTTTGGTGAAATTAGAGTTCATAAAACTATTTGAAATTACGGCGACTGAAAATTAAACTTGAAATAATCAGCAAAATTATTGCGTAAACCATCGTGTAAATTATTGCTGTTGCGAAATATGTAAAACTTGGGATTTGCCCGTTCGCGGCGTTTGTGATGAAACTGAAATGCGAAAAATTAGGCAACGCATAATAAATAAACCCAAAGAATTTTCGAGTAAAAGTTCCGCCTAAATTATTGGCGAAATCCAACAGCGAAGAGCTTAAATGTCCGATGACAAAAACGAAAAACGTGAGTAATGCCGACAACGACGGCGAAGAAAAGGTTGAAAACGTGATGGCGACAGCCGTTAAAATCGTCAATTCAAGAAAAATAAGGAAAATCGCCGACCAGCTCGGCACAATCAAATTTGTTCCGCCGACATACAGCAACGCCAACGTTACGCCGATTCCCATCAGCAAAACATTGACCGAAATTGTCAGGCATAAACCCAAGTATTTTCCGACTATAAAGGTTCCGCGACCAATCGGTTTGGCAAAAATCGAGTAAACCGTGCGTTTTTCAATTTCTTTTGAAACCAACCCGACACCGACGAAAATCGAGATGAACGCTCCGAAAATCAGCATCGCGCTCAAACCGAGATTGACCGTCGTGCGGGCTTCTTGTCCGGCGGTTAAATCACCTAAAATAATTGCCGCAACCGTTATCAGCAAAACAAAAATTACGAGATTATACAGCACTTTATCTCGCACGGCTTCACGAAAAGCGTTGCGGGCAACAGTAATAATCTGACCAAAAATTGATGATTTCATTTGCGAATTTTATTTGTTTTGAAGTTTCGAGTTTGAACAAACCCATAACCAAATATAAACTATTAAACAAAGTTTTGCAAATTTACGGCGATAGATTGTAACCGTTTGTCGGTTGTCGTTGCGAATCGGATGTGCCGTTCGGCGCGGCGGGTGTGAAATCGTACCAAATCAAGGCTATTTCGTTGATATAAAAACTCCGCGCGCCTGTTCCGCTGAAACCTGTCCCGAATTGAATCGGAACGGCGGTCGCATCATAATACGACGGATAACTTGCCGTTTCAACGTATGCGTCGAGGCTGAATAAATAACCGCTTTTGGCACACGGCGGAGTCGCGCAGCCTAAAACCGCATCAATCAAACCTGCCCCGCTGAGTTGGGCAAGTGTGCCGAAATCCTTTGTTCCGTTTGAGGCTTTATACGTCAACTCGGCACTTGAAACAGTTTTCAAAGAACCAATGGCGGACGCTTCATTTGCCGCCCGCCGCGATGCAACCAAATTCGGAATGGCGATAACGGCGATAATCCCGATAATCAGGACAACAATTAAAAGCTCTATCAACGAAAAACCTTTTTGGCGATAATTTTTACGTTTCATCTTTTCCTCGCAACGTTCGGATTTTTGGCGGTTTGATAATCTATCACGGCATACACTCCGTTTTGCGGACTTAACTCCGACATTCGGGTAATGTTTTCGACTCTGAGTCGAGCTTCCGTTATATTTTCAATGCCTTCATCGTTCAGCATCCACCAAGTTTTTGCGGCGGCTTCATTTATTTTCAAGGCAATACTTAGATTTTCTTTCGATTTGTCGGGCTTGCCGTTTTGTTTAAGCAGCGAAGCAAAGGCTGTGCGGGCAAATACCGAACGCGGATAAACGCCGACGGCTTCTGCCAACGTCATTTCCGCATCGTCCGATTTATTTGCCGAAAGTTGCGCGGCGGCGAGGTCGTAATAAGCCGTCGAGGTGCAAATTCCGTTATCAATCGCCGAACGTAAATGCGGAATTGCTTCATCATAACGCTTGGTTTTTGCCAAAAACATTCCGTAATCGTAATTGACGACCGCTTCTTTTTCATCGAAAGACAAGGCTTTTTTAAAGTAATCTTCGGCGATAAATTCGTCTGCGGCAGTTTGCGCAAACGATTGATACATCAAACCGATTCCGCGAATTCCCAAAAAAATCATCAATGAAAGGCAAACAAAAGCCGTCGCAAGCACAAATTTCGTTTGAAAATTCGAGACGGAAAGTTTAAGTTTTTCGGGTTTGGAAAGTTGTTTGACGGCGATTGCCAAGACAAAAAAGAAAACTGTGGCGTTAGCCGGAACGCGGAACGAAAACGAAGTCGCCGCCGAACTTATCAAAAATGCTCCGACACCGAGAATTGCGGCAAAGGCTTTCGGCGATAAATTATTTCGCAAATTAAACGTCAGCCGAGCAATGCCGACCAAAAACCACGCAAATATCAAAAATCCGACAATTCCGAGTTCGCTCAAAATCTGCGCGTATTCGTTGTGCGAACGTTCCAAAACTATACTTTCGGCAACATTTATTGTCGGATTTTCTGTCCGCGTTGCCGAATATGCTTCGCGTCCGTCTTTGAAAGCCGTGATAAAATTGTCGCCGCCAACGCCGAGAATCGGGTTTTGCTTGAAAACTTCAAACGAAATTCCCAGTAACGTCGGACGTAACGAACTGCTTTCGATTGCCGATTTATCGTTTTGATCGGTTAATCGCGTCAAGGTCGAAAATTGGTATTGACCAAATAAACCCGCGAATTGAACGGCGAAAGCAATTAAGCACAAAACTCCGATTTTGAGTAAAACCTGTTTCCAAACCACAAGTTTCCACACCGCAAAAATCCCGCAGACAAGCAAACAGGCAAGCGAGACGAGAAACTGGGTTCGCCCGAACGAACATTGAACTAAAAGCCAGCTTGTAATCAGAAAACCGGTTGACAATCGGGCAGAGATTTTTGTCGTGTGCAATAAAAAAAGCGGAATAACGATAATCGCAATCTCGGCAAATTTACTGTAACGAAAGCCGATCAGCGACGGATCTGCTCCGAATAAGACGTTCACATATTCAAACGAACAACTGAGCGATAATATCGAAAGTGTAATTCCGACACCGTAAATCGAGTATTTTTCTAAAGCGGAATTTAATGCAATTCGGCGAATTAACGTATAAAAAATCAAATAACACGCCCACAGCAAAGTGTGATGCAAAGCGTTTCGCGGCGAGATTGCCCATAACATTGAAAGTCCGCTCCAAACAACAAAAAGCATTATCGGTAAAACGATAAAATAAAACTCGTCTTTGCCGAACGAAAATAAGCGTTTCAATTTATCGGTTTTCCACAGCCAAACAATCGAGCCGAACAGAAACGCGGACAGAAAAAATTCCGGTTTCCACAAATAACCGATAACTGTTTCGGGTTGCGGAATTGTCGGAACAAATCTGACAAGCAAAAGCAATGTCCAACCGATTGCCGCAAATATCAGCGGACGTTTAGTTATTTTTTTGAAATTTACGGTGTGCATTGAAGGTTGGATATTTTAAGCTAAAGAAAAAGGAGAAGCCGAAACTTCTCCTTTTATATTGTTTAAGTTTCTGAAACTTGGTTATTAAAGAACCGAAGCAGTAGAAACACGGTTTGTTGAAGTTGGAGCGGTTGCAGTTTGGTTGTAATACATAACGCCTGTTTCGTTTGTATAGAAACTGCGCGAACCTGTTCCGCTGAAGCCTGTTCCGAACTGTTGCGGGATTGCGGTTAAGTCAAAGATCGGTTGAACTGTAGTTGTGCCTGCTGTCGGCGTACATTGAAAAGTGTATCCGCTTTTGTTGGTTGTGGCATTTGCCGCTCCGCCGCCGATAACACCGTCGATTAAGCCGCCGGCATTCAACGATTGAAGATTAGCATAGTTTCCTGCACCCAACGAGGTTGAATAAGTTGCTTGGCTGCTTCCGATTGTTCTCATCGAAGCGATGGCTGATGCTTCGTTTGCGCTGCGACGTGAAGCAAGTAAGTTCGGGATAGCGATAGCGGCGATAATGCCAATGATAACGACGACGATTAAAAGTTCGATAAGCGAGAAACCTTTTTGGTTTTTCATAATTTTTTCACAATCTCCTAGATTTGTTTTTTCAAGTTTGTTTATGTCTTGTTTCAGACGAGAATATCTAATACAAACGCCGTGCCAAACGTGCCAAAGATTGTGAAATGCAGATAAACATTGAGGTTTATGCAAAGTTACCGAAAAGAATTGCTTTTCAAAAGGCTTCCGAAAGTTGCCGAATACCGATTTTTGGCATTAGTCGGTAACAAAAATTGTCAGCATTCGGCTGAAAAGTAAAGAATAGGCGCGAACTAAGCCGTTTTTTAACACAGATGCACACCGATTGAAGAAGATAGAAGAAATGATAAGAAAGTTATTAAAAAATATCTTGCTTTTAATTCTACTTTGCCGGATTAAAAATTCATCTTAAACTCTGACATTGTTCAACTTATTTGCTTTAACCCGTGAAGCGGGTGTCAGCATAAAGCCCCGTGCGTCAGCGCGGGGGAAACATCACAACAGCGAATCAGCCCGTGAAGACGGGCGACAGCCGTTGAAATCAAAGAGCTGTCGCTATCTTCGACAGCTTTGACATTTTTTGTATTTGATCCCCGCGCTCACGCACGGGGTTTTATGCCATCGCCCTTATTCACGGGCTAAAAACCAAATGCACGGCAGTTAATTTAATCTGACAAAGTAGAATTAAGCAGGTCAGCAGAAGTTTTCCGACATTTTGAAATGTCTAAACTATTGAGTTAAAGGATTTTAATTCATCATTCACAATTCATTATTACCTGCCTAATCCGGCTGAAAATCTCGACTGAAAGATTCTCGGCATTCCTTCGACATCAAACCTTGTCCCGCTTCATTCATTTTTTCGTGGGCAATTCGGCGGGCATAATTCCAATTTCTGAAATCCGTTACGCCTTGCTGTAAACCGATTTTAATTCGATACTTCATCTCACATTTTCCGCCGTCGTTCATCAACGGAATCGCTTCCATCAAAGCCGGAATCGCATCATCGCTCAAGGTTGTGTGATAGAATCCGTCAAATTGTCTGCCTTCCTGCATCAATCGAATGTTCGTGCGGGCGATAAAATCATCGGGATTCACAAAGTGTAACGCCGCCAAAATAAACAAACCCGACCACAATGCTCCCCACGCGAATTGCGAACGAACGCCGCGCAAGACGGTCATCGCAAACCACACAAAAACCAACGCCAGCCAAATCATAAAAACCATCGGATAAAAACGAATCGTCGTCAAACCGTAGCCGATATTTCCCGTCAAAACAAAAAGACGTTGAGCGGCGGAAACCATAATCACGAACAGCAAAACGATTTGAATTCCTGCCAAGATGCGAAAAACCGGGTCGGTTTTCGGCGAACCTTTTCGCAAAAGCCAATGCGAAGTAAGCAAAATCGGCAAGACCAACGCCGCCACAATCACCAGTTCGCCAAAACCGCGTCGGGCATAATCGGCAAGTTTCAAACCGTCGGTCATTTGCACAAGTTCAAATCCGCCAAAGAGATACGGGATTTGCGTGATGACAAAACTCAGAAATAGAAGGTTGATTAAACCAAGCACGATACAAACTTCGATTATTCCGAGTGTTGCCCAATTCGGCAAAATTGAATTATCGAAATTCTGCCGTGACCAAGTTTTTCCGGCTTCGGGTTTCGGCGTTTCACTCGGCTGTTCGTTTGTTTCCGTTACGCTCAAAGGTTGTTGTTTCAGCTCGGTTTCAGCCTTTAACGGCGGATTTATCGCGTCATCTTCACGGTGAAAACTGCCGATCAAACTTGCCCGCAAATAACCTGCGGAAAGCCACGAAATCACACCGACAAGAAACAAATGACTGAATAGAATTGCGGGATCAATACGAAAAGTTTTCTCGATCACACCTTGAAAAACTGCATCTGCCGCCATAAAAAGTGCGGTAAAAACAAGCAAAATCGGAGTGGCAATCGCTAATCCGCGAAGTACCGAAATCAGATGTTTTGTCCAACCTGTTTGCGGAATCGTTTTCCACGCAATATCGTCGATCAGCAATATAAACGGCGCGAACGCAGAACTTATCGCCGACCAAAGCCAGCCGATTGCGTAATGCGAAACGCCCGCGAGTTGCGTTTTTACCTTAAATGCGGGAAGCGTCAAAATCGCCAAAATCGTCAGAATCACAAAAGCGTCCGCCAACAAAAGTTCTGCTGAATCTCGCCACGCAAAACACGCCGCAAAAAAGACCAACGCAATATGAAGCAACGCCGTTTCTTTGCTCCAAAGTTCGGGTTTCCGACGAATCGCCAACATACACAACGCCGCCGAAAGTCCCGAAATAACTAACACAACATTCAAACCAAGTTGTCCGCTCCGCAATAAAACATCGCCCAAAATGCCGAGCAAAAGCGATACTTCCAAAATTACTAAACCTGTTTTTGTTCTCTCATTCATATCTTTAAAGTCCTAAGTCCTGTGTCCTAAGTCCTAAGTTTTCAACTTTTTGTATTTCAATATCAGGAAACGAACCGCGTCCGAAAAAGATGTGTCTCGCAAAGTTTTTGATAATCGGCAGACGCAAAAACGCACAGCCGATTTCAAGTAAAAATTGATTGTTCATCATCGCCAAAACTTTCCGCATCCAAATTCGGGAAACAAATCTTGCCCGGAATTGTTCGCCCGAATAATTTAATAAAACGTTTGGATTGTCAGTTTTAAGCCGTTCCGAAATAACTTCCGCCGCGTATTTTGAAAGCCTCATTGCGGGATCGAGTCCGCCGGCGGTCAAAGGCGAAACCGCACCTGCCGCATCACCGATCAGCAAACCGCGTTCGTTTGAAATTCGACGCAAAACTCCGCCGACGGGAATTTTTCCGCCGCGAGTTTCGACCAATTTTGCTCCGTTTATTTCCACAACTTTTCCGACAACTTTCGCCTTAAACTCTTGTAACGCATTTTTCGGATTAAATCCGGCGGGATAACCGCCAACGCCGATGTGGATTTCCTCACCGTCGTTGGTCGCCCACGCGAGATAACCGTTTGCTGATTTTGCATCGAGAAAACAATGCAAATGCGGTTCAATATCGGTTTGATTTGTTTGATAAACTTCTTCGTAACCGGTAATAAACTCCGTGTTTTCATCAAGTTGCAAATCTTTGGCGACACGCGAACTTGCTCCGTCTGCTCCGACCAAAACTTTCGTGCGAACTTCAAATTCAACGCCGTCTTTTTCCAATTTGACGATATTATAAGACCGTGTTTGCTGAATTTTCAAGTATTTCGTTGAATCCGAAAATTGAACGCCGTTCGCTAAACAATCTTGCAATAAACTTTCATAAAGCAAACCCATTTTCCCGACTCGAAATTCGTCTTTGTCGCTTTTTAACTGCAAAGCCTTCAATTTCGGCGAATAAAGCGTGACGTTTCTGACAGGTTTCCCAAGTGTTCCGAGCGGAAAATCAAAATCTTCAAACGTCTTTCGGACAAAAATTCCGGTCGTATGAATTCCTTTTTTCAAATCGGATTTACGGTCAACCAACAAAACTTTCACGCCATTCGCCGATAAAAGTTTCGCACATTGCAAACCTGCCAAACCTGCTCCGATGATTACTGTGTCGTAGATTTTCATAGATTTTTACCAACTAAAATATGCTTCGCCGTTTTGTTTGTTATAGACGAGAAAAGCGTGGCAGTTACCGTTGTCGGGGTCGCAATCGTTTGCGAAACTGGTTGAATGATAAAGTATTGTATTTTCATCATTGGAAAGTTTTCGTAATTCGTCATCAAACGGGTTTTTGAATCTTTTTTTCTCTACTTCGCCAAAACCCCTTTTTTCTATTATTCGTTCGATTGTTTTTTCGTTTGCCCGAAACTTTAACCAGTTACGATAAAAATTCACGCCACCATCTAAAATTTCAACATCATTTGTCAGATTAACTTTCAAATCGACCGTAAAAATCCGTGTCGGATATATGTTCTGAACAACAAATTCGACAAAACTAAAAAAAATCAAGCCACAAAAAGTAAAGAAACCGACCAAAACAATAGCGACTAAAGCGTCTTTCAAAACTTTGGCGAGGTGAAAGTGATTCGATAATAATTTAAGTACCAAATAGCTTGCGGCGATAAAGCCCAAGAAAATTAACCAAATAAAAATTACAAATCCGATTCCCATAAATTTTAATCAATAAATGTTTGTCCGTAATTAACAATACTTTCGCCCGTCATTTCCTCAAACGCGTCGGCTAACGCTTGTTGTTTGTCGGGTTGACTTTGTAAACCATAATAATTTCGGGTCAATTCGCTGAAATTTGTTATCGGTGCAACAAATTTTAGAATCTTCGCATTTCTTTGAATCGTTGCGACATTTCCGTTTTTGATTCCGTCCAGAAGTTTTTGAATCTCAACGTTTATCGTAAAAGGAATCACAAAGCTAAACATCGCACTCAAAATTGCCGTGCCGAGTAAAACTCGTTTTGCCAAAAAAGGTGTTGCATATCTGTAAGTGCGGGAGGCGTTTCGCAAGAAAACAAGTGATGTAAAAAGCGGTGTAAATCCGAGTATTCCGATGACGAACAGCAACCCGATCACACTAAGCGGAAACATAACAATTCCGATTCCGAGCGAAATAACTCCGCCGACTGCAAATAAACCCGACAAAATTCCACTGAATTGTTTGAGTTTTTCGCCCCAAATCAACCACGCCATCATTGCCATAATTGATGTAAAACTAAGCAGATACGCGAATGGTTTTGCAAATCCGCCAAATGAACCGTTGCCTTTGAAAATAATCGGGTCAAAGGCAAAACAAATTACAGGCAAAACAACCCCGAATGTCCAATCGAAAATCTTTTGTTTCGGCGTAGATTCAAGTTGAAATTGCCGCCGCCAAAAACCAAGTTGTTGAGAAACTTCGGTTTGTTCATTTATAATAGAAGGAATTTGCGGAATCCTTAAAGCTGTCCGATATATTATTCCGAATGAACCTAAAACTACTGTGCTTATCATCACTAAAATTATTAAAATATCCATATTTACCTCGTTAATTTACACTTGCCGTTTGCGTGTAAGTTTCAATTTTTGAACAAATTCGGCGATGAAAAATGCTGCCATCATTATCGACCAAAACCGCTTTTACCATTTCACCAACCCTTGTGTTTTATTTCCCTGTTCATAGCGTCATAAACAATTACTTTCTCGCCACGAAGTTCCAAAGTTACAATGTGTCCCGTTTCACCCCAATATATTTTGTCGTAATTATTTCCGCCGGCAGCATCGCCCGAAATCCACACCGTTCTGCCGTCAACATCAAAAGTGTAAGTTTGATCCCCAAGTCCGCCTCGCATGTAAAGTGTTGCAAGATGATAACTTGGGAAAGATGCCTTGCTTTGTATTTCAGAACCAAGAAAAAACCACGATAATACCGCCAAAGGAAACGACAATAAATAAAGCAAAACCATGCCCAAAACGACACAAATCAAATGACTTCCCACAATTTTTCCACTCCTCATTTTGCATTTTTCATTGCTTGGATCAGTGCTTCCATGTGGTTCAAATATCGCTCCAACGCCTTTCTTCCTTCGTCGGTAATTTTGTATTCGGTCAAAGGCATTCTGCCGCTGAATGACTTCAAACATTCAAGATAACCTGCTTCTTCGAGTTTGCGGGCGTGGACGGAAACATTGCCGTCGGTTGTGTTGAGCAAGCGTTTCAAATCGTTGAAACTCAAACTTTCATTTGCCGCCAACGCGGAGATTATTCCGAGCCGCATTCGTTCATGGATAACCTTATCCAAATCATTCGAGACGTTTTCCGCCGCTTTTTCAAGCCGCAATTTTGGTTTATCATCACCTTCGTATTCAATTTTTGCTAAAGAATTTTTCATAAAAATCTGTGTTCATCCGTGTTCATTTGTGGATAAAGTTTCTTTTAGCCTCCGAATTTTCTGCCGATAATAAAGCCGAAAATAATGTGTAAAACGCCGAAACCTATTGCCATCAACAAGTTACCGTAAGTTGTCGGCAGAAAAAATGCCAGCGTTCCGACGGCAATGAAACACCAACCCATAATCGGCACGGCTTTGACTGAAAACGAACCGCCGGTTACGACCGACGCACCGTATAAAAGCAGCCAAATCGGAATCATTATTTCAAACATTCCGAATCGCCAAAGTCCGAGCGTAATGACGACTCCGCAAATCATCGCGGGCAGAGAATTCATCACAAACTTTTTAGACGGTGCGGAAATCAGCGGTAAATTCGACAATTTCGACTTTTGCCACATCGCCAAAACACCGATTGCGAACGCCAAACACGCTTCCAACAGCCACGTTATCAGCCAAACTCGAATGCTCGTTTGCGAATGCGCGATGTATGCGGCAACGCACGCCGTAACGCCCATCAACATTCCGCCGTAGCCCGGAACACTTGTAAACACTGCCGATTTCTCCATCGTTTCACGGATAAACGCAAGGTTGTCCATTGCTCTTCCGTGCAAACTCGGCGGTTCATCGGTAACTTCTTCAATTTGTCTGATTGGTTGAATATTTCCCATACAAGTTGAAAGATATATCAAGTAATTTGATTTGTCAAGAACTTTATATTGTAAAGCAGTATTTTATGAAAAAAATGTCCGATAAATTTTAGATCTGTCTTGAAAGTCAACCTAAAGTTCGTTGGACAGTTGAATAATTTTCTTGATTATTTCCGCTGTTTCAAAAGGCTTTTCAAACGGAAAAAGATGAGAGCCTTCGATTGTTTCAAACCGCAGATTTTTGATTCGCTTCATTGAATTTACGCCTGCAAGTTTGCCTTCGCGTGAGTTTGTTCCGCCGACGTAAGTTGTTTGAACAGTTATATTTCGCCGAAGTTTAGGAAGTGTGTGCGGAACTGTTCTGTAAATTTTTGCTTCAATCTGCGGTTTAAAAAACAACTCGAATCCGCGTTCGGTTTCAACAGTTCCGTGTTCTGTGTAATCACGCAAAACGTCTTCGTCGAATGCGGCAAATTTAGACTTTGCGTTAAAGTGTGCAAATACTTCATCGCGTGTTTTCCATAAATTACGGCGAAATTTCGTCATTTTTGACGGCGAAAATCTGTCAATCAATTTTATTTTCTTGCCGATTTGAATAGCAAAACTGCTGAGTCGGCTGATTATCGGTGAATCGAGCAAAATGATTTGCGAATATAATTCCGGCTTTTCGGCGGCAAGCAAATAATGCAAAATTCCGCCAAAACTATGTCCGATACCGATAATCGGTTGCGAATAACGACTTTCGATTTCCTCGCGTAATTCGTCTTTCAGCAATTCCCAATTATCCGTGACGGGAAATTTCGGATTATGTGCGTGGCGGTTGAGATAATTTATTTCAAAATCGTGTTCGAGATACGAAAACAGCTTCGTGTATGTACGCGACGGAAAACCGTTGGCGTGGGCAAATTGGATTTTCGGTTTATTCATCAATCAACGATAAATTGAATTTGGTCGGTTTAACTTCTCCCAATATAAATGCAATGAAATAGCCGATGCAAATCCATTGAAGCGAAACAAAACTTATGGCGAAAAAAACTCCGATGTTTGAATAAAATGTGCTGCTGATACCGACAAATGTGAGCAAGTTGTTAAAGAAAGTTGCCAAAAGAATTGCGGGGAGATTGATAACAATAAGAAACATTGCCAAAAGTGATTGGTTAAATTCGCCAATCGCAGGATTTGGGTATTTCTCACCATACAAAGCAAATATCATAACAAGCCAATGCGCCAAAGTTACAGCAATCGCTATCGGGTTCGTAAAGATTTTAAGTAATCCTTTCATTCTGAAAATTATTCTAACGCAGCTTTCAGTTTATTTGCCGTCTGAATCGTTTCGCTTTCCGAATCAAGCCAAAATTTGGTCGTTTTCTTAACACTTATTTTGCCGTTCAAAAATTTGATCATCTTGCCGTTTGCAAAGTAGAATCTCGATTCTTTGACAGAAACAACTTTCGGCGGTTTAGCTAATCCGATTTGTGTGTCGTAACGGCTAAATTTTCGATAAACAAAAATCAATTTGTCGGCTTGATAATAAATTTCGGTGGTTGCTTTATAAGTTTCGCCGTAAATTTTGGCGGTGATTTTTTTCAAATCTTTGCCTGACACAAAATATGTCGCCTCCGTTCCTTCGAGCGAAACTCCTTCGACATCTTTGGTCGTTTTCTTATAACTTTTGACGTTTTTATTGATTGAATCAACTTCGTTGCGGATTTCCGTAACTTGTTTTGCAGTTTGCGCAAAAACTGTGTTTAAGCCGGAAATAATTGCGATGATTAGAAATATGTATTTAGCTTTCATAGTTGTTTGATGCCGAAACTATACACTTTTACAAGAAAAAAGACGAAGAACTTTTTTCAAGGTTCTTCGCCGTCTTATTTAAATAGATAAATTTCAATTACGCGCTGATTTTATTTCGATAATCATCCATCCATTTTGTAATGTCGTTGGTATAAGCTCGGCTGTCATTTTCAACCGGCGGAGCATATTTGTTGACTAATCCCGACCAATCTTTGTTATCGATAAATGACCGATAACCTTTATCCAAAAGTTTAAAATAGGCTTCAATTCCCTTGTCCATAGAGTCCCATTTAGCAAAACCTTTTGCTCCTCTGGTTGCACCTTCTTGATTATTGAAACGGATATTTCCGGGGTTATTGTTGCGTTGAGCCAAACTTCCGGTTGATGCAAAACCTGCTTCTTTGCGGAACATCGCCAAGGCAAGTTCAGCCGGAATATTATATTTCTTGGCAAGATTCGAAATTAATTCGCCTTTTCCCGCAAGGTTCGTACCTTTCAAAATATCGTTAATTTTGGCGGCAGATGCCGTTGTTGTCGCCGGATTAGTCGGCGTTGTCGGCGTTGTCGGAGCAACTTGACCTGTGGCTGCATCGTTTTTCGCAACGGCATTGCTTAATGCGGCACGAGTTTTAGGTCCGACCACGCCGTCGGCTTTCAAACCGGTTGCTTCTTGAAATTTTTTCAGAGCATTTTGCGTTCGCGGTCCGAAAATTCCGGGTCCCGTGTTCATTTCGGCTTTTGTCATAAAGCCTAATTTTACCAACATTTCTTGTAAATCTTTTACTTTTGCACCGCGGGAACCTTTTTCCAAATGTCCCAAAGAATCAGCTTTTCCGGTCGTTGCCGGCGGAGTTGTTCCGGGTGTTGTCGGAGTTGTTCCGGGCGTTGTCGGAGTCGGCGGAAGGTTGCCGATCGGCGGTGTTTTACCGTTGACTTTATCCCAAACCGCTTGTAAACCGCCTTGATTTAAGGTTGGCAGCAAATCTTTCGGACGTTCGCCGCCTGACATTTGAAAATGCGGTTTATCTACGATGCTTTTGAAATCTCCGCCCCATTCAAGACCGTATTTTTTACCCGTTTCACCTATTTTGTTCCAAGTATCGTTTGAAACATTGTAATTTGCTTTGCCATTAACCATCGGCACAAGGTCAACGGCTAAACCGTAATTATGAAAACTGCTTCCGCCTTTTGCGTTGGTAACAATTCCGCCCGGTTTTGTGCGACCTTGTTTATATAGTTCGTTTTGTTCTTCAACTGTGCGAAGCCCGTCAGTAACGCGAACGTTAATTCCTTGCGCTTTCAAATCATTAACCATCGCCCGCACACGCTTGGCAAGTTCCGGATTTACTTTTGCAAGTTTTGCTTCGGAAGCGGCATCAAGCGGAGCAATAGAATTTAGATTTGCTTTAATCTGGTCTGCTTGGTTATATCCGACTTTTTCCGCATAACTGCCTTGCGGAACTTCTGCCGGAGTTTCAAGTGTTTGCGGCGTTTCAGCCGAAAAGTTATTTACAAATTGTTCAAAATCAACATTACCGACTCCGCCGACTCCACCTACTTTACTCATATTTTTACCCCTATTTTATTTTATTTTTATAAAACTTACGCAGAAAGCCTCAAATCCATTGTCGGTTGTTTTAATAAAAAGTTTCCTCTTATTTTCAATCTTTCGCAGTCGGCAAGCATCGTGATAAACTAATTTCTTTATTTGAATATATGAACGGACACGAAATCAGACAAGCATTTTTACAGTATTTTGAACGAAACGGACACAAAATCGTCCACTCATCGCCGCTTTTGCCGTTGAACGATCCGACGCTTTTATTTGCAAACGCGGGAATGAATCAGTTTAAGGACGTTTTTCTCGGACAAGACAAACGCGCATATTCGCGTGCGACGACTTCGCAAAAGTGTATTCGTGCGGGCGGGAAACACAACGATTTAGATGAAGTCGGCAAAACCGCACGGCATCATACATTTTTTGAAATGCTCGGAAATTTCAGCTTCGGCGATTATTTCAAAGAAGATGCGATTCGTTTTGCGTGGGATTTTCTCGTCAACGAACTGAAATTAGACACAAATAAACTCTGGTTTTCGTATTTCGGCGGTGATGAAGACGTTGCGGCGGACAACGAAGCGAGAGATTTGTGGATTAAAAACGGTGCAAGCCCCGACCGCGTATTGCCGTTCGATAAAAAAGATAATTTTTGGCAAATGGGCGACACGGGACCGTGCGGACCTTGTTCGGAAATCCATTATTTTTTGGGCGACGACGAAGCCGATAACGTGGCGAAATGGGTCAACGGCGAAGGCGATACCACGATGGAAATCTGGAATCTCGTCTTTATGCAATACAACCGAATCCAAAATGCCGACGGCACATTTAAGTTGGAAAACTTGCCTGCTCCATCGGTTGATACAGGTGCAGGTTTAGAGCGTTTGACGGCGGTTATCGAAGGTCATAAGACGAATTATGAAACCTCATTGATTAAACCGATTGTGGAGTTTGTGGCGGAATTATCCGGTAAAAATTACAGTTACGATTCGCAAGAAGGTTTTGCGATGCGAGTTGTCGCCGATCACGCACGTTCGACCGCGTTTGCGATTGCCGACGGAATTTTGCCCGGCAACGAAGGCAGAAACTATGTGTTGCGAAAAATTATGCGTCGGGCGATTTATCACGGCAGAGAACATCTCGGTTTTAACGAATTGTTTTTTCACAAAGTCTGCGGTTTTGTCGTTGAACAAATGAAAGATGCGTATCCCGAACTCGCCGTGCAGAAAGACTTTATCGACAAAATGGTGCGGCTTGAGGAAGAACGTTTTGGGAATACTTTGACTGTTGGTTTGAAGAAGTTAGATGAAGCGATAGAGAAATATAAGGTCAATTATGAATTATTTGATGGCGGTGAAGATGGTGAAACAACTGAAATCAAAATAATCTCTGGCGGGATTCCAATTTCTGAAATTGCAAAAATCAGGGATACTTATGGCTTGCCCACTGATTTAATTTATGTAGTTCTTTCTGCTCCAAGACCAAACCTTTTGGGAAGCGTAATTGAATTGAAAGAGTATGATTGGACTGAAAAAGGGAACATTTATTATTTTAAGGAAATCGATAATTTCACGTCTGAAGAGTTCTCGAAATTAGTTGAAGATGAAGTAAAAAAACTCCAAGCAAATTCCGAAATCGGCAAAACCAAGCAAGCCGAAAAAATCAATCCGATCTACGCTGCTTTGCAACGCCGTTCTGATGTTCGCACAGAGTTTGTCGGCTATGATGCAACAAGCGTCAGCGAAGCAAAAGTCGTGGCGTTAGTTAAAGATAACGAGCAAGTTGATGAACTGAAATCGGGCGAAGAAGGTTTAATCGTTCTCGACAAAACGCCGTTTTATGCCGAATCGGGCGGACAAGTTGGAGACACGGGAACAGTTATCAGTTATCAGTTATCAGTTATCAGTCAAGATTTTTCCGCCAAGGTTTTCGATACTTTCGCTCCGGTTAAAGAATACGTTTTGCATAAATCGAAGGTTGAAAGCGGCATAATCAAGGTCGGCGATGTCGTTTCGGCTCAGGTTGATGTTGACAAACGCGATGCGACTCGGCGAAATCATACGGCGACGCATCTCGCGCATTCCGCATTGCGAGAGGTTTTAGGGACGCACGTCAAACAAGCCGGTTCGGTCGTTTCGCCTAATTATTTGCGGTTCGATTTTACGCATTATCAACCGCTTTCCGTTGTGGAAATTAAGGAAATTGAAGATTTAGTGAATTATCAAATTTTGCAGAACAGCAAAGTAAATACCGATTTGATGTCGATTGACGAAGCGATGCGGACAGGTGCGATGGCTTTGTTTGGCGAAAAATACGGCGAAAAGGTTCGGGTTTTATCGGTCGGAAACGGCGAATTTTCCCGCGAACTTTGCGGCGGAACTCACGTCAACGCAACGGGCGACATCGGTTCGTTTAAGATTACAAACGATGAAGCAATCGCGTCGGGCGTTCGCCGGATTCGGGCAATTACGGGTTTCGATTCGTTTGAACGCTTCCGCGAAGCCGAATTATTAATCGCAAATTCGCTTAACGCATTAAAAACTCAGCGTGATAATTTGCCGAATGCAATCGAAAAATTGCAGGAAGAACTAAAAAAATCTCGCAAAGAAGTTGACGACTTGAAGATGAAGATTGCGACGGGAGCAATCGGCGGTTCATCAAGCGACGATGAAGCCAAAGATGTAAATGGCGTTAAGGTCATCGCAAAAATTGTCGAAGGTTTGGACAAAGGCGGAATGCGTCATTTGTCCGATTCGTTGATGGCGAAAATAAAATCCGGCGTGGTTATCATCGCCAAAACCGAAGACGACAAAGTTTCTTTCATTGTCCGCGTATCAGACGATTTAACCAAACAAATATCTGCCGGAAATATCGTCCGTGAAATTGCTCCGATTGTGAACGGTCGCGGCGGCGGCAAACCCGATATGGCAGAAGGCGGCGGAACTGATGCGAGCAAATTGAGCGATGCAATTGAAGCGAGTTACGGAGTTATCGATAAAATGCTGAGTGAATAAATTTATGGAATCAACGCAAATTTTATATATTGTATTGGGAAATTTAGTAACGCAAATTCCGGTTATAATTGTGCTTATTATCGGAATTATTTTTTCCTTTGTAAAATGGTCGAAACATCCAAAAGTTGCCAAAATTGCCTTGGGCGGACTCGTCATTTTATTTTTTACCGTGTTGCTCAGTCTCGGCTTAAGTTTTCTTCGCGTCCAACTGCCTTTTTGGGTGAACGGCAACTATGAGTTGGTCAGCTATATAAATGTTGGGATCGGTTTAATTGAAAATTTCATTTGGACAATCGGTTTAGCCTTATTGGTTTATGCCGTTTGGGTTGGACGTAAGGTTGATTAAAACCTGTCTGTTATCCGACATAAATAATCATTATCGTTAAGCTGATAACTGACTTTTACAATCTGATAATGAACTTTGCAAGTGTAATAATCGACTTTACAAATATAATAATCAGCTTTACAAGTAAGATAATTGATTTTGCAAGTGTGATAATCGGCTTTGCAGGTAAGATAATCAGCTTTGCAAGTCTGATAATTGACTTTATCAGTTAAATAATTTAAGCCGTTAAAGGAATTATTAAGTAATTTAAACAAAAAAATAAAACCGTTGAAACATATTGTTTCAACGGTTTTTTCGTTACAAGATTTCTAATCTTAAAGATTTCATTTTTTAACCGGACGAAATTCAATGCCAATCGGCGGAGTAGTATTCCCGAAATTGGTAAATTCAATCGGAACTTTAACGGTGCCTCCCGGCGGAACTTTAACGGTTGCGACAACTTGACCTGTGCCGGAATCAACCCGTAAACGAACCAATTGACCGTTTACTTTGACCGGTTGCGTAAATGCGCCGCCGAGAAAATTCTTTGTTTCAGCCTTTCTCTCTTTTTCTGTCAAATTAGGCTTTGAAAGTGGTGAAGAGAATATGATCTGGACAGTTTTTTCTTCCTTGCTGCTGTTTGTCAAGGTATAAGTTTGTCTGTAAGTGGCAGCGTAATTACCTTCGTTAATAGTCGCCGCTTCTCCGCGTAAATAAGGTTTGCCTTCTTTGTCCGTCAGTCTTGCGTCGGGAGCAGGATTAGGCAGAACGGCGGAAATTGTGCGACTGTCAATTTCGCCGTTATTTTTTAATCTGGTTGCCAAAAGAATATCGCCTTGCGGAGTTCCGCTGCCGACATCGATATTTCGACCGCCGGTAAATCCGCTTCCTTCTTTAACAACACCGTTCGGACGACCTAAACGATTTCTGTCGGCGCCTGCAAATTCACTTATATCTACGGGGACTTTAACATTCACGCCATCTCTTTTAACCGTCTCGGTTATTCTTCTGGTAAGCGAACCGGCAGCCTCAATCGAACCCGGATTTTTTAATTGTTCTTTCGTCAAAGGTTTAGGCGTTGCCAAAACTGCCAAACTGAATTTATCGGATTTATTCGCAGTTTTAATATCCAACAAAGAAAACACTTCTGCCTGAGGTAACTCTAAAGACGAAAGAACAACGGTTTCTCCGGGCTGAATCGTGATGGTTTTGTTCACATTTCTTTCGCCACGCATGTGCGATTCCGCCGCAACGGCATGCGGTCCGCCGTATGTCCCTCTTGCGTAACCCGAAGGAACATCACTTACCGCTTTGCTTTTTTTAGTTCTGCCGCCTATGTATTGCGAGCCTGTAACCGTCATCGTTATCGGCTTATTGGTTTCATTTTTGGCAATCACCGAAAAAACCTGAGTAGCTCCTGTTAAATTTTGCGATAAAGCATAGCTTCTTGCGCTTCCGGTAAAAGTATAAACATTTGAAGTATTGCCTTCCGGATTTCTGCCTTTGACAGGAGCAATGGTTGAACCGAGAACGCCCGGTTTTGAGAATGTTTCGGGGTTATCCACTATAAATAAATCGGGTGAGCCGGCAAAACTGCCTGAATTTATAACAGGTTGAAGTTCTTTTCTGGAAAGCGGGTCTTGAATTGCCACGCTTGCGGTTGTGTCAACGGAAATCGGGTCTGAAACCTTTTTGGCAGCTAAAAGCGAGGTCGGATCGGCAATAACTTTCAGAACATCGGCTTTAGCTTGTAATGAAAATTGTTCAAGCGCTGTGCGGTTTATTCCCGACCTTTCGGCAAATGCCGTAATCGGGTTTTTATTTGAAGAATCCGCAGATGTCTTTTGATTGTTTTCAATCTGATTGGAGACAACAACTTTCTTTTCGGAAACATTATTGCCGGAAACTACCGTTGATAATTGACTGATCGCGGACGAATTTATTTTACTGCTCATTGTACTTTTTGCTCTTTTCTTATAGAATTACCACAATCTATAGTTATCCGTTATTACCATAAAAAGTTTCCTGATTTTTTTTAGTTTGCGCAAAAATTGTTATGAAAATTCTGCAAAATAAATTCGTCCGAAGTTTACCGAAAGTAATTTTATTCGTGATTGCTTTTTACAATTTTGCTTGGTGTTATTGGCAAAGTTTATCAGGCTGTAAAGGTATTGCTTGTCCGTGGTATTTGGATGAACAATTTGTATATTTCCCGCAATTTATACTGCTCATCTCTGCTTGGTTATTACTTTTCAAGTTTCGTTTCGGTATAATTTTTTCGGTTGTAACGTCAAGTTATTATTTATTCACTTGGACATGGTTGTTTGTTTCGTGGCTTATTTCGTTTAAACCTACGATTTATTATTTTGTTAATGAGTTTAGTTCGCAATTTCATGACAATAATCCGCTGACAGTTTGGGAAAGCCAACCCGTAATCGCCGCCGTAATTTTCATTGTCGCAACTTATTCTTTAATAAAAGAAATAACCGTAAAACGCGGGCAAACATATTTATAGTCAAAAGATTTGGCACGGAAACAGCAGAACATTTTTTACTTTGAAACAATATAACTTATGAATATACTTGAAACAAAACGTCTGATTCTGCGCGAAACTTCGGTTGACGATGCCGAGTTTATGCTCGATTTGCTGAATCAGCCGTCGTTTATCAAATATATCGGCGACCGAAATGTGCGAACGATTGCGGAAGCCGAAGCATTTATCGAAACACGCTATCGGCAAAGTTACCGCGACAACGGATTCGGGTTATATGTGGTGGAATTGAAAGAAACTGCCGTGCCGATCGGAATTTGCGGATTCGTCAAACGCGATACGTTGCCCGCGCCCGACATCGGTTTTGCGTTTCTGCCGCAGTTTTGCGGACAAGGTTTTGCCGTTGAATCAGCCGCAGGTTCGATGAACTACGGCGAAGAAGTTTTAGGTTTTACAAAAGTTTTGGCGATTACGACGCAAGACAACGAAAGTTCGGGAAAATTACTATTAAAAATCGGCTTTAAGTTTGTAGAATTGGTAAAAATGCCGCACGATGACGACGCACTAAAACTTTTTTCATGGTCAATTTAAAATTATTGCAATTCGATTTGTAACTGTGTAAATTAGTAATTATGAATGAACAAGAAAAGCAAACCGCAATAGAAATTTTAAACAGAATAATGGAACGTGAACTTGCCGGCGTTGTCCGCTACACGCATTATTCGCTGATGGTTTACGGATATAATCGAATCCCGATTGTTTCATGGTTAAAAGGCAATGCCGACGAAAGTCTGCTGCACGCATATAAAGCAGGCGAGATTGTAACGTTGATGGGCGGACACCCGTCATTGAAAATAGGTTCATTGCTTGAAACCGAAAAACACGATATCGGCGATATTTTGCGTGAAAGTTTGGAACATGAAAAAGCAAGTTTGGAAACATACTACGAACTTTTGAAAGTGTCGGAAGGAAAATCCGTTTTATTGGAAGAATATGCCAGAGAAATGATTGTTTCGGAAGAATTGCATTTGGACGAAGTGGACAAAATGCTTAGAAAACCGGGCGATTTGCATCCGTTTCACGAATAATACTTTCGACAGGTAAAACTTGGTAAAGATAAAGATAAAGGTATAACAATGTATTGTTATACCTTTATCTCTTTTACTTTCAAAACTGACACACCTCAACTTTCAACTTGTATCAAATTGACATACAATTTAATTTTATGCGAATTGAAATTGAAAGTCCGCAAACATTGTCGCTCGAGCGAAAAATTCAGATGCACGAAGCCCGCGAAGGCATTATTCAACGGCTCGCCCGCGATCTTCCGACTAACATTGACCTTGAAAGATTCCTGAATGTCATCGTTTCCGAAATCGGTCGAATGATGCACGCCGACCGTTGCGATTTGCTCCAACTCGGTGTCGGGAGCGATTTGCGAATCAGCCACGAATGGCGAAAAGACGAGACAATTACACCGTCCGAAGGCACGACAATTCCGATCGACGCGCAAAAACTTTCCGAACAATTTGACCTTACCAAACCGATTCGCATCAACGACACGACATTGGCAAAAGACCCGACCGTGAGATTTTTTACTAAGGCTTTGGGAACTCGTTCGCTTTTGGTCGTACCGATTATTTTGAGCGGTAAAGTGTTGGGATTATTAGGCTTACATGGCGTTCACGAAGCCCGCGAATGGCTTGACGAAGAAGTCGGTTTTTTGGAATCGATTGCCCAACAAATCGCCGCCGGTTATCAATACACACGGCTTTATGTAACGCAGGAACAGGAGTCGAAACGCACCACGGCATTGCTTGAAATTGCAAATATTTTGAATTCCACCTCAGATTTCGGCGAAGTTTCCGCCAAGGTTTTGGAGCGGGCAATTTCGCTTGTCGGCGCCGATTACGGAGCGTTGGGTGTGCTTGACCAAACAGGCAAAAAGATTAGTTTGGCATCGTTCAAATCTGCTCCGAATGTCGAACCGGTTGCGGTTATGCAGATGATTCAAGAGCATAATCAGTCGTTGGATATTGAGCCGTTTCCGGTTTTGTCGGACATTATGCGGGACGGAAAAACACTTCGGGTGGTTGATTCATCGCTTCCGTTCGCCGTCCGCTTTATTTTTAATTCGCAGTTGAACGGCAAAGCGGCGCTCGTTTCGCCCGTTCAGGTCGGCGGACAATCTTTCGGACTTTTGGGCTTTGTGTGGAGCGTTGAACGCGAAGAAATTTTCGACGATCACCAAGTTGCGTTGGTCGAAGGAATCGCCGATCAAATCGGCACGGCGCTTGAACGCGACCAATTAACCGCCGAAGTGATGCGTTTGAAATCACAGCTCGACCAACGGCATCAGAGCGAAATTATCGGTCAAGCTCCTTCGATCAGACGCGCAATCGAACTTTGTTTGAACGTCGCGGACACCGGCACAACGGTTTTAATCAACGGCGAAAGCGGTACAGGCAAAGAACTTATCGCCAATTTGATTCATTATAATTCGGGTCGGGAAGCAAAAAGTTATGTAAAATTAAACTGCGGCGCGATTCCCGAAACGTTGATTGAATCCGAACTTTTCGGACACGAAAAAGGGGCCTTCACGGATGCGCGAACGCAACGCAAAGGTCGTTTCGAGGAAGCAAACGGCGGAACCTTATTTTTGGATGAAATCGGCGAAATGCCTTTATCCGCCCAAGTTAAACTGCTCAGAGTATTGCAGGACGGCGAATTTACGCGAGTCGGCGGAAACGATGTCGTAAAAACCGATGTTCGCGTCATTGCGGCGACAAACGTCAATCTTGAAAAAGCCATCGAAGACGGCAAGTTTCGCAAAGATTTATTTTATCGGCTGTCGGTTTTTCCGATTCAACTGCCGCCGTTGCGTGAACGCCCCGAGGATATTTATTTGCTGGTTTTTCACTTTTTGGAACTTTACAAACAAAAAACCAATCGCTTTGTGTCGGGAATTTCCAAAGATTGTTTGACCGCGTTGACCAATTACGAATGGCTCGGCAACGTCCGCGAACTCGAAAATGCGATTGAACGCGCGGTGATTATTGCTTCGGGCAGACAAATCGAACTTGACGATTTACCGCCCGCAATCAGCAAAAAAGCGGCGGAATCAAATGCACACGCCAAACAGGAACGCGCCAAAGCCGCCGGCGAAGGTCGCGGAGTTACGATCGACATCGAGTTTCCCGCCACGCTCGAAGAAATAGAGAAACAAGCAATCGAACTTGCACTCGACTACACGAACGGCGATAAATCCAGAGCGGCAAGGTTATTAAATATAGGCAGAAAAACGCTTTATCGAAAATTGGAAGATTATGAATCAAAAGAAAAGTAGAAGGTAAAAGGTAAAAAGGCAAAGTGATTCCGGATGTTTATTGTTAATTTCGGTAAATTTCCGGTATATTCAAACTACGATTTTTGTAGAGTGAGGATATATTTTTATGAGAGAACGTGAAGAAACAAGTGCGAACACAAAACTGACATATTTGCTGATCGGCGGCGGAATCGGCGCGATTTTAGCGTTACTTTTTGCTCCGAAATCGGGACAAGAACTGCGTGAAGACATCGCCGATGTTACCCGCAAAGGCATCGATAAAACCAAAGAATCTGCCGTCCAATTGCAAGAACGCGCGGGCGAGTATTACGAAGTTACCCGCGATCGGGCGAACGAACTTTATTCGACCGCGCAAGACAAAGCAGGCGAACTTTATTCGACGGCTCAAGTAAAAGCCGAAGAAATTGCCGAAAAAGCAAAGTCAACCGCTTCAAGCACCGCAAATCCTTTTACCGCCGCCATCGAAGCCGGAAAACGCGCGTATAACGAGGAAAAAATGAAAAGCGGAATTTCGACAATCGCCGAACGCCCGACGTATCCGATTGACGAAGACGATGTTTTGAAATTGCCTGAAGACACAAAGAATTAATGTAAATTAAAGTTTCGGATTCCGAATCGGAAACTTTAATTTTTATAAAATATGAACCAAGATACAACTCTTCTTTGGATAATGATTGCCTCGATTGCGATTGCGGTTTCATTTATCGTGATTGCAATTTCGTTTATCGTAATCGCGGTTTTGGTCGGTAAAATTGTCAAAACCGTTAAAAACGTCGAGGCAAAAGTTGAGCCGTTGATTGAAAAAGTAAACTTAATCAGCGTTCAAGGCAAAGAGATTGCCGAACAATTCAACACGGTTTCGGGACATCTTTCGTCAACCGCAAAGAACATTTCAGAATCAACCGGTTTGATAAAAGAACAGGTCGGCGAACTGAAACTATTGGTCGGGCAAACCTCGCTTGTGGCGAAAGAAAAAGTTGCGTTGGTCAGCCAAACAATCGAGCGAACGAATTTGCAAGTTAAAACAACCGCAGATTTCGTGGAAACAAAAATTGTTGAACCTGCCCGCGAAATTGCCGCAATTATGGCAGGTTTCCGCAAAGGTTTGGAAGTTTTATTGGCTCCTGCGCCGAAACAACTTGACCGCGTTTATAACGACGACGATATGTTCATCGGCTGAAATCTCGGTTAATTTAATGATAAAAAGTTCGGTTGATTACTCAGCCGAACTTTTTATTTTGGGTTAGTTCAAAGGTTTAATAACCGTTGAAAACACGCCGAACTTGTTTCGCAAACGCACGTTCGCGAGCAACTTTTGTTTCAAATCTAAACGGGATTAGCGTTGTAAACTGTGTATTAAAAACATCGAAATCAATCAGTCGTTGGAATAAAACCGTGATACGGCGTTTGCCTGCGAAATCGCCGATGCTTGGAATCGAATAATTTGCGTTAGTGATAAAACCGCCGCTGCTTGCTCCGATTTTTTCTCCGAAAACGTTAAAAAGATTCGTCTCACCGAGTGCTTCGATTAAGAGTGATTGTTCAAGAAATCCACGCATTGTTGCCGATATTTCAGGTGAAAGAAATGTGCCTGTCGAAACTCTCGCCATTAGGGAAGCGTAATCCCGGACTGTTCCGCCGACAGCAAGTTTTTGTAAACCGGCTTTCAAAGGCTCTCTGTTTCCAATCGTATCGATATTTGCGAGACGAAATTCAAATTCTGCCGCCCGCCAAACCGGATTTTGAAATTTTGCCGTCAACGAGTTGACCAAAGCTGCATATTCGCGTCTTGACAATCTTTTTAAGCGTTCGACATTGGCAAGCGTACTCAAGCCGATTTCGTGATTTTCAAAAGATAAGTCAATACCGGTAAAGAATATCGGAAAATCTTGTCCGAATAATCCGCCGTCGCGAATTACGGCTTTGAATGTGTTTCGATTCAAATTGGCAAGCAGCCAATCGGGAACGGCATTGTCGCTAAACGTAATCATAGCTTTAACCATTTGCTGAACTGTAACCGGCGTTTCCGGATTCACCGCGAATCCGAATTCATCGTGCGGAATTCCTAAATCTTCGAGTGCCGCCGCGTGAGCCGTGCCATCTATTCCGGGTATAAAATAATTTTCCCATTCACCGACCGTAACCATTCGATTCGGCTGAATTTCACCGGTTGAAACGGCTTTTGCATACGCCGCGAGATGAATAACTTTGCCAAGCGATTCCAAAGGCATTTTTACATCGATATTGTGTGCAATTATCGGTTCGCGAAGGTCAATCGAACCGTTTGATTTAAGCGAAAAACTCGCCATTGCCACGTTGTTTCTATTCGCCGAAAGATATGTCAAAAATGCTTCGGGCGTTGAAATATCTGGCGGTGTTTGGGCAAAACTTGTATTGCCCGCGAAAATTAAAACGATAAACAAAAATGCGATTCCGAAAATATGATTTTTCATTTTTTACTCCAAATTTTTAATTTACTCTTTCCAAGTATTAAATAATCATAGAATTTTCGGTTGGTCGGCACATCGGGCAAAAGGTTGGAATTATCTCAGACTAAAGTTGGATTTTTTAGAATTATGACTCAGGCTTTTAACGCGCATAAATTGGGTTTGAAATTATCCAAGGCATTGAATCAAAAGGACTTCCGAGCGAATCCAAATAAGCCTCGACTCTGTATGTTGCGGGTTCTTTTATCTCGAATTCGATTTGTCTTGCAGGTTGTGATTCGTAAATTTTCTCGCCGTTTTTAAAGACAATAAAACGCGCGTCGAGCGGTGTTTGAGCCTTTAACAGCATTTTATCTTGCAGAATTATTTCATCACCTTGGCCGGCGATTTTGTTGCCGTTGTCTGCCGTGAAATTGAAACCTGCGGCATCGCCCAATCCGTCGAAAGCAATAAATGACCGTCCGTGTTTCAAAGCCGAGAGCAAAGTTGTTTGCGTCAAAGATTCGTTTTCGTCCAACAAAATATGCGTTTGCATCAGCCGAAAAATTGTCTCGTAACGATCGATTTTGAAATTTAAGAACTTGTTTCCCGCATCATCGCCAAACAGATGAAAACCGATATTCGAATGCGCGTCGTTACCCGCAAAAAGCGTGATTTTGCGGGTTTCGGAAAGCTCGTCGTATTGTTGCAAATTATCGTTCGGACGTTGAAAATGTCGGGCTAGAGTAATTTCGGGATATGCGTCGAACGACCAAATTACATCAAAAACAAGCGAAAGCGGATTTGCTTTTTTGGCGACTGTATTGAGCGAAAGCACTTCGATTCCGTCAAAATCGGCATTCGGATTTCGCAGTTTTTCGGGATAAGTAACCAAAACCAATTTATTTTGCGACTTATATTTTTCGATAAATTGCGGTGTTTCAAGTTGCGCGTCTCGGGCGGAATCTTTGCTTCCCGGCAAAAGCAAAAAACGGTCGCGACTTGCCGTATTAACTTCTTGTCCGTTCACAAACAACGTTTTGCCGTAAAATCCTTTGAGCGTCAAAACCGAAGTGTCGAACAGCGATTCGGCGTGTTCGGTCAGCATCACAAAATCGAGATTATTGGCGGTTGCGGCTTGAATCAATTCATCGAAAGTTCCCGTGCTGTGTCCGCCGATGGCAGTGTGAACGTGAATTACGCCTCTGTAATCTTTGAAACCGGTTGTTGCCCAAACACTTCTTGCGGCACTCATATCTTTAATGTTTTGAGCCGTTTGACCGATTTGCAGACGATGATAAATAAACGGTGTTTGCGACAAAAAAATGATGCAGACAAACATTAACGTTATTTTTTTGGAGAATTTCATTGCTTTTCTCAAAAAACGGAACTGATAAGTAGAAATTTTATTGACCGGAATGCAATCAATTTGCTTGCATTCCGGTCTTAAAGTCGATAATGCAAATAGCTTGGATCGACTTTTTACCTTGCGTTACCTGGAACGCCTTTACGGTTTTCCGACCTCGGAATCTTTTACTTCGGAGTTGAATTTTTTGTAACTGCCGTATTTTGAAACTTGGTTGATTTTTAATCCCGCGACCAGTAAAATACGAACTGAAACGCTTATATCGGCAAGCGAAGGAAGCCACACATCATCATCGAAACGCTCTTGCTCCAAAATAAAATACGCGCCTTTTTTGATTTTCAGAGCAACACCGCCGATATTCGCGTTTTCACCGAGTTTTGCCTCGACGCGGGCAACTTGCTTATCATTTTCGTCGATCCAACAAGTGCCGAAGAACTTTGAAAACAATTGCTCGTCACTTTTGTTTGAAACAAAATTCGGATTTCGCTCGAAATCAAAAACAATGACGGTGCGACCTTTGAAATTTTCACGACGCGGGTTAATCAAATTCGAAGCCTTCAAAATCTCCGCAATCGACGGCGGCTTTTCGCCCGCTTGGCTTTTCTCCAATCTTTCAACGTCTTTTTGCACGTCTTTGTCTTGCTTTTCTTGATCTTTGGCGGAAAGCGGCTGACCGTTTCGCTCGATTAAGCGGCGTATTTCTTGCCTTTTATAGTTTGAAACTTCATATTTTTCAACCTTTGTAACCAACAAATTTCCTTTCTTATCAAACTCACGATCGGTAATTTCTTCGACAAAAGAATAATTTTCGAGAGCTTTATCAACCTTGTCTTGATTCGCCTCGACTTCTTTCAAAAACGCGGCGACATCAGGCAGTTTTTCGCTCAAATTACGCGGGAAATCAAACACGGCGCGATTGTTTGAAGCGTTGTGCAGAATCTGTTCGACTTGGATTTCAAAACGTTCGTCGCCTTCGCTCATTTTTATCGTAAACGGTTCTTGCACGCCGTTTATCGCTCGAAAATTGCTGTATTCAAAAACACGGATTTGGTTGCCGAAAGGCATTTCTTCACGGATTAAAAGATTAGAAATTATGTCGAAAAATAGTTTGATTTTGATATTTTGCGCGTTTGTCAGCGTAACCGTGTAAACTTCTTTGCCGAATAAACTTGATTTTCCGCCGCCCGAAGCGATGATTTTTTCTTCTTTGTTACGCATCCAACGACCGGCTCGAAAAAATGCCTCGGCTTTCAAACTTTCGCCCGCGTTGTCCGTCAGCGTCCGTAAACCGTTTTGTGAATCTCGCATCCAAGCTGATTTTCCGTTAAAACTGCGAATACTTTCGCCGTTTTTGAACGTAATTGTGTCGCGGTAAAGATTCGGTTGTTGAGCTTCGGATTGAAAAGTTCCGCTTGCTCCGTCGCTCAGACGAACGATTTTCCCTCTGATTTGCGAATTCTGCACGTTTCGCATTTCTTTTTGATAACCGCTCGCTTTCGCGGACTTTTTCAAAATACTATTCGCCGATTGGGCGTGAATGATAACTTTTCCGAAAACTAAAAATACTAAAATTACGATAACTATAATTACTGCTTGTTTTACAAAACTCATCTTTCCCTCAAATTTCTCTGAAATTATTTAACTGAAATGATTTTATAACTAACTCAGATCAAAAACATCGGGCGTTGGTTGTAATTTTTCTAGGTCTAAAGTCTGATTTTTAGTTATTACCGGTAAGAAAAATATATTATTGGTTCATAGATTGTTTCACATCGCTGATGTATTTCCTGTCCATCACAAAAGCAAATATCCAAATTGCGATGCCGAATAATGCGAGTAAAACTTTGATTTCCTGTTGGGCAATATGCCCGCCTAACGCCAGCAGCAAATCGTAAAGAAAACCTGCAAAAGCAAAGTCTTTCAGTGTTTGGGACTTGTTGGAAAGAATTGCGATTACGCCCAAAGTTTTTGCAAGGCTCAACGGATAAAGTATCCATTCAGGAAATTGCAGATGTCGATATTCATCATAAGAGGCTTGAGTATCGGATAATCCAAATATTACAGAGCCGATAAAAAGCGCGCAGAAAAGACCTGTTGCCGTCCAATAAAGTGTTTTGTTCATAAATTTAATAACTGTGTTTGTTGATTTTTCTCTACCGAAAAGATTTTACCGAGATTGCATTTGAAAAACATCAGTCGCAAGAACGACTTTTTTAAGTCCGGAGATTGATTTTTTGTAAGTTGTGAATCTAACGCAAATCTTGTGTGTTTTCGTAAAACCCGACTAAAGTCCTACGAATTTCGCAACCAAAGTCCGATGTGCCGATTTCGATAAAGTTTTAAACTTTTGATGTCAAGCCGAAAAAAATTACCAAAAAGGCTTCGGCAATAAATAAATTCAGGAGTAAAAAATGAGACAAATAAAGTTAGTGCGGTTTTTTATAATGTTGTTGACATTTGCGTTTTCAGCCAATGGTTTAGCGGTTTTCGCTTAAACGGAATCAACAGAAAATAAAACTTCAGGTTCATCGCAAATTCGTTCGGTTTTGCAAGCGGTTAAGGCGGAAACAGGCGTTCCGGCAATAACGGCGGCTTTCATCACCACAGATTCAATCAAAACGGACGCAATCGGCGTGAGAAGAATTGACCGATCGGCAACCGTCAGAAAAGACGATAAATTTCACATCGGTTCAATCACAAAATCAATTACGGCAACACTTGCGGCGGAATTGGTTGAAGCAGGTTTGATTCGTTGGACAACAACCGTCAGCGAGGCTTTCCCGGAATTTGCGGCGGAAATGAATCCGGCGTTTCGCAATGTTACATTAGAGCAATTATTAAGGCATCGTGCCGGTCTTTCAAGCTATGCCGCCAGCGAGGAAATCCTCAGCACTGCGGCTTACACGGGAACTCCGCGTCAGCAACGTTTGGCATTTACAAGAGACTTGCTGACACAACCGCCGGTTTTTCCCATCGGTGAATTTAATTACTCGAATGCAGGTTACAGCATTGCAGGTGCGATGCTTGAACGTGCAGCTCAAATCAGCTGGGATAAACTGATTAAATACGGTCTTTTCGGGCAACTTGATGCCGATGCGTTTATTGGTTGGGCGGCTTTCAACAATCCGAATCAACCTTTCGGTCATTTTGAAGAAGGATCGATTTACAGCGTTCCGGGACAGCTTTTTACACCGCACAATCCGAATGACGCAACTAATTTGTATTCGTATTTTCCGAATGCAATTTCACCTTCCGGAAATATCAGTTTGAACGCCGAAGATTTGGCAAAGTATGTTCAAGTTCATCTGCGTGGAATGATGGGCAGAAACACGGGATTGCTGAAAAGTTCGACAATTAAAAGGCTTCATCGTGTAACAGCCGGTCCGATTGTTCCCGGTCTTGAAGTGTTTTATTCATCAGGCTGGCTTGAAGGAAAATTGGATAACGTGCAAACCTCTACACACAGCGGAAGTGCGGACACGTTTTACTGTGTCATGGCAGTTCAACCGACTCGCGGAATAGCTGCCATCGCCATCGTCAATTCGGGCGGAGAAAGAGGCGAAAATGCCGCGTATCACGCCGTTGAACGGTTAATGGGAATCGGCAATCTGCGAACATTCGGGCAAACAATTCCGTAAAATTAAACTTATATCAGCAGAAAGCCTGTCGAGTTTGAAATTATTTCTCAAAATTCGGCAGGTTTTTTCTGCATAAAACGATTTATTTCACACTCATATTTTGTTTGCGGCAATTCATTGAAGTAAAATCTTCTGCTATTGTTAATTGCTAAACAACTTTTCGTTCTTTAGACTAACGATTACAAGTTATGCTCAAAGAAAAACTGCAACATAAAATTGATTTCAAAACGAAGCCGCTCGGTGCTTTGGGAATGCTCGAAAAATTGGCTCTGCAAATCGGCATAGTGCAAAACTCGCTTTCGCCAATTCTAAACAACCCAACAATCGTGGTTTTTGCGGGCGATCACGGCGTTGCCAAAGAAGGTGTAAGTGCTTATCCGCAAGAAGTTACGTTTCAAATGGTCTCGAATTTTTTGAACGGCGGTGCAGCGATTAACGTCTTTTGTAAACAAAATAACATC
>JANPBM010000003.1:0-19082 GCA_031430435.1 Acidobacteriota bacterium
GTTCAAAGTAAATGATTGACTATTGAACCGATAGCGTTTGCTATTGACGCTCAAGATATAAAAATCGCCCGATTCCAAGGCTTGAAAGTTAAAGTAACCCAAGGTTGTACTGCGGGCATAATAAACTTCGCCGCTGTTGGTGTTGGTCAAAATAATGGTGGCACCGGCTAAACCTCTGCCGAACGGTGTCAGCAAACGACCGCGAACCGAAGCATCGGCGGCGGTTGGAGCAAGAATGTTGATAATCGATTGAATTTGCAACCCTAAATTGTCGGAATTATCGGAAGCAAGTCCCGACATTTGTAAACTCAAAGCCAATCCGATGGCTTTGCCTTCGCCGCTCAATCGGGTTTGAACCGTAAAGGTTTTCGATGTTTCACCCGAAGCAAAACTGAGTGTTCCGCTGGCAGGAACATAATCAACTTCCGCAGTTGCCGGATTTATCGGTGCATTTGCGGTTTCATAAAAAATAGAAACCGGAGCATCGCAATTATTCGGACGTTGGACAGTAATAGTCGCCGTGTTTGTTCTCAAAACATTATAAGTTGTTGCCGAATAACGCAACGTGCCGACCAAGCACGGCGCAAGGGCGATACCGCGAAAGGCTGTGTTTGCTGTATTTACGGCAAGTTCGGTCGGAATTGCCGTCGGCACAACATTATAACCTGTTGCATCAACCGCACTTGTGATCTGTGTTCCGTTGCGAGTGGCGTAAAGTGTAACGGTTGTTCCGTTGGTTTTTCCGGTTAAACCGCGAAAGGTTGTCGCCGGAATTACAGGTGTCGTCGAAGCGAGAAATGTTCCGTTATACGTCCAACTTCCGGCAACCAGCGAAAACTTTTTGATTCCGCCGCCGGTTGCTCCTGCCGTTGCCGAATCATCGGAAACATAAAGCGTATCTAATCCGGCAACACCCGCGTCAAGATCGGCAAAGTAAAAACCATACGGTGAACCTGCCGTTACAAAACCGGGAATACCTGTCATTGTTTGTCCGGTGGTGGTCGGCAAACCTGCTCCGATGACTTGGAGTCTGTTATTTGTGCCTGAACCGTTCGTGGCAAATAATTGCCCGCCAAAGATACCGATTGTACGGTTGTTGGTCACAATCGGAGTAACCGAACCAATCAAAGTGCCGACTGTATTTGCCCCGAAAGTCGTATAAAGAATTCCGGTGCTTGCTCCCGATAACCAAAAATCAAAGCCGGTTGTCGAAATGGCGCTGCGAATTTGCGAGCCGCTGAACGAAGGCGTACTCGTGGTTGTGTCAACTGTGCCGTCAGCGGCAATGCGACCGATGACCCGAAAGTTTGCTCCGCCGGTTGTAACCGTCGAATCAACCGAAGCGACTCCGGTTGCGACATCATAACCTGTAATGAGCAAGTAGTTTCCACCGGTTGAACGAGTAAGATTGCAAGAAGCCGTTGATGAACCGCTCATTGTCAAACGAAGATTCGCCCCCGAAACAACGGTCGGCATCGCAATCGATTGAACCAATGTACCGCTTGGCGTGTACTCGTCTATAAAAGTTGCGGTCGCGGCAGTCGATAAAGCCGCCACACCGTCGCCAACCCGACAAACCGCCAAGTTTCCCGGCGTAAATGCCGCCGCAAACGTTTGACCGATAAACAAAATGCCCGTTACAAAACAGGCTGCCAACAATAATTTTAATTTAGACATAGATTCTCCGACAGATAAAATAAGTTTTGAGGTAAGTTTAGAGTATATTTGCAAATTGAACAAACCAACCTGTTTAATTCTGCGTAAAAAAGGCGAGGGAACTTTCGCTCACTCGCCCAAAGGGGACAGGGTTAAAAATTTAACTATTGATTCGGCGTTCCTCTGATTATCAAATCATCGAGGTTTTCAAACAACTGGAATGAATTTGCCGAAAACTCGTAACCTTTGCTTTGCGCTTGCAAGATATAAAAATCGCCGGTTTGTAAGTCTTGAATTGTAAAGTAACCAAGCTGGTTTGTTCTCGCGGAACGTATTACACCGGTTTGAGTATTCAGAATCGAAACCGTTGAGCGCGAAAGTCCGCGACCCGAATCATTCACGATTCTGCCGCGAACAGTTGCGGTTGCCGCCGTCGGAACAGCCGGCACAACGATTTGGAACGATTCGGTTTTGGTGGCATTCGGCGCAAACGGATTAAGTTTCCCGCCAAACGCTCCGGCGGGTGAATCTATAATGGGAGGTGTGTCCGAAACCGTTACATTGAAATTGAAAGTCCCCGCGATAGAAGGCGAACCTGTCCAAATTCCGGCTGCGTTCAAAGCTAAACCGGTTGGAACCGTTCCGCTCGAAACTGCAAATGTATATGGACCGACTCCGCCGCTTGCGGCAAAAGATGTGGTGTATGGAACCCCGATGACACCGTTCGGCATCGAATTGGGAGTCGTAATATCCAAGGCATTGCCAAACGGCGTAACCGATAAATCATCGACCCCGAAGCCGTGATCGTTACTCGCATCGTTAATGTCAGTCCACCGCAACATGATTTCCTGTCCGACAGGAATGCTTACGATAATGGTTGAAGTCAATACTGTTCGGTTCGCAGGCGCATTTCCGTCAATCGCGGCAGCCACGGCGGTATTCGTGAGACTGGTAAAATTTAACGCGGTAACAGGTATAAACGTTCCCGTCGTTAAACTTGTTACGGTTGCGGCTTGCTGATAATCAAACGCCAAAACTTGAGCTGCGACGTTTCCGCCGTTTCGCCATTGCTCGCCCGTGTAGGTAACTTGTAACGAGGTGATTAACCCTCCGGTGTTGTTTACATATCGAACACCGTAGTTTAAAGTTCCGGGCGTTCCCGAACTTGCGGAACCGATGGTTCGATCGGTCGCCGCCGTCGTTCCGTAATTATTAAAACGTCCGGAATTGCTTCCGCCGTTATCTGCCGTAAACACATTCGGGACAACATTTCCAACGGCTCGAAACGCATAAACTCCCGTAATCGTCGTGTTATCGGTAACGCTTGTTGTCGCGGTTGTTCCCAAACCGTCGAAATTTTGAGTAACCGCTGTTCCTTGGGATGTTAAACTGACCTGCCCAAAGACAATCGCACTTGTAAATAATGCGCAGAATATAATTGTACTGCACACCGTAAAAAATCTTTTCATTAAAATCTCCTCTTTAAATCTTTTTAATCGTGGCTTGGTTATATTTTATAGCGTTCGGGCGAATAAGTCCGGAACACCCGGATTAAATTTATGTAACAAAAAAAGGTAATGAAGGTTAAATCTCCATTACCTGAAATTTGTTTAGGTTGTAAACCTCCCGGTTTTTACCGTTCGACTTTCATTCAATCAGTTGATAAACGCCGAACTGACAGGTTTATCGCCGCTTTGCCCGAAAACCGTCGAGCTGAATCCGTTGGTTGATTGCAATAAATACCAAGTATTATTCGCGGGTCGATAAATCGCCACATCGGCTTTTCCGTCGCCGTCGTAATCGCCGACAACCGGAATGTCTCCGATTATTCCCCACTCAAAACCTCGCAAGGTTGCGTCCGAACTGAGCAGGATTTGAAAGTCGGATTGACCCGCGACGTTTGAAGCCCGAAAAACGGCGTAGTCGGTTTTGCCGTCGCCGTCGAAATCGGCGGGAATCGGAATATCGCCCGCTAATCCGAACGACACCGCAGAGAAATTGTCATTTGAACTCGAATAGTAGTACCAAACGTTGGTCGAAGGACGAAAGACGGCAATATCAGCAAATCCGTCGCCGTCATAGTCGCCGGTCAAAGGTTTATCGCCGCTTAAACCGAACTGTTGAATAAAAACAGAGTTGTCCAAACTGCGAAGTTCATACCAAACCCCCGAACTCGGACGAAAAACAGCCACTTCATCTTTGCCGTCGCCGTCATAATCTTTCGGCATCGGCAAATCGCCGCTTGCCCCGAATTGGGTAGCGGAAAAAGTATTGTTGATACTGCTTAATCTATACCAAATACCGGTCGAAGGTCTGAAAACCGCGATGTCTGCTTTTTTATCGCCGTCGAAATCGGCGGGCGTAATCAAATCGCTTGCCAACCCGAATGAGGTCGTCGCGGTCACGTTGTTGCCGCTTCTTTTAATCGACCATAAACCACCGGTCGGGCGGTAAGCGGAAATATCCGTTTTACTGTCGCCGTCAAAGTCGGCATTTACATTATTAACCCGCGTCAAGGTAACATCGTTGCCTGTGCCGCCGACATAACTGACTTTGTAGGTAATGCCGTTGGCGGTCAATTTACCTGCTTCGGGCAAGCCGCGAAAAGTGCCGACGACCGCATCCGTGCCGTCATTATTGATAATGGTCAGCGGTAAACCGACCGTTGGCGTAAAACCGCCGAAAGAGATTGCAAGAACCGTTGCGTCATTTAAATTGACGGCACCTGTCACATTAACTTGATCGTAACCGCCTGCTCCGACATTGTTTCCGTCGATATCGACAAGAAAAAGTGTGAGCTGACTGAGCGTTAAGTTTTTTGTATTCAGGATGCCGTTCAAAAAAATACCGCTGCCCGCGCCAATTACCCCAAAGTCAATGTTGACATTTCCGAGCGAACCCGTGCCTGCCAAATTTCCGCCTCTGCCGTTTGCATTATTGGCGGACGCATTTGCATTTACAATTAAATCGCCGTTGTTCGATTCAAACGAACCCGTGTAAGCCGCCACCGCGACAACGGTACATTCACCCTCGCCGTCTTTGGTTAATTTACCGCTTCCGCTTAATTGATTGATTCTCGTCAGCCCGTCGCCGGCGATTTTTAAACCTGCCGCGCCAATACTCAGATTGTTGAAAATAACCACCGAATCAAAGCCCGTGTTAAAGGTTACGGCAGCTCCCGCAGCGGTTACGGGAACATTAAAAATTTGGTTGCCGCTGACACTCGTGATGCCGTCGGTTAAATTAAAGGCGGCTCCTGTGATTGTATAATTGCCGCCTTGCAACGTAACGGATTGAAAAGTTGTGTTGGCGGGATAATTGTTTGAAACAGTACTCGGAATTGCCGCATCAGGGAAGACAAGATCGTCGTTGGTAACCGGAGCAACACCGCCAACCCAATTAGCCGGATTGTTTAAGTTTGAGTTGCCGCCGCTGCCGTTCCAAGTTTTGACGGCGCCGTTTGCACCGATAAACGTCAAGAAAATAAAGATTGTAGTCAGAATAGATTTCATTAAAGTAAACCCCTTTTTTTAATTTGATAAGACACGAGATAAACCTTCGATAAAGTATTTTTCTGATGTCTGTAGTCAGTACACAACCTTTCTAAAAAGATGTGCGCAAGGTTATGACACTTTTTCAAAGTGTTACACAGCCGGCACAAATCTAAAGAATGATTGCGTTAGTCAGTTTGTTTTTGTTGATTGTCTCGGGGAAGAGTTGTTCGTTCTGATTATGAAGTTTGCGGAAAGGTTGCCCGATAAATAATAAAAAACAGAGAATTGTTCTAAACGATTTGCTTTATTGACTTGATAAACTTGTCGAGAAACTCGATCAGCCGAAATACTTCTGCTTGAATGCAATTAAAAAACCGCCGAGAATATGCTCGACGGTCTTTTAACCGAAACAGATAAATTTTGTCCCGACGCTAACTGAAATTTAGTTGATAAACGCCGAACTGACAGGTTTATCGCCGCTTTGCCCGAAAACTGTCGAGCTGAATCCGTTGGTTGATTGCAATAAATACCAAGTATTATTCGCGGGTCGATAAACCGCCACATCGGCTTTTCCGTCGCCGTCGTAATCGCCGGTTTGCGGAATGTCGCCAACGCTCCCGAATTCAACATATCGAACTTGGTTATTGGAACTTTGCAAGATGTAAAAGTCGGCAACTCCGCCGACATCCGAGGCGCGAAAAACAGCATAATCAACTTGTCCGTCGCCATCGTAGTCAGCCGGAATCGGAACATCGTTTGAAATGCCGAACTGAGCAATCGTAACCGGATTAGTCGGCGGGAAATCAATTAAGTAATACCAAATACTTGTCGCCGGTCGGTAAACTGACACTTTGGCAATTCCGTTGCCGAGATAATCTCGCGGGACAGGTTTATCGCCGCCGATTCCGAACTGTTTTATACTTACGGTGTTAAATACGCTGTCATAAATATACCAAACGCCTTGCCGAAAAACGGCAATATTATGTCTGCTGCTGTTTGAATAAATGTTAGGAACCGGAATATCTCCGCTTAAACCAAACTGTGCGGCGGAAAAAGAACCGTTAGCGCTGTTTAATCTGTACCACACGCCGTTTGAAGGTCGAAAGACGGCAATATCGGTTTTAAAATCACCGTCGAAATCAGCGGGTGTAAGCACGTCGGAACTTAAACCAAACTGTTGAGTTCTGGTAGCATTGTTACTGCTTTGTTTGATTGACCAAGTGCCGATCAAAGGTTTGTAAACGGCAATGTCGGTTTTTCCGTCGCCGTCGAAATCAAAAGGAGCAACATTCAAACGAGTAACCGTTACATCGTTACCTGTTCCGCCGATGTAACTTATTTTGTAAAGTTTCCCGCTGTTAAGCACTTTGGCATCTTCGGGAAGACTGCCGAAAGTACCGATAACGGCATCAGTTCCGTCATTATTGATGATGGTCAATGGAGCATTAACCGGAGGTAAAAAAGAAGTCGATGAAATTAACGCGATTCCCGCATTGTTTAAGGTAACTGTTCCTTGTGCATTTATCTGTCCGTAGCCGTTAATTCCGGGAGTTGTTCCCGCTAAAAAAACTGAATATTGAGCAAACAGGTTTAAGCGTAAATCGCCGGTATTTAGGATTGCCGTATCTCCGAGCGGAGTTCCTGCCGATAAAAAACCATTATTAACAGTTAATTTATTGATTGAACCCGTACCGTATAAATTTCCGGTATTGACCGTCACGTTGCTGTTTGGAGTATTTGCCTTCAAAAACAGCGTACCTTGATTTACGGTATATGAACCGCTGAATATAATGGCTCCTTCGACAGTACATTGTCCCGTCCCTTCTTTTGTTATTTGTCCGGCACCGTCTATTTGCCCGATTGTGTTAAATCCGTTTCCGCCAATCGTTAAATTAGCAGTTCCCGTTAAAACTCCGGCGTATCTGACAACCGACGAAGCGCTTGCGGTCGTAAAGGTTTGGGAAACTCCGGTTAAAACAATCGTCATATTAAAAATCTGATTGCCTCCGTTTACTGAAATGCCGTTGGAGACAGACAGATTATTGCCGTTAAAAACAAAATTGGAAGCGTTAATTGTAATGGAGCGAATAATTACCGCAGAGTCAAGATCGTTTTGGATGGCATTTTGATTAGTGTTAGCGGGGAAAATAAAATCATCGCCGGTAATCGGAGCAACATTGTCAACCCAATTACCGGCTGTGCTTAAGTTCCCGCCGTTGCTTCCGTTCCAAGTTTTAACTGCTCCGTTTGCCCCGACAAATGCAAAGAAAATAATGGTTGTAAGTAAGATTGTTTTCATATTGTTAGAATTTACTGAGCGGTTTATTTGATGAAAATAAACGTTTAAGGGAACAGAACGTTGCTTTATGAACAACGCTCTGTTCAAAAGAAAACTAATAGATAAACGCCGAACTGACAGGTTTATCGCCGCTTTGCCCGAAAACTGTCGAGCTGAATCCGTTGGTTGATTGTAACAAATACCAAGTATTATTCGCGGGTCGATAAATCGCCACATCGGCTTTTCCGTCGCCGTCGTAATCGCCGACAACCGGAATGTCTCCGATTATTCCCCATTCAAAACCGCGCAAGGTTGCGTCTGAACTGAGCAGGATTTGAAAGTCGGATTGACCCGCGACGTTTGAAGCCCGAAAGACGGCGTAATCGGTTTTGCCGTCGCCGTCGTAATCGGCGGGAATCGGAACATCGCCCGCTAACCCGAACAACACGGCTCCGAAGTTGTTGTTCAAACTTGACCAATAATACCAAACGTTGGTCGAAGGACGAAAGACGGCAACATCTCCGCGACCATCGCCGTCATAGTCGCCAATCACGGGTTTATCGCCGGTTGAACCGAACTGTTGAATAAAAACAGAGTTGTCCAAACTGCGAAGTTCATACCAGACACCCGAACTCGGACGGAAAACGGCAATGTCGCCGCGACCGTCGCCGTCGAAATCATTGGGCATCGGTAAATCGCCGTTTGCCCCGAATTGAGTGGCGGAAAAAGTATTGTCGATACTGCTTAATCTATACCAAATGCCCGTCGATGCTCTGAAAACCGCGATGTCTGCTTTTGTGTCGCCGTCGAAATCGGCGGGCGTAATCAAATCGCTTGCCAACCCGAATGAGGTTGTTGCGGTTGTGTTGGCACCGCTTTGTTTAATCGACCATAAACCGCCGCTTGGTCGATAGGCTCCAATGTCGGTTTTGCCGTCGCCGTCGTAATCAAAAGTCGCCAGATTTGTCCGAATGATTGAAACATCGTTGCCTGTTCCCGCCGCATAACTTACTTTAAAAGCAAAACCCAATGCCGAGATGCGGGAACCTTCGGGCAAATTATTAAATATGCCGTTAATCGGCTCTGCTCCGTCGTTGTTGAGAACGGTAAACGAATCATTGACGGCGGGTCTGAAATTGTTAAAAGCAACAGGCGCGAGTCGCGCGCCGGCAAGCGTCACGGTGCCGGTTACATTTAATTGATCGTAGCCGTTTGCTCCGGCGGTTATTCCGCTGATTTTAATCGCCAACACGCTTTGGGTTGTAAAAGTCAGACTTCTTGTATTAAAAATTCCCGTCGGCGATTGCAAAGTTCCGGCACTCAGAATCCCGACATTATTGGTTACGGCGCCGATAGAGCCTGTGCCGCCCAACGCTCCGCCGTTGATAATTGCGTTGGCGGTCGGCGTGTTTGCGTCAACGACAAGAATTCCGTTATTGACGGCGTATGAACCCGAAAAAGCGCTTGCCGTGAGAACCAAACAAGCACCTAAACCGTCTTTTATCAACTGTCCCGAACCTGAAATCAACCCGAAACCTCCGTTTCCCGCACCTGTAAATGTCAAACTGTTTGCTCCCAGCGAAACGCCGGCGTAAGTGGTCAAAGAACCTGTGCCGTGGGTAAAAGTTTGCGCTCCTCCGCTCAAACCGATAATCGTGTTAATCGTTTGCGTGCCGGCATCGACATTAACGCCGGCGGTAACATTAAAAGGGTTTCCGCCGATTGTGTAAATTCCGCCTTGGAACGTTACCGAACGAAAAGTGGTGAAAAAGAAATAATTGTTGTTGAGTGTTGCGGTTGTAATCGTTGCAGGAAAAACTAAATCGTCGTTGGCAATCGGGGCAACGTCGCCAACCCAATTAGCAGCTGTATTCAAATTAGTATCAGCACCGCCGCCGTCCCAAGTTTTAACCGCAGCGTTTGCACCGATGAACGCAAATAAAATAATGATTGTTAGCAAAATTGATTTCATAAATAGAAAACTCCGATTAAAATTCAGAAGTATAAACAAGTTGGTATTGGCAATTTAGCACACAAAACAAGATTGATAAAGTAAACTGTAATGATGAAGATATTTCCGCTCGGCGATAATGCTTTGACAATCGATTTCGGCAACATTATTTCAGCCGAATTAAACGATAAAGTTCTGCAAATGCGAGCAAATATAAACAAAAATATGTTTGCCGGAATGATTGAAACCGTCGCGGCTTATTCGTCCTTGACAATTTTTTACGATGTTGCAACAGTCAAAAAACATTGCGAGCTTTCAACAACTTCGTTTGAGTTCGTCAAAACATTTGTTGAAAGTGTGATAAATAATTTAGAAGCTAATAAAAGTAAAATTACGCGTTTAATCAAAATTCCGTTGATTTTTGATTCTGAATCATCGCTCGATTTAGAATTTGTCGGACAACACGCAAACCTTACAAATACACAAGTTATCAAACTGTTTACGCAACAAACGTATCGGGTTTTTATGCTCGGATTTCTGCCCGCGTTTGCGTATATGGGCGAAGTTGACGCAAAAATTGCGGTTCCGCGAAAGGAATCGCCGCGTTTAAAAGTACCGAAAGGAAGCATCGGAATTGCGGGACAACAGACGGGAATTTATCCGTTTGATTCGCCCGGCGGTTGGCAGATAATCGGCAAAACAAACGTTGAAATGTTTACGCCGAACGCAGAAACGCCGAGTTATTTACAGACGGGCGACATTGTGCAATTTGTAATTAAAAATTAAAAATTACGAATTAAGCATTTTTGTGAAAATCGGCGGTTTTTGCACTTTAAGTTGTGCGAAATTGCTTATGAAATTGTATGCTTAATTTCTAATTCTAAATTTTTAATTTTTAATTCACAATGTCTTGGCAAAAAATCGTCTTTATTTTACTTGTAATAATTTGCTTTACGCCCTTCGTTTCGCCGCCGATTGCACTGACAATCGGAATTTTGTTTGCCTTATTCATCGGAAATCCGTATCCGAAGGAAACGAGCAAAGTTACAAAATATCTGCTGCAAGTTTCAGTCGTTTTGTTAGGTTTCGGAATGAATCTTGAAGCGGTCGTGAAAGCCGGAAAAGACGGTATTTTGTTTACAATCGCCACTATTTTCGGCACCTTGATACTCGGATATTTTGTCGGTAAGTTGTTGAAAGTAAACGATAAAGTATCATCATTGATTTCAAGCGGAACGGCAATCTGCGGCGGAAGCGCAATCGCGGCGGTCGCACCTGCGATTGATGCCGACAAAGACGAAATATCGGTTTCACTCGGCACGGTTTTTGTCTTAAACGCCATCGCCTTATTTATCTTTCCGGTCATTGGGCATTACCTTGAATTGACCGACAAACAGTTCGGAATTTGGTCGGCAATCGCCATTCACGATACAAGTTCGGTCGTTGGTGCGGCGACAAAATTCAGCGATGCGGCGTTACAAATTGCGACAACCGTTAAACTTGCACGAGCGTTATGGATTGCCCCGATTGCCTTGATATTTGCGTATCTTTACCGCAGTAAATCGTCGAAAATAACTATTCCGTGGTTTATTGGATTATTTCTAATCGCCACAATTTGCAGGACTTACGCACCTTCAACAATCTTTGTCCCAAGTATGTTCGACGCAATCGTACTGATTGCAAAAACAGGTTTAACCGTGACTTTATTTTTAATCGGATCGAGTTTATCGCTTGAAACTTTGAAAAATGTCGGCGTAAAACCTTTGATTCAAGGCGTAATTTTGTGGTTGGTAATTTCAGTTGCTTCGCTGTGGGCAGTTTTGGCGATCTTATAGCAAAAAAATGTTTGATATTGAAAGAAAACGGCGTAGAATGAGTTAATTAAAGTGAGTTTAAAAGTTATGTTTTTACAAAAACTTGAATTGAACAATGTCCGTTCAATCGAACACATCGAAATTTCCTTCGCAAAAACTCAAAAAGATGTTCGCAAATGGACGTTTATTTTGGGCGAAAACGGTTGCGGAAAAAGCACGATTTTGCGTTCGATTGCCTTGCTTTTAGCCGGCAGCGAAGCGTTGCCCGAACTTCTCGGCAATCCTGATTCGTGGATTCGCAACGGCAAAGACGAATGTTCGATTCACGCCGATTTAGTCAACAAAGAAGGCGAAATTCGTCCGGTCGATTTGAAGTTGAAACGCGGTCAAAGTTTGTTTGAAACTTTTGAACATAACCGCGAAACGCTCAGAGTTTTGGACGAAGCCTTAAAACATACCGCACGAAATTATTTGGTCATCGGTTACGGAGTTTCGCGTCGTTTGAACAGTGACAAAAATCTTTCAAGTGCGGGCAGTAATAGTTTTCGTAATCCGCGTGCGGGCAGCGTCGCCACGCTTTTTAATCCCGACGCAACGCTCAATTCGCTTGAACAATGGGCGATGGATTTAGATTATCAGACTTCGGGCAAAGGCTTAAATCTTGTAAAATCAACGCTTAACGATTTTCTTCCGGGAGTTGATTTCGACCAAATAGATAAACAAAATCGGCAATTACTTTTCAAAACCGCCGACGGAATCGTACCGCTTTCGTATTTAAGCGACGGTTATCAAAACGTAGTTTCGTGGTGCGGCGATTTACTTTATCGCGTTACACAGGTTTTTAAAGACCATAAAAAACCGTTTGAAGCTCGCGGATTACTTTTAATCGACGAAATTGACTTGCATCTTCATCCGCTTTGGCAACGAAAATTAGTTAATTTTTTGAGTAAAAAACTGCCGAATTTTCAGATCGTGACAACCACGCATTCGGCGATGACGGTGCATCAAGCCGGCGAAGGCGAATTGTTTTTATTGAAACGCGAAACTCCGAACGCTTCGCCGTCAATCAAACAATACGAAGGTTCGCCGCGTGATCTGAAACTTCATCAATTGCTTGTCAGCCCGATTTTCGGACTCGAAACATCGGATTCGTTGGAAGTTGAAAAAGTTAAGAACGAATATCGTAAGTTGAAGTCGCAAAAGACTTTATCTAAAAAGTTCGAGCAAGTTAAAAGTGAAGTTGAAGCGTTGCCGACCGCAACTTATTATTATCCGCAAGAAAAAAATCAGTTGGATTTATTGGCTGAAATTAAATCCGCATTAACAAAAAAATGATTAAGCTGAAACGAGTTCGCACAAAACAAGCAATTGCCGCAGGTTTGCGAGGCATAAAACGCAAGGAAAAAGCAGTCGTGCTTTTAACCGAGTTTTATGCAAATTCGTTCAACTTTAACAGCGATCATTGGAAAAAAGCCAAACCGCAATTAAAACGCGAATCGAACGGCAAATGCGCGTATTGCGAAGCACCGACGAACACGGTCGCACACGGCGACGTTGAACATTTTCGCCCGAAAAGCGTTTATTGGTGGCTGGCTTATTGTTATGATAATTACAGTTTTTCGTGCCAAATCTGCAATCAAACCTATAAAAGCGACAAATTTCCCGTTCCGTCAGTGTCGATGAATCAAGTCTCACATTTGCCGGCTGTCGAACCCGACGAAACGCAAAAAAACATACTTGCTCCGGCACTTTTTCCCGATCCGCTTGAAGATTCCGAAGGTTTGCCGTTTGCCGATTTCAAAACCGCGTGTGAGACTGAAAAATCGTTTTTAATCGATCCGTATATTTTTAATCCCGAAGATTTTTTTGCGTGGGAAGCCGACGAAGTTTTGAAGGAAGTTAAACTTATTCCGCGAAAAAACACCGTCGAATTTAATAATATCGTCAAAACCGCCGAAGATTGTTTAGGTTTAAACCGCGAAGAACTTTGTGTTTTGCGTTGGAAAACGTTTGAAATTCTGGAAACTTTCAAAGAAACACTGAGCGAAACACAAATATCGGAAAATTTGCGAGCCAGAACAAAAGCGATGTTGAAAACGATGACAGGTTCTGACGCGATTTTTGCGGGAATGTGCCGTTATTTTGTCCGCGATATTTGGAAGCTGAATTTGGGTTGAAGATAATTTATGCAAAACACGCTGATTTTCGTTTACAATGCCGATGAAGATTACTTTTCGCAAGTAACGGATTATCTGCACAAGGTTTTTCGCCCGAAAACTTATGCTTGTAATTTGTGCAGTTTAACGCATTCAAATTTTGGAATGCGAAGCGAATTTAAAGAGTTTGTTAAAGTATTCGATAACCTTGAATTTTTGCATAAAGACGAATTTTACCGAAAATTTAATGATTATAAAAACGATAAACTTCCGGCTGTTTATGTCAAAAATTCGGACGATAAAAACAAACTTGCGGTTTTGATCAGCCGCGAGGAAATCAATAAAATCAACAACTTAGACGAACTTATTACGCTTATCAAAATACGAATTAATGCTGAAGTATCTGACCATTGACATAACGCCGCTCAAAGTTTCACGCGATTACAGACTATTATTTTTCGGGCAAATGATCTCATTTTTCGGAACGATGATGTCGTTTGTGGCAATTCAATGGCAGATTTTTGATTTAACAAAATCGAGTGCAATGGTCGGTTATATTGCACTTGCCGAAGTTGTGCCGATGATTTTGCTCGGCTTTGTCGGCGGTGCGATTGCTGATTCGTTCGATAAACGCAAGATTTTAAGGTTTACGGAAATCGGGCAGACGCTTGTAACCGGAATTGCGTTGGCAAATTGTTTTTTGCCGCAACCGCGAATTTGGATAATTTTCCTTGTCGCCGCGTTGCATTCGGGTTTTGCGGCGTTACAGCGTCCCGCGTTCGAATCGTTTATCCAGAAAATAATTCCGAATGAATTGATGTCGGCGGTGATGGCTTTGAATTCGATGCGTTGGAGTTTGAGTGCGATTATCAGTCCGCTGATTGCGGGAATTATCGCCACAAGTTTCGGCGTTTCAATCGCTTACACGGTTGATTTTATCTCATTTGTCGCGTCGCTGATTGCAGTTTTTATGATTAGCAAAGTTGCCTCGCCGCCGAATGCCGATAAACCGAGCGTGAAAAATATCGTTGACGCGTGGAAATATGCGTTTCGCCGGCAAGACCTTTTGGGAACTTATCTGATTGATATTGCGGCTATGTTTTTCGCTTTTCCGCAAGCGTTATATCCTGCGTTGGCAGTAATTTACGGCAAACAATATCTCGGACTTTTTTTGGGTTCGATTGCAACAGGTGCTTTGTTGGCAAGCATAACTTCGGGTTGGACAAAAAATGTTCATCGCCACGGTTTAGCGGTAATTTTGGCGGCAATCGGCTGGGGAATTGCGATTACTGCGTTCGGTTTTTCAAATAATTTATGGCTTGCGTTAATCTGTTTGGCGTTCGCAGGTTTTTCCGATATGTTGAGCGGAATCTTTCGCGGTGCAATCTGGAATCAAACAATTCCAAATTATTTACGCGGCAGATTAGCAAGTATCGAAATGATGAGTTATCTGATCGGACCTCATTTGGGAAGTGCGAAAATGGGAATTGTCGCGGAATCGTACGGCGTAAAAACCGCGATTGTTTCCGGCGGAATTTTATGCGTAGTTGCCGTTTTGATATTGGCAATCTTTTTGCCGAAATTTTTAAAATACGACGGACGCGAAGGAATTAAACAAAAAATGTACGAAGAAAAACTCCGCGAATCGGGATTTGTAAATTGAAATAATAAAATTATGGGATTAGTAAGAAAACGACAACTCGTGCAAATGAAACAACTTAGCGGCGAAGACAGGAAAACGTATCTTGAAACTTTACCGACGACGCGGGAAAATATCGAAGAACTTTTTATTCATCTGAACGATTGTTTAGGCGAAGAATTTTGCAAACACGATATGGAACACACGATTAAATTTTTGATGAGAAAGGGAATTCACGTTCCGAAAATGATGACGTGGCTGAACGAGAACGGCGGTTATTGCGATTGTGAAATTTTGAAAACGGTTGAAGACGATTGGGAAGAAGTTTTCGGCGTTTAGAATTTAAGGTTTGCCGGTTATAAAGATTTCAAAATCGCGTCATTCAGTAAATCTCGCCACTTTTCCGAATCGGTTTCAGCTGAAATCGCTTGGTTGCAAATCAACCAATCGTCAATATTTTGTTGCAAAACGTATTTGTTGAAAAGATTATAAATCGCGTAATAAGCAAATTTGATATTATCGGGAAATTCCAGATACTCGTCGTGCATTGCACTGATAGGTTCGGCGTACCTCGAAACAATTTTTCGCTTGTCGCTCGCGCAAACTACGGCTTCAAACGCATCTTTCGGCAGAGATTTATCGACAATTTGACAGGTTCCGCAAACCCATTCAACGTAATCAATTTTTTCAAACCGGATTGTGTAATTTTCCCAAATTTTGAGAGCATGACGGCATAACTCTAAATGAACAAAGCGTTTTTGCTCATTGTTAAGACTTAAAAATGTTTCAATTGGATTGTTAATCGGCATTTTGACACTCCATAATTTTATCAGGCAAGTTTTATCGAATCGGGCAATTTGAAGGCTTTAGAATAGGAATTTATTCAAACGAATCAATCGTAATTACATTATTAATAGCGGTTCCGCGACTGTAAGCGATTGATTTTCCGTCGCGTGACCAATCAAAATAGAACAGTTCATCTGAATTGAAATCGGTAATTTGGAATGGTTTCCCGCCGTTTGTCGGTTGAAAAAAAATGTTTGAGACTTTGTCTTTTTGGTCAATATAGGCAAGGTTTTTGCCGTCGGGCGACCAGCGAACATAGTGCGTAACAACGGTTTCGGCAATCGGAATTGTCGCCGAAATCTCGCCTTTGTCAATACTGATAATCGACAAAAACCAAACATCGTTTGCGTCCAAACCAAAATATGCGACAAATTTGCCGTCGGGTGAGAATGCCGGACGACTTGCCTGACCTTTTGGTGTTAGCGGCGAAACTTCTCCGGTTTCGAGCGAAACTTTATAAATCGAACTTTTTTTCCAACCGCGTTGATAAACGCACATATTTTCAACCGGCGAACAGTGCGGAAACAGTTCCGGTTCGCTGTCGTCATTGGTCAATAATCTGCGGTTTTCACCCGTTTTATCTATTCGCCACAACCGATAAACTCCGTTTTCTTTCGATGAAAAAACGATTGTTTCGCCGGCGGCTGAAACTGTCGGATTAAGGTCGTTTGAGTTTAGGGTTAATTGATATTTATTTTCGCCGTCAGCATCAATTTGCCAGATATTATCTTGATTATTTTGGCTGTATCGCAAAATCAGTTTTCCGTCGGAAGTCCACGAAAAGCCTTCATTTGAAGCTGTTTTGCCCGTTTCAGACAAAATAATCTTGCCGTTCATAATGTCCGAACTTGGTGCGATTGTATGGTGCGTAATTTGTTCGCGTTGAACAGAAACAATCGTTTTTCCATCAGCCGACATTTTAACTCCTGCATAATCGTTCAGATTGTTTGTAACTTTCCGGGCTTCACCGGTCGGATATGAAAGATACCAAATTTGTTTTGCACCAAATGTTTCACCGGCATTCATGACAAAACCTTTTTGAGAAGGCAACCAAGCAACTTGATCGATAATTATCCAGTTTTTGTCCGTCAGATTCGTTTGATTTCCGTTGCTTGCGTCAACCGCAAGAATTTGACATTTTTCGCCTAATTTCGTTGATGAACCAACGGCGAGAATCGTTTTACCGTCGGGCGACCACGCCGGCGATCCGTGATCGGAATCAAACGCATCGGGCGAATTCCTTGTCGCTAAAACGGTTACGTCCGTTCCATCAATATTTGCAGTAACCAATTCCGATTTATTCGCCCCGAAACGCCATCTGAAATACGCGATTTTGTTTCCGTCGGGTGAAAAAGTTACGGCAGAATCAATAACGTCTAAAACTTTTTGCGGACTTCCTCCTAAAATCGGCACTTGAAAGAGCATTGCGTCCGACTTATTCGATTCCCAAACCGTGTAAAAAATTCGTTTGCTGTCCGGCGAAACGGTGATTCCCCAAAATTGAGCGGCTTGCGGTGAAACGACTTCAATATCCTTTGTTTCTTCGGTTTGGCGAACCAAAAGTTTTTGTTTCCCGTTGGTTTCTTCAACGTGAACAATACATTTTCCATCGGGAGAAATTGCTGCGATAACCGCGTTTCCGTTGGTTGTAACTTGCTTCAATTCCGTTTTGACAAACGCCGGGAATTTCGCCGGTTGATTCAAATAACCAAAGCCGAAAATACCGACAACTAAAACTCCGACACTTGCCGCAACGAATAACAGTTTCTTTCGATTTGTTTGGAATTTCGCCGTACTTTCGGTTTGCGGCTTTTCTTCAAAAATTTCTTCAACAATAAATTGCTGCTTTCGGTGTCGTTCGATAATAAATTCGTCGTCGTTTTGCTCAAAACTTTTGTGAATAATCTTTCCGGTAAAACGATAACCGCGACGCGGCACATTTTGGATAATATCGTCCGCTTCGCCGTATTCGGCAAACATTTTTCGCAACCGATAAATGTGCCGCGACAAATTGCTTTCTTCAACAAACGAATCTTTCCAAACCCGATTCAGCAATTCTTCTTTTGAAACTAATTCTCCGCTGTTTTCCGTCAAGACGCAGAGCAACTCGATTTCCTTCAACGGCAAATCAATCGGCTGTTCCTGAAACGATAAAACTTTCTTTTCGGCATCAAGGCAAAACTTTCCGATTTCCCGTAAATGCTTGATTTTATTGTCCATAACGACATTGGAGAACTAAAGGAAAACTAAAGGATTGTTAGTTCAAGACAATTTTCCCACAAAAATAAATACTGATTTCACAACGCAATTCGTTGAACGGTTCGCGGTCGGAAGCGATTGGATTTGAAAGGCTGATTGTTTCCGGCTGATGTCCGTATTGTAAATCAAATGCCGGAAAAAGCAAAGAAGTATTTAATCACCGCCGAAAGTCACGAAGTCTTTATCTTCCGAAGAAATAAGGAGAAAACGGTTCGCAGATTTTGTGCGGAATGCCGAACGGAAGTTGAAATGCTGACGCTTGACACAATTACAACCGAGATAAAAACGCCGACACGCGAAATCTTTCGGCTGATTGAAAACAATTTGCTTCATTCAATCGAAACGGAAAGCGGGCATTTATTGATTTGCCGAAATTCTTTGGAAAAAATAATGTGAAATGTTTTTGCGAAATTATCTTATCAAGGTGAATAAAGATTTTCAGCAGAAATACGGCGGTAATTCCGCACACAAAACAGGAGAAAAAGTTATGTTGGTTCTAATCTTAGTTACATTTGTGGCAACTTTGTTAGCTAGTTTACTTGGAATGGGAATAAAAGCCGCGATGAATTCGGGCAAGCCGAAACCGAATCAGTTTGCCGCAACCGCTTTTAATCAGACGGTTTTATATCAATTTCCAAATAACGGCGGCTCAAATAATTTGCCGATGTATTTGTCCAAAAACAATCAACAATCGGGACCGATTCCGGCTGAACAAGTTTTGAATTTGCTCAACAGCGGGCAAGTTTCGCCGTTTGATATGGCGATTAAACAAGGCGATACGCAATGGCAACCACTCAGTATGTATTTTGCAGTGAAACAAACTTATTAAAATTATGCAAATTTACATCAACAAAAACGGACAGCAACTCGGACCTTTTGAAGAAGATAAAGTCTTTGAAATGTTAGCGATGGGTGAAGTTTCACCGGATGATTTTGCGATACGGCAAGGCGACCGCGATTGGCAAAAATTGGAAACATTTTTTCAAGGC
>JANPBM010000004.1:0-129504 GCA_031430435.1 Acidobacteriota bacterium
GGCGGTCAATTACCCGTTGCTTTTCCAAACAACTTTCACAATTATTGACTCCGTAATCTCTGTTTTTCGGCTCTTGATAACTCACATCCGAAAGAAACTGCCAATCAATTGCTTTTTCTAACTTTTTGTTGGGGCATTACCTGAAGACGTAAAAAAAGTTTGACAAATTATAATTCTTGATTTATAATGTGCTTGATATAATTATTGCGTTCCCGAAAGTTCTGACATATTACTTTTCGTTTTGTCACTAATTTTGAGTTATTTTTTTCAAGAGAAGCGACCAACTACTTTTAGCACTAAAAAAGGAGATTAGTTTGTGGCAAAAGTCCATGCAATCGCAGTTACCGGACAGGCTGTATTAGGTCTGTTGGCAGATAATATTCCTAAAGTAGAATTTCCTGATGCCCGCTTTGAGTTGTATCAAACCGCAAATTTTAATTCCGGAATGAAAGAAGGTGTTTCACTTTTCCTTTATCGTATTGAAATTAATTTCGGAATAAAAACTGCACTTAAGCAAACATCAACAAACGGTATTAACCGCTATCCGCCATTACCGCTTGATCTTTATTATCTGCTGACAGTTTGGGCGGCAGACGCGATTAAACAACAACGACTTTTGGGTTGGGTAATGCGGACTTTGGAAGATTGTTCGAGTTTGTCGGCAAACAGACTAAATCATTACAGCCCCGAAGCTGATGTTTTTAGTCCGCACGAGAAAGTTGAATTAATGTATCAACAAATTTCACTCCAAGAACTTTCTAATTTATGGAGTGCATTTAAAGTAAGTTTGCCTTTTTCTGTCGCATATAAGGCAAGTACCGTTGGAATTGACTCGGCAATATTCCCTGATGAAATAATCCCGGTTCAAACCCGACAAATTGAAATAGTTAAAAACTAACAATTTCAAGAAATTAAACATAAGGTAAATATGAGAACTGACCCCGGTTTAGAAATATTTTCGCATGTCGCCCCGCTTGGGTTACGTTTTCACGACGTTGCCAACGGAGAGCAGGTGTTTGACCGCCTTAAAGTAACCGCCGCCAACATTGATTCCGGCGAACCAAACTTGAAATCCGTCGCTGTTCCCAACCGAAGCGGTGTTTTCGTTTTACTGAATGCAAAAGGATTAGACAAGTTCAAACAAACTGAACTTAATGATGAGTTTTGGCAAAAAAATCCGCCAAACAAAACTTATCGGATTGAAGTCAGTGATTTAGATTTCAGGTTTCAACCGGTTCAATTCAGCCTTAAACTTCCCGTCAAAGGTATTTATCAATGGGAAACTTCTCCGTCGAGTCCGCCAAACACAAATTCAATCAGCATCCCGCTTTATTCGTCGCCAACCAGAAAAACCGCGAGCGGAATGTCCGTCATTCGGGCAGAAATGAATAATCCCAACGGAAAACCCGCTGCTTGGGCAGTTTTGGAAGCACGACTGAGCGGAAAACTGATCGCCCGCGGGTTTACTGATGAAGTCGGGAAAATTGCGTTGATTTTTCCGACTCCCGCACCGTTAAATAATTCGCTTGCTTCGCCGCCCGAACCTTCCGGAAAAATCCCTTTGGCGAAACAAAAGTGGGATTTAACCTTGACTCTTAAATACAGTCCGGCAACTTTTATAACGTCGCCAATCCAATCAAAAAAATCTGAATTACCTGATTTGAGACTTTTATTGGCTCAATCGCCGGGAAAAATCTGGGCTGATGAGAGTCAGACCAAGGAACTTGACACCGTTACGTTAAGTTTTAACAAAGAACTGATTCTGCGTTCGAGCAGAACCGGTATTTTATCGCCAATGCCTGATTCCGTATCAGATTATTCGTCGTTTTTAATTGTTTCGCCGGCAATTTAGCCGGAATTTGTAAGGAGAAAAAATCAATGCCTGAATATCTTGCACCCGGTGTTTATATCGAAGAAGTTTCGTACCGTTCAAAATCAATTGAAGGTGTCAGCACGACAACCACAGGTTTTATCGGTCCAACCCGTTACGGTCCGATTGACTTGGAACCCGACATTGTGACCGGACTTGGTGAATTTGAAAGAATTTACGGTGATAACCAACAGTTGAATTTCGGCAATGCCGTTGATGATTCAACCGTAAAAATACACAATTTTATGTGGCACGCCGTTCGCGGTTTTTTTGAAGAAGGCGGAAAACGGCTCTATATTTCCCGTACTTTCCGTCCGATCACCGATGAGAATAATGTGGTTTTGGATGACGGTTACGCAAAGGCTTTTGTTCCGGCAAATGCGGCAGCCAACCAAAGCCGGCTGAAAATTTCAGCCAGATTTCCCGGTGATTTAGGCAAAATGCGGGTTTGGATGACTTTGCGTTTAGGTCAAAGTGTACTCGGGAAAAACGAAGAAAACGGCATTCCTGTTCCGACCGTCGGTTCTTTGCTTAACGGCGATGTGGTCGTCATCAGCCGCAAACCGGGTTCGCCTTCAACCGAAACCAATGATTATTATCTTGCCGATAACAATGACCGCGATCTAAACGGCGATCCTGTTTGGAAATTTATTCCGTTGAAAGAAAGCGGTTCGCCTTCGTTAGATTTGTCTTTGGACGACTTAGATGTTGATGGCGGCGATAAAATCCGCGTGGTTTCTGTGACTGTTATCACTCGTGCGGTCGGAAACCCCGATGCTCCGACGCTTGTCTATGAAGGGCTGGCACTTGACCCGAATCACAAACGCGGTGAAACTCCCGATTCATTTTTTGCCAAATTCGCTCTGCATCCCGCAAGTGCTTCGGAAGCCCGCCGATTGCCGATTGTGGTTGAAATGAATGAAACCGTGCCGATTGAAAACGGCTTAGATGTATTGGATTTGTTTTTTGCGGCGAATTCTAGTCTTGAAGCTAATTTGGTAAATGATGATTCTACCGAAATTGACCGCACAATTCCGATGATTCTCGACGGCGGAAACGACGGAATGCGTCCTTCGGCAGAAGAATACGAAGGCGATATTGATATAAACGATGCGAAATCAGGTTTGAAAGCCTTTGAAGACATTGAAGATATTTCAATCGTGGCGGCTCCGGGATCGACCTTCGGGTATGAAGATGCAACGTACAAAAAAGTCGCTTCAACCATTACAAATCTGCTGATTTCGCACGCCGAACGAATGAAATATCGAATCGCCGTTTTGGATTCGGGCAACGATCAGGCAATCGCCGATGTCCGGGCGATGCGGGCAAGGCTCGATTCAAAATACGCGGCGTTTTATTATCCGTGGGTTCGCATTCTCGATCCGGTTACGCAACAAGAAATTCATCTTCCGCCAAGCGGATTCGTTTCCGGTATTTACGCCCGCAACGACATCGAACGGGCAGTTTATAAAGCACCTGCCAACGAAGTTGTACGGCTTTCGATCGGGTTTGAAAAAACGCTCAATAAAGCCCAGCAAGAAGTCTTAAACCCTGAAGGAATCAACTGTTTCCGCTTTTTTGAAGGTCGCGGTTTCCGGCTTTGGGGTGCCCGAACGACCAGTTCCGATCCCGAATGGAAATATGTAAATTTACGCCGATATTTTGCTTATCTCGAGCGTTCGATCGATATCGGGACGCAATGGGCGGTTTTTGAACCGAACGGCGAAGCGTTGTGGGCAAATGTCAGGCAAACGATCCAAGATTTTCTTTATAACGAATGGGTTTCGGGTGCGTTATTGGGCGAAAAACCGGACAAAGCCTATTTTGTTAAATGCGACCGTTCGACAATGACGCAAAATGATTTAGATAACGGAAGATTGATTTGCAAAATCGGCTTGGCGGTTGTCAAACCTGCCGAATTCGTTATTTTCCGCATCGGTCAATGGACATCAGACAGAAAAGTTTAGTCAAAAACTTTTTATAAGGAGAGAATATGGCAACAGAAAGAGTAAATCCCTATCCGCAGTTTAATTTTGCCGTTAATTTGGGTGCAGGAATCCGGGCAGGTTTCCAAGAGTGTTCAAATATCGGGATGGAAATGACGGTAGTTGAATACCGCAACGGCAATGAACCTACCAATAATGTCCGTAAAATCACGGGTTTGAATAAAGCCAGCGATGTAACTCTCAAACGCGGTGCAATCGGCGTTTTGGATTTATACGGCTGGCTCGATGAAATCCGCAACGGCACTTCAAACGGCGTACGCAATGTCACCATCGGTTTGATGAGCGAAGACAAAACGAGTACCACGCCCGTTTTAACTTGGCGTTTGCTGAATGCGCGAATTATCAAATATGTCGGCGGACCGATGAATGCCAAAGGAACGGACGTGGCAATGGAAGAATTAACGCTTTCATACGAACGTTTGGAAATGGAGTAAACCTTGTATTTGTATAGTTTACGGTTCTGACTATGACAGCATCAATGCAAAAAATGCGTCGTTTACCGGGTTTTTATTTTGAAACTCAAACTTCTTTGCGGGAAGATATTTTGCCGCGAATGGATGTTGCTTTGTTTATCGGATTCGCCGCGTCGGGTCCGATCGGCGTTCCCGTTGTTTTAGAATCCGCCGAGCAATTCAACCACATTTTCGGCAAAAACCTGCCGCTGGTTTGGGATCACGAATCAGGTAAAATGCTCAACGCTCTGCTTCCGCCGACGGTTCGCGCTTTTTTCAGAAACGGCGGAAAACGCTGTTGGGTAATCCGTCTTGCCCGCGAAAAAGCCAAAGAATCAATGCCGTTGAATCGGGCTTGCCGAAATTATTTTCCGCTGGCGGGTTTTGCGTCTGTGCAAAAACAAAAGAAAGGATCTTTACGGATTACGCCGGCTTTTGCAAAGGCTCGTTCAAAAGGAACTTGGTCGGACGATTTATTGCTTGGAACTGCCGTTTCAAGCAGTTCGGCAAGTTTCAAAAATCTGTTTAATTCGCCTGAACACAAGATTTTACAACTGGAAACGGACGTAAAATCTCCAATTAAAATCGGCGAAACGTTGCGGCTTGATTACGACGAAGGCTTAAGTTTATTTTTGACGGTTGATGCTTTGCAAGAATTGTCGTCGAACATTGAAATCATTTCAAAACGTTGGATTTGGCTGCAAAAATTTCCGCAAAAGAAAACCAAAGGCAATGTTTCGGTGAGAATTTGGAATAGACAAGTTCATTTGAGTTCTCAAGATTTTTCGCAATCGGCATTGACTTTTCATCGGGCAATTTTGAGTACCGAATTTGAATCCGTTACTTCTCTGCCCGTTATTACATCGCCGCCGTTAAATAATCCGACCGACTCAGCCGGCAAAGTTAAACTTATTTTCGAGAAAATCAAGCCGTCCGAATTGCCGGAAATCGGCAGTTTTATGCTGACAAGATTTGATAAAAAATGGCTCTGTCTGCAAACGGAGAAAATAAAGTCGGTTGTAATTGCCGATAAAAAGCAATTTGAAGTTATTTGCAATGCCGTTTATTGCCGCAAAGAAATCAGCGAACCTCATTCGAGTCCGCAAGTTCAACGTCTTTCTTTTGAACTTTGGCTGAAACAAGATACAAAAACTTTGTTGAAATTAAAAGACTTAGCGTTTAATTCCGGACACGAAAGGTTTTGGGGAAATTTGCCGACCGATGAAGGTTTATTTAATTCCAAACAAACCGGCACGGCAAATCAAGCCGGAAACATTATCTCCGCAAATTTTCCGTTGGCGGGAAACAACAATCAAGATTCGTTTTTCTTCCCTGTTTTCGCGTTGGCTTTTCCGGAAAACTATCTGAGCCGCGTCGGTTTACAAGGCACAAAACTTGAACGCGAAGGCTTGGCAGAATTTAACGAAGAATTATTTTTAGACTCGGAGCTGAAAAATACCGGTCTTAATAATTTGCTCAACGATGCCGAATTTATCAGATTTATCAGTTCAACACCACGTTCACTAAATGGAATTCACGCCGCGTTGGCATCCGAATCAGTCATCACCCAAACGGACAACTCGCAAAATAATCCGATTTACACCGATATTTCCTTGAACGAAGCCGCAATTATTGCAGTCCCGGACGCTTTACATCGCGGCTGGTTCAAAAATCCGGACAAATCTGCAATGTCAATTTCGCTTCCGGCACCTGAAATTCCGATCACGCCCGAAACCGGAAAATTCGATAACTGTAATAGAAAAATTATTAAATCCCCAACCGATTTGAAGATAAAAAGTAACATTTCCGGCGGAAGTTTTACGCTCATTTGGACGAATAACGAGACTTCGGGTTCTCCGCCGAATCCGAATGACGAAAAATTATTTTTTGTTTTAGAAGAATCTGCAAATAAAGATTTTCGCTCCGCCGTTCAAATTTATTCCGGTAAAAAGAACGAATTCAAGATTTCCAACCGCACACAAGGCGAGTTTTATTTCCGCGTCAAAGCCGTTATCGGCAACATATCAAGCAGTTGGTCAAACGGTTTGAAGATAATTATGCCGGCGACTGAAAATTGGGCGGCAATCTCGAAAGCTGATTATTCATCGGATATTTTGCTCGCCGTTCAGCGTAATTTGCTCAGAATGTGCAATGCTCGCGGAGATATTTTTGCGGTTTTAGGTTTGCCCGAACATTACGAAAAAGATGATGTTTTGCTTTACGCGAAAACGCTGAAAGCACAAAAAGGCGAAGTTGCGGCAACTTTCGGAGTTGAGCCGTTTAATTTTGATGAACTGAAAGCCTTGAGTTACGGAGCAATTTATCATTCGTGGCTGCTGACCAAAGAAGAAGGTTTCGACGAAATACAGACAATTTCCGCCTGTGGTTTTGCGGCGGGCGTAATGGCACAACGGTCAATCAAACGCGGTGCTTGGGTTGCTCCGGCAAACGAAATTCTAGTCGGCGTTTTGGGTTTGACGCAAGATTACAGCCGCGAAGACTTACTTGATTTTCAAGCTGATGCGATAAATCCTTTGCGAAACGAACCCGTCGGTTTTATGGTTTTGAGTTCGGAAACCTTGAGTCGGGATTTTGAATTAAGTTCGATAAACGTTCGTCGGTTATTGAGTTTGCTTCGCCGTTTGGCGATGAAACACGGCACCGAATATGTTTTTGAAACAAACAGCGAACGGTTTCGCCGTCAAGTTCAACAAGGTTTTGCTTCATTGCTTGATTTGATGTTTACACGCGGTGCGTTCGCGGGCAAAACTCCTTCAACTTCTTATCAGGTTGTGGTCAGCGATGCGTTAAATCATCCGCGAAGCGTTGACCAAGGCAGATTGATTGTCGAATTAAAAGTTGCGCCGTCACAGCCGCTTAAATTTGTAACCGTCAGATTAGCCCAAACGGGCGGAAAAAGTGAGGTTTCCGAGATTGCTTGAAAAATTAAAATTATGGCAAAAAATCCGCCAACCAATGAAAAAGTTACTTACCCGTTCACCGCGTTTAATTTCGGTGTGGAAATTAAGGTTGACGGCGTAGCGATGCAAATCTGCGATGCCTCTTTTGCCGAATGCGACGGTTTGGAAATGACGATGGAGGTAAAAACAATCCGCGAAGGCGGCAACAACGGCAAACAAATTCGGCTGACAGGTCCGATGAATTACAGTTCGCTGACGCTCAAACGCGGAATGACCGAAACTTTCGATTTATGGAAATGGGTTGAACTCGTGCAAACCAATCCCGAAATCAGAGCCGACGCGCAAGTTATCGTTTATTCGCCCGATAAAAAAGTGAAGGCAAAGTTTATTTTAAGCCGATGTTTGCCTGTCAAGTTAAAAGCTCCGCCATTGAACGCCAAAGACGGCGGCGTAGCGATCGAAGAATTACAGTTAGCCTACGAATCATTGAAATTAGACATAGGAAAGTGAGGAAAAAATGCCTGAATCAGTAAAATTAGCCAAAGCCGAACTCAGACAATTAGACGCGGAATATAAAAACGAAATAAATTCCGAGCATAACGTCAAAGTGCAATTTAATCCTGAAACTCTGAAAGTAAGTTTTGCCAACCAAATCCAAACGCCTTCGGGTGCGGGCGACCAAAAAGGCACACCGACGCAGCAATTTGTCGGAGCCGGAACAACCAAACTTGCGTTGCAATTATGGTTTGACGTAAACGCTCCGCAAGAAGGCAAACAGATTTTAGATGTGCGGAAAATGACCGAAAAAATCTCGTATTTTATTACGCCGCTGCCCGATAAAAAAGATAAAAAGAAGTTTCTTCCGCCGGCGGTGAGGTTTATTTGGGGTTCGTTTCAGTTTGACGGTTTGATGGAATCGCTCGAAGAATCAATCGAGTTTTTTTCAAGCGAAGGAATTCCGCAACGTGCCAGTATGAGCATAAATTTGATGCAGCAAAAAATTGACCAATACAAATTTCCGAAGGATGCCGCAAGCAGACAATCTTTGCCCGGAACTCGTCCGCTGACACCTGCACCGAAAGGTTCTAACGTGCAGAAATTGGCTTCAAACGAAGGCAAAGGCAACAACTGGCAATCAGTTGCCGCCGCCAACGGAATCGAAAACCCGCGTCAGTTGCAACCCGGACAACTGATTGATATGAACGCAAAAATCAGCGGAGTTAAATCTAAATTTCTTTCATAGGAGAATAAATTATGTCGGTCGTAATTCACGATTTTGAAGTTGTTCCCGATACATCAAACAACCAAAATCAGTCGCAAACCCAAAAAACTGACGATGCAAAATCATCGAAAAAGATGCCTTCCGCTTATGAATCAGAGCAAATGATGAAGCATCAGCAAGCACGAATGGAAAGAGTTTCCGCACATTAGCGGACAAGTTTTGAGGTAGAAAAATGCCGTTGGATTCAACCACAGGAATAAAAGTTGCCCGCCCGACAATTTTGATTGACGGCACGGAAGATTCTTCTTTGGTCGGCGGGTTAAATTATTTGCTGATTGCCGAAAATACACAAGGACTTTACCGATGCGAGGCAAAATTCGGAAACTGGGGACCAAAAAACGGCACTACAGATTTTCTTTATTTCGACCGGAAAGCGCTGGATTTCGGCAAAGAATTTCAGGTAAAACTCGGCAATGACGAGATTTTTAAAGGCAAAATTATGGCACTCGAAGCAAACTTCCCTGAAGGTCAGCCGCCCGAAATTGCAATTCTCGCCGAAGATTTATTGCAAAATCTGCGGATGAAACGCCGAACACGAACCTTTGAAAATGTGACTGATGCCGATGTCTTCAGGAAAATTGCAAACGACCACAGTTTAACGCCGAAAATTGACGCAGTTGGTCCGACGCATAAAATTTCAGCTCAAATAAATCAAAGCGATTTGGCTTTTATCCGCGAACTTGCACGAGCGATTGATGCAGAAATTTGGCTGAAAGATAAAGACTTGCACGTTAAAACAAGATCTAAACGCACCGGCGAAAAACTTACGCTCAATTATGGTTCAGAGCTTCGCAACTTTTGCGTATTGGCAGATTTGGCAAACCAACGGACAAGCGTAATTGCTTCAGGCTGGGACGTTTCAAGCAAAAAAGAAATCAAGCACGAGGCGAAAGATTCGGTTATCGGAAGCGAACTTGGCAGCGATGAAAGCGGAATTTCTATTTTGAAAAAAGCATTCGGCGAACGCAAAGAAACACTTGTTCACAGCGTTGCATTCAATACGCAAGACGCACAATATCTTGCCGAAAGTTACTTGAAAACGTCTGCCCGACAATTTGCGGTCGGACACGGAAAAACCGCACCGAACGCGAAACTGCGAGTCGGTTCATTCGTCGATTTGCAAGGAATAGGCAAACTTTTCAACGGTAAATACTATGTTTGCGAGGTCGCACATATTTTTGACAATGTGAAAGGTTTCAGAACCGAATTCAAAGCCGAAAGGGTCGGCATCGGAAAAAAAATAAAGGGTGAAAATGTTTGAATCAACTGTTTTAGAAAGAGTTACGGAATCAAGAGTGCCGCACGGTTTGGGCGGACTTTGGTATGGCGTTTTTCCGGCATTGGTAATTGACAACAACGATCCGGACGGGCAAGGTCGTGTCAAAATTTCTCTGCCGTGGTCGCCCGATTCCGCCGGCGGAAGCTATCAGGCGTGGGCAAGATTAGCCACAATGATGGGCGGAAACAATCGCGGAAGTTGGTTTATTCCCGATGTCAAAGATGAAGTTTTAATCGCCTTTGAAGCCGGAAATCCGCGTCGCCCGTTTGTGGTCGGCAGTCTTTGGAACGGCAAAGACAAAGCTCCGAACAAGATGGACAAACAAAACAACAAAAAAGTTTTGCGTTCCCGAAACGGCGTAAAAATCACGCTCGATGATTCAAACGGCAAGGAACAAATGCAGCTTGAAACTCCCGGCGGACAAAAGATCACGCTGAAAGACGGTCCCGGAGCGATCGAAATAATTGATTCAAACGGCAATTCTATCAAGCTCGAAGCAAGCGGAATCACGATTCAAGCCGCCGCGAAAGTAACAATCAAAGCGTCTTCGGTTGATGTTTCGGCAGGAATTGTCAACGTAAATTCGGGAATGTCCAAATTCAGCGGCATTGTCAAAGCCGATACGGTAATTTGCAACAGCATCATCAGTGCGTCATACACGCCCGGAGCAGGAAACATTTGGTAAAAAACTATGAAAGACTCGGTTAAATGGACAACACCTTCGCCTTTATGGGAAAACGCGATTCGGCAAAACGTTGCCGGTTTGCGGCACGAAGAACTTCTGCGTCCCGCCGTTCTGCGTTTTGCAACCGATGATTTTATGGATGTTTTTATGCAGATGCTGGCTCACGATCCGTTGCAGTTAAAACAGTTTGTCGCTCAACCCGAAACTTGGCGCGGGATTTCAAATTCTCCCGATTTATTGAAACCTGCTCCAAGGTTCGCACAAAATTTTCAAAGGTTAGGCTTGATTTCAAGACGTGCCAAAAACAAAAATTCAATTCAAAATGCGGTAACAGTTGCCGAAAATCCGTCTCAAAATCCGCTCAAACTTTATCAGCCCGCACATCAGCGGTTCTATTTGATCGCTTCGTGTTTGGTCTGCGAACGTCCGGGTTTGCCCGATAAATCGCTCGATTCGGGACGTGAAGAAAAAGCAACTTTTGTGATCCGCCGATTGTTTCCGCCGAACGGAATAAACATTAATGTAAAATTGCCGCCGTTGGATTCAACGTGGGAAGAATATGCCTACGTTTTAACCGATCAAGGTGCAAAATGGAAAAAAATCAGCGGTGCCAAAGATAAGTTAATTGAAGCAGAAGAACAACTTCCGTTATTTGCCGTCAATTTTAACGAAGACGACGGCAGACGGCGAAAACTTTACGCGAGCGTGATTCCAGCCGGACAACGCGAGGCTTATATGGCTGCCGGAAGTCATTCCGCAAACGTCCAAACTCCGCCGCCGAATCCGGATGATCTGCCTGCCGATTCACGAACCTATTTGATGCGTAAGCAATTCCGCGATCCTTGGAAAAGTCTGCTGCAATCTGCTTCGACAACGAAAACCGCACTCGAACAATCTACGTCAAACGACCCGAAAGATATTCTGGCAAGAGCAGATCTGATAAAAAATTCCCGCGAACAAATCCAAACCGTTTCATGGCTGTTGCTGCTTGATTTTGCCAAGTTTCTGGAAAAAGAAATAAACCGCGTTTGGCGTGGATTAAAAGGCGAAACGGTTACGCCGGCTTTGAATACCGCCGAAGCAAAACTGAAAAAACTGCTTGAAGATACGGTTTTGGAAAACAATTTCAAAACAGATTTACTTGCCCCGATTTCGGTTCCGCCGAATCCGTTGCCGACCGCAACCGTTAAAATTACGGACGTAAAATTAACGCTGAAAGATGCTTTGCTCGCAATTCTGCCGGCGAATGAGACAACCGCCAAACAGATTGAAAAAGGACTTGAAACCGTCAGAGTTCCATACGACCGAATTACGGCAAATACAAAATATCCGAGCTTTTTGTTTCCGTTGGCAGATGCGAGTGATTTGTTTAGTCTGAAAACCAAACTTGACGGCACAAATCAAGTTGCAATTACGCCTTCAAATTTCAACAAAGCCGCCACGAATAAAGGCAAACCTAGAAATGCGAGAATAAAAGACGGCGAAGATCACGTCAACGAATTTGCCCGAATCGTCCAAGCCGCGTTGCCTGTTTTGCCGCCAACGCAATTTGCACAACCTGTTCCGCTGGCTTCGCAAACTCCGTTGGATATGCGTGAAGGCTGGTTTTTGATCCGCTGTGTTTATGAACGACCGCTCTGCGGAACGATTGATCCGCCTGTTTTGAGCAAACCGACCAAGCCGTTTCAAATCGCCGGTTTTTTCGATCCAGACGCACCCGCACGACCGATCAGGATTGCGTTGCCGATTGATACAAGTCCCGCAGGTCTCAGAAAATTCGACAAAAACACGGCGTTTATGATGTCCGATCTGCTGTGCGGACAAGTCAACAGAATGAAAGGAATTACGTTTGCCGATTTGGTTTTATCGGTCTTGCCGTTCCCGTTTCATAAATCTTTGAGCGTTCCCGATTCCGGCGGATGCGACGACGATAATGGTTTGTCAATCGGAATGATGTGTTCGCTTTCGATTCCGATAATTACGATTTGTGCGTTGATTTTGCTGATGATTATCGTCAGTTTGCTTGATTTTATATTCCGTTGGATACCGTTTTTTATCATTTGTTTTCCGTTGCCGGGTTTAAGAGGTAAAGAAGATGAATGACGCGGGCAAAATACTCGGCAAAGGAATCGGTTTTCCGCCGCGTGTAGGAACGGACGGACGCGTTGTGTGGTCGGAAGGCGAACAAAATATCCGCGAATCGATCCGCATTATTTTGCTGACCGAATTGAACGAAAGAATACGTTTGCCGGAATTCGGCGGCGGCTTAAACCGATTTTTGTTTGAACCGAACACCGCAACGACCGGACAGCTTATCAAAGACAGAATTACCAAGGCTTTGGCTGAATGGGAACCGCGAATTACCGTGCAAAACGTGACGGTCGAACCCGATGCGAAAGATTTACAAGCCGCCGTTGTTACGATTCAGTATCAGTTAATTGCCACGCAAGTTACCGAAAAAGTCGGGCTGACCGTAACTTTGGCAGGCTCTTAAAGTAAAAAAATGCGGAACTGCAAACTATTACTTTTATTCACTTTAAGCCGTTACCGCAGATTTATGAAACGCAAAACTTTTGCCGACAAAAGTAAAAGCGTTAATTTTCAGAAAAAATTGTTGAGGAAATAAAATGCCGCTGCAAATTCCTAAAATTGATGACCGCCGCTATCAAGATTTACTTGATGAAGCATTGGCTCGAATTCCCGTCCACAATCCCGAATGGACAAATTTTAACCACAGCGATCCGGGCGTAACTTTAATTGAAACTTTTGCGTTTATGACCGAAAGTTTGCTTTATCGTGCCAACCTTATTCCCGAACGCAACCGTTTGAAATTTCTGCAACTTTTGGGAATTCAACTGAATCCCGCAACTTCGGCTCGCGGATTAGTTCAATTTTCCAACGAAAATACAACGGGAACAATAACGCTCGATGCAGGTTTGGAAACGACCGCCGAACAAATTCCCTTCCGCACCGAACGCGGTTTGGACGTTTTGCCGATCGAAGGCGTTGTTTATTATAAACGTCCGATTAAAGCAGATGCCGAGGTTGAAGACCGTTACCGACAACTTTACGCTTCGTTTCAAGGAGCCGATTCAGACGAAGAAACGGAGCTTAGTCTTTACGAAACAACGCTGCTCGAAGCAAATGAAAAAGGCGTTAGTTTGGCAGAAGAATCCATCGACAATTCGCTCTGGATTGCTCTTTTGGCACAAGAAAATGTTGATCCCGAAAAAGCCGGAAAAGAAATTGCCAATAAAATTTTAAGTCTCGGAATTATTCCCGCACTTGACGAAAAAGTAAAAATTCTGCCCGTCGGCGGACAAGAAGCGAATTCTGAAAACGATTCGTGGCTTTCATACGAATTACCGAAATTGCCGCCCGGCGGAATTCTTCCGAACGAAGCCGAAAACCGCCGTCCCGAATATAAACCGTTGGATACCAAGAGTTTAGTCAATGTCTTAAACGAACCCGGAACGGTTGAATTGACACTTCCGACTGAGGACGAATTAAAAATGTGGTCGAATCTTGACCCGTTGGAACTTGGGGCGGACGATTTTCCGCCAACGCTTGAAGACACAAAATTGAATGAACGACTTATTACTTGGATTCGTCTGCGGGCAACTTCAAAAGCCAATAAATTCAGATTTTTATGGGTTGGAATAAATGCCGCCACAGTTACGCAAAGAGCTTCGATAAATAACGAAATCTTGTCTGACGGAACAGGCGAACCCGATCAAACCGCGAAATTGTCGCAAGCACCGGTTTTGCCGAATTCTGTCAAACTCTTAGTTGAAAACGGCGATGAATTTGACGAATGGAGCGAAACCGATGACCTTTTGACGGCAGGTTCGGAAGTTGTTTCTCCGGATTTAAGAAAGCCGCCCGGAGCTAAACCGAGTTTGCCGAAAAACCCGAAAGTTTTTACGGTTGACGCGGAAGCCGGCGAAATAAAATTCGGCGACGGACTTCGCGGAATGCGTCCGCCTTTAGGTGCGAAAATCCGGGTTTCGTTCGATTACAGTGCGGGAATTCTCGGCAACGTCGGCAAAGGCGCGATAAATTCAGGCTCACAACTTCCAGCCGGAGTTAAGGTTGTCAATCCGATTCGCACTTGGGGCGGAGCGGATTCCGAACAGGTTTCCGACGGCGAAAAACAAATTACGCGATTTCTGCAACACCGCGAACGGCTTGTTACCGTGCGTGATTTTGAAACAATCACGTTGCGAACGCCCGGAGTTTTAATCGGTCGCGTTGAAGTAATTCCGGCGTTTAATCCGCAACTTTCGCCGAATGAACCCGGCGATGCCCCCGGAGCCGTAACCGTAATGTTGATACCGCGTTACGATGCCGAACAGCCCGATGCTCCCGTACCCGACAGATTATTTTTAGATTCGGTTTGCCGTCATTTGGACGAACGCCGTTTGGCTACAACCGAAATAATTTTGCGTGGTCCGACTTATAAAGGAATTTGGATTTCAGTCGGAATCAACGTTATTTCCGAGAAAAAAGCCTTTGCCGAAATCCGTGAAGCCGTGAAAAAAGAGTTAATTGGTTTCCTTTCGCCAATAAATCCTTTGTATGCGGATTCGCTTGAAAACGACCCGATTTTGCAATTCGATAATCGCAACGAAAGTCAAAGTTTTGAGGTAAATAAAGGTTGGCGGCTTAGAAAACCGGTCAATTCACGCGAACTTTTGGCGATTGCCGGACGAGTTTCGGGCGTAATGTTTGTCAACGATGTTTTGCTCGCCGAAGGAAACAACGAACGGAACGATATTGTCCCGATGTCAGGTTTGGAACTTCCGCGAATTTTGGGAATTTCAGTTACCGTGGGCGATCCGTTGCCGCTTGCACAACTTCGCGGGACATCAACCGATGATGGAACCGGAAGCGGAAATTCGGGCGGACAAAAACGCAAACGCCGCATTGTGCCGATTCCGGTAATTCCCGAAGAATGTTGAAATTATGGATGTCAACAACACAAAATTTCATCTTTTATTGACCGAATCCGATTGGGGAAACTCAAAAGTCGGGCGGAAAAATGAATCTTTGTCAGATTTATGGAATAGACAAAATAACGCCGACGCAAAAGCGAATCCGCCGTTTGAGTGGAAAAAAGCGACAAACGAAATTGCTTTGAGCCGTTTGTCGGTTAAGTTTGAGGCTTCAAAAAATGACCGCAAACCAAATTTGGATGAACGACGCGGAGCTGCAAGAGACCGTTACGGAAATTGGTACCGGATTGACGAAAACGGCTCGAAAATCAAAGTGTTATCTGTCGGTTCAAACCGCGTTTCAGACTTCTATTCGTCTGCATCAACCTGCAAACAAACAACTTCGGGCGATTTTGAATCGACAGAAAAAGCAACACCTGTCCCAATGGAATTTCGCGGACTCGCTGTTACGATTGACCATTATTTGATTGTCGGAACAATTCAGCCGGCGGGATTATTGATTTTCGATTTGTTTGCGGGCGGCGAACCGCGACAAATTCTTTGGCGAAACGGCGTTGAGTTTGTTCCGTTTGATATGTCGGCGCGAAATTCGGGCGGAGTTTTTATTCTTGACCGTAAAAATTCGCGGTATTGGACTTTGAGCCGTAATTTTCAATTAGTTTGCGTTAAAGATATTGATTTACAAGAAACCTCCGATGATTTTCAGCCGTCAGATAATTCCGAAAACCGCAAACATTCTAAAAATCTTTCCGCCGATAAATTTTACTCGAAAGTTAATTTGGAAAATCCGATTTCAATCGAAACGTTGCCCGATGATACCGTTTTGATTCTAAATCGTCCGCCGAACGAAGAATTTTCAAAAATATATCGATTTTACCGCGATGTTTTGCTTGATGTGTTGGAAACAAAATCAATCGCCGATCATGTAAAACCTAGCAAAACTGAAAAATTTACTTTGCTTGGCTACGATATCGCGTTCGTTGCGGGCGAAGATACCGACACAGCCGATACGCTTTTTATCGTTTCGGAATCGGGCAATCAGGCGTTTGCTTTTGACTTTATTTGTAAAGACGATTTAATTTTTTCGCCTGCCGCAGAACTGCCTTCAAGTGTGATTAAAAAGCATTTTAAGCTGAAATTTTCAACCGATTATTATCCGATGCGTTTATTCGGCGGCAAAGGTTTTACGACGGCGAACGGCAAAGTTTATTACGATTTAGGCAAACGTTGGCTGGCTTTAGTCAAGCAAAATCGTCCGAGTTTTATCGAAAACGCCGAACTCCAAACGCAAATTTTCGACGGCAAAGAAACGAATTGCGTTTGGCATCGGCTTTTAATTGACGGCTGTATTCCGAAAGATACAAGTGTTGAAATTTATTCGCGAACCGGCGAAAAGAAAACGTTGTTGGATAAATCGAGTTGGCATCGCGAGCCGAATTTATATTTACGCGACAACGGCTCTGAACTTCCGTTCGCGGTTTCAAACACTTCAAAAAACGACGGAAAAGGAACATGGGAACTTTTGTTGCAGCAATCAAAAGGACGATTTTTGCAGTTAAAGCTCGTGTTTACGGGCAATCGACAGCGAACGCCAAAACTTTCCGCGTTACGGATTTATTATCCGCGATTTTCTTACCTCGATCATTATTTACCGTCGATTTACCGTGAAGACGAGCAATCCGCATCATTTTTGTATCGTTTTTTGGCAAATATCGAAGGTTTTTACACTAATATCGAAGACAAAATTGCGGCGGTTCAGGTACTTTTCGACTTTCGCAGTTCTCCGCCCGAAGTCTTAGATTGGCTCGCGGGTTGGTTCGGCATCGCTCTTGACCCGAAATGGACAGACGATAAACGCCGTTTATTTATCAAACACGCGATTGATTTTTTCCAAACACGCGGAACTTTGAAAGGTTTGCGAACCTCGTTGCGGCTTGTTTTAGACGATGAAGCCGACGAAAAAATCTTTCTTCCGCAAACAAAAGCCGAGCAAAAACTTGATCCGATTCGCATTGTCGAACGCTTTCGTACACGCATTACGCCCGAACTTATTCCGGCTGATAAAACCGGTATCAATACTCCGCGAACCGTTCAAACAACGGCAAAATGGAATCCTAATTTTGGATCGGACAATTTAAACAGCCGTTATTCAGAAAAACTCGCGGACGGAAACGAGCATATTTTTCCGTTGATTAAACCCGCAACCGCAGAAGAATCAACAATTTGGGAGAAGTTTGCGGCAGAAACGCTCGGTTTTGTTCCGTCATCGGCGGTAAGCGGAGAAATTCGGCGATGGCAAAGTTTTCTGGCTGATAAATATGTAACCGTCGCAAATTTTAATACCGCAAATAAAACCGGTTATGACGAGTTCAACGAAATTTCGCTGCCGGAAAGCATCGATTCCGAAGATTGGAAAGATTTTGTCGCGGCAACGCCAAACGTGAGCCGCAACCGCAAACTTTGGCAAGATTTTTTGGCTCGCCGGTATCGAAAAATCAGCGAATTAAACCTGCTTTATCAAACAAATTGGAGTTCGTTCGAGTTCGTTTCTTTGTTCGATAAATTGCCGAAATTGAATAATCCGCCGGCTGATTGGTTTCAGTTTGAAAGCGTGGTTTTGGCGATGCACGCCACGGCACATCGTTTTACGGTCTTAATTCCGGCTTCGTTCAACGGAAGCAATCCGCTGACTGCCGAAGAACAAAAGCGAAAACTTCAATTAGTTCGGCAAATAATCGAACTGGAAAAACCTGCCCATACTGTTTGCGATTTTCGGTTTTATTGGAATTTATTCCGTGTTGACGAAGTTCGTTTGGGTTTCGACACACTTTTAGGTTTAGGAAGTCGCGATCCGTTGCTTAATCCTGCTTTTGAGGTTGGGCAAGCGTTTATCGGAGAAAGCCGTTTGGCTTTGGAACAGCCGGAAAAATACGAAAGCCGCTATGTTTTGGGAAGTGAAGATTTAAAACAAATGTAATTTACAGGGAGAAAAGCAATGAGTTGTTTTACAAAATTGTCGGGAATAACCGCAGAAAACAAATTGGATTCAACCAAACACGTCAACTATGTTTCGGGAATGATTCTCGGCGTAGATGATTTTACTCAAGAATTTGCCTATCTTTCAGGCAGAGACCGTTGGTTAGCACGCGATTTAATCGGCTACGGAACAGTTTCGGGACTTTCAGTCAATTTAAAACCGCCGATAACATCAAACCCCGAAGTTGTTGTTTCCGCAGGCGTTGCCATAAACTCTTGCGGACAAATGATTTGTGTTTCAACGGCACAGTGTGCGGTCATCAATCAATGGCTTTCCGCTAATTCGACAAACGAAAAATTTACCGAAAAAATACGGACTAAGTCTGTCGTCAGTCCGCCAACATCGCCGCCGATTTCAACCCACGAAGTTTCGCTTTACGTTACACTCTGTTACCGCGAATGTGCAACCGATAACGCACCGATTCCCGGCGAACCTTGCCGAAGCGAAGACGAATTGCTTTCGCCTTCACGCATCAAAGACGATTTTTCACTTGAATTCAGGCTGGAACCGCCGAAACAACTTGAAGAAGACGCGGTTCGCAGTTTTGTCGGTTGGCTCAAACAAGTAACAATTACCGCCGACAGCGGCACTTCGACTCCGCTTGTCGATTTTCTGGAAGCAATCCGTGATGAATGGCTAAAAAAGGTAAGTCCGCCGGTTTCGCCCGCGATTTTGCAAATAAATCCGAATGATGTCGAGGAATATATGCGGGAAGCATTTCGTTTATGGACAACGGAAATCAGAGATTTCGTACGCGAACGGGCAAGTTGCTGTGCAAGCGATGAATGCGAAACCTGTATTTTACTTGCGGAAATAATCGTTCCGTTAAACGAAGTTTCGCCGGGTTGGGTTGTCAGCGGTTCGGAAGATATTCAAATTGTCGAAGATAAACGTCCGTATTTACTGCATTTGCGAATGCTGCAAGAATGGCTCCTGTTCGGTGTAAATCGTGACCACGGCGAGCTTTACGGACTGGAAGACGACGACCACAAGCAATATCTGTTAATTGACGGAAGTCGGGCAATGACCGGAAATTTAGACGCGGGAACCCATCGTTTAACCAATGTTTCAGCCGCAATTAATAACGGTGAAGCAGTTATTTTTGAACAAGCAATCAAAGTTGACGATACCGCCGGCGGTGATTTAAGTGAAACCTACCCGAATCCGCAAGTTGTCGGTTTACAGGGAAATCCAATCGCTAAAGTTGAAGAGCTTAAAGACGGCGATGTGCTGACTTGGGTTGAAACTGACAACCAATGGACACCTTTGCAACCTGCAAACAACGACCACGGAAATCTGGCAGGTTTGGCTGACGATGATCATCCGCAATATCTTTTGATTGACGGAACTCGTGCGATGACAGGGAGTTTAGATGCCGGCGGAAACATTTTAACCAATATCAAAGCAGCCGAAAACAACGGAGAAGCCGTAATTTTTGAACAGGCAATTAAAGTTGACGATGCCGCCGGCGGTGATTTAAGCGATTTATATCCAAATCCGACCGTTGCCAAAATTCAAACCGTTCCCGTTTCGCCGGTTCTGCCGAAAGAAGGAGAAACACTTGTTTTCCGCACCGACAAATGGATTCCTGAAACACCGGCAACAGGCGGGGGCGGAGTTACCGACCACGGAAACCTCACCGGTTTGGCTGATGATGACCACAAACAATATCTATTGGTAAATCCTGTCGGACGAACACTTTTGAACGACTTAAACGCGGGAACAAAACGCATTACCAATTTATCTGCCGCCATTGCTAACGGACAATCCGTAGTTTTTCAGCAAGCGGTTAAAAACGGTGATGCGGCTCAAGGCGATCTGAGCGGAACTTATCCTGCTCCATTGGTTGACGGATTGCAAGGCAGACCTGTTTCGGTCAACGCTCCTTTCACCGATGACGTATTGACTTGGAACGGAAGCGAATGGACTCCAACCAAAATCCCGACACCGCCAAATTCGCAGGTTAAACCTACTTTGCTGTTACCTTTGGCAACTATTACCAAAATTGGCATCGGAGCTTATGAAATTTGGTTCAACATCGATGCACCGGAAAATCAAGCTGGTATTAAAACACTTGATAACGACAAGAATTTACAGATTTTTGATGAAACTAACAGCCCGCTGACTTTTTTAAGCAGAATTGATTTTGACCTGCCGGTTCAATCTACCCGTAATGTTTTCTTGATCAGATTAAAACTTGGCAATAAACCTGAACCTGATTTTATGAGATTTGTCTTCAATTTAGACACAATTTCGGTTGAACTCGGCACAGTAAGTCCAACTTTAATTGAGTACGCCAAGAAAAAGAATATTTCGTTCGCAGGAACATCCGTTGACATAAATGTAACAACTATCTTTGTTCGCGGATCGGGAAAACAAGGTTAAAGGAGTAAAAAACTATGAGCGGTGAACTTAAACTTCAGCAACCGATTGCTAACGACGGTTTGCAATCAACCAATTTTTTCAACGGCAGACTTGTAACAGGTGCGGATATGACACGCGAGCAAGTTGCCCGACGCGAAGCCGACCGAAGAATCGGGCTTGCCGTTGGCGCCGGAATTGCCGAAGGTTTAGAAGTTGAAATTCAATCTTCGACAAGTGCAAATCCGGTTGTCCGAATAAAAGCAGGTTTAGCCGTAAACCGTTGCGGGCAAACGTTGCATTTATCGCAAAATACAAGTGTTGACTTACTGCGCAGATTCGGCACACTCGAACAACCTTCGACTGTTTTTCGGGTTTGTCAGCCGCCAACCGGCGGAACTTACACCGCAGGTTTCGGTTTGTATTTGCTCGTTATGTCTCCGGCAGAAATATCAATCGGCAGAGCGCCAACCAGCGGATTGAATAATGCTTTTTCAACCTGCAATACAGATGTAATTGTTGAAACTGTTCAGTTTAGGCTGCTCGGCGTTGATTCGTTTTTAACCGGCGAAACGTTGCCTGATCAAGATAAATTGCAAAACTTCGTTGCCTACAAATGCTTCGGCAATTCGCAAAAGGCAGATTTTTTCAAAAACCCGTGGGGATTTTCAACCGATGAGTACGGTTTAATCAATAAAATGCGGAAACAGGTTTTGGCAGCCGGCGATGTTCCGTTGGCAATTATAAACTGGACAAATTCGGGGTTAAATTTCGTTGATAACTGGTCGGTTCGACGGCGTATTTCGTTGAAAAACTGTTCAAATAACCGGACACAATTTATCGGCGACCGCCGTTTGAGCGATTCGGAAGCGATGTTAAATCAGTTTGATGAACAGATAAGTCGTCTGGTTTCAACGTCGAACAATCCGAAAACTATCAAAGCCGACGATTATTTCAGATATTTGCCCGCCGCCGGAATAATTCCGCTGGCTGTTCCGACCTCAACTGTCAAAGGTTTTGATAAAAATATTTTTTTCGGTTCAAGAATTTCGCCGAATGTCATTCAAACCGACGGCGACCGCTTGCAAAGCCTGTTGCATGAATCATTTTTGCACGAGCCGATTGATTTGAATTCGCCCGAAAAAATCCGGCTTTATGAAATCAGAGAAAATATTCAAGCCGTGACGGCAGGCGAAAATATCGCCAAAACGTTGGTTTTTGCACGCTACAGTCTGCCGTATTTCGGCGTGGCGCGATTTAATGAGGCAGAGTTTGACGAAGATACTTTTGCATCGGCAGTTATCTAAAAAGGAGTTGAAATTATGGCAAGAACAAAAGGTTTCCCGATACTTGCGGGAAATAAATTTGACGAGATAAAAAAGGCAATCGATAAATTTCCGGTGGTGGCAAGCGCGGTCGGAAAAAACAGCACTCTGCTGTTGGCTGTTTCGGCGGCAATTGAAAAAGTCGCCAAAATTGAAACACTTGATCGCGGAGTTTTCAACCAAATTATCGCCGCCAATTTTCAATTGACGTTAGCGGCTCAAAACAAAGATTTTAAGAGTCAGTTTTTGCAGCTTTTGCAGCTTTTTGCGGGCGATAAAATCGGCGGAATCAAACTTCCGCCTGAAGAACCTGATGCAAACGGCGGCGGTTCGCCTCCAAACGGTTCGGGGGAAATACCCGTTAAATCTCCTCCGCAGAGCGATTTACGACTGCTTGCTTTGCTTGGTTTGATTCCGATTGCCGTTCCGGGCGAAATAATCAAGGACGAATATCACAATTCTTTGCGAAATGCAGTCTTGGCAATCGCCACCGGATTAGGTGCGGGAAAAGGCGAAGAGACAATTACTTTCGCACCGCTTTTTCAACCGCTCGAACAATTTGAAGGCGGGCATTTTGATTGGATTCTGAGTTTCAACAAAGCTCTTTGCCCAAGTTTGACAAGTAACGCGGGAAACAAAGTTACCGGTGCATTTACCGTTCAATTACCGCAAGATGCTTCAATTTTAAGTATGACGGTGAGAGGAGATCGGATAGGCGATAACGAAAATCCGACAACATTTAATGTGTCGCTTTTTCAAACGGAAATTGATAATTCGGACGGAACTTTGGAAGAACTGATTACCGTTGATTTGAAAACCGAATTCGGCATCAAAAAAACCGTCAAAATATCTTCGACCGAGATAGTTTTGGTTGATAACGAAAAATATAACTATTTTATCAAAGCCGAGTGGGTTGATGCCGGATTATCAGACAGATTTGAAATCAATTTGATTCAGATTTTGATTGAAAATTAGCGATGCAAATTCCGTTTGAAAATAAAACTTTAATTTCAAAATTGCGGGTTAAAGGATTCGGCGTAGATTCTTTGGCGGCACGGCTGAATTTTGAAAAAATGTTCTCTGAAAACGATTTTTTGCCGAAAGGTTTGCCTGCCAAAGCAATTATCTGTATTAAACATTTACGCGACCCGAAACCGCAAACTCTTCAATTACAAGGTTTTAACTTAGGTACCGGTTCTCGTATTTGGCGAAATTCGGTTTCCGCCGAAATCGAACGACTTTATCGGCGTGCCGTTCGTCCGATCCGCGAAACCGTTTCAAACAACACAGAATGTATTGTTTTTGCCGATGATGCAGAGTTGCTCGCCTGTTTGGCGAAGGATTGGATTCGCGGAAATCTACTCGGATGTTGGTGGTGGAAAAGTCTTTTTCCTAATTTATCCCTGCCCGAAAACCTTGTCGGTATTTGGCTCGAAAAAGCCGAATCCGTTCCGTTTGCGTTGCAGCTGGCGGCAAAACAAAATTGTGCCGCAGATTTTGTCCGCAGACTTAAACCGTTGGAAATCAAAGCGGTTTTGCAAAAAATTATTAATGTTTACGGCTTAATTTATGTCCGAAATAATTTGCAAACTTCTCGTTTTACCGAACAAAAATTGCCGGTTTCAGACACCGGAAAACTATCCGAAACTCAAAGTAGTTCAGTTAAAAACTTTGAAAAAAACAAAACTTTCGATAAAGTTCCCGAATGGCTGAAAATCGTTCCCGAAACAATAAATCAAACCTTGAATTTCGACCAAAAATGTCTGCTCGGAATAAGTTTGATGATCGTTCGTTCGCCGCGAATTGTGCGTACCCGCGAGTTTGCAACGCAGATTAAAGTTTGGCAAAACAAGCCGAAAACACAAATTCAAACAACGTCAAAAGTTTTCCGTAAGACCCGCATAATACTTCCGCCGACAAATCCGAAAAAAACCGCCGAAAACTCTGCGGCTTCGGAAACTGCACACAACATAACCGGAAACCTTTACGAAAAAAGTGTTGAATTTACAGATTTGCCGCTTAAAAACTCCGACTCCAAAGTTGGAAATATTGAAAAATTACGCACCCGAGAAACAGCAAAAACTATTTCGCCGGCTAACCCGAAAACTGCCGAATTAACGCGAACTTTAAAGACCTCGGATAAGTCGGCAAGACCGAAAACCGGCTTTAACGACGATAAAGTTTCCGTCAAAGTTAAAAAAGCGGAGCGAAAAACGGCAAATAAAAACCCGGCAAAAACCGAATTTGAAACTGATTTTGTTGAGGAAAACGAGTTTGAATTTTCAATCGTCACGCTTTACGGCGGAATTTTCTTTTTGTTGAATGTTGCTCTGCATCTGCATCTTTACCGCGATTTTACCGAATCCGGCGAAACCGAAATCGAGTTAAATATCTGGGATTTTGCCGCCCTTGCTGCCGAACATTTTTTGGGCAAAAAGGTTAAAAACGATGCGATTTGGCAACTTTTACAAAAACTTTCGGGACGCGAACCCGATCAAAAAATAAGTTCGGTAATGTTCAAAAAAGATTGGCGGATTCCCGCCGGTTGGCTGAAAACTTTTCAAACAAACAAGCCTTTTGTGTGGACAACCGGTCGCAAAAACTTGCCGGTTTATCATCCGGCGGGTTTTTGCATTATTGATTGTTTGAAAAAACCGGATCTTGAAACTCAGCTTAAAGATGAATTGAAGGTTTACGGGATTAATTTTTCGGACGTTGTAAAAAGTGATTCCGCCAAATTGCAAAAGTCCGCAACTTGGTTCAAACATTTATTTGAATTTATGCAAGTCCGGTTGATTCAAGCGCTTAACCTTGAAAAACAATCGCAAATCAACGAAATTTTATTTAAACGAACGGCTCAAATTACAGTTTCGGCAACGCATTTGGACGTATATTTCAGACTTGCGGATTTGCCGATTGAAGTCAGAATGTCAGGCGTTGACCGCAATCCGGGTTGGATTCCGGCGGCAGGAAAGTTCGTAAATTTTCACTTTGTTTAAAAATATGTTCAACCGCGAAAAGCAAAATTTCGGTGCAAATTCCGCTGTGACGGCGGCAGTTTCAGCTTCGGAAATAAACCCGTTCGCAGACGTGCCGCAAACCGCACGCGGACAATTCGACTTGTATTTTTTGGCGGCGGTCGCCCAAATAATCAGGCGTTTGTCGCTGAATTACGGAACTCGTGAAGCCTTGTTCGACGAATTTCCGTTTCTGCAAAATTACGATGACGGGTTAGCAGGACGCGAACCTGATGATTTATCCGATGAAAAAGCCGTTGATTGGTGGGAAAACGCTTTGTATTTTTGGCAAACCGATAACGCTAAACTGTTGCCGATAAGTATTTTACTGAAAACGTTCGATTTTTCGCAGGCGACCGTGATGCTTTTATTGACTATCGGTTTAATTGAAGAAGACGCACGATTCGGCAGAGTTTTTGAAATGTGGAATGAAATTTCCGACCACAAAAGGCTTTCATTCGGCACAGTAAATCTTTGGAAGACGGACGAAAAAAACGAACAAAATTCTCTGCAAATTCTGCACAAATTCGGCTTTATCAGGTTCGGCAACACCGAAAATCCGCGGTCGGAATGGACGCTGCAGCCGAATATTATTCTGTGGGATGCGTTGCGTGGCGAAACTGCGTTCGACTTTGAAAAGACTGCCAAACTTATCACTTTAAACGATTTACCTTCGCTTGATAAACTGAGGCTGTCCAACGGTTTACGGACTCAAATCGGCGGACTTTCAATGTTATTTGAAAGCGGCAGCATTAACTCGGTAATCATTCGCGGAGCAAGTCGGAACAACCGCAAAACTATCTTGTCGGCGTTGGCGAAACAGCTCGGCTTACAGGTTTTAGAAGTTAAAAACACCGGAATCAAAGACGACGACGATTGGAAAGTTATTAATTCGCTGGCAGTTCTGCAAAACGCCATGCCGATTTACCGGCTGGATGTTTTGCCGGGCGAAAAAATTGAAGTTCCGGCATGTAATCCGCTCGTCAAAGCATTCGGTTTTACGCTTGGAAAACAAGGCGGCTTGAGCGGCGAAGGAATTGAAAAAGCTGTCTCTATCACGGTCAATCTGCCCGATGAAAGCGAGCGTTTGGAGCATTGGAATGATTGCTTTACAGATGCGGAAACCGATAGTTTGAAGGAAATCGGCGAACGTTTCAGGCTTTCAAGCGGAAATATCCGGCGGGCGGCAAAACTGGCAATTGTTTATTCAAAACTCGAAAACCGCGAAAAAATCAAGCTCGCCGATGTTCGTCAAGCGTCCCGTTCGCTGAATCGGCAAGCACTCGATTCATTGGCAACTTTTCTTGAACCGCTCGAGGCGGATTGGTCTTATTTGGCAACCGGCGAAGAAACCGCAAGTGATCTGCGTCAGCTCGAAAAACGCTGTTTGATGCGTGAACATCTGCAAAAAAACGTCGGCAAAAGTTTTCGCGGACAACTGCAAGTCGGCATTCGTTCGCTTTTTAACGGTGCCAGCGGAACAGGAAAAACCTACGCCGCCCGAATTCTTGCCGCCATTCTGCAAAAAGATCTGTATCGGCTCGATTTATCAACCGTGGTCAATAAATACATCGGCGAAACTGAGAAAAATCTGTCCAAAATCTTCGCCAGAGTTGAAGAATTAGACGTTATTTTATTGCTTGATGAAGGTGATGCGTTGCTGACTCAACGAACTTCGGTGAGCAGTTCCAACGACCGCTATGCCAATCTGGAAACAAATTATTTATTGCAAAGACTGGAATCTTTTGAAGGGATTTTAATTGTTACAACTAATGCAAACGAACGGATAGATACGGCTTTTCAGCGACGAATGGATGCCGTCGTCGAATTTTCGATGCCCGAAGCCGCCCAACGCGGGCAAATATGGAATTTGCATCTGCCGTTTACCCACGCAATTTCGCAATTTTTTTTACAGGAAATTGTGCAGCGGTGCGAATTGACCGGCGGACAGATCCGCAATATTTCTTTGCACGCCGCATCGCTCGCTCTCGGAGAAAATCAAACTTTGTCAAACGAACATCTTGAATCGGCGGTAAGACGCGAATACCGAAAAATCGGGACGGTTTGTCCGTTACGAAATGTTTCCGAAAAAGATTCGAATGATGACAGATGGTAAAACAAAATGACCGTCGCTTTTCGCACAAAAAAATTTACTCCGAAACCTGCCAATCCGCAGGCTGATCCCCGTTTTGCGAAAGTTAAGAACAAAATCGGAAGTAAAGCCGCTCACATCAAAAAACATCCGCCGGCGAAGTTGAAATCGGGCGAAGCCGCGAATGCCGCCAAATGTCCGCCGAACGAAAAAGCATCGGGAGCAAAATCGAACCAAGTTGATTCGATGAAAAACACAAAAGCCGAAGCTCCGCCGGCGGACAGTTTTTTGGCTGTGCTGCGGGCAGAAATTGCAAAAGTAATGCCTTCGAACAACGAAGATGCCGAAAAATTTATGGAGGGCGGAGCAGAAGGTGAAATGAAAAACGCCGTCGGCGGCAATGTTAAATCGCAAAAAGAAACCGCTTCCGGAGATTTAGACAAGACAGCAAAAGCTCCGCCGAATGAAGTAGGCGTTCCAACCAAACAAGTTGCGGCAATTCCACCCGATCCTTCAGTTCCCGCTCCCGGCGTGAATGCCGGCGAAGCGATGCCCGATAAAATGCCGGACGAGGCAATTTCGCAAAAACAAACTAAAGCCGATGCCGACACGCAACTCAAAGAAAATCGTCTGACACCGAAACGGCTTTCAAATAAAGATTCGAGATTTGAAACCGTTGTGGCGGAAAAAAGCAATGTTGACAAAGTTGCCGACGCTTCGCCGGGTAAATTCCGCACTCAAGAAAAACAAGTTTTGGGCAAAGCAACCGCTCAAGCCGGCGTTCAAGGTCGAACCGGAATGACTGCGACAGTTTCGGTCAAAAACAAATCAAAAACCGCTGTACAATCGCGGCAAGACGCACAAAAGAAAAAAGACGAAGAACGCCGCAAAGTTGTTACCGACAAAATCGAAAGTATTTACAACCAAGCCAAACAAAAGGTTGATAATAATCTTAATTCGCTTGAAGCCGATGTGATGGCGATCTTCGATCCGGGTTCGGCTTCCGCAATCGCATCTTTCAAAAGCAATACAAAACGCGACATCGATAAATTTTTCGATGAACGATACAGCGGAATCGGCGGAAAACTTGATTGGATTGCCGATAAATTCAAAGACACTCCGCCGCGTGTCAAAGAAATCATTAAAGAAAATCTTGCTCTTTTCAATCAATCGATGGATAACTTGGCGGTCAGAGTTGCGGGTTTTGTTGACCGCCGCTTAAAACAAGCCAAAACCGACATTGATGCCGGACAAAAAGAAATAAAAGTTTATGTGGCGGGTTTGCCGAAAGATTTGAAATCAGTCGGGCAGGAAGCCGAAAAAGCAATGGATTCACGGTTTAACGAAATGCGTGAAGGCGTTGAAGCCAAGAAAAATGATTTGGCGCAAAAACTTGCCCAAAAATACAAAGAAGCAACCGACAAAGCCAACGAACTCGCCAAGAAGATCGAAGAAGAAAACGAAGGCGCGTTCCACAAACTCGCCAAAGCAATCGGCGAAATCATCAAGATTATCTTGGAATTCAAAGATAAATTGATGTCGCTGCTCCGTAAAGCCGCCGATGCGATTGAATTGATTTTAGATGATCCGATCGGCTTTTTGGGCAACTTGATTTCCGCGATTAAACTTGGTGTCAGCCAGTTTGTCGATAATATTTGGGAACATTTAAAAAAAGGCTTTATGGAATGGCTGTTCGGTTCGCTGGCAAGTGCGGGAATCGAAATTCCGTCCGATTTATCGCTCGTTTCGATTTTCAAATTAGTGATGAGCGTGGCAGGTTTGACCATTCCGCGTCTGCGGGCAAAAGCCGTTAAACTGCTTGGTCCGACAGCGGTTGCGGTGATCGAAAAAGTTGTTGAATACGTTGATGTTTTAATCAAAGGCGGACCTGCCAAACTGTGGGAGCAAGTTAAAACCGACATCGGCGATTTGTATGTAATGGTTATTGACGCGATTCAAGATTGGCTGATTACGACAATCGTGAAGCAGGCAACCATCAAATTGCTCTCGTTTTTCAATCCCGCAGGTGCGTTCGTGCAGGCAGTTTTGGCAATTTACAACCTTGTAGTCTTTTTGATCGAAAATGCCGCGAAAATTATGGCGTTTGTGGAAGCCGTCATCAATTCGGTTTCCGACATCGCCAAAGGAAACATTTCATCCGCCGCAAAATGGATCGAAACATCGCTCGCCCGCATGATTCCGCTCGTCATCGGCTTTTTGGCACGGCTCATCGGCTTGGGCGGCATTTCGCAAAAAATCAAGGAATTTATCACCAAAGTTCAAGATAAGGTTGATAAGGCGATTGATAAGGCGATTGGCAAGGTTGTGGGTTTTGTTAAGAAAATGTTCGGCAAGATGACGGGAAAGAGCAAGAAAGACGATAAACGGACAGATGAGCAAAAGAAATCTGATCTAAGCAAAGGTGTGAAAGAAGGCACAAACATCATTAAAGACAAAGGTGTTTCTTCTAAATCTGCAAATAAAAAACTGGTTTCAATTAAGAAAAAATACAAGTTGAATGTGTTGGAAGTAAAGGTTAAATCATCAACCGATAAAAAAGAGATTATTTATGTTCACGGCGAAGTAAATCCCGACGAAGACGGAGGGGAAGCCGAAAAACCAAAAATGCCGACAATAGAGATTGATTTTCCTTGCGAAACAAAACCAACCAGGAAAAGAGGGAAAATATCACCTGGATTGGATGAGCAAGAATTTCGCGAACAATTGAAGGCTTCTGAAGACCGGTTAAATAATTTGACGGCTGAAGAATTTGAGAAAAGGAAAAGTGAACATACATCGCGAAAAACTGCCAGAACAACCGCAGGACATGCTAAACCTGAAGGCAGAAGTCCTGAAGCTAAGAAAGCACAGGCAGACGCAAAAGCCAAAGCTGTTCAAGATATGGCGGCTGATTTAGCGAAAACAAATCCTACTTTAACAGCTGATCAGGCAATTGCTCAAGCAAAGGCACAATTGAAAGGAAAAGCCGCGACGCATGCCCTTGATGAATTTGCAGGCGGAAAAGGGGACGATTTAATCGGAATGAGAGGAGCCCGGGAAGATTTTTCCATAGGTGCTGCATGGCAAGGCGGACGAGTTGCTAAAATTCAGGATGCAATTAAAAATCTACCCGATGATGTAAAGAAAACTGAGAAATTAAAAGTTATAATTAAAGTAAACGGCAAACCTGTTTAAACTTACAAGCAATTATTTAAAATATGAAACCATTTGAAAAATTCAAAAAAGTACATGGTAAACCACAAAAATGTGAAAATGTTACCGAATCCGTGATAAACAATTACAAAGAAAAACTGTCTGATGACTTGTTACAAGAGTGGAAAGAAAACGGTTGGTGCAGTTTTGGTCACGGTCTTATTTGGACAGTTAATCCGGATGATTATACTAACGTTTTAGATAATTGGGTTGAAACCGAAAGCGAGATTTATGCCTTTGCCCGAACAGCATTCGGCAGTATTTTTTTCCGAAACGGATCAGACAATTATTTTCTGGATGTTCTAAATCAAGATATTTCAAAGGTTTTTCATCGTATTGATTTTGTATTTGACGGAACTTTATGCGACGACGAATACCTTGATGATGTTATTCTTCGTCCACTTTTTAGAGAAGCGTTAAATGTTTTCGGCACTCTTGAAAAGGATGAATGTTATGGTTTTTTCCCTTCACCCGTTATGGGAGGAGAGTTAATTACAGAAAATGTAAAAAAAGTAAAAATTAGAGAGTATTTAGCTATTTTATCTGAACTTTAAAGATGAAAAACCTTGCACAATTCCAAAACATTCACCAAACCGCATCAATCGTCGTCTGCGGCTGCGGCGAATCGCTGAATGATTTCAACTCGCCCGAACGCTTCATCACGATTGGCGTAAACGATGTCGGGCGAAAGTTTCAGCCGAATTATTTGGTGGTGGTTAATCCGCGTCAACAGTTTTCCGGCGACCGTTTCAGCTATGTCGAAACATCCGAAGCCGAATATATTTTTACGCAACTGGATTTGAATTTGCGGCACAAAAACGTTGTCAAATTTAAACTCGGAACGCTTGGCGGCACAGATTTTTTTAATCCGACAAGTTTGGATTACACGAATAATTCGCCTTATATCGCCTTAAACTTGGCGATACTAATGGGGGCAAAACGAATCGGGTTGATTGGCGTTGATTTTACCGACAATCATTTTTTTGCCGAATCGGGAAAACATTCACTTTCTCCGCAGTTTGAAACAATTAACGCTCAATATATAAATTTAGCGAAAGCCGCCGAATCTGCCGGCATAGAAATTTTCAACCTCAGCAAAATCAGCCGTTTAACTCCTTTTCCGAAAATTTCAATTGACGAATTTGCTAAGTTTTCAGCCGTTGAAACTAAAAAATCAAGTTCGCTCAAAATAGTTTCATACGCGACTACGCCGATTGCGGGCGTTCCGGCAATTTTGGCACGCTGCATCAACGCTCAAACCGATTTTTCCGCCCGATGTGTTTGGGCGACAAACGATTACGGCAACGGGGTCAGTTTTACGGGCGATGTCGAGTGGAACAAAACACCGCAAACAGCCGAAAATTTGTTGGCTGAAGCCGATATTGTAGTTGTGCATAACGGAAAAGTTGAAAAGAATCACGAAAAACTTTTCAAAAACAAAGCCGTTATTACGATGGCACATAATTATTTGTGGAATGTTGATGAGCGTTTTGTAAAAACAGGCTTTCCCGGCTTAGTCGTCGGGCAGTATCAAGCCGTTTTAGACGAATTTAAAGATTGGTCGGTTGTGCCGAATCCGCTTCCCTTTTGGGAAAATGAATATATTTCGGCAAGTAAAAACACCGAAATTTCTATTTGTTACACGCCTTCCGGCAAGCACGAAAAATATCCGCCGAATCATAAACTTTACTGGCATTCAAAAGGTTATGAAACTACGATGCGGATTCTGGAAAAACTCTCGAAAAACTTTCCGATAAAACTTGAAGTAATAAAAAACAGTCAAATTACTCACGCCGAATCTTTGGCAATGAAAATGCGTTCACATATCGTGATTGACGAATGTGTAACAGGCAGTTATCACCGCAACAGTTTAGAAGGTTTGTCGGGCGGCTGCGTGGTGATTAACGGTTTAGGCATTTTACCAAAAGTAAACGATGTTCTGCGAATTTGCTCTGAATCAGACGAAATTCCGTTTGTTCCGGCAACACTTGAAAACCTCGAAAGCATAATAACCGAATTGATAAATTGCGGAACTGAATTACTGCTTGAAAGTGGGCAAAACAATCGACTGTGGCTTGAAAATAATTGGAATTTTGCCAAACAATGGAAACATTTTTGGGTTCCGGCGATTGAAAAATCTTTGAATTCGGGTAATCAAAAAACAACGGCAAATACTTCAGAAAGAAATACTTTAAGCAGTTCTGTATCCGATAAAGTTATGGAAAATTCACAAAATAATCAGTTAAAAAAAGGAGTCAGCGTTGTCATTCCGCACGGCGGAAAAAACCGTCTGCCGCAATTGCGAACAACCTTGGCAAATTTGCGGCAATGCGAAAATGTCGGCGAAATTATTGTTGTTGAGATGGATAAAGTACCGACAGCCGTTGAAGTTGCCCGCAAATTTGCCGATAAATACTTATTTTTGGAGCGTCCCAATTTATTTGAACGCGGAAAAACTTTGAACCTCGGAAGTTTTTTTGCCGAACATGAATTCATCTTGTGGATGGACAACGATTTGCTGATTCCGCACGATTTTATCAGCCGTTCGATTACTGAAATGACGGCGAAAAACCTCGATTTTTCGGTTCCTTTTTCCGAAGTAAAATATCTTTCATTTGCCGATACCGAAAAAGTTATGTCGGGAACTTTGAATCCCGACAAATGTTCGCCGATAAAAATATATACAAACAGAATGACCGACGGCGGAATCGGGTTGATTAAAAACGAATTTTTTCGTAAATTCGGCGGAATTCCCAAAGGTTTTTACGGTTGGGGCGGCGAAGATAACGGATGGATGCACAAAGCGTATTTGTGCGGAAAAGTCGGCAGAACAAAGGCTTCGCAGCCTGCATTTCATCTGTATCACGCACTTTCGGGCGGCAACGGCGGCAACGCGCATATTTCCGCTAATCCGCAATATCAAAATAATTTAGAGACTTTGGAGAAAATTCAAAAAATATCGAGCAAAGACGAGTTTATTCGAGAATTTCCACTCGAAAAATTAAGGCTTTGCGAAGAAGCGCGAAACGTTTTGTTTGTTTCAGACAAATCGGAAACGATTGATTTATCTAATCTTAACGAACTGTTTGCGTCAAACTTCAATATAATTTCAAGTTCGGATGCGAAAAACTGTTTGACGGAAAACACGGTCGAAAATCCGATTGACGCAGTAATTTTTATTGACGATAAAACCGCTGAAAAGTTTATTTCCGAAGATTTTTTCGCACCATTTTTAACAAAAACAATCGTTGTTTCGGAAACAAATCAAGCAAAATTCCAAGATGTTTTTGCGGTTTTGACGGCTTCGCGCAAAAACAATGCGAACGTTTGGAATTTTACGGGCGAAGTAGAAAACGCCGGTGAAAGGTTTGCGGTTTTTCTTGCTCAACCGCTTTCCCTTTTGCTCAATAACCGCAAAAATCTTGTCAAATCCGGAAAAAATAACGACAAAATCAATCCTGCAAACGATTTACCCATTTGGCTTTATTGGGAAGGCGAACGTCCCGAATGGATTGAGGCTTGCATAAAAACCGTTTTCAAGCACGCGCCAAACGCAAAACTGTTGACACCCGAAACTTTCGACGATTTATGGGACGTTGACCGCGACATAAACTTAAAAGAACTTCACGTTGCTCATCGTGCCGATTTTATCAGGGCTTTTCTGCTTTATCGTTACGGCGGAGTTTGGATTGATTGCGATTGTGTTTTGACTAAACCGCTCGATTCTCTTTCCGAAATGTTTGCGAATTACGATTTTGCCGCTCATCGTGAACGCGGCGGATACTTTGGCAATGAATTTATAATGGCAAAACGCGAAAGCAAAATCGCCGCTGATTTTTATACGCGGATTGCTGAAACTTTGCGTCAAAAACGTCAATTCGGCTGGTGCGAAATCGGCTGTGTTCCGCTGACCGATGTTATTTCAAAAGCCGTTGTGCCGTTTTTGGAAATAGAATGCGAACTTATTCAGCCGATTTGTTGGAGTCAAGTTGAACCTTATTTTGTAACCGGAAGCGACGAAGAACATCAGACGACTTTTGATTCGGAAGCATTTTGCTATATGCTTTCAAACTTGACAATCAACAAATATCTTGCTCAAAATCCGCACAAAAACTTGCTTGCCGATAAAAGTTTTTTCAATTTTCTTGTCCGTAAATCATTGTCAACAAACGGCATTTCAATTAACACAAACGGTACCCGCAATCATTCGGCAAAAGGAATTAAAAGTAAAAATTATCAATCGATTCAGTTTTATCTTGATGCTTTCAAGCAAATTTCGCCGGCGAAAATTCTTGATGCGGACACAGGTTTCGGCAGTTCGGCAATGCTGCTGCGTGATTATTTTGAAACTTCAAACGACAAAAAAGATTGGCGAATGAACATCGAGGCGTTGATTGAATCGAAAGCCGGAAACGACAAATTTTCAAAGAATCTGTATGATCGGGTTTATCAAGGTAATTTTGATATTTTGTCGCAAATAATCAAAGAGAAAAAAGATTTAATAATTCTCGGCAACTGTTTGTCGCAGAAAAATGTAGAAGACTCGTTAAATTTATCGGAGTATGTTTTGCTAAGCATAAATTTAACGGAAAATCACTTGGAAAACTCTGAAACAGGTCGAGATTTGTTCAACGTTTTGGCAAATAACTACGAAAAAATCACGCATTTCCACAACTTCGGAGACTCCGTTTCGTTTTTACTTTCCGACCATGATCCGAAACAAATTCGGTCAAAAAATAAAATACCGGAAACAAATCAAGACCGCTTGCGAGTACATCGGGAATCAATTTGCGGAACCGGTTTTTCGTTTGAAGCGACAAAAGAAATCCGTCGAAGTTTGCCGTTACTTTTTACTTTTCTCGGCATAAATTCGATGCTTGACGCAAAATGCGGTGATTTCGGCTGGCTTAAATACAGCGATTTTCGGCTCAAAAATTATATCGGCGTGGATCTGTTGACTGACATAACCGACCGGAACAATCGTCTTTTTGCAGATGTAAACAAAAGATTTGTAACGGCGGATATTACAAAAGACTTTCTGCCCGAATGCGATTTAATTTTATCGAGAGATTGTTTTGTCCACTATTGTTTTGAAGACATTTTTGCCGCGTTACAAAATTTTTCTTTAAGTGGAGCAGAATATCTTTTAACTACAACTTTTCCGAAAACAAAGGTAAATTCGGACATTAAAACAGGCGGTTGGCGAACCTTGAATCTTCAACTTCCGCCTTTTAACTTTCCTGAGCCGGCTAAATTATTAAATGAGCATTGTGCGGAGGATAACGGAAAGTTTGCAGATAAAAGTTTAGGGCTTTGGAAAATTTCAGATATTTCCTCGTTTGTCGGCTTGCATAAGAGAAACTTTATTCAGCTGTCTTTGAAGTGAGTTTCCCGTCCGGAGACTTTGGGGTTCACTTTATTAATTCAAGGCAAACGCAAGAAAGCAGGTTGGAATGAAAATCACTTGCTCAAAAGTTTATAATTTCAGATGTGTTCGTCCCGGTTCCGAAAGTGTGGCTGATTGCAAGATTTTCAAAAATTTGACACAGTTTTTCCATTCGTAAAACCGGCGGTTTTGTCTGTCTGAGTATTTTTATCGAACCTTCGCTTTTTTCCGGCTCAAGGTTTCAAATTCTTCAAACTTTCAGCCGCTTCACGCTTTACGTCGTCATGCCGTTTCGGATCGTTCGCAATTTTTTCCAAAACCTGAATGGCTCGTTTATCGCCGATTTGACCGAGCGAACGCGCGGCGGAACGTTGGATAAAATCGTTCTTTCGGCTCAATGATTTAACTAACGCATCAAATGCTTTTACGTCCGCTATCAAGCCTAAGGCAAACGCGCAAGCACCGCGAACTTCGTCCGATTTATCTTTTTGCAAAAGTAAAATCAATGAATCTGCGGCGAGTTTTGAACGAGTTTTTCCGAGTGCGTAAGCCGTTTCTTTGCGGACGTAGGCGAATTTATCTTTTAATAACGGCAACAAAATTTGGGCGGCTTCTTCGTTTGCAAGCGCGAGAATCGAATGAGTTGCGGTCGCCCGCACGATTTCCGCTAAATCATTTAACGCCGGAACAGCGATTCGTGATGCGTCTGCGGTGTTCAGATTGCGGATTCGATAAAGCGCGTCGCGTTTTTCTTCGATCGTGCCGTTTTTTATTTGTTTTGCAAGAAGTTCAAAGTCAGTTTGTTGAGCGAAAATATTAACCGTCGAACACACGAAAAAAATCAATGTAAAGCGTAAAAAATATCTTGTTTGTGCGTTCATCTGTGATTAAAAAAAATACTAAGCCTAAAATAACATAAAAATTTGCCAAACTAAACGTTTTCCACTAAAATCCAAGTATGAATTTCTTTCAACACAAACTCGCCCTTACATAGCCGCTCGTTGGAACTCTCAACGATGCGGCGATTACCCGATCCTTAAATAAATCAAATTATGTTCTGTGTCTCATAATAAGAGAATATTTGCAGATTTATTGTAAAAAATAAGGATGCTAATTCATTTCAACGTTAAACGGAGAAAAATATGCCTGTTCAAATCAAAGTTAATTTAAATGATATACCGCATTATGTTTTATCACAGCTTAAAACCGGTCGCGCAGTATTGGTAACTTCGGAAAAGAATGAAGGAAAAGTCTTCGTCTCGACCTCTTTAAAGCCCGAAGATTTAAGGGAAATCGGAAATCTTGAAGCGATTTCCGGTGCCGGAAAAGATGAGAAAGTTTATTCGATTACCGTTGTTACTCTGAAACTGGATAACGAATTAATTGGCGAAGCTGTCGCGTTTATAGATAATCCCGGCGGTATTATCTCGGAACTTGAAACTCTGTTAGAAGATTATAAAGATGTTTATTTGGTTTATGTTGTGACGCATTACAATCCGGGACAAAAGCCGTGCGGACCTTTGACCATAAATATCGGCGGCGATTGTTACCGAAATGATGAGGCAATCAAAGATTTTAAGGCTGTCTTGAAACGCACCCGCGACCTTTCCGAGGCGATGCTCAGTAAAGCCGTGATGGTTTTTCCGGATATTCCGGCTCTGCACGGCGGTAAAAAAGGCGAGTGGATTGTCTTAAACCGCGATGGGGAAAAACTTCACGGCATTTCGGATGAAGCAATTATCGCGCTTGGTTCGGTAATTATTCCCGCCGGGATTATTTTCTTGAACAAATACAAAGAAATTGAAGCCCGCGAGACGGGGATTTTTGAAAACTTCCCTGCTTCGGGCTATGTTTTTCCGGATTCGGGTTCGCCCGACGTTTTGTCCGGCATATTTTGGCGCGGCGAAAATAAAGCCAAGCAAATCAATCTGTGCGAAACATGGTCTAAACGCGGAATCGATATGCGAAACTTTACTTGTTTACCCGAAAATCTGAACGGGACGCGCGATTCTTCATCTCGTCCGACAGGTTATGGCGTGGCAACCACGGCGGTCGAATTAACCAAACGTTTTTTTACGGATTATAAAGACAGGAATTATTTAATCGAAGCAGCCGGCGGTGTCGGACAAAATACAATCGAAGCCTTGACTCAAAAATATGGTGTCAAAATTGAAAACATTACAATTTTCGATAAAGCCGACGGGGCGTGCAAGTTTGTTGAAAGTAAGTTTCCCGGCTTAAAAACAGTTTCTTTGCCGGCGGAAGAGTTTTACAAATCTTGGCTGCCCGAAAACAACCTGAAATACGATGTTTGGATTAACAACGGCGAAGGCGACAATATGGAACCCGCCGGAATTGACGAACTTATCAAAGCCGGCGTGAAAATATTTTGCGGCGGAGCCAATAATTTTTTACAAGTAAACTCGAAAATGCAATCTTTGGACAAAATTTTCGAGAGCGGAGGCTGGGCATTCCCCGATCCCGCGACAAGTGCCGGCGGTTGGACGCTGGCAGTAATGGATATGGTCGCGCGGAGCAAAGGCGAAAGAGCTGATTCGCCGGAAATCACAGAAAAAATACTCGAAACTATTATTTCCCGTAATAAAAATTTGATAGATGCCGTATTTAATGAGTTGCCGGAAAACCCGACCGGCAGAGATATTTGGGAGCAGGTAGATAAAGTAATCGGCGACCGCGTTAAAAAAACCTTAGCCGTTAATTTTACGCCCGCTGAAATTTTTGAAAAAGCTGATGCAAGAAATTGGAATATTTAGTTTTTTAACAGAACGAATCAATTAAAATTGTTCGACGAGAGTACAAAAAATATGATGGATGAAAAGTATTTTGCGAAAAAGACAGAAGATAAATGGCAACGGCTGTGGGAAGAAAATAAAACGTTCGAGGTAGAATTCGACGAGACGAAACCGAAGTTTTTTGCCCTTGAAATGTTGCCGTATCCGAGCGGTTTTTTGCATATGGGACACGTCCGCAATTACTCGATCGGCGATGCGTTGGCGTGGTATAAACGCTTGAAAGGCTTCAATGTTTTGCATCCGATCGGTTGGGATTCATTCGGTCAGCCTGCCGAACAAGCGGCAATTAAACGCGGCGTAAATCCGCGTGATTGGACGGAAGACAACATTGTGGCGATGAAAAGCCAGTTGAAAAAACTCGGTTTAAGCTACGATTGGCGACGCGAAATGGCGGCTCATCGTCCCGATTATTACAAATTCGACCAATGGTTTTTCCTTAAAATGTATGAAAAAGGTTTGGCGTATAAAAAAGCAACCCAAGTAAATTGGTGTGAAACTTGCCAAACAACATTGTCGAACGAACAAGCAAGCGGCGGCATTTGCTGGCGTTGCAGTAATCCGACGACCAAAAAAGAAATCGAACAATGGTTTTTGCGAATCACCGATTACGCCGACCAACTGCTCGACGATATGCAGGAAATTGAAGCCGGCTGGGCGGAAAAAGTCTTGAAACGTCAGCGTGATTGGATTGGTCGCTCAAACGGGGCTTTTGTTGAATTTAAGATTCAAGATTCAACATTTAAGATTAAAGTATTCACGACTAGAATCGATACGATTTACGGCGTGAATGCGATTGTTGTCGCGGCGGAACATCCGTTTATCGAAGCCAATTCGGATAAATTATCGAGCGAAGTTTTATCGAAAATAGATGAAATCAAGTTTGAAAAAACAAAAGCGGTTGACCGTGAAGTTGAGATTGAAAAAGACGGAATCGATACAGGTTTTAAAGCAGTCAATCCGTTTTCGGGCGAAGAAGTTCCGATTTGGGTGGCGAATTATGTGCTGATCGAATACGGCACAGGCGCGGTGATGAGCGTTCCCGCGCACGACGAACGCGATTTCGAGTTTGCGAAAAAATTCGGTTTGCCGATTCGCCAAGTAATTTCCGAGCCGAATCTTGCGCACGAACATCACACGATGCAAGCATTGGCGTTGTCTGATGCGTTTACCGATTACGGCGTGATGGTTCATTCCGATGATTGGAACGGCAAAACGAGCGAAGTTGCCAAAGTTGAAATGGCTGAATATGCCAAAAAACACGGTTTCGGCGAAACGGCGATAACTTATCGCCTGCGAGATTGGGGGATTTCTCGGCAACGTTTTTGGGGTTCGCCGATTCCGGTTGTCTATTGCAATTCGTGCGGCGCGGTTGCCGAAAAATACGAAAATCTGCCGGTCGAATTGCCGAAAGATATGGTTACGGAAGGCACGGGAACTTCGCCTTTGGACAACGATTCAACCTTCGTCAACACAAATTGTCCGAAGTGCGGCGAACCTGCGAAACGCGAAACCGACACGATGGATACGTTTGTAGATTCGTGCTGGTATTACTTTCGATATTGCGATAACAAAAATTCGGAAATGCCGTTTTCGCCCGAAGTTGCGGCGTATTGGACACCCGTCGATCAATATATCGGCGGCGATGAACACGCCGTGATGCACTTGATTTACACGCGATTTTGGACAAAAGTGATGCGAGATTTGGGTTTGGTGAATTTTAACGAACCGGTCAAAAGACTTTTGACGCAAGGAATGGTCGTCGGCGAAACCTTTTTTAGCGATGAAACAGGCAAACGAATTTATCACGCGCCAAAATCCGTCAAAGTTGAACGCGATGCGAAAGGAAAACTTCTCGGCGTAAAATCAGCGGACGGAAAACCATTGAAATATGCCGTCGAGAAAATGTCTAAATCAAAAGGAAACGGTATTGACCCCGATGAAATGGTCGATATTTACGGTGCCGATGCTTCACGAATGTTCGTGCTTTTTGCCGCTCCGGCGGAGAATGAATTAGTTTGGAACGAATCGGGCATCGAAGGAACGCTCAGATTTTTGCAACGAATTTGGCGATTTGTCTGGAAATGGCAATCGGCAATCGGCAGTCGGCAGTCGGCAGTCGGCAGTGAAGAATTTTCTGCCGATGCCCGTAAACTTCGGCGTAAAACGCATCAGACGATTCAACGCATCGATGAAAGTCTTGATTCGTTGCAATTTAATACGCCGGTTGCGGCTTTGATGGAACTTTCAAATGCCATTCACGATTTTCGCGTTGAGCCTGAAACCGCTGCGAAATCGGACGTTTACGCGATTCGTGAAGCGATTGAATCGTTGATTTTGATGCTTGCGCCGTTTGCTCCGCACACCGCCGAAGATTTATTTGCAAGTTTAGTCGGCAACGAAAACGGGATTTTGGCGAACGGCGGAAAGTTTCCGATTTACAACGCGGAATTGGCGAAAGCGGACGAAATCGAAATTCCGGTGCAAATCAACGGCAGACTTCGTTCAAAAGTTATTGCCGAACCCGAAGCCGACAATAAAACGTTGGAAGCGTTGGCATTGGCGGACGAAAAAGTTATGGAATGGACAAACGGCAAGGAAATTGTCAAGATAATTGTTGTTCCGAAACGCCTTGTAAATATCGTCGTCAAAGATTAGATTACAAAATCTTGTTTTAGCTTGAAACGGTTAGGACAAGATTTTTTGTTTGTGTTTGAAACTTCGGACGGTCAACCTTAAAAAATATGAGAAACCTGTTAAGTCTTTTGCTCATCGTTATTTGTGTAACAAGTATTTCGGCAAATATGGCGGCGCCTTCGCAAGGCGGACAAACGTTGACCGAACCCGTCGGCGTTAAAAACATTGAGATTATAAACGAAGATTTAACCTTTGATTTCAGGCAATTAGGCGATGAAACCGTGCCTGTCCGCGAAAGATTTATCGATGTTCAAGCAGTTTACGAAGTTAATAATCCGACTGACATTCCAAAGCTCGATTTAGTCTTTGTGATTGTTTCGGAGTCAAAGAATTTTCATTTTTTTTTGGACGATACGGAAGTCAAAACCGAGGCAATCGATAACGCCGATTTTGCCGACCGGAAAACTTGGAAAGTTCCGAGCCAAACGCCTTTTGAGGGCAAAGAGTTGATGTATAATCCGTATAACGGAAATCTTAAATCGGCAAAGTTCTCGCTCAAATTATCAAAAGGAAAACACACGCTCAAAGCAAAATACAAAGCCGAACCGACGGTTAATCAAAATGTCGGACTTACAAAAGCCTGGCAGTTTGCCTATTTGTTGGCACCTGCCCGCGACTGGAAAAGTTTTGGCGGTTTGAAGTTGGATATTAAAATTCCCGCCGGCTGGAGTTTTGATTCAAACTTAAAACTCGAGCGAACCGACAACGGTTTAGCGGGAAAGTTTGCGGTCATTCCGGCGGACGCAATCACGGTTACGACCCAAATGCCAAAGCCCGAAAACTATAACTCGACTTCGGATTTTTATTACTATATTTTTATTTCGTCGCTTTTCACCGCTCCTTTGCTGATCTTATTTTTAGCTTTGTGGAAAGGTTACAAGTGGAAATATAATTGGGTTTACGGCTTTTTATTCGGGATATTGTGGGCAGTATCGAGTGGTTTGAGCGGATTAAAAATGCTTTACGCGGGTGATGCTTTGATTCCGGAGGCTCAACAAGCAGTTTACGGTTACGGCGGCGGAGTCGGGTTTTTGTTTATGATAATTTTAACGCCGATATTTTTTGTCGTCGGCACTTTGTTGTGGGTCGGAGCAGTTTTGGCGGCAAGTAAACTTTTTAAGCGGACGTGAAATCAGGCAAGATTGATTTGCGTTATTTATTATTTTGCCGGCGGTAATCGGCGGGTTTGCAGGCTTAAAACTATCGGTAAATCCGCAAAGGCAACCGGTTAAAAACTTTGAACGCGAAATTAAAGCATAAACACATCTTGGCGGCACGAAAACGCAGGCGTTGGCGTTGAAGTCGCGCCGAAGTTGAAAGCAAACGATACGATAGAAAGAAACAAGCCGGCAAAGGCAACGGAGCAAATAATGATTGAACAAATAAAGCCGGCACTTTTCGGTATAAAACATTCAAACCGAGACTTTTCGGACAAAGATTCGTGGGGAAAGAATCAATTTAACTCTTCGTTTCCGGCGGCGTTGTCTGCATATCTTGAAAGCAGAGGTTTTGAAAATATATATTTAACGCTTAATGAAAGTTTTGAAGTTTCACACCAAACTATTAATACGGCAAGACTTTTCGGGCTTTCACCACAATCGGACAATCTTTTTTATGCTTTTGAAAGTCAATTTCTGCCGTTTCAAAAATTCTTAATCGGCAGTATTCCGCGAGTTGATTTAGTTACGCAAGATTCAAGAAACGGAACTTCTTTACAAGGTTTGGAAATTAAACTGACCGCATTGCCCGATAATTCGACTTGTAATTTATCGGAAGACGAATTCGGGTGCGAAATTGTGGTGCGTCCCGATACAATTGTTTATCTGGTGTGCAGTTTAGCGGCGGCATTTGAAAATGAGCGAGAGAAATTACTCGACATTTTTGCCGGTAATTTTGATTCGATAAATGATTGGACTCAAGCCACTGAAATTATTCCGCAATTTGAAAGAATGATCGAAACAGTTCGTCAACTTTCGTTGCAACTTATTGAAAAACAACAACCTTTGGTTATTCAGCCGGTTTGGAAAACACAAGGAAAATCGCCCAAGTTAGCTGAAAACTGCTTAGATGTTTTTGTTTGGAGCAACCTCGCTTTTATTCGGCTTTTTACAAACACGGCAAGCACCGAAGTCAAAGACGGCAGAATAACCCGTCAGTTGCGAACGGTTGTTTGGTTGTGCAAAATGCTGTATGATTTTGCAAAAAACGGACAGATAAATCACACTAAAATAATTGACGAACTTTCTTTTAATACCAAAAATGATAAGGCTTTTGCGTTGAGCGGTCGTGTAACGCAACCGTTTATGAAGTGCGATTATTTGCTGAGACCACGAATTACCAAGAGCGAAATTAAAGAAATCATTCTAGGCAAAGGACAAGATTTGTTAAGTCCCGAAAGGCGTTTTGATGCAATAATTTACAACTCGCCCGAACTTTTTGAGGAATTATGAAAACGATAGATTTATTTGCAGGTTGCGGCGGCTTGTCGCTTGGTTTCCGGAATGCCGGATTTGAAATCGTTTCCGCGTTCGATTTTTGGAAACCTGCGATTGAAGTTTATCGGGCAAATTTTTCGCATTCGATGATTGAAACCGATTTGTCCGGAAAGTTTGAGCTTGATTTTTCTCCGCAAATGATTATCGGCGGTCCGCCTTGTCAAGATTTTTCAAGTGCGGGAAAACGTAACCAAAATCTTGGCAGAGCAGATTTAACTTTTACTTTTGCACAGGTTGTCGCAAGTAAAAAACCTGAATGGTTTGTGATGGAAAATGTTGCGCTGATAACTAAAAGCAGCGTTTTGTGCGATGCTAAAAACCTTTTGAAACAGGCAGGTTACGGCTTGACCGAAACAGTTTTAGATGCGAGTTTGTGCGGTGTTCCGCAAAAAAGAAAGCGATATTTTTTAATCGGGCATTTAAGCTCGGACGATGATTTCTTAGAACATTATTTAGTAAAAAACCGGTCGCAGAAGCCGTTGACAGTCTTTGAGTATTTCGGCAAAACTTTAGAAACCGAGTTTTATTATCGTCATCCGCGAAGCTATCAACGACGTGGAATTTACAGCATTTACGAGCCGAGTCCGACAATCAGAGGCGTAAATCGTCCGATTCCGAAAACATACATCAAGCATCCGAACGATGCTTGCGAACCAAACGGGAATGTCAGACCTTTAACAACACGCGAAAGAAGTTATTTACAAACGTTTCCCGAAAGTTTCAATTTTTTCGGTAACAAAACAGATTTGGAACAGATGATCGGCAACGCTGTTCCGGTTAAACTAGCGGAATTTGTCGCCGATTGTATCAAAGAATATCAAACGGATTCACAACAAAACAAAGAGGTTAGAGTAGAAAAGCAGTTGGCATTTCACTTTTAAAAAGAGCAAATATGACTAAATATATTTTCGTAACAGGCGGTGTGGTTTCGAGTTTGGGCAAAGGTTTGGCGGCGAGTTCGCTCGGTTGTTTGCTCGAAGCGCGCGGGATGAAAGTTCAGATGATGAAGCTCGATCCTTATATAAACGTTGATCCGGGAACGATGTCTCCGTTCCAACACGGCGAGGTTTTTGTTACGGACGACGGTGCCGAAACCGATTTGGATTTGGGACATTACGAACGGTTTACGCACGCGAATCTGACTAAAGCAAACAATTGGACATCGGGCAGAATTTATCTTTCGGTCATCGAGAAAGAACGGCGCGGCGATTATCTCGGCAAAACGATTCAAGTAATTCCGCATATCACCGATGAAATTAAAGACGCGGTTAAATTTGTTGCCAACAAAGATAATCCCGACATTCTTATCGTCGAAATCGGCGGAACCGTCGGCGACATCGAAAGTTTGCCGTTTTTGGAAGCAATTCGGCAACTCGGCAACGAAGTCGGGCGTTCCAACGCGATTTATGTTCATGTTACGCTCGTTCCGTATATCGCCGCCGCAGGTGAACTCAAGACTAAACCGACTCAGCATTCTGTCCGCGAATTACGCGAAATCGGGATTGCTCCCGACATTTTGTTGTGCCGTTCCGAACAGCCTTTGTCGCTTGATTTACGCAAGAAAATTGCTCTCTTTTGCAACGTTCAAGAAAATGCCGTCATCGCCGCGTTGGATGTTCCGACCATTTACGAAGTTCCGCTTGCTTTTCACGAACAAGAGCTTGATGATTTGGTTGTCAACAGTTTACAACTCCGCGAACAATTTCCGAACGTTGATTTAAAGCGTTGGCGCGAACTGGTTTCGACCATCAAAGAGCCGTCCGAAGGCAGTGTTAAAATTGCGATTGTCGGAAAATACGTCGAGCTTGAAGACGCTTATAAATCGTTGCGCGAAGCCTTGACACACGCGGGCGTGGCAAATAATTTGCGGATAAAAGTGGCGTGGATTGAATCGGAAGATTTGATGAAAGACGATTACGAAACGCAGTTGCAAGACTTTGATGCGGTTTTGGTTCCGGGCGGATTCGGCAAACGCGGCGTGTCGGGAATGTTAAAGGCGATTAAATACGCGCGCAAATCGGGAACGCCGTATTTCGGGATTTGTCTCGGAATGCAAACGGCTTGCATCGAATTCGCCCGCAACGTGTGCGAGATGAAAGAAGCCGATTCGACCGAATTTAACGCCGACACCGAATTCCCTGTTATTTTTAAATTGCGTGACCTTGTTGATGTTGAAAAACTTGGCGGAACGATGCGTCTCGGTGCTTGGGATTGCGAATTGAAAGCCGACAGTTTAGCCGGCGAAATTTATCACGGAGCAAAATCTATCAGCGAACGCCATCGGCACCGTTACGAATTTAATCCGAAGTTCCGCGAAATGTTAGAAGACAACGGTTTGATTTTCAGCGGAGTTTCGCCCGACGGAAAGTTTGTCGAAATGATTGAGTTGCCGCGTGCCGTTCATCCGTATTTTGTCGGCTGTCAGTTTCATCCCGAATATAAATCGAAGCCGTTGCAACCGCATCCGTTGTTTGTCGCGTTTGTCAAAGCCGCGTTGGATAACCGCTTGAACAGCGAAAATATGAAGGATGACGTTACGGCTGAAAAGCAGATTAAGACCGAGTTGATTGAGTTTGACGATAGAATAGAAGTGTAAAAAGGTATGGAAGAGCAGTGGAAACGTAAAATTAAAATGCCGATCGGTGTGTATGTTTGCGCAATTCTTGTCTTTCTCAGATTCGGCGTTTTTCAGTTTATCAATTATTATACGGCTGTCAGAGAAGCAAACGGTGAAGCCGCGCTTCCGGTTGTCATAGTTTCTTTGGGTTTGTGCGTATTTACGGCAGCGGCGGCAATTTGGACTTTAATCGGTGATAACGAAGGTCGCATTTCGTTGTTAATTATGGTTACGCTTAACTTATTGTGGGCGTTATTTTTAGCAACTATGGTTCTTTCGGATACAAACGCGGAAAACAAAAAAGGCGCGGTTTTATACATTTTGAATTGGATTGTAACTTCGTTGCTGATGATTGCGTTTTATTGGTATTTTTTTACTCAAGAAGTAGTTGCTTATTACAAACAAAACGATTAAGTTACACAAAACTAAGTAAAGATTTAGAAACTGAATTTAACCGATTACAATTTGTTTTTAGAAATAATTGTTTGATAAATAAAAAACTTAAAGTTTAATGTTCAAAGTACAAACTTTAGTTTGATACTTACGCTTTGGCGTAGATTGTTTAAAACTGCGCTAAAGCGTAAACATCACGATGAATCGTAAATTTTGAACGTTGTTTGATAAAATAATAAATATAACGTAAAGCATTAAAACTTCGCTTAACGTAATACAATCTTATAAGCAAAGATAATAATCATTGACTTTATGATTGCAATCATTAACCAAATGACGATAATCATCGGCTTTAAGATTGTCATCTTTAAGTTACCGATTGCCGACTTGAGCTTTAAGATTACTGTCATTAAGCCAAAGATAACAGACTTTAAGCTAAAGATTATTGCCTTTGAAGCATAACTTAAACAAATTTTTTTATTTTACGCAAAATATACTTTGATTGTCGTTCTCACCATTACGGATAACAATATTATTCGTATTAAATTTTAAAGTATAGGAGTAAAATTATGGCAAACAGCCCAAAAGAAGCAATGGAAAAAATGGAGCGTGCGGAAAACGCTTGGAAAAACATAAAACCCGAAAAAAGGTTTGGCGGAATGACCTTTGAAGAATACAAAGTATTTCCCGACGCATCACGCAACGCCCGCATATTGATTGCTAACCTTGACAATCAAATGACGGAAGCCTTAGCTTTGCGAGATTTGAACGATGAACAAGGGCTTGCTCGTGTTCAACTTATTAAAAACGGAGTACTTGCCGATGCCGAAGAAGGCGAAGATTCAGCTCTTTACGAAGCAATGGGTTATGTTAAAAAGAGCGACAAAAAATCGGGCTTAACGCGCAAGAAAAAAGCAATCAAAGCTTAATTTGAAACCTGAAAGTAACAAACAACAACCGCAACATATTTACATTTGTCGATAAAGTTCAGCTTGAATACAGCCGAAAATTGACAATCAATCAAAATATGTTGCGGTTTTATTGTAAAGAGACTGAAAAAGACTTTGCCCGAATTAACTTTAATCGTTACTTATTAATTATTGACGGTTTCTTTTGCTGTCTGAACTGCGTTAAACTTTATACAAAAGAGGAGTTATATGACTGAAAAAGTAGAAATGTGGAAACGCGAACGTTCCGAAAACGTGGCGGATTGCAAGATTTTTAAAGTTCGCCGCGATTATTCAACTCGTGAAGGCAGTAACCAAGAACATACGTTTTATTGTCTTGAAAACCCCGATTGGGTCAACGTCATTGCGCTGACAACGGCGGGCGAAGTCGTTTTAATCAAACAATACCGACACGGAACCGAAGAAGTTACGCTTGAAATTCCGGGCGGAATGATTGATAACGGCGAAGATGCGAAACTTGCCGCCAATCGTGAACTGGTCGAAGAAACCGGCTATGTTCCGCGTGAAACAATTTTGCTTGGCGTATCACATGCGAATCCGGCAATACAAAACAATCGCGTTTATCATTATTTGGCGGTCGATTGTGAGAAAACACACGAAGTTAAATTTGATTCAACCGAAAACGTTGTAACAAAATTGGTTGATTTGGCTGAAATTCCAAGTTTAATAACAGGCGGCGAAATCACACATTCGCTCGTCATTGCCGCATTTCATTGGTATAACTTGCGATAAATCGGCTTGCCGATCAGTTTATTTGCAAACCGCGCTTTACTTTGCACTTTTTATCTTTTTACTTTTGTTTTGCCGCCGACAACTTATTTCCAGTTGCCGAACAACACAAACGGCGACCAATAATACGGATGAGAATACTGTTTTTGTTTGAAAACATTGCTTTGCGCTTTTCTGATCGCTTCGGCTTTGTCGAGCCTGTTTATTTCATAAAACCGATAAAACTCGGTCATAAAAATCGACGTTGAAACATCGGCGACCGACCATAATGTGCCGATAACCGCTTTTGCTCCTTGTTTTTGCGCCATTGCCGCAAAACTTTCAAACTCTGCCCCGTCGGGACTGAAATTGGCGGTGTTGCAAGCCGACATAATCAATACTTCGACATTATGAAGCTCTTGACCGGAAAAAGTCGCCATCGTGTATTTACGATTAACGCCGCCGCCGAGCAACAAAAAAGACTTTGAATTATCACCTGCTTCCAAGACAAAATGACTGGTCAAATGAATCAATTTATAACGTTTTAAAGCATCTTCAAAAACAACTTGCGTAAAATCTTCGTCGGCAACTTTTCTGCCTTTGATAATACCTTTTTTACAAGTCGAGTTGATAATCAGTTGTTTGCCGTCGTCAAAAATACAATCCAGTTCATTTTTGGCAATCGGCAAACTCGATAAATCTTCAAATGCTTTGGACGAAGCCATTCCGATTGCAGGTTTTTCAATAGTTTTCGGCATCAAAACTTTTTCGCTGTCCGCAATGCTCAGTTGTATGTTAGCAAACCGTTGCATCAAATAAATTTTTCCGTCAAACAACGCCGAAATTGGCACATACCGCAAAACGCCGTCCAACGACCACACAATTTTCTTTATTTTAGCCGACAAAAAATCTTTTTCCAAAGGTTTGACCAAAATATCATAGAGTTTAGTGCCGTCAATTTTAGGATTTTTATCGATACTTGTAACAGCATCACGAAACTCAAAGACAAGTTTATTCAAACTTTCGCGCGAGATATTATGTTTGTAAACTTGTTGTTTTACCTCGTTTGTGGCAATCACACTGACTGTTTCTTTGCCGACCAACGTATTTACAAACAATATCTCGGACACCTCAACGCCCTGTGCTTTCAAATCCGCCACTAATTGTTTGACGGGAGATTTATCGACTTCAGGCGTTTCATCAACCACATTTTTAGTTGGCGGGACAGACTTTTTTACGGTTTTAATTTTTGCCTCCCGAAGCATTATTTCTTCGTTTTTGGTGTAACCGACTCCGTTCAATTTTCCGTTTCCGCGAACATAATCTTGATACTCTTTTTCTTTGATAAACCGCAAAATCTGTTCGGCTTCCGAAATTCTGCCCGTTTCGATTAAAAGATTGGCAAGTTTGCGAAAAGCATCGGTAAACGAATCTTGAAAGTTGTCGCGGAGTTCTTTTTCAAGTGCTTGAAGTTGTCGATATTTGATTGATTGAATAGTATTTATCGCCCATTTACCGTAAAAGATGGCGGATGTTCGGTTGCCTGTGGCTTCGTTGAAATACATCAAATTGATTAGATTTCGACTTACGTTCAATTCGTTTTGCAACTCGATATTTATTGCCAAAGCCGTTTCACAACTCGAAATTGCAAGCTGATATTCTTTTTGGGCAAACGAAATAACGCCGAGATTGTTATAAATTTGGGCAAGGTTCAACCTGTCGTTTTGCGCTTCAAAACTTGTCTTCGATTGTTCGTAATAAATTTTTGCGATGATGTAATTTTTGGCGTAATAATAAGTGTTGCCGATAAACATCGCGGTTTCGGTTTGCTCGCGATTGTTGCCGATAAAATACGAATTGGCTTTATTGAAAAAACCGAGAGCTTTATCTTTATCGGTTTTCATCGCAAGTTTACCCGAAATTTTGTTGAAAACACCTTTCGTATAATTGTTGGAATTTTCGGGAATCATTATCGCGGAGATAATTGCGGCGGCTCTTTCGCCATCGCCGAAGTCAAAATAAACGTCTGCCAATTTCAGCGAAGCAAGCAAGTTTTCAGTTACGGCATTAACCGAATTTGCCCGTGCGGCTTCCAAAAGTTTGATCGCTTGTTCAGTTTTATTCAACCTCAAAAGCGTTTCCGAACGAGCAATATAAGCGGCGGGCAAAGTTTGAACTTCACCGATTTTTTCAGCCGCCAGTTTTTCCAATCCGTCGATGGCACTTTCAAAAACTTCGTTGCTTCGCGTCAAATTGCCGGTCTTAAAATATGCAATCCCAAGTTCTTTGAGCATTTTGCATTCCAAATACTTGTCTTGAGTTTCCGAAACCGAAACTGCGGCGGCTTCTAACAAAGCAACGGCTTCATCGTATTTCGCGGTTGAATTATAAAACACACCGAGATAATGTTTCGCCAAAACTATTTTGTATTTGGTCAGTTTGGTTTCGGGCAAAGAATTATAAATTGCGATTGCCGAAAGATAATCAGCCGCCGCATTTTGGTTGCCGGTCAATCGTTCGGCAGTTGATTTTTCATACAAAGAATTTGCCGATTCAATTTTTTGCAGCAAACTTTCAGCTTGGCTGTCGGCGGAGTGTGTTTCAACTTCGACTTTATAAAACCCTGCGTTTTTTATCAATGTTTGATTGTCGTCCAGCCAATTGATGCGGAGCATATAAACGGCATTCGGTTTGGCGATAAAAGGTAAAAACTCGAAACCGCTGTTTGAATTTTCGCTGTCGGCAGATTTGATTTCAACCCCGTTTTCCAATAACCGCAAATCAATATCGACCCCGATTTGGTGAGCCGTAATTTGAAAATAGTTACCCGCCGGCAGGTTCAAAGCAAATTCGTGACACTCACCTTTTCCCAACGGGTAAGCCGCCGATGTCGATAATTCTTTTTGGGAATCACAGGCGATTGCACTCACAATCGCCGTCAACATAATTAAAAAAGTGCAAGTAAAACATTTTAGCTGATTCATATTTACCTCGTTTGTTTAGTGTCCGCCGCCGCCGTTACCGGTTGAAACAGTTCCGCCGCCATTAGTGGTGATTTCCGTCGGACTGCCGCCGCCGTTGCCTTCTTCGGTTTGGATAATTATCGGTTTCGGGTTGCTCAAAGAACCAATTCCGTTATCGGGTTGAAAGAAACTTCTGCCTGTAAAAAAGTCGATGTTTCGCCGGTTTCTGTCGGCATTTAGCACATTTCCGATTTGCAAATTGATTGAAAGCGCTTGTTCGCAAAGGTTTGTTGCGGTTTGGGCATCGCGTTGCAAAAAAGCAATTACACCCAGATTATTTAAGACTTGAGCTAAATTTTCATTATCTCTTTTTGCCGCAAAATATTCTTTTGCCTTGCTCAAATAGCTTTGGGCAACATCGTATTCACCTTCATTGTAATACCTGACGGCTCTGAAAAGATCGATTTCCGCTTGATTTGAAGGGTTTTCGGAAAAATTTTCAAAAGCTCGGTCAAAACATTCAAGCGCCGCGTCCAGAGTTATCGCCAATTTACCTCCGACTTTTAATAAATGACCTTGCAGAACTCTGTCAATGTCGTGATTTTGACCGAGAATTTCATTTGCTTGAGCCAATAATTTTTCCGATGCCAAACGATCCCCCGAATCAAAACTTGAATCCGCTTTTTTTACCAAGTTTGCAAATTCGATTTCGGCTGAAATTTGCGCATCGGCGATAATGGTTGTCAATACCAAACAGACGATAAGGGTTAAAGTTCCGGTTATTTTTTTTAACATTGATTTCACTCCCAAAAATGTTTTATTTTATTGAAAATAATTTTGCTTACTATTGATAATTGACATCTGTTAAAAAAGGTTTCATTTCTGTATTTCAAAATAAAAAAAGGGCGATTGCTCGCCCGAAAATCAATTCAGGTTATAGTGTTAAATCTTTCGGATAAACCGTCGCGAGGTTTTTCTGCGAAATCAGACAAAAATCGGTATTTCAAGCTGGGGCTTTTGCTTGGAAAAAAGGTGTGTCAATAAAAAACATCTCACGAGTTCATAATTTGCAGTTTATTGATTTTCTACATATAATTGGCATTACACAAAAAAAGGTTTCACAGATTTTTTAAGAGATTTATTTTCTTAGGATAAAAGACAGACGAATGGACTCCCAAGTTAAAAAACAACTTAAAAAAGACTGGGTTTTGACCGCCGAAGCCTTTGGGAAACTATTGCTCAGTTTTGATGAAAACCAAGAAAAAGCCTCTTTAATCTACGAAGACATCAGAAAAAGACTCATTCGCCAATTTACAGCGGGTCAATCTTTGTTTGCCGATGAACAGGCAGATGAAGTTTTTAATCGCATCGCCCGAAAAATTGCGGAGGAAAATTTTATGCTTGACCGCGAAAACCCGTACCCGTATTTTCACCAAGTGGCAAGATATGTGTTGCTCGAATACCAAAGAAAAAGTCGGCGAAAAATTCTGGGGCTTGAAGACCTTTCCGCCGGCGAAGAACCTTCGTACAACACAGCCGACATTTTAGAAAAAACATACGAAAAATTTCGCACCGAACTCGGCTTAAAGGCTTTACGGCAATGCCGCGAACACCTTGACACGCAAGAACTTGTGATGCTCGACAAATATAATGAGGCACTCGGAAAAGATAAAAAACACAGGCATCAACAACTGGCGATAAATCTGGGGAAATCGCAAAATGCTTTGAAAATTTCGGTGAGCCGAGCCAGAAACAAATTGATTGAATGCGCCAAAAAGAAACTGTCGATTGTATTAAATTGACGGGAATATGAAACTTTTTTAAGAAATTACCAATTATAGTTGGAGATATTTTTATTTGTGAGAATGCCGATGGACAGATTACCGGAAAAAGAAAAAATGATGCGTGGTTATTGGCTTGAATCCTTGAGCGATAATCAGGTTGAAACCTTTGAAACCGAATGGTTTGGCAACGACGATGATTCAGAGTTGTTATCATTTGTCCGTGCCGATTTAATCGATGATTATTTGACGAATAATTTGAATAAAACCGAGCGATTGCAATTTGAAACGCACTTTTTGCCGAATAATTTAGAAGATATGGTTTTAGCAAAATCTCTAATCGAAATAAGTTCCGGCAAGCTCGATAAATCTGCGAAAGTCGGTTTATTTAAAAGATTAGCGGAAACTGTTCGGAACTTCGGCAAAATTCCGCAGATTGCGTTTGCCCTTGTATTTTTGACTTGTTTCGGTTTATTTATCGGCTATTTGATTAAATCTTTTATTCGTGAACCACAGCAAATTGCCCGCAATATCGAACCCGACGTTGATGTTCCGCAGAATAATCCGGCGACCCCGAAAATTGTTGAAAATACTTCAAATAAACCCGAAGGTAATTTAAATACTGTCAAAGAGCCGATAAATACAAAAATCGAGCCGAAAACCGACAACCCCAAACCAATTGTCGAGTCAAATAAAATTATCGTTACCGAGCCGAAAGCGACCGCCGAAAATAAAGCTCCGACGGCAGTCAAAAAACCAATCAGACAACAAGTATTGTTTTTAACGGCTTTACGCGGAAGCGCCAAAATCTTAAAACTCTCAAGCCGGATCGACACTTTTTTGCTGAAAACGGAAATGCCGGGAATCGATAAAGTGTATAAAAGCTATGAGATACGAATTCATGATGCAAATAATAACCTGGTCGTAAAACAAACGGTCAGCGAGAATTTATCGGCGAAAAAAAGCGGCGAAAGCATTAACATACCTTCACTCAAAACTAATAAACTGAAGAAAAACAACACGTACAAAACGTCGTTGGTTGGTATCGACGAGAAAAACGAAGTCAACGAACTGTGCGTTTACGACAGTTTTAAGGTAAATTAGTGGTGAGATGAAAATTGAATTAACACAACTTGCCCACGCTCGTTCGGGCGACAAAGGCGACACCGCAAACGTTGGCGTAATTGCGCTTAAAGACGAATACTATCCGATTTTAGTCAAAGAAGTTACGGCTGAGGCAGTAAAAAAACATTTCGGCGAAATGGTCAAAGGCGAAATTGAACGCTTTGAACTGCCGAATTTAAAAGCGTTAAACTTTCTGTTGCACGAATCGCTCGGCGGCGGCGGAACTTTGTCTTTGATGACCGACGCGCAAGGCAAAACTTTTTCGACCGCATTGCTCAGAATGAAAATCGAAGTTGATGCCGATATTTTCCGTAATTAGCTTCAAATCTAAATTTCGCATACAATAATCTCAGTTTTCAATTCTAAAACTTCGGGGTTATTTTATGCGTTTGCCATTTTTCCGCTTTGCTGCGGTGCTTATTTTAGTTTCGCTGTTGTTTCAATCAACGGCGATTTTTGCTCAGAGCATGCTCGGTTTTTCGACTGCTCATTCCAATAAACAAAAAGACTTGGAACGAAAGTTCGATTCTGTTTTGAAGCCCGAAAATTTGCGTGAGTGGATGAAAAAACTTTCGGCTCGCCCGCATCACGTCGGTTCGCCATACGGCAAAGAAAACGCGGATTTTATGGCTTCTCTGTTCAAATCTTGGGGCTTTGAAACACAACTTGAAAAGTTTGAAGTTTTGTTTCCGACACCGAAAACGCGGTTGTTGGAAATGACTTTGCCCGAAAAATTCACCGCTCCGCTCGAAGAACCGACGCTCAAAGAAGATTCGACTTCAAATCAAAAATCCGAACAACTTCCAACCTATAACGCCTATTCGATCGACGGCGACGTAACAGGCGATGTCGTCTATGTAAACTATGGCGTACCAAGCGATTACGAAGAATTAGAGCGTCGCGGAATCGATGTCAAAGGTAAAATTGCGCTTGCGCGTTACGGCGGTTCGTGGCGCGGAATCAAGCCGAAAGTTGCGGCTGAACACGGAGCAATCGCCTGTTTGATTTATTCCGACCCGAAAAACGACGGTTTTTATCAAGGCGATGTTTACCCGAAAGGCGCGTGGCGACGGGAAGACGGCGTGCAACGCGGCTCGGTTGCCGATATGCCGCTGTTTCCCGGCGACCCGACAACGCCGAATACTCCATCGACCAAAGACGCAAAACGCTTGAGTTTAAAGGACGCTCCGACCTTGACAAAAATTCCCGTGATGCCGATTTCGTCTGCCGATGCCTTACCGATTTTGCGAAATTTGGGCGGAATTGTCGCGGCTGATTCGTGGCGCGGAGCGTTGCCGATAACCTATCACGTCGGCGGTGTGAACGCGGTCAAAGTTCATTTCAAACTTGCTTTTAACTGGGATATTAAAACGATTTATAACGTCGTTGCCAAAATGAAAGGAGCGGAAAGACCCGATGAATGGATTATTCGCGGCAATCATCACGATGCTTGGGTGAACGGAGCGGAAGACCCGATCAGCGGATTGGTTGCGCTTTTAGAAGAAGCGCGCGGGATGTCCGAAGTCGCCAAAACAGGTTGGAAACCAAAGCGAACAATCGTTTATTGCGCGTGGGACGGCGAAGAACCGGGATTGCTCGGCTCGACCGAATGGGTTGAACTTCATGCCGAAGAATTGAAACAGAAAGCGGCGGTTTATATCAATTCAGATTCAAACGGACGCGGTTTTTTGGGCGTTGGCGGTTCGCACACGCTCGAAAAATTTGTCAACGAAACGGCGAAAGATATTCTCGATCCGGTGAAAAATGTGTCGGTTTGGAAGCGTTGGCAAGCAAACGATTTAGTCAACGGTTCGCCGACCGAAAAACGCGAAGCAGTTGAGCGAAAAGACTTGCGAATCGAAGCCTTAGGTTCCGGCTCGGACTTTACGCCGTTCTTGCAACATCTTGGTATTGCATCACTTAACCTCGGTTACGGCGGTGAAAACGGCGGCGGTTCGTATCATTCAATTTACGATTCGTTCGACCATTACACTCGTTTCGGCGACACGGATTTTGCCTACGGAATCACCCTTTCAAAAACCTGCGGACGCTTGACGATGCGACTTGCAAACGCCGAAGTTCTGCCGTTCGAGTTTACGAACTTTGCCGAAACTCTGGGCGGCTATGTCAAAGAATTAACAAATTTGACGGATTCGATGCGCGAAGAAACCGTCAAAAATAATCGTTTATTTTTGGACGGAACTTGGTCGTTGGCACAAAATCCGAAACAAATTTCAATCCAACCGAGCGTCAAAACGGCAGTTCCGAAGGTTGATTTTACCTTGTTGCAAAAGGCTTTGGCGAAACTTTCCGAAAGCGCGAAGAATTATCAAACGATTACCGCAAATAAACAAATTTCGCCGAATATGCAACAAAATCTCGATGAAATTTTGTATCGTTCGGAACGCGCGTTGACAAATCCCGCCGGTTTGCCGAAACGCGAGTGGTTCAAACATCAAATTTACGCACCCGGTTTTTATACGGGCTACGGCGTAAAAACATTGCCGAGTGTCCGCGAAGCAATCGAACAACGCGATTGGGTTGAAGCCGAAAAACAGATAAAATCCGTCGGTGAAACCATCGAAAATTTTGCGAACGAAATCGATAAAGCCGCCGATTTAATCAAAGGAAATTAGAATGTCCGAAATTATTTATAAAACTAAAGATTCGATTGCGACCGTTACGATGAATCGTCCGTAAAAACGAAATGCTCTTAACGACAATGTTATCAACGGTTTAAAGTCGGCGTTGAGTTCCGCAAACGACGATGAAACGATTAATGCCGTCGTTATTCGCGGCGAAGGCAAAGAGTTTTGCTCCGGCGCGGATTTGTCGGCGTTACAGAAAATATCGGAAAGCTCCGTTTTGGAAAACCTCGCCGATGCCGATAATTTGCGTCAACTTTTTTCGCAAATCCGAAGCGTAAAAGTTCCTGTCATCGCTGCCGTAACGGGACGCGCATTAGCCGGCGGTTGCGGATTAGCGACCGCTTGCGACATTGTTTTGGCAAACAAATCGGCGAGATTCGGTTATCCCGAAGTAAAAATCGGTTTTGTACCGGCGATGGTCATGGCAATTTTACGGCGAAATTTGTCGGAAAAACGAGCGTTCGAGTTGATTACGAAAGGCTTTGAGTTTGACGCGGAAACGGCGGAAAAAATCGGTTTAATCAACCGAGTTTTCGATGATGCAACATTTGAAACCGAGGTCGAAAACTATGTTGCGGATTACAAAAAAGTTTCGCGTTCAGCCGTCGTTTTATCCAAACGTTTGCTCTATCAAATGGATGGAATGACGTTTGAAACCTCGCTTAACGCAGGTGTGGACGTGAACACAATCGCCCGCATGACCGAAGATTGCCAAAAAGGAATCGCCAAATTTTTGAATAAATGATGAAAAATTGCTATTGCTGTTCAGGTGAAACTTTTGAAAATTGTTGCCGACCTTTTATCGGCGGCACCGCAAAACCTTTCACCGCCGAACAACTTATGCGTTCGCGTTATTCGGCGTATGTTGTTGTAAACGTTGAGTATATTATAAAAACTACGCATCCTTCGGTTCGCAAAACTTACGATTTGACCGCGATTTCGGATTGGGCAACTTCGAGTATTTGGCAAAAGTTGGAAATTATTTCGACCGCCGGCGGAAGTAAAAACGATAAAAAAGGCACGGTCGAATTCAAAGCGTATTATCTTGATTCGGATTCACAGCCGAACATTCACCACGAACATTCAATGTTTGTGAAAGAATTGGGCAGATGGTTTTTCATGGACGGAAAAAGTGTTGAAGAGTTTGATAAGTAATGATTTTAAACCGCGAAAATTTATACGATTACGCCGACGACAGTCAATTCATCGGCAAATCAACGGTGGAAATTTTCAACGAAATTTACCGTCGAAATACTTGGACAGACACCGAAAGTGTTTCGGGAATCGGTTCGTCGCACAAACAAACGCAGGAACTTATCGACAAACTTCCCCGCGTTTTACAAAACTTTCAAATTACTTCGATGCTTGATGCGCCGTGCGGCGATTTTAATTGGATGCGCAAAGTTGATTTGAAAAACATCGCTTACAGCGGCGCGGATATTGTTGAAAACATTGTGGTCAGTCATAATCAAAAGTTTGCCGACGAACGGCGACAATTTAGTTTGCTTAATTTGATTGATGAAAAAATCGGTAAATTCGACTTGGTTTTCAGCCGAGATTGTTTCGTCCATTTTTCGTTTGCAGACATTTTCAAAAGTTTGGAAAACATCAAAACCGGTGAGTCAAAATATTTGATGACAACGACTTTTACCGACCAAAAATTGAACAAAGACATTCACACCGGCGGTTGGCGACCATTGAATTTTGAACTTTCGCCGTTTAATTTCCCGAAACCGCTTTTTATTTTGAACGAAAAATGCACGGAAATGAACGGGCAGTTTTCCGATAAATCTCTCGGTTTGTGGAAAATTGTCGAATTATAAAATCTCTAAACTTTCGTTAATCCGCAAAACTCTCAGTTTCTCCGAAATCCCGCAATTTTCAGCTTCCGCTTTTAATAAACGCAAAGGTTCGTTCGGTGGTTCGTTCGTCAAATCAAAAGTCCCGAAGTGCATCGGAATCAATAGTTTAGCGTTTGAATCAAGAAACGCCTGCACCGCATCAGCCGGCGAATTATGCACCGGTTTCATAAACCAACGCGGACTGTACGCGCCGATTCCGACGATAAAATAATCAATCTGCGGGAAGATTTCAGACAATTCTTTGAAATGTCCGCCGTAACCCGTATCACCGCCGAAATAGATTGTGGCGGTCTGTGTTTGAATGACAAAACCGCCCCAAAGTCGTTTATTTACATCAAATAGCGAACGCCGCGACCAATGGCGAACAGGTGCAAAAGTAATTTTCAAATCATCGTTTTCTAAGTTAAATTGCTGATACCAACCCGCCGTTTGAACCTCGTTCAGCGGTGTTTTCCAAGTCTCGATTAAGTCTTGCATCTGCAAACCCACGAGAAATTTTGCCTTTGGAAATTGTTTGGAAAGTTGCGAAATTGTTGATTTATCGGCGTGATCGCGGTGGTCGTGCGAAATTAAAACGTAGTCAATTTCGGGAAGTTTTTCAATCGGCGAAGGCACATTGACCAATCTTTTAAGAAATTTTTGATTACCGAAAACAGGATCGAGCAAAATGTGTTTACCGTTCAAACTAATAAAAAAACTCGCGTGTCCGAGCCATAAAATCCCGTCGTTTTTACTTTGCAAAAAAGTTGTCGGGTCTAAAACTTCAAGCCGTTTTGTGTCGTTTCGTTTCTCTGCGGCTTGCGGATTTCTGCCGAACTGCCACTTTAACAAACCGATAAAATCGTGCTTAAACGGAAATTCGTGATTTGTAAATCTGCCGTTTTTATCAATCGGCGTGCCTTTCCAATCGGGTTTTATTGTCTGCAGATTTTCATTTTTGACATAATTTTTTATCACGTTAAATTATCTCATTCGCAATCAAATCTTCATATTCACTCTTCGACATTTCCAAAAATCCGCGATAAATTTCTTCGTTATGTTCGCCGAGTTTTGGACCAATCCAATCAGTTCCGCCCGGAGTTTCAGACAAAAAAGGCACAACTGCCGGAATTTTCACCGTGTCGTTCTCTTCGATTTCGACCGTTTCAAAAATTCCGCGAGCAATATATTGTTCGTCTTTCACGATGTCGGCGATCGAATAAACAGGTCCGCACGGAACTTCGGCGGCTAAAATTTCGGCGTAGGCTTCGTCGTAAGTTTTTGTCAACGTCCAATCAGTAATCGCTTTATCAATCTCGGCTTCGTGTTCAACTCGCCCTTTGTTATCTTGCATTTCCACGTGTTCCGCTAGTTCGGGTCGTCCGATTTTATTCATCAAACGTCGATAAATCGAATCTCCGTTTCCGCCGATGATGATAAATTTTCCGTCTTTGGTCGGATAAGTTGAGGTCGGCACGATGCCTTCGAGCTTCGCGCCTTGTCGCTCGCGGACGTGTCCGAGTTTGTCATATTCGGCGAGCGTAGATTCCATCATATTGAAGATTGATTCATAGATTGCCACGTCAACCATTTGCCCTTCGCCGCCGTTCACGTCCCGATGATAAACCGCCGTCAACGCTCCGAGAGCCGCGTGCATTCCCGCCAAAGTATCGCCTATTGACGTTCCCGTACGAACCGGCGGACGGTCGGGATAACCCGATGTATAACGCATTCCGCCCACGCCTTCCGCGACATTCGCGTAACCCGGACGCGACGAATACGGACCCGTTTGTCCCCAACCTGACACGCGAACCATAATCAAACCGCGATTATTTTTGCGTAAATCTTCAAAACCCATTCCCCATTTTTCCATCGTTCCGGGCTTGAAATTTTCGAGCAGGATATCAACTTTTGACGCAAGTTTTCGGGCGATTTCCTGACCCTTCGGATTAGTCATATCAAGCGTGATTGATTTTTTGTTGCGTCCCATCGAAAGCCACCAAAGCGAAGTTCCATTGTGCAATTTCCGCCAAACTCTGAGCGGATCGCCCGTTTTCGGTTTCTCGATTTTTATAACGTCCGCACCAAATCCTGCCAGTTGCGAGGCACAAAACGGTCCCGCGAGAAGTTGCCCCATTTCCAATACTTTTAAGCCTTTAAGTGGTCTATTCAAAGTTTTTTGATTTAACATATTTCTCGTCAATGCTTCTAAAATTGTCAATTAATTCGTTACCTAACTCAATCACTTTAGCGGTTTCTTCAGTTGAAATTTCAAAACCATGCACCCCTTTATTACATATTTCCATTACCTCTCTGATCGGACCCATTGATTCTGGTGGCAATACTCCTACTTCAATCAATTTCTTTGTTAAGGTCCCAGAAGTAGCAGTTCGCTCAATAAAGTCAATTTCAAACCGTGAAGCAAGCCTTCTTAACTCATTTTCAAAGTCAATTCTTAACTTAGCTAGAGCTAAGGGATTATCAAAACCAACTAAATCATTACTGGAGACTTGCCACGAGCTTTCTTTATTTTGTTCACTGATTCTGCGATGTCGATTTTCAGATAAAAATCTTTTATCTATAATTTTGCTAAAAGCAAATGTTATATTTTGTTGAATAAATTCTTCGTTCAAAGCGGTAAGATTATTTGATACTATTTCATCTACTTTTTGGGTTTTCCGCTTTGTTGATTCTGTCCAAATATAGCTATGAAAGTATGTAAATGAAGCCATAGTTGTCATGCCAAATATAACAATTAAGACGTGGGAAATGCTTGACTCCGAACTAATCCTAGACTCAACAAAATACAAGACGATAATTGAAATAAAAGCAAATGAAATGCTTGCCCGTAAATAAGGACTAGTTCTTAAAAAAAGACGTAATAGTCGTCCTACAAAAGTTATGGGGGAAGTAAGTTGTTCGTTTTTCATTGTTTTTTACCTCCGCCTAATAAATAACCCTTAACAAGCTCTGAAGCCAAGAGCCACAAACCAGCTCCTACTACAAGATAACCAATAAAAAGAAAGTTAAAATAGATAAAACCGCAGCCAACGCCAAGGGCGACTGGTGACATTGCGATTCGATAAACTAAAGTTGCTTTTTCCTTGAACCGTTCGAGACTTTTTTTTGCGGAAAGATCTTTAGAATAATCAAGTTTTCGATTGTAGTCTAAGTTTTGTTTAAGAATTTCGCCTCGAATCTGGGTTAGTAATACAGCATCTCGCGGGTCATCTGACTTAGCTATTCGATCACCTATTTTTATAATTACATCGTCTTCACTTTCTTTATATTTTGTTGGAAGATTTGACATATTTTTCCTCTAACTAACCTATTTTAATATCTTTCATAACTCTATAATTCTTTTGCAAAAACAAAATTTATAAACTCATTTTTCCCGTCGGTAAAATCAGTAGTCCCGACATTCTTCATCCCGATTTTTTCGTAAAACTTCTGTGCCGCGATATTTTTATCCCAAACGCCGAGCCAAATTGTTTCATAACCTTTTTCGCGTCCAATTTCGCAACATTTTTCGATCAATGCTTTGCCGATTTTCTTACCTTTCATTCTCTCTAAAAAGTAAATTCGCTGAACTTCAATCGCGTTTTTGCCTTGTAAACATTCAACTGATTTACCTTCGCGTAACTTTGCGTAACCGATTGCCCGGTTGTTTGATTCGGCAATTAAATAAGTTGAATTCGCATCTTCTAACTCAGTTTTAAGTTGCTCCAAATTATAGAAATTCACGCAATATTCGGCTAAATCTTGCGACGGATCAAGTTCAAAATACGCTTCGTAGCAGGTTGTAATGCCCAAAACTGAAAGGATGTGAACATCTGAAATTGTCGCGTAGCGAATGGTTAAACTCATTTTTAAAAAGGGATTGAGTTTGTCCAAAGATAATCTTCAACTTCTTTCAAACTCACAACATCTGCATATTTTGCGTCCAAATCGTTCAAATTTGCCTCGTGTGCGGACGCAGAACGGTCGCCGACACATTCGCGGACAACATTTGTCAAAAAACCGTGTTGGCACGAATCAACCGCCGAAGCACGCACGCAACCCGATGTCGTGCAACCCGTAACTATAAGCGTATCGATCTTTTGAGCAGATAATGCGGAAGCTAAAGCCGTGCCGAAAAATGCCGAGGCATATTGTTTTGTCCACACAACTTCGCCCGCAATCGGAGTTAATCTTTCGTCAATTTCAACCCAACTTGAACCGATTTTCAGATGTGCTAAACTCGGAACTTTTTTGACAAAAACGCCTGCGGAAACCATTGCCTCATCGTAAGCGGTGGTCGTAAAATGAACAGGCAAACTTTTCTCGCGGAACAAATCAAGTAATTGTTTGGTTGCCGAAACTTCTGCGTCTAAATTTGAACCGAGCGGACAATTTGTATCTGTAAACCCTTTAATAAAGTCAATTACAAGCAATGCAGGTCGTTCGCCGAATCCGACTTTGTTACCAAATCCACGATTGGCATACATTTCTTTATCGCTCATAAAATCTCTTCCAAATCCAACTCAAACCCTTCCAAAACATCTTCGCCCGAAACGGTTTTAGGATTTTCTAAAATCTCGATTTCGCCGTTTTTTCGATAAATGTGAACCTGTTTTTGATAAGGATCAATCAACCAGCCGAGACGCGCGCCGTTTTCGATAAACTCCGACATTTTGTCTTGAATCGGTTTTAATCTGTCTGACTTTGAACGTAATTCAACGACAAAATCAGGGCAAATCGGCGGAAAACCTTCTCGTTGTTTTTGAGTTAAAGCAAGGTATCTTTCTTTCAAAACCCAAGAAGCATCAGGTGATTTTTTTGCTCCGCTCGGCAATTTAAATTCAGTGTTTGAATCAAAGCATTTTCCTTTTCCATTTTGTTTTGTCCAAATTCTGAGTTGCATATTCAACTCGCTATTTTTATCCCCTGTTTCTGCTCCGGTTGGCGGCATAATAATCAAATCTCCGTCTTTAGTTGTCTCAATTCGTAAATCTTGATTCTGTTGACAAAAATCAAAGTATTCGTCATCCGTCCACGCTTTAGTGTTTATTTTCAGGCAAATAGGAAATTGTTCATCCCAAAATAATCCGCTTGGGGTTAGAGTTTCTTCGATCAAATTAATAGTTGCTGACATAGATTAAACCTCACAAATAATTTAGATAATTATAATCGAATTTGCCGGCTTCAGGTAAAATAAAGTCACGAATTTACACAAATTCTCACGATTTATTTTCGTGTAAATTCGTGTTTGTTCGCGGCTGAAATAATTAATTTGCTGTCGCAACGGATTTGCCCCAAGTTGCCACTACGCCGATTGCTTCGGGAACTTCGCCGATTGAAAACAGCGGAAATTCTCCGCGTTTTTCTCTCATTTCGCCGCGTAATTTCTCGGTTGAGTGTTCATCAATCGCCAAAGTTTTCGAGTCCATCACAACGCCGTAATCGGATTTTGCCTTCTCAACCGACACCAAACCGTTACGGACATCTTTGAAAACTTTGTCGCTCGGACGATCAAACGGATCTTTCCAACCGCCGCCGCCGGCTGTTCGATAAATTAAAATATCGCCCTTTTTAACGGGAATCCGAGAAATTTTCGACGGCAAAAACTCACGCGTTCCGTCAACGCGAATCAATTCTTTAGTCGATTTCGCACCCGGCAAACCGCCCATAATTCCCCATGGTTCGGAGCGGTCGCGGTCGTCGTGAATAGCAATTTCGCCGTCGGCTTCATAGCGATAAACCTTGTGAACCGCGTTTCCGCCGCGATGAAAACCTGCTCCGCCGGTGTCAATCAAACTGCCGTATTCCATCACGGTAATCGGATAATAGCTTTCCAGATATTCGGTCGGAATGTTTTCAAAAAGCGGCCACCACGAATGTGCGTCCATTCCGTCGCCCATCGGTCTGCCCGGAATTCCGCCGTAAGTGATTTCCATCAAGTGGAAAAATTCGTTATTTTCGTCGTGTCCGTTATAGAGCATATACGGCGAAGTTCCGTAGCCCGCGGCGGTCGAAAGTTCGGGAGCACCTTTGCCTAAAGCACCGCCAAGCACGTCAAATAAACGAGTCAGGGCGTGTGTTCGACAACCGAGAGCCGCCGGAAATTCCGGGTTGAGCAACGATTTTTCGGGAATGGTAACGTGCAGAAGCGGATAAAATCCGTCGTTGAATAAAATTTGCGGATCGAAAACCATGATTAAATAAACGCCGATGAACATTTTGAACATCTCTTCGTTTAAGTAAAAATTTATCGGTCCGGGAGCTTGCGGGTCGGTTCCTGTCCAATCGAAATATGCTTCGTGACCTTTTCGATAAATGGTCAATTTCATTTTATACGGACCGTTTCCGCGTCCGTCGTCGTCGATATAATCTTCAAATTCGAGCGGTTCTTCGGGCAAACACATCACGATTAACTGCCTCATCGCTTCGTGTGTACGGTCGAGTAACATGCCTAAACCCTCGATATATTCGTCCTTCCCGAAGCGGTCGCACATTTCCTTGACTCGTTTATCAGCCATTCGGCAAGCGGCGACAATCGCCATCAAATCGAAATAATTCATGGTCGGCACACGCGAATTCGCCAAAATCATATCCAGCAAATCTTCGTTCAAAACTCCGGCAGCAAATAGTTTAACCGGTGGAATCCGCGTTCCTTCGCCGAAAATCGTATCGGCATCGGTCGGCAAACTGCCCGAAACAGGTCCGCCCATATCAACCGTATGACCGAATTGCGAACCCCAGCCGACGAGTTCGCCGTTGTAGAAAATCGGCATCAAAACCATCCAATCGTTGATGTGCGAAATTGCACCGCCGCAACTGTACGGATCGCTGACGAGAAAAATATCGCCTTCATTAACGCCGCGTTTCCAGTTCGCCAAAAATCCGTTGATATACGAGCCGAATTGCCCCACAACCATTCTGCCGTCGGGATGACAAATCATCGGAAAACCATCGTGTTGTTCACGAATAACGGGTGACATTGCCGAACGAAACAGCACCGTATCCATTTCTTCGCGGGCATTGCGAAGGGCGTTTTCTAAAATATCAAGCGTAATTTTGTCCATATTATTGCTCCGAATTTGATAAAATTTGTCATAAGTTTATAACATATTCAATGAAAATAACAAGTCTGAATTTTGATTTTTTCGATTGTTTTTTATTTCTGCAATTCCGTAATTTCAGCCGAATCTTTTGGCGGATTCATCCACATTTTCGCGTCTTTTTCGAGATAATCACGGAGCGTTTGCGGTAAATCGGCGTATTTATCGACGCGATATGAAACAAGTTGGAAAACGCTGTCGCCACCGCCGAAAAACTTTGGCATATCGCCGCGTCGGTTCCACGTTAATTGATATTTCGGCGTGTTTTTTGCCGCTTTCGGTTGAACAAAGAAATCGTAATTTTCAAAGGCTTTGTAGTTCGGATAATTCAAAAAAAGCGGGGCGGAAAATATCAGCACATCGCCGAATTTTCGTACTAAATTCCCGCCTTCCGAGTTAATTGTTTGAATTCGCGGCGCTTTTCCCTGCACAACGTCGGCAAACATTTTTCCGTCTTTCAGTTGATAAGTAATTTGTTGGTACGGATATTCGATCGGCTCTACTTTTTGTCCGTTAAAAGTTTTCAAAACTTCGTTTGTCGTTATATCTCGGTAAAAAAATGTCTTCCGCGAGAGTTGTAAAACCTTGGTTGCGTTCGACTCCGATTTAATAACTCGCGCGGTGTCAACGCCTTCGACCTTTGCAATCAGCTTTCCTTCGGGATAGCTGTAAATTTCGCCGAGGCAATACCAATAAACAGGTTCGCCCGTGCCGACTCGCATATCGGTAAATTGTTTGAAAAGTTCAGGTGTAAATAACTGACTTTGGGCGACTGCGTTTGTCGCCGGAAATATAAATAACGCCAACAAAATTATTAATTTTTTCATAAAGTTTCGTTTCTGCTTTTCCAATAAAATATCGCCATCACAATTCCGAAAAAACCGTCGTAAGCAATCGCCAAAAGTATCAAAGGTTTTGCCTGATTATACAAAAGCAGATGAATCCAACTGCCCATTATAAATAATTTTCCGACTGCTCCGATCAACGCCATCACTCGGTTGCGAATCGGATCAATGCCCAAAAACCAATAGCCGACACCGAGCATCAGCACGAAAAACCACAGATTGAAATGATAAAATCGAAGAATCGTGCTATTTTCAGTTATTCCGTAAAACATTTCGAGATGATTCGACATCGAAGCCATCGCCACAATTGCGCCGATAATGTTGCCGATTGCCGTTATTTTGAAACATATTTTGTAAAATGATAAGTTCATAAGATTTTTATTCCGGCACAACTTTCAGCCATTCCCAAACTTTGTAATCGTAAATTCCGTGAACGCAAAGCGGATCGACATCGGCTAATTTACACGCTTCGACTTTGGTTTCAGCCGCCAAAACATAGCAACCCGCACCGAGTTCGTTGTCGGTTTGATCGGCAAACGGACCTGCCATCACGCATATTCCGTCTTTTCCGAGCTGTTTGAAATAAGCAGTGTGCGAGTACAAAACAGGTAAAACCTGTTCGGTTGTAAATTCGTCGCGTTTCGGCGTTTTTTGAATCGTAAAAAACCAGTATTTCATATCATTTGTTGTTTCGGCTTAATCATAAAATTCAAAATAATCGTTAAAATTAAAGCCATTCCCGTAGCCGCAATTACATAGTAAAACGATCGTGTATAATCGCCGCCGTCAGCGTCTGCGACAGCTCCGGTAATTCGCCCGCCGATTGAAGCCCCGATTGTTTCGATTACCGTAATTGCCCCAAGTATTTTCGGATAATCTTTCGAGCCGAAATAATCGGCAACCAATCTTTGCAAAAGCACGAAAGTTCCCCCGTATCCGAACCCGAACGGAATGATGAATAAAAGCATTGTGGAAGCCGTAAAATTCAGTAAAACCAGAGTTGCCAAAAACATAACGCTGCAACAGACAAGCATCACGCGAGTCGGTGAAATCTTGTCGGACATGAAACCGAATAAGAATTTTCCGCCAATACTTAAAAACGCCAGCGAAGCCTGAACCAAGCCGGCAGTTTCAGGCGAAACACCGATTTTCGGCGTGCGAATATATAGGATAAGTTGTTGTGTAGAAACAAATAACGGATAAAATATTAAAGCCGCGCAAAATGCAAAAACCCAAAATAAAGGAGTTTTTACCGCTTCAAATAACGACAAACCTGTTTGATTATTGGCGGTAGAAAACGCGTCTTGAAATTCTTCCGAATCTCCGTCGGGAAATACGCCGATGTCGCTTGGTTTTGTCTTCAGCAGAAAAATAATCGCCGGAATCAGAATCAACCAAATAAGCAAACTAACTGCAATCATGGCAATTCGCCAGTTATATTTCAGAATCAAAGGTGTTGCCATCAGTGGAATCAACATTCCGCCAAGACTCGTTCCCGTCAGCACAATTCCTATCGCAGTTCCGCGTTTTCTGCGAAACCAATTTGAAACTAAAACCGTGTTTATCAAAACTCCGACAAAGCCTAAAGCGATTCCAAACAAAACTCTTGCCGCATAAACCGTAGTTAAATTGGCAGCTTGGGAGTGAATAAGCAACCCGATGCCAAGGATTACGCAACCGATTACCATTAAGATTTTATTATTGAATTTTTGGATAAAATATCCGGCAAAAGGGGCTGTAAAACCGGCAACTAAAAATGTAAAAATACCGAAATTGGCGACTGTAGTTTGAGCTGTTTCTTTTGACATAGCTCCGCCGGCGATAAAATCGTTGCGAATCCATTCACTGAAAACCGGAATTCCGCCAATCGTCAAACCATTGCTGACAACCAACGCAAGTGTTGAGATTGCCACAACTACCCAACCGTAAAAAAATCCGCCGCTTTTTTTGATTTCGGTCATTTTGCCGCTCCTTTTTGATAATAAATGTGCGATATACTTTAGATTATGTTTAGCAACATGCCGAAGTTTATCGGATTTTTTACTGCCGACCGTTACTGATGAATCGCCGTCGGTCGTTTGATAAACACGCCTTGTTTTTTGCCGACCAACTTGCCGTTATCAAATTGCAGATTACCGCGAATAATCGTTTGCGTTACCCAACCTTTCGTCATCACACCTTCAAACGGCGTGTGATCTTGGGCAGAAAGCGCTTCATCCGCCCGAATCGGTTTTTCCAAATTCATATCGACGACGGCAAAATCTGCGTCCGCACCGATGGCGATACAACCTTTTCGCGGAAACAGACCAAAATTTCTGGCGGGATTTGCCGACACTAATTCCGCGACTCTCGAAAGCGAAACACCGCGTTTGTGAACGCCTTCGCTCAACAAAACCGGATACAAAATCGAACTTCCGCCGAATCCGGGCAAACTTCCCCAAACGCCTTGTTCTTTGTGTTCTTCGCCGCAGCAAGCGTGGTCGGAAACAACCGTGTCAACGTGTCCGCGTTTGATTCCTTCCCACAAAAATTCACTGTGTTCGCGTGTTCTGATCGGCGGATTTACTTTGGCTTTTAAACCGATTCCGCTGCGGTCGAGTTCTTCGTGATCGAGTGCCAAATGATGCAAAGTTGTTTCAAGTTTAATGTCGTGATTCGGATAAGTTCGCCGCACATCAATTCCGGCTTGCAACGCATCACGGCTTGAGAGATGCAATAAATTTATCGGACAACCTGTTGCATCGGCTAAAATCGCGGCTTCGTGAACCGATAATTTTTCCGATAAAGGCGGACGACCTTCGCTGTAAGCCTTCAAACCTGTCAATCCCGATTTGTTCGCACGTTCGATAAAAACGCGAATCAATTCAGGATTTTCGCAATGTAAACTCAAGGAAATGCGGGCTTTATCCTTATATTTTTCCGCCATTGCAGAAACTCGCGTCATCAATTCATACAAATGTCCGAGGTCGTAATTTTCCGCCATCGTGTAATCCGAACCTTTGGTCGAATCGGCAGAAAGCGTCAACGCCTTGTAAAACATATAAAATTTGAACGAACCAACACCCGCATTTTCGACCAGCCATTCAACTTCATCAAGCTGATCGGCGGTCATCACGGCGATATGATAACAATAATCGGTGTAAAAATTGCCATCGGAAAGCTGCATCACTTCGGGCAAAATTTCTTTGTAAAGCCCTGTTTTATTGAGATAATGATGACCTGTTCGCCAATAACTGATGATCGTGCCGACTCCGCCGACGAGTGCCGACATTGATTCGGAAGACGCATCAACCGAATGCGGACGATAAATTCCGACGTGAAAATGCGAATCAACCGCCGCCGGAAAAACATGCTTGCCGTTCGCGTCAAACACATTTTCGGCAAGATTAGAATCAATCGAATCCGCAATCGCCGCAACTTTGCCGCCGTTCACACCAATTTCGCATTTCACTTCGCCGTGAAAAGGGAAAACTACTGTTCCGTTTTTGATAATTGAATCAAATTTCATAGTCTATAAAAATTTTCCAAACTTAGCCGATGTAATCGGCGACCGCATAAAGCCTAGTCCGTAAGGGCTAGGTTTGAATGCGGCACACACTCAAACCGGTGTAACCGGTGACGGCAACCGCTCTACGTCCACAGATATTTCTCATCAAACTCAATATCATTTGCTTTCAACAATTTAATAAACTCATCTCGAAATGAACCAACCTTTTTGTGATGTTCATCTTGATTTACAATATATTCACGAACCCTTTCAATTTGTGAACTGCTGACGGTAAATGCACCATAACCTCTCTGCCAAGTAAAATCTTTCATTTCAGGAAAAACATCGTGCATCCAACCCGTCGAATTTGCTTTTAAATCTCGCAAAACATCAGACAAAGCAGAGTCAGGTTTTAGTTTTGCCAGAATATGAACGTGGTCACTCATTCCGCCGATTTCAATACAAATTCCGCCGCGTTTTCTAATCATTCCGCCGATATATTCATACAAGCGTGATTGTAAAGCATTCTTTATCAAAGGTTTGCGTTCTTTTGTTGAATAAACTATGTGATAAATCAAATTTGTATATGATTGCGGCATCTGTTTCCGTCGCTATCTACGATAGCTGTGTTAATTGTTCATTTTGTTCCCGGCTCTCACGAGCCGGACTTTATGCCTTCACCGATTACATCGGCTAAAAGCGGAAATTTCCCTTGAATTTCTTCGTGAAACCTTAGTGTTATTTCATGGACGAAAATCTTTTTTCTATTTCCTTATAATCGCTCAACCCAACCAATTCAAACCACTCGTCAAAACCCGTCTGACCGTTTTTCGTCTCGGTCAAATTTCCGTTTTCCTTCAAATCCGACAACATTTCACACATTGCAAATGTCGCGGCACGTTGCATTACGCCCGGATGAAGGACGATTTTGAAGCCGATTTTTTCAAACTCGGATAAACTTAATTTCGGAGTTAAACCGCGTCCGCCGGTGTTGACTAAAAGCGGTGCAACTACTTCATTTGCAACAGCTTCGCATTCTTCAACGCCGTGCATTCCTTCTACAAAAATCACGTCGGCGCCTGCTTCGGCGTAAAGATTTGCACGTTTGATTGCTTCGGCTAAACCCAAACTTTGGCGGGCATCGGTACGGGCGATTAAAACCGTGTCGGGATTTTGTCGAACATCCAAAACGGCTTTGATTTTCGTCAACATTTCATTGATTTCAACGACTTGCGTTCCCGCAAGATGTCCGCAACGTTTCGGAAAAATCTGGTCTTCGATTTGAATTCCCGCGATGCCGATTTGCTCGAATTCAAGAAAAGCCCGTCGCGCATTTTGATAATTTCCGTAACCTGTGTCAGCGTCCAAAATAAAAGGAATTTCGGTTGCCTGCGTCATTTTTTGAACGTGCGAAAATACTTCGCCGTAACTTGCCAAGCCTAAATCCGGTTTGCCTAAAAGTGCCATCGAAACGCTTGCGCCGGAAATGTAGCCGCATTCAAATCCCGCTTTTTCGATCATTTTCGCAGTCAATGCGTCATAAGTTCCGACGGTCATAAACGAACTTTTTTTGCTCAATAATCGACGCAATTTTTTTGCTTTTTCAAACATCGTTAATCGAAAAACATCGCATTATCTTTGGTCGAAACCGACTTTGTTTTCTTGCTTTTTTTATCGCGCACGAGTTTAACCGAATAGCCGTATAAATCGCTTCGATAAAGCGTGTGAACATATTCGACGGGTCTGCCTTCATCGGTGTAAACGGTTCGTTCGATTGATAAAAGCGCCGAACCGACGCGAATATCCAGCAGATTAGCGACATACGGATCGGCTAATTCGGCTTTGATTTCCTGCACCGCGTTGTCCAATTTCAAACCTAATTTCGTTTCCATCGTGTGCAAAACCGCACCGGTCGAAAGTTCTGCCATTGTCAATTTTGAACCGATGTCTTCGGGTAAATAATTCAAAATCAGCGAATACGGTTTATTTTCAACCATCCGCAAACGCTTTAATCGGTATATCGGCGTTCCGATTTTTATGCGCAAAAGTTCTGCTTCATGCGCGTCCGCGTCAACCCGATTCATCTCCAAAACTTTGACGGGCGTATCCATTCCCATCTCGATCAATTCGTCCAGAGAACCTGTTAAGTGTATTGTTCCCGTAAACTTTCGCTTTTTAGATTTGCGTTCGGCAATAAATGTTCCGCGACCTTGTTTGCGTTCGATCAATCCGTCGGCGGCGAGTGAGGCAAGAGCTTGGCGAACGGTAATTCGGCTTACTCCGTATTGTTCGATTAACTCGATTTCGGTCGGCAGACGTTCGCCGCCGACAAACGACCCCGATGTGATTTTTTCACGCAAAACATTTTCGAGTTGATAATAAAGCGGAATTCGTGAGCTGACGAATACTGTTTTTGGTTTAGCCATATTTGTCTTAATCCTTTGTCTTATATTCAAGACAATTTTAACCCAAAAATCTTTTAATTGCCATATTTAATCGTGCGAATGCTTTTTGCCCATTTCGTGCATCGTGTCGTGGATGTGAACACGGTCGTTTTCGGAGTCGGCGGTGTATGATTCGCCGAATTCAAAATCGAAATGATTATGGTCGTGCGAGTGCAGCCATTTATTGAGTTCGGGCTTTTGCCGAATCAACCGCGAGGCGGCGCGATGGGCATTTTCATCGGGATTCGAATACGCGTTATGATGAAAATGATTGTGCAGTTCGCCGTCCGTGCGACCAAAACCCAGAATTCCGTATTTGCTGTAAAACGCGCCGTGATTGACATACGCGGGTCGCCAAAAATATCCGCCCGTCGGCAAATCGCCGAATTGCATCATCCACGAAGTTCCCCAAATGTGATAGGCTTCTTCGGCGCAATCGTGATAAGAAATATTGTCTTGGTGAAAGCCCGGAGTCATCGAATACAAAAACGTCATGGCGTGAGTTTTTTCGTCGAAACTGAGTAATTTCAGCAAACAACCCGATGCGGTTTGCGGAAAAAGCGTCGGCACTTGCCACGGCATTTGGTCGTAAGTTTGCAGTTGAATCAAGCCGCCGCTGTTCGCCCCGTCCATATCTTCATCGGATTCGATAATGTGCGGTTCTCCGTCGTTGTACATAACGAGCGCGAAACAGCCTTTGTCGGTCGAAAAAGCCGGCAACGAAACGCCGCGCGGAACGAACAAGTATTCGCCTTTGACGCATAGTTTTTCGCCGATTTTCATCGACCCGTCTTGAATAAAAATCTCGATGTCGGAATGTGCCGCGGACGGCGGTTGTTTGTAACCCGCGTCCCATTGCACGCTCATTGTGCAAGCTCCCGAAGCATCGTCGATCGACAGCATTTTGTAATTATAGCCGCTCGGAATTCCTTTTAATTCCAGTTTTTTGAAGCTGACATCTCGGTCAACAAACGGTTCAATATGTTTTCGCATAGTAATTTGATTGGTTAATTTATTCATTTAACCATTGATTCATTTGTTTCTTTTCGATGATTCAATGAACAAATCTGTAAATGAATAAATTTAGAACACCACCTTAAATTCTCTGTCGGGCTTTTGAAAAAGCTCTTCCTTTTTAATAATTTTCTTCATATCCGCGTGGGCGTTAAAACCCGTGGTCATCAGTCGTTCGTAAAACTCTTGAATCCAAATCTCACGTTGTTGAGCCAAATCAATATTCATTTCTTTAGCGATTTTTTCGTGCCGAACAAGCTGTTCGGCAACTTCTTCGGCGATCCATTTTTCAACTTCTTCGCTTCGTTTCGGTTTATTTTTTAGTATAGCTTTTGACATTTTGTTTACGCCGCCAACAAACACATACACGAAATTGTTTTTGCTTGTTGGCGGCTAATCCTCCTAAATCCAATCTTCCAATCCATAAACTCTGACCGCATTTTCGACCAATAATTTACGCTTCGGCGTTTCCCTTAATTCCAATTTATCGAGTTCGTCCATCCCGTGTTTAAATCCGACAACCGGATAATCGGTGCCGAATAAAACCTTGTCTTGTCCGCGTGAATTGATAAATTTTATCAACGATTTGTCCCAATATTTCGGCAAATGCGCGTCTGTCCCGATAAAAACGTTCGGGTGTTTCCATGCCATCGAAATCATCTGTTCCGTCCACGGATGACCGATGTGGATGCCGATTATTTTCAGTTCGGGAAAGTCGATCGCCACGCGGTCAAGCGTAATCGGTTCGGCAACTGTCCGCAAAAACCATTGAGCCGAATGTCCGACCTGAATCTGAATCGGCACACCAAGTTCGGCACATTTCGCGTAAAACGGATAATAAACACGGCTGTCCGGCGGTTCACCGAACCAATGCGGGTAAAGATGCGCGCCGACAAAGCCGTATTCTTTGACCGCGACATCGAGTTTTCGCACCCAATTCATTATCTGCGAAGGATTTACGCCGATAATTCCTTTGAAACGATCAGGATGCGCCGCGCAAACTTCGGCGATTTTCTCGAAAGGTTTTTCAAAGAAAATATTCGACCCGACCGCCGCGCCTGTCGTGGCTACCAGCAAACCTTTATCAATGCCGCCTTCGTCCATCAAAGCCAATTCTTCTTCGACGGTTATACCGCGTTTTGTCATCTCTAAAATCCCGACCAAATCCCAAAATTGGTCAAGTTCCGGCGGATAACATTCGGTAATTTCCTTCGTCCAAAGATTGACGACTATATCTATTGCTCTTGTCATAAATTTTTTACCGCGAACAAACACGAAAGTACACGAAAAAGAATTAGACCCGAATGAACACAGATTTGACGGATTTTCGCAGCTAAGTTTTAGATTCTTAATCCGCCTTTATCTGCATAATCCCCGTTTTTCCGTGTCTGATTTTCAACTCTTAAACCACTAAACTTTTCGTGTTATTTTCGTGTTATTTTCGTGTTTGTTCGTGGCTAAACCTTTCCCGCAAATCTTTTTTCAAAATCTTCCCCGTCAAATTTCTCGGCAATTTATCAATAAATTCAACCGTTTTCGGCTTCTTAAAACCTGCTAATTTACCTTCGCAAAACGTGATTATTTCACTTTCCGAAACTTTCGCGCCTTCTTTCAAAACGACAATCGCCTTCACTTCTTCGCCCCATTTTTCGCTCTTTACGCCGATCACGGCGACTTCAAAAATACTTTCGTGTTCCTGCAAAATTCGCTCGACTTCCGACGGATAAACGTTCAACGCACCGGAGATAATCATGTCGTTTTTGCGGTCAACCAAATATAAATAACCGTCTGCGTCCATTCGCGCCATATCGCCGGTTCGCAGCCAGCCGTCTCGCAAAGTTCGCTCCGTCGCCGCGTCGTTGTTCCAATAACCGACCATATTTGCTTCGGTGCGAATTGCAATTTCGCCGACTTCGTTTGCAGGTAAAAAGTTCCAATCTTCGTCCGCAATTTGCACGTCAACATTTGTCTGCGGTCGTCCGCACGATTGCAAAAGATGCTTTTTATCGACGTTTTCCAACGCCAAGCGATGTTCGCTCGGTTCTAAAACTGTTCCCGCACAACCTGTTTCCGTTGTGGCAAAAGTTTGCCGGAAACCACATTTCGGAAACCTGCTCATCGCCTCACGCAAAACATTTTCGGGAATCGGCGATCCGCCGTAAAGCAAAACTTCTAAAGAACTTAAATCGTATTTGTGCGAAATTTCGGACGCTAACAACATTTGAATCGTCGTCGGAACAAGATTTGTAAACGTGATTTTGTCGCGTTCAATCGTTTTGCAAGCCGTTTCAACATCGTAATTTATCAACGAAATTTGCGAACCGACATAAACCGCACAATAAATTCCCGCAATTCCCGCCGCCGAATACAATGGCGAAGGCAACATTACCGTGTGCGTCTGACGACTCGCAATCGCGTGAACGTGAATCAACATTCCGACCAAAAGCGAATAATGCGAGTAAATCGCACCTTTGGGGAAACCTGTTGTTCCCGAAGTGTAGAGCAACATCGCGGCATCGCTTCCGCTTGCGGATTGCGGATTGCGGATTTGTTTTGTTCGACTAAATTTTCAAATAACTGCGGATTTATAATGTGTTGCAAACAATCAACTTTCGCTTTAACTTCAATCGCATTTTGCTCGGTCGATTCGTCGCAAATAATCGCTTTTGCACCCGAATTCTCGACGATAAACGCGACTTCGTTCGCCGTCAAACGATAATTTACCGTTACGGAAACTAAGCCGACTTGAGCCAAACCGAACAATGCTTCAACCCATTGATTCGAGTTTTTGGCGTAAATCGCCACGCGGTCGCCACGTTCCAAACCTGACTTTAATAACGAATCGGCGAATAATTTCGCCCGCTTATCAAGTTCTTTCCAAGTAAATTTCTTTTCGCCGAAAATCAGCCCGACATCGCCGGGAAAATTTCGTGCATTCCGCGAAAGCAAATCGCCCGCAGTTGTCAGACCGCCAAATATCATTTTCTTCCCAAACTATGCTTTCAACCAATCCCCGACACCATACGGATCTTCCGCCGGTTGCGAAAAATGTTCGTGAAAAATCCGCCATTTACCGTCATTTTCTTTTTGCATAACGAACGTTCCGCGAAATTTTATCACTTTCAAATTGCCGCCGATATTAACTTTCATCTCGACAATTCCCGCAATCACGCCGCAATCGCCGATGACCTTTGCCATCGGTTCAAACTCGATCCATTCGCAACTTTCAACCGAAATCATCGAATCGTTAAAATCTCGCCAACCTTTACTCACCTTCTCAAAACCTTGCGTAACCCACCGCGGACCTTCCACAAACACCAACAATTCTTCCGAATCGGTGTAATGATCGATGATATTTTCGATGCGTTTGCGGACGACATCTTGAAAATGATTAAGCGAATTTTCGACAAAATTTTCCATAACTTTATTTGTTATAGATTTATAACATTTTGAGGTTATGAAAATCAAATAAAGCCGTGTAAAAATTAAAGATTGCAAACTATTTGAGGTTGTGTGTATAATAATCGTGGGATTGCAAAATGCTCTTGCAACCCGAAACACACAATCTACATCTACAAATTTGTTCTATTGTTCTTTCCGAATCCGTTTTCTTTGGAGATATTATGCTATTAAAATCTAAATTATTTCGTTTTACGTTGGTCTTAGGCTTACTTTTGTCATTAAGTTTTTCGGTTTTGGCTGACACAATCCGTTTGAAAGACGGAAGCGTGGTTAAAGGAAAAGTCGTTGGTTTCAAAGACGGGCAGTTCATTGTGATGATCGGCGACGGCAATCGTCAACGTCAAATGTCGTTTTTTGCCGATGAAATCGACAAGATTGAATTTGATGCCGTGATTGCGACAAAAGCGCCAACCACACCGGTTTCAACTGTTCCGACAACTCCGAAACCTGTAACAACTCAAACTTATCCGGCTAATCAAAACGTCATAATTGTCGGCGGAAACAAAAATCCTCCGGCTAATCCGACGGTTGGCAAAATGCCTGAGGTTTCGACCCCGCGTTCGACAAACACAAATGTTTCGTCCGGCGGCGACACGATGGGAACTCCGAACAATAAGCCGAAACCGATTGTTGTAACATCGCTGGTTTTGGCTGATAACACTTCGAACGGTTGGAAAAATTCGGGTTGGGTTGTCAAAAAAGGACAACGAATTAAAATCAGCGGAACGGGCAGAATCTCGCTCGGTAACGGTCGTTATTCGACTCCCGAAGGCGTAAGCTCAATCACCGACGCAACTAAACTCAAAAAAGACGAAGCAACCGGCGGACTTCTTGCCGTCATCGGCGATGACAATAACGACTTTATTTTTGTCGGAAATTCGCGTGAATTTGTCGCCCAACGCGACGGCGTTTTATTTCTCGGCATTAACGAAGGCAACTTGGACGATAATTCCGGTGCGTTCAATGTTACAATCGAGATCGATCCGAACGTTAAATAGTTTTTCTGTCCTCCTTATTATTTTCGGCGACACACAAGTTTTTACTCGTGTGTCGTTTTTTTTGTAACTGAAATCAACAAATTTTCCAACTAAAATGCCCGTAAATGAATCTAAAAATGGTATAAAAGAAATGTTATGTCAAAAAATTATCGTATTTTCGTTTTACTTGTCGGCGTTATTTGTCTGAATTTGTCTGCGTTTGCCCAATCAAAACCGCAAAAACCGACTGAAACTCCCGCCGGCACCGACAAAAAAAACCAGCGTCCCGATGTGACAAAAACTGAGGAAGAACGCAAAAAAGAAGATGAGCTTCGCAAGCAAAAAGAGAAGGAACGCGAGGACGAAAAAAACGCCGTTCAAGACACCGAAGTTCTGATTATTCAGACAAATACGGTCAATGTTGACACCGTTGTTTACAACAAAAAAACCGGACAAATTTTGACGAATTTAAAAAAAGAAAATTTTGCGATTTTTGAAAACGGCACAAAACAAGACATTACGAATTTCGCCACGCCCGAAGCGCCGATTACGGTTAGTGTGGTCGTGGAATACAGCAAGTGGTCGGAGATTTTCGGCAATTCACCCGGATTGCGGCAAGGCGAAGGAAAACTAGAAGTTGTGCGTCCCGTTGCTTTTTTTCTGTCGAATTTTATCAAACCGCCAAACGATTATGCGTCCGTCATTGCGTTTGATATTCGCCCGACTCCGATTACGGATTTCACCAACGATCCGCGAAGAATTCAAGACACAATCAATTTGTTGCTCAGAAATAACCCCGCGTTTCGTGAAAATAATTTGTTTGATGCGATGAAATTTGCACTTTTGGGCGGAAAAGGCGACACGGTTGTTTTGGAAAATTCAAAAGAAAAATCATCGAATTACGCCGGAATGGTTGCAGTTAAAGCAAAACGACGAGCGATTATTCTAGTCGCTTCGGGTATCGATACGTTCAGCAAAACTCGTTACGACGAGATTCGCCGAATTGTGCAGGAAGCAGGAATTCCTTTTTATATTATCAGCACGGGAAATTTATTTTTCAAATTGTACGGAGAAAACCTTGACCCGGGTCGCACATCTCCCGGACTGCCTGACCGTTTAACTTTTCTGCAAGCTCAAAACGCGATGAATACTTTTGCCAAAGAATCCGGCGGATTTCATTATCCGATTACTTTCGAGAGCGAAATTCCCGATGATTTACGCAACATCAATACTTTTTTGCGAAGCCAATACAGTCTTGCATTTGACGCGGGCGAGAAAAAAGACGGCAAAAGAAATACATTGAAAGTGTCGATAGATGTTGACCTTGACGGCAAATACGATGACAAAGATTTAGTTATTCAACATCGTCCGTTTTATTTTTCGGCAAAAAAATAGAACTTTTCGATTGCTTTACATAAATAAACCGGTTGCCTTTAACTTAGTTGAAGCAACCGGTTTATTATTTTACCGACCAAAAATTTTGAGTCGAAATTCGTCGTTGTTTGTTTGAATTTCGGCGCGTTTATCCGAAAAGTTTCGCGCGTCTTTGAGCAACTGCGGCAAACTGCTCGAAAACCGATTTGCTTCGTACGCGGGACTGTGAAAAATCGAGGTAATTTGCGGATTCAAACGCTGTGTGATGCCGTAACGGATTGCCCGCGAAGCAGGCGGAACAAAACCGTTGGTGCGGCGCGGATTGATTATTTCAATCGCGTTATCGAAAATATGAAGGCGTGTTTTGTTGTCGCGTAACGCCATATCTCGATGAACCAAAGCGTTGACAACCATTTCGCAAACTACATTTTCTTGATAAGACTGCCGCGAAACAATCGGCGAATTTGAGCTTACCGCTTTTTTTTGCTTTTCTGCGAGCAAATCGCACCAGCGTTTGATAAACCGCAAACTTTGTTCGTAAATTGTGACTAAATTCCCTTTAATTTCAACGGTTTCGACGACTTGGGACTGACCGTTTTCACCTGAAAACCGAGTTGCGTAAACAGTTGAACGCGGTAAGAGTTGCGGAACTCGTTCGTTTTTGCCGAACAATAAAATCGCGGCAACGGTCGGCGTGATTTCTTCGATGGTACCGACCGCCAACAACAAATCTTTTCGCAAAAACTCGCCGGTTTCCCAAGTAAATTTACTGTCAATGTCGTCTTCAAATTTTTTCGCAAAACTCCACAGCAAAGCATCGTCAATGTCTGTTTCAGTCGCGCCGACAACCGGGATATTTTCATAATTAAGCGGACGGATTTCGTCTAACCAACTTGATAATTCTTCGCGTGAAGCCTCGCGTTTTTCTGCCCCGAAACGCATAAAAAACCTGCCGTCTTTTGTTCGATACGGCTTTTTATTTCCAACGACTTCGAGGGCAATAATGCGTCTGCCGTTGTCAAAAGACATCATATCAAGCAACGGCACCAACGGCGGATAAATTTCTTCGCGGCAAATTCGGACGAGTTCGGTTCGCACTTCTTCGGGATTTTCCAAGCCTTCGATTCGCAGTTGATCGCTCACGCCAAAGACAAAAATTCCGCCGTCGGTGTTCGCCAGAGCAATTATTCCTTGGGCAATTTTTTCAGAATTTGAAAGTTTTACTTTGAGTTCAAAATAAGTGTCTTCGCCGCCGCGAATCATTCTAATCAGTTCGGTTCGTGATATTTGCAGCGTTGGGGCGTTGTATAAAAACTCTTCATACGAGCGTTCGGTGCGTTGGATATTTCGATTTCGTCTGCGTGCCATTTTGAGAAATAATCTGCTAAAGTCTTGATTTTATTGAAACATTTCGGAGCCGAATTGTCGAGAAAAAATCAACTGAATTGCGTTTTTAATTTATCGAAAGTTGTTTGCAGAGATTCGGGAATCGTGCGAGTTTGACCAATCGCGGTCATAAAATTTGCATCGCCGACCCAACGCGGCAAAAGATGCAGATGATAATGTTCGGCAACGCCGGCACCTGCCGCTTTCCCGAAATTCATACCCAGATTTATGCCGTCGGGTTGATAAATTTTTCGCAAGGCAGTTTGGCAGTGCTTGGTTAAATCCATCAATTCATCGGTTGTTTTTTTGTCGGCTTGGTCGAGGTCAGCCAAATGTTGGTACGGAATAATCATCAAATGTCCGCTGATATAAGGATAAATGTTGAGAATAACAAAGTTAAACTCGGCACGATGAAGAATAAATTTTTCTTCATCAGTTGCCGAGTTTAAAAGTAATCCGCAAAATACACAACTGCTTTGAGCCTCTAAAGTTGATTTATCGGCTTTGATATAATTGTATCGCCACGGACTCCATAATACATCCACGTTATTGGTTTAGGTTTGAGAACCTGCGAAAGAACTTCTTTCGCCAAACTAAAGTTTATTTATTGACAATGTCTTTCAGTTCTTTGCCCGGCTTAAAGTATGCAACTCTTTTCGCCGGAATATTGACTGTGGCACCTGTTTTAGGATTACGACCTGTGCGGGCATTTCGTTCACGCACACGGAAACTTCCAAAACCGCGAAGCTCGATTTTATCACCGTTATTCAAAGCTCCGATGATGCTTTCAAACACAACTTCGACCAGTTGTTCCGCATCTTTTTTTGTCATATCTGTTTCTTTCGCAACTTGTTCAACTAAATCTGCTTTTGTCATTTTTTTCTCCTAAGACCTTAGTTTTTATTTTTAATTGCTAAAACCTACTTTACCTCATCCGTATTGACATTTATTCTCAAATTTGCCAATTCACCAAGTGAAGCCATTCCGCCTTTTGCTTCGGTAGAATAAACTTTTGTGTCCATTTCCGGATCGTCTTCTTTGCCGACCGCGCGAGCTGAAAGTCCGATTTTTTGAACATCAGATTCAATTCTTAAAATCTTGAAATCCATTTCTTGCCCGATTTCAACCACACTTTCGGCTTTATCTACTCTTTCGTCGGAAAGTTCGGAAATATGACATAAACCTTCAAGTTCATCACCCAATTCGACAAAAACACCAAAGTTTGCAAACCGTGAAATTTTTCCTTTCACCACATCACCGGGTTTGTGTGTTTGAATAAACGAATCCCACGCACTCGGCGTTAATTCCTTGATAGACATCGAAATTCGTTTGCCGTCGTAATCGATTCGGGTAATCACGGCTTCGACTTCTTGACCGCGTTTCAACACATCTTTCGCGTGTTTGATTTTTTTGGAGTGCGAAATGTCCGAAACGTGAACTAAACCGTCAACGCCGTCTTCAATCTCGACAAATACTCCGAAATCGGTTAAATTACGAACTTTTCCGATAACTTTTGAACCGATGCGATATTTTTCCATCACCGATTCCCAAGGATTTGTTTGGAGTTGTTTCATTCCAAGACTGATTCGGCGGTCGTGTTGGTCAATCCCGAGAACTTGAACTTCAACTTCTTCGCCGACTTTGACCATCTGCTTCGGACTTTTTTGGCGTTTTGACCAACTCATTTCCGAAACGTGAACCAAACCTTCGACACCCGATTCAAGTTCAATAAATGCGCCGTATTCGGTCGCACTCGAAACTTTTCCGTTCAATTTCGCGCCAACCGGATAAAGTTCGACTACGGTTGACCACGGATCGGGCAAAAGTTGTTTGTAACCAAGCGAAACTTTTTCTCTGTCGCGGTCAAATTTCAAGACTTTGACTTGAACATTGTCGCCCGATTTGAATAAAGATTTAGGATTTTGCAGTCTGCTCCACGACATATCGGTAACGTGCAACAAGCCGTCGATTCCGCCTAAGTCAACAAACGCGCCGTACTCGGTCAAATTTTTGATTTTTCCTTCGACGATATAGCCTTCGGCAAGTTGATCTAACGTGATTGCTTTTTGGGCATTAACGACTTCATCGGTAATAATCTTGCGCGAAAGCACAATATTATTGCGTTTTCGGCTGCATTTGATGATTTTAGTCTCGATGTCTTGCCCCAGATACGAATCAAGGTTGCGAATCGGACGCGAATCAATCAACGAGCTTGGCAAAAACGCTTCAACACCTTCCAAATCAACTGTTAAACCGCCTTTGGTTTTGCCCGTGATGTGTCCGGTAATGACTGCTTCGTTTTTGAAAGCCTCTTCGATTATAACCCAAGATTTACGGTTTTTTGCGTCAAGAAAAGAAAGTCTCGGTTGCGAATCGCCGGAATCTATTGCCCTGATGACAACTTCAACCTCATCGCCGACTTTGACAGTCATTTCGCCGGTCGCAGTTGTAAATTCTTCGGCTTCGACCACGCCTTCGGATTTATAACCAAAATCAACTAAAACGCCGCGTTCGGAAACGCCGACGACTTTACCTGTAACCGTTTCGCCTTTGCTGTAAACTGTTTGTTCTTGCTCAAATTGCTCAAGAATCGCTCCAAAGTCCAATTCGGGTGAACTTTGTTCTTCTTCCGCATTTACGCCCGCAGAAGCAGCGGTTTTTTCCTCGACTGACTCCACAATTACTTGTGTTTCTTCAGTCTCTTTTATTTCCTCGTTTGCCATGAAAACTTCTGTTAAATTCCTTTTGATAAAAGTAGCTACTATAAATTATTTATTATTTATCTGCCTTAAATTATGGTTAAACCTTGTATTTGCTATAACTTGGTGAATCCCTGAACCGTAGAAAAAACTGTCCGACTTTCGGGAAAAGTAGAGTTAAGTCAAGATTATTAGGCTTTTATCCAAATACATTTAATGTACTTTCAGCCAGATAAAACTAGATTTTATAAGCACTTTAGTAGCTTTGTCAAGGATATGAAATGGAATTCGGGCTTAAACCTGCTTATTTACCGAGGAATTCATCGAGTAATTTTACAACTGTTTTGAAGATTTGCCGAATTATTTATGTTTTTTTTCAAAAATATAAAAAACAGGAAACTTTTTATTATTTACCCGGATAACTGTAATTGAGAAACGAAATTTAAGTTGTAAGCATTTTCAAATAAAAAAAGGAGAAACAAAAATATGTTCGGATTAATTGGCGGAGCTATCAGCGGATTACTTGGCGGCGGCGGCGGAATTATCGGGGGCATCTTGGGTGGTGCGGCAAAGGGTGGTTTAGGTTCTTTGTTAGAAGGCGTTTTTGGAAAAGACAATCCTTTCAGCAAACTTTTCAACGCTCAAAAACCAACGGACGATGTTTTGAGCAATGTTACAAATATGCTTTCAAGCATACTTGGCGGCGGAAAGTAAAACCGGTTGAAATTAAAAATTATTTTGACGGCGTTGTTTGAAAAAAACTTCGCCGTCTTTTTCTGTTTCAACTGACAAAAAACCGCAAATGAGTCCCGATATTCGGCTTTTATTTGCGGTTAATTCGTTCAGTTTCAAGCAGCCTTTACCTTGAAATATAATCGTTCATCAGTGAAACGCCGGAAGCGCTTTCCATCGATTCTCTAGCTTGCGTGGTCGTGTTTGAAATGCCCGCAAGACGCAACCGGAAATCGTCCGGGTTACTGGCGCCGCGAAGCGCTTCGTCAAGCGTAATCATTTGGGCTTGGTACAAATAAAACAGCGATTGGTCGAAAGTCTGCATACCGTATTGCGAAGTTCCGGCGGAAATTGCATCACGAATTTGCGAAGTTTTTTCTTCGTTCAAAATATATTCGCGCACCAAACCGGTAGAAACCAAAACCTCGATTGCCGGAACTCGACCGCGACCTTTGGCGGATTTCATCAAACGTTGTGAAACAATTCCGCGCAAAAGTCCCGCGAGTTGAACCCGAATCATTCGTTGTTGAAACGGCGGAAATGCCGTCAAAATACGATTTATTGTTTCGACCGCATCAAGCGTGTGCAACGTGGACAACACCAGATGTCCCGTTTCCGCCGCACTCAACGCAGTTTCCATCGTTTCCATATCACGCATTTCACCGACTAAAATGACATCGGGATCTTGGCGCAGCGAACCGCGCAGAGCTTCGGCAAACGAGCGTGTGTCAACATCGATTTCTCGTTGTGTGACAAAAGATTTTTTATTTTTGTGCAAAAATTCGATCGGGTCTTCGACCGTAACAATGTGCGAACTGCGGTTTTGATTGATGTAATCGACCATCGCCGCCAAAGTCGTTGATTTGCCCGAACCTGTGGTGCCTGTTACCAAAACTAAACCGCGTTGTTCTTCGGCGATTTTTTGCAAAACGGGCGGTAATCCGAGTTCGGAAAAACTGCGAATTTGATCGGGAATGACGCGAGCAACAATTCCGATTGTCCCGCGTTGTTGAAAAATATTGACGCGAAATCGTCCCAACCCTGAAACGCCGTAACCGATGTCAACTTCAAACGCTTCTTTGAAATGCTGTTTTTGACGATTTGACATCATCGAAAAAGCCATTTCCAACGTCTCTTCCTGCGATAATTTTTCGATGTTGCCGAGCGGACGCAATTCGCCCGTAACCCGCACAACCGGCGAACTTCCGACCCGCAAATGCAAATCTGAAGCCCCGAAACTGATAGCCATTCGTAATAAATCGTCGATTTTATTCATAGTAAAAAGGTTACTGCGAGTTAGATTTTTTTTGTAAGGTAATTTTAGTACCGAACCGGATACAATGCAAATTTTAACTTTTATTCTGCCTTGCCGTCAATACTTTTTTGTAAAAGTTTAACAAAGTTTAATTGAAATCGGCTTTTGATTTTTTGAAGCAAGGCAAATAGAATTTTACTTTCGGTTCAAAAACACCGCGTTTTCTTTATTCAATGCAACCACGTACTAAACGACAAAAAGAAGTTCTCGAATATATTATCCGCTATATCGAACAGCACGGCTACGAACCTTCGTACCAGCAAATCGCGTGGCACTTGGGCGTTTCGTCGAAAGCCGGCATCGCCAAACATATTGCCTCGCTCGAAAAGCAAGGATTGATTTCCCGCCGCCGCGAAAACGGAGCTTTCGGGCTTGATGTGCGTCCGAATAAATCGGTGGTTGACGTAACGCACGAAATCGAGTGGTTGGAACTTTCGATTGATAAAAAACCGGTTGAAGATTGGGAAAACGAGCCGCTTTTTGTACCGTATTATTTGCTCGGACACACTTCGCCGGAAAAAATTCGAGCCTTTCGCGTACCGAACGAAGCAATGCTTGACGAACATATCTGCGAAGGCGATATTGCTTTAATCGAGAAAAAACAATTTGCCCGCGACGGTGATTGTGTTGTTGCAATTGTTGACAACAAAGAGGTTGTATTGAAAAAATACTATCGAATCGGGGCGGAAATAGAGCTTCGACCTGCAAATGACAATTTTCAAACAATTACTATCGCCGCCGACCAAATAGACATTTTAGGAATTTATCGCGGACTTTTACGACCTTTGGGCTAGTTCACAATCTCACAAAGTTACCTCTGAATAAAAATAATAAAAATATATCCGCAAAAAATACTTTTATTTGCGTCTAATGTCGCGGGCAACAGAAAAGCTCGGATAAAACATAAATACTCATTACCCACCGAATTATTTGCTTGAACACAGTACAGTCTTTTAATTTATATGAACATTCAATTTCAAAGTCTATGGACAAGTCATCCGTTAAATTTAACGCCGCCCGAACCTTTTCCTTGTAAAAATAAAGACGGAATGCCTGCTTTTGACAATCAATGCGCAATAAAAATGAGTGTGGCTTTGATCGGAGCAACTGCTAATCTTGACGCTTGCCATAAGGTCAAATGTTGGTACGGTCATACAAACCATGTTATCAGAGCGCAAGAATTGGCAGATTGGCTTGCCGAAGCCGCCCAACTCGGCAGTCCGACAAGATATACAAAAGGCAGAGCGACACAACCGGTATTTCAACAAACAGTTTTGTCCGGTGTGCAAGGTAAAAACGGAATTGTATTTTGTCAAAATTTTTGGGGAGCAGGAAATCAAGGCGACCACATTGACGTTTGGAATGGAACTGTAATGTCAGGGGCTAACGCCAATTCCGACTATTTCGGACGCTCCGGACAAGTTTGGTTTTGGGAGTTGACGACATGAGAAAATACATATTTCTTTCGGTAATATTTTTGATTTGGCAAATGGCACCGGTTTTCGCGCAATCGGTTGACGGCAACAATGATGTTTTTGCGTTTAGCAATTACAAATTCGAGTTAATCGAAAAAGACGGCAAATGTGTTTTGAATTTTGCCCGAAACCGGAAATCATCAAGTTTGACTTTAGACTTGTCGGCAAATTGCCGAGTTGTCAGAGACAATAAAGAAAAGGTGCGTTCTTTTACATACAAAGACATAAATGCAAAAGTTTTTTTGATTGTCGGAAAGGTCAGCTCGGATTCCGATGAAAAAAGTAAATGCGGTGAAGAAATGCAAGTAGTTTTGTTGAAAAAAGGTAAAGTTGTTTCAGGTAAAAGCCGAACCGGAAAAGTCTGCACACAATACGGAACCGATGAAAAAGTATTTTGGTTGCTTTCTCATTAAATACTTTTTCATCTGAAAGTATGAGCCGATGACCAAACGTTTTATTTATTCGCTGACCGCTTTTTCAACTGCCGCCCTCATTTTATCGATTGTTTTTTGTCCCGCACCTTGAAAAACTGCCCGAATTTTCCCGTCTTTGCTGATTACATAACTCGTCGGCACGGCTCCGATCGGGGCAATATCGCTCAAACCTGTGCGGATTCCGGCGTTCAAAAATCCGATGTCGTAGTTTATGGCAGTTGCCGTAACATACGATTTTACGACCGGTTCAGGCTCGGTAATCTCATCGCGTCCAAGTGATAACCCGACTACTTCCAATCCTTTATCGCCAAATTCATCTTTCAATTTCATCAATTCGGGAATTTCCATTCTGCACGGTCCGCACCAAGTTCCCCAAATGTTAATGATAATTGCTTTACCTTGATATTGCTCAAGTTTCAGCGTCTTGCCGTCAAGCAATTTAATTTCGTTTTGCATGACACTTGCCGGCATCATCGGATAGTCTTTTGTTGCGTCTTTCGTTCCGACTGAAGATGAATTTGCGTCGGTCGGACCTTTTTGCTGACCCGTAGCAAGTTTGCAACCCATTGATAACACAACACTTAAACAAATAAATAAGGCTAATTTTTTCATATACTTAATAACTTAAGGCTTCTTCTTTCGCCGCTTTGAACTCTTCGTATTTTTTACCGCCAACCAAAGTTTTGGCAATTTTCCCGTCTTTCGTAATCACAAAATTAACCGGAATCGCATCCATTTTTGATTGCTTAACCAACATTTCCATCACATTTTTGTCGGCAATTCCTTGTTGATAAGTAAATTTTTTGTCGGTTAAAAACTTCTTTACGCTTGTTTCAAGATTTTCTTCGTCATAATTTGTGATGCTCACCGCTTGAAAATTATCCTTCATTTCATCGCTGAGTTTTTGTATCTCAGGCATTTCTTTGATACACGGCGGACACCAAGTTGCCCATAAATTTACCAGTAAAACTTTGCCTTTGTAATCTTCCAGCTTAAATGGTTTGCCGTCGATTGTTTTTAGTTGAGCCTGCATCAAAGAAATCGGCATTGCTTCCAATTTACTCGAATCTTTTTTGGCGGCTGTCGCAGTATTCGCCGCAACTTGTTTGTTTTCAACGACATTCGTTGAAGTCGCGTTTCCGCAACCAAACGAAAATAACGCGATAAATATAATTAACGATAATAAAAATTTCATAATAATTTACTTAATGTCTTTCAAACGCAAAATAATTAAAGTTGCTGAAATCAACCCAATAAACATTAACATCAAAACGAGTTGATTCAAAATTTCGTGCAGCCACGGATGCAAAAAATTAACATATTTGCTCAAATCTTTCGGAATTTTCACCGCGTCTTTCGGCTTCGGCGGATCGTCCAAAACAGGCGGCGCGTTGTCTTTCAAACTGTCCCGAATCGAGTTTTCAGTGCTTGTTTTATAATCGTCGATTTCCTTTTTTGAATCGGCAATTATTTGGTCATTCTGTTTTTCGATAAATTTATACAGCCCCAAACCTTTCGTTTTCCCGTCCGCGTCCGCACCTTCTTCCTGCAACGTATCGAGCATCGAAAATCGCTTCATCGCGTCAAACGAAAGCGTTGCGGGCATCAATAAACTCACCGGTTTAGATATGCTCGTCGGCACGCCGAAAATTCCCGAAAACAAAATTTGCGGAATCAAAATAAGCGGAACGAGCGAAGTTGCCATTTCCGACGTTTTGACAAGCGCCGAAATAAGTAAGCCCAGCGTGATGCCGACCGCCGCCGTGAGAATCATCACAAACAGTTGCGGAATACCGACCGCTTGTCCGGGCATTGACATTAAACCTATTAAATCAAACAACTTAAGCGGAATAAAAACGAGCAAACATTGAATTGAAACGATAATTCCGAGTATAAAAATCTTGGACGACAGATACGGCAAAAGTCCGAGATTGACCATTCGTTCACGGTTGTAAATAGGTTTTTCGCGGATAATTTCGCGTGCCGCAACCGACGTTCCGAACCACACCGCAACCAATGACACGACAAAATAAATCGCATCTCGCGGTTGTTTGCCGTCAACGACTAACATCGTCAGCAACGCAATCACGGGTGCTTGAGCTAAAAGTATGAAAAGAGTGAACTTATCACGAAAAAGCACTTCCCGGTATCGGCGTGAAAGCGTAAAAAACTGTCGAATCGCACCGAAAATTCCGAGCCGATTTTTCTTCTGCGCGCCGCTTGATTGTTGTTGCCCGATTTTGCTCAAAGGTTCGTGAACATTTTGCTGATATTGCAAAGTTTGGGTAAATTTCTGCTTCCAATTTTCGGCAACTTGTTCGGTAATTTGTTGCCGGTTCGATTCTCCGTGTTTTCTGATTTCCGTTTCGACAGGTTCTTCCAATTTGTCGTAAAGTTCTTTGAAACTTACTGCATTCAAATGCTTTAAGGCTTCGTCCGGCGTTCCGTAAAAGGCAAGTTTACCACGCATCAGAACCACAATTTTGTCAAAAAGTTTGACATTTTCCATCGCATGAGTCGTCAAAATTACCGTTCTTCCGGATTCGGCAATCTGACGAAAAAGTTTCATTATTTTCTCTTCAGTCGCCGGATCGAGTCCCGAAGTCGGTTCGTCCAAAAATATCACGGAAGGTTTTGTAATCAATTCGACGGCAATCGAAACTCGTTTGCGTTGTCCGCCCGAAAGTTGGTTTATCGGCACATCTTTTCGTTCGCTAAGTCCCGTAACATCAAGTACTTCAGAGATTATTTCGTCAATCTCTTTTTTAGAAACATCGTTCGATAATCGCAATTTGGCGACATAATAAAGCGTTCGATAAACGGTTAATTCGCGGTGAATAATATCGTCTTGCGGAACGTAGCCGATTGATTGTTTGAACGAATCGAGATGTTCGTAGAGATTAAGATTATTTATCAAAACATTACCGCTCGAAGCCGGACGCATTCCGTTCAGAGCGTCCATAAACGTTGACTTCCCCGCTCCCGACGGTCCCAGCAAACCGATAAATTCGTTCGGCTGAATCGAAAGCGAAACGCCGTCAAGCAGACGAATTTTTCCGCCGCCCGCCCGATTTTTCACTTCTTTGGTGATATTGACCGCATCAATCCGCGTTTTTGAACGAGTATCAAAAACGCCGATGTTGCCGTTTTGATTGATTTTGATGACGAACGAACCGATTTGCACCGCATCATTCGGCGAAATTTGCGACCGCGAAACTCGATTTCCGTTGACGAAAACGCCGTTTGTCGAACCCGAATCTTCGACCGAAACTCCCGTATTAGTAAGCGTCAGACGGGCGTGAGCATTGGAAATCTGCAAACCGTCGAGACTGATGTCGTTTTCGTTTCCGCGTCCGATTGTCAGTTGATTTTTGTTGCCGAAAGCCAGCGACATTATCAGTTGCGGTTCCGTGTTTTCTATTTTTCGTGAAAGGTCTTCGGATTTGAAAACCATCGTTTTAGAGCCGACAACTTGCGGTGTAACCTCAACAAAATCAGCGAGTTGCCCGATCGCAATCGAGCGTTGTCCGGCTAAACTCGCACCTTTCGGAGCAACCAAATTCGGCGAATCGAGACGCAAAATCGGACCGTTTACGCCAATCTGAATTTGGTCGTGATGATACAGCGGAGTCGGCGTAGAAATACGGTTTCCGTTGACCAAAGTTCCGTTAAAACTTTTATTGTCGGTCAAAATAAACCCGTTGTTTGCGGTCGAAATTTCCGCATGTTTCCGAGAAACCATAATCGCGTTTGTATCAAAAATAACTTCGCAATCGGGATTTCTGCCGAACCAAATACTTTGTTTGTTTAACTTTACGGATTCACGCTGTTGTCCGACAAATTCGAGTCGGGCGTTCACGTTTGAAACTTTCGGCGGACTGATTTGCGGTGAATTCGGCGGATTATGTTTCGGCGAAACTTGTGGCGAAATTTGTGGCGGCGGCTGATTGTTTTTTGTCGCTTCAAACCACAAAACAATCATAATCGGACCTTCTGTACCGAATTGAATTTTGCTGGCAACTTGAATCGGGGTCGGTTGCGAGATTTTTTGTCCGTTCAAAAAAGTTCCGTAAGTCGATCCGGAATCAATCAAAAACGGCTGTGAATTTTGCCAACGAATCTCTGCGTGATGGCGTGAAACCGCCGGAAATTGCGATTGTTCAAAGACAATTTGACAATTATTCGCATCACGTCCGATTTTTACGAGAGGTTGTTCAAACGTCAGCTCAGCTCCGTTGTGTTGGTTTGCCAAAACGATCTTCATTGTCAAAATTATACATAAATTTCAAGCCGGTTTCTATTTCCGGTCGGAATTTACGGTTTATAAAATTATTTTTGAAAAAGTATGCAAGTTTTCGGCAAAAAACACATCAAACCTCTTGCGAAATTAAAAAGATGTTATAAAAACTTGTAAAAAACCGGCACAGATAGATCATTGAGATAAATTTGATGAAATATGAAAAAGCTGATTTGAAAATGTCGTGTAACTTCGCCGTTTTTTCTAAAACCATTACGGTTTTAATTTGCCGATTACGGTTGAAATCAAGCTCTCGGTCGCGTTTGTCAAACTCTTTTCAGTTCCGCTAAACCATTTATTATCATCAGTTTCCGCTTTTCTTTCAACCGCCAAAGCACGCTTCGTTTCGCTCGGAGCAGTTCCGCCGTAAATTGTCCGAATCGAAACAAAGTATTCGGGTGTTAAGGTTTCTTTCAGCTCGCTTTCCGTAAAATTCAATTCTCTGCCAAGAACTTCTTTCGCCGCGTTTTGCAAAATTTCGTGTGTAATTCCACCTTTTTCGGCAAGCGCTTTTTTGACGCAGATTCCGACAATTTTATGCGAAATTTGAAACGATAAATTTTCTTTGCGAACAATCGAATCGGCTAATTCCGTAACCGTAATAAAATTAGCTTCGGCACGATGTCGCAAAATTTCAAGGTTAAAGGTTGCCGATTTTAAGGTTGCCGCAAAGAGCGAAACCGAACGAGTCGCGTCCCGCAAGGCGTGATAAATCAACGGTTGCAAGTCGTCTTCAACGTCGTTGATGTCGCCAAACGGCGTGTTATGAATCGCCGTCATCACGCCCAACGATTGCCCCAAAGCCTTACTCGACAAAACGCGAATATGTTCCAACGCAACCGGATTTCGTTTTTGCGGCATGATCGAACTTCCTTGCACAAATCCGTCGGGCAAACGAATCACGTTAAATTCCGACATCGCCATCAGCAAAAATTCCTGCGCAAATTTTCCTGTGTTGACAACCAACGCCGACATTGTGCCGAGCATTTCGGTAAAATAATCGACGGAAGCGATTGAGCCGTAAGAGTTTACGGTCGGGGCGGAAAATCCGAGAAGTTCCGCCGTGCGATGTCGATTTATCGGAAAACCTGTCGTCGTAATCGCACACGCACCCAACGGACAAAAATTCATATTGTCGTAAGCGCGTTGCAAACGCTTGATATCGCGTCCCAAATTTTCCGCCATCGCCAGCAAAAAATGTGCCAGCGTCGAAGGCTGCGCAGGTTGCGTGTGTGTGTATGCGGGAATCAAAGTTTCGTAATGTTCGGCGGCAAGATTCAAAAAAACCTCGCGTAAATTCATTGTTTCACGAAGCAATTCCAACAGATTCGGACGAAGATAAAGCCGATAAATCGTCACATCAATGTCGTTGCGGCTGCGTGCCGTGTGCAATTTCCCCGCTGTCTCCGCATCGCAATTTTTCGCAATTTCGCGTTGTAAATAATAAAATAAATCTTCAAAAGTGCCGTCGTATTCAGCCCTCCGAATTTCATCTAAATCAAGTAACTGCAAGGCTTTAAGCAACAACGTAAGTTCATCTTCGGTAATAATTTGTTGCTCGGCAAGCATTATTGCGTGGGCAAAATCAACGTTGATATACGCTTCGAGAAAATACTTTTTCGCATCTTCAAAGCAATCTTCGAGTACATTTTTTTTATAATTCGCCGCCGGAAATTTTTCTTCTGTCATAAAAAATTAATCGCAGAGAACACAGAATATTAAAAGACTTTCCTTTGCGTTCCCGGCGAATTCTACATTAAAACTACTTCTTTTTTGAACCAATACTTAACATATTTGCAAAAATTCGATACGCGCCCGAATTTCCGTTCGGCAGTTGCCTGAACCACGAATACGAACTGTAAAGATATTTGCCTTTGCCGATTTCCGCATACAGCATTCCGCCGTTTATTTGCTCTTCGCCTTCGTCGGCAGCGGAAAGCAACGGCGTATATTCAGTCCCGAAATCGGTCAAACACCATAAATTTCGCTCTTGAATCCAGTTCTCAAAATCTTTGTCGGTGATTTTATTCGGGAAATTGAATACGGCATTTTTGGGTTCGAGAATTGTAACCTTGGCGTTTTCATCGGTAACCCGCAAATTGGAAAATCGTTGATTGCCGTTACTGACACCTTCGAGTTTGGCGGGAAACGGCAACATATTATTTTTCGTATAATCCGCATTTTGATATTGCACAATCAAAGTTCCGCCATTTTTGACATAATCAAGCACTCGATTATTGTTTGCAACAAAATCTTGGCGAACTTGCGAAGCGCGAATTCCGACCACAATCGTCTCGAATTTAGACAAATCGCCGGTTGCTAAGTCCTTTTCTTCCAACATTGTAACGTCTAAACCAAGCTGTTTGATCGCTTCGGGAATCTTGTCGCCGCTGCCCATAATATAACCGACATTGACGGGTGAAACTCGCAAATCCAACACTTTCGCAGAAACTTCCGCCGGCAGATAACGATAATGAGTTTGGATATGCGGATATGCGATTGTCGTCTGAGTTTGGTTAAAAATTTGCCCGTCGATGACTGCGTTAGCCGTAATTTTATAATCGTTCGGCAAAGTATTGGCAGGGATTTTAACATCGAAAATAATCGTTGCTTTTTCGCCGCGTTGCTTTAAGGCAAAGTCCGCCGAGTTTGGCGAAGATTTCCAATTTGCGGGCAATTCCGGCTTCAGCGTTCCTTTTGTTTCGCGTAAACCGTTGTTTGTAACCGATAAAATCAGCCGTTGCGAACTTGATTTGGTCGATTGCGGAGCGATGATTAAGTTTGAATCGACGGCGACCGAAATTTGCGGCGCGACATTCAAATCACGGCGAATTTCACCTCGAATATCGTCCGCGAAACGAAATTGGACTTCTTTTTTAATCGTGATTTCATCGCCGCCGATTTCCAGTTTGATGTCCGCCGAAATTAACGGTTTTTGAAAAGGCATATTTTTTGTGTTTGCATCTTTCCAATCAAACGTAAAATCTTTTTGACGCGCGTTTTCAAGCCAATAAGGTTGCGAAAACTTGGCATCCGGCGGAGCGGAAACTTTGAAAAACGAAGCGCTTATACCCGTTTCACGACGCGGACGAAACGCGCTTTCATCTTGTTTCGGCTCGACCGAGTTATCGGCTTTCCAGTTTTTCGGCATATTCAGCGAAACATTTTTAACTTTGACGAAAGTACTTTCAGGCGCAAAAACCCGCACAACGACATTTGCCGAATCACCGCCGATAATCGTTTCGGAATCGCTCAAAGCATCAACCGCCACGCTTGCCGCCATTTGCAACGCAATCGAAAATTCACTTTCTTTTTGCTCCAACAAATCATCGGTCGCAAATCTCGGAAGTTTTTGTCCGATGATGTTTTGTCGCGCTCGGCGAATCGCTTTCAGACCTGTAACTAAAGACGGAATAACGGTTTGCGGTTGATAAATATTATAATCTTGCAACGCTTTTTCGGCTGATTCCTGAGCAATTTGGAGTTCTTTCGTGATTAAAGAATCACCGTTTTCAAAGCCGACAAGTTTTGGAATTCCTGTTATCGTTGTATCGATTCCGTCAAAAACACTTGATTCTTTCTCAACTTTTCGGGCTGAACTTTCAACCAAACGCAACCCCGAAGTAAATTTTCCGCGTAATTCAAGCAACCCCATTTCCTGAGATTTATGCTGACTTCTGCCTTCCATCGCAATTTCAAAATACGAACGTCCGATCAATTTATCGTATTCGCCCGTGTTCAAAACCAAACTTGCAGGTGTCGCAGTTGCCCCGAAACCTTGCCCGACATAAAATTTCAACGCCAGCCAAGGAGCTAAACCTTCGGCAAATTGTTCGGGAAACTTGCTTGAATCAGCCGCGAATTTGAACGCAATCGGCGACAAATATCCGGCGAGTTGATGTTGCCCGTGTCCGTCGGCAGGCGTACCTGAAAATCTGGAAATCACTACCAACGGACGAAACAAACGAATCGCCCGAACCATATCGGCGAGTGTTTTTTCTTCGCCCCAAATCGCGGCGGCTTCTTTGCGAGTTTTAGAAAATCCGTAATCCATCACGCGCGTAAAAAATTGTTCGCCGCCATCCAATCGGCGTGCTTGCAAAAGTTCTTCGGTGCGGATAACTCCAAGGTTTTCAAAGAGTTCCGTGCCGATGACGTTCTGTCCGCCTTCGCCGCGATTGAGCGATAAATACGAAGTTCGAGCCATTTCTTTGCGTGCTAAATAAGCCAGTAAACCCGAATCTTCATCGTCCGGATGTGCCGCTGTATGCATCGCGCTTGCCGTAGTTTGCAGACGTTTCAACTGTTGACCTAAGCCTGCCGCACCGCGATCGTAAATGGCACGAACTTGAGCTTGCAAGGCAAAAGGTAAAAGGCAAAAGGTAAAAAGCACCGCAGTAAATATATTTTTTGCTCTATGTTTCATCTTTAATCAATAACTTCCTGATAAATTCCAACGCATTTTGATAAACAAAGTGCCATTCGTTGCAAGGTTTTTCCGTTAAATCAAACCAAAAAAACTCAAAATTCAATCCGCCGTCATCGTTTGCGAAAAAATTCCAACTTTCAGGCAAATGCGTTTCAACTTCGCAAAAATAGAAATGCCAAACTTGATTTTCCGTTTCAACGTGCCAAACGCTTTTGAATTCAATTGCCGAAACCTTGTCGATTCCGGATTCCTCGGCAAGTTCGCGTAAAGCCGCAACTTGAATCATTTCGCCGGGTTCAACCGTTCCTTTAACAAGTTGAATTCCGGCAAACGGATGTCGAAATGCCAAAATTTCTTGTTTTCCGTTTCGTTTTCTCAAAATAACCGGACAAACTTTTTGCACGGCTGAAGATTTATTTTTCTGTTGTTTGCTTAAATCTTTCAATAATTTGTCCCGCCATTAACCGCCCGAATTCCGTATAACTTTTTTCCGACGGATGAAAACCGTCAACTGAAAATTTTTCGGGTAAAGGTTCAAAATCCAACGGAACATAAACGGCGAACGAATTTTTAGAAACTACTTTTTGAATTACTAAATCGAACGATTCGCCGCGAACGCCGAACAACGCTCGCAAAGGCGCGGCAAAAGCGGAAAACCTCTCAGCGGCGGAATTCCCGCGACTGCAATTATCGCGTTTGGCGAGTGTTTGATTAGTGCAAACAGCAATTCCGAGAGTGTTTTTTCAAATCTCGATAAACTTTTCAAACCTGTTAAATCGTTTACGCCAACCGATAAAATCATAAAATCTGCTTCTTCGTCAGGTAATTTTTTGACCAAACGATTAAGAATTTTCTTTGAATCGGCTCCGATGCTTCCGCGAGAAACCCAACTTATTTCACAATCCAAAATTTCAGATAATTGTTTCGCGGTTTGTCCGACTAAGGCATCAGTCAATTTTTCTGCACCAACGCCGGAAATAATCGAATCGCCGATTGCAATCAGTTTATAATTTTTACCTGCTCCGATGTTTCCTTCTTTTGCTCCGCCGGCTTCGACAACTTTTGGTGCATTTTTTCGCACATAAATTGCTTGCGGCAACAAAAAAGGAAACAATCCCCAAAATAAAACGCTTCGCATAATAAATTTTAATTCTCTTGAATTTTTCGTTCGGGAACAATCACGCTAATCAAATATCCCGCCAAAACTGTTACCAAACAACCGACCACATTGAACCATAAAAACTCGATTTTCGTGTAATTACTGGCAACCCAAACTGATGCAATTCCGAATAAAAGCCCGAAAAATGCTCCGTGTGAATTCGCTCTTTTGACCGCAAATGCCAACACAAAAACTCCTAATAACGAGCCATAGAAAAATGAGCCAAACTTATTAACCACTTCAATTAGCGAGCCAAGGTTAGTCGCTTGCGTGGCGACAAGGCAGGCGAAAATCCCCCAAATCAGCGTCGCGATTCTGCCGACAAAAACGTATTGTTTATCGGTCGCGTTTGCGTCAACTAAACGACGGTAAAAGTCGAGCGTTGTGGCGGTTGCAAGAGCGTTTAGTTCCGCCGAAATCGACGACATTGCCGCCGCGAAAATTGCCGCAATTATCAAACCGATAACTCCGATCGGCATATTTTGCACCACGAAATTAGGGAAAACGTAATTCACATCGTTAAACGAAGGGTTCTCTTTTTTGACGAAATCGACACCTTGTTTTCGTGCGGCTAAAAATTCTTTATTGGCTTCAATATACGATTGTTTCGCCGAATCGGTGTTGGTTGTGCTGTATTCTGTCGCAACTGATTTGCGTCTCTCGAAGGCTTTTTCGTATTCGGTTTGCAGCGATTTATATTCCGCCGAGTTCGCGTATTTAGCGTTTTCGTTGGCGTTAAAAATCATTGGCGGTTGCTGGAATTGATAGAAAACAAAGACCAAAACGCCAATCAGCAAGATCATAAACTGCATCGGGATTTTGAAAAACGCCGACATCAAAAGCGAAGTTCGACCTTCGGAAACTGATTTCGCCGTCAAAAATCTTTGAACTTGGCTTTGGTCGCACCCAAAATATGAAAGGAACAAAAACAGAGCCGCAATAACGCCTGACCAAATTGTATATTTTTCGGTTAAATCGAAACTCCAATTGACCGTTTCGAGCTTTCCGACCGCTCCCGCGAGATGCAAGCCGTCGCCCAGCGAAACGCCTTCGGGAAATTTCCCGACGATGACAAACAGACAAACAAAGAGTCCGAAAAATATCACGAACATCTGTTTTACGTCTGTCCACGTTACCGCTTGAACGCCGCCAATCATCGTGTAAAATGTTGTCGATAAACCCATTACAAAGATTGTCGTGAGTTCATTCCAGCCTAAAACTATTGATAAAATTACTGAAGGTGCGGCGATTACAACACCAACTCCGAGTCCGCGAGAAATCAGAAAAAAGAAACTCGTGAGCGTTCTAACGCGAACGTCAAAACGTTTTTCGAGGTATTCGTAAGCCGTAAAAACATTCGCCCGATAAAAAAACGGAACCGCGGTAACGCACAATATCACCATCGCAATCGGCAAGCCGTAATAGAACTGAATGAAACGCATTCCGTCCATATAACCTTGTCCGGTTGCTCCGACCAGCGTGATCGCCGAAAGTTGCGTCGCCATGACGGACAAACCGACAGCCCACCACGGCAGACTCCGATTCGCCAAAAAATAGCCGTCAACACCGCTTGTGTGTTTGGTCATTCTGATTCCGTCAAAAATCATAAACGCCAAATATCCGCCGACAATTAACCAATCGAGATAAGACATAAAGTGGTCGGTGGTCGGTGGTCAGTGGTCAGAAAACGCCAAAGCCAAAGACCGGTTTATTTGAAATATTGCGAAAATGCCCAAAGTGCCGCGATTACCAGAATCGTGGCGACAACAACAGCCGCATAGACTTTGTGCCACCACGAATCAGGTAATTCAGTTTTTTTAACTTCATCCATTAGAATTTAAACTTAAAGCCGAATTGAAGCTGTCTGCTGTCAAGCGAAGTCGGCAACGAACGATTTCGGAAATCCGGTAACGCACCCGCTGTAATCGTTCCGTCCGGATTTGTGGCAACCGTCAAATTATTAAACTGAAACGGACTGTTGATGTTGAAAATATTCACCGCTTCACCAAATAATTCGAGTTTATAACGCTCCGAAAAATTAATGTACCGCGAATATCTTAAATCAACGTTGAAAATTTTCGGTGTTACGCCCGAATTTCGGCTGATTCCGACAGGTCGATCGCTGCCGATAAACCCGTCGTTATTAACATCGGTCGTTGAAACGATGTTGAATCGTTCGCCGCTGTTTGCGGTTGCAATAACACCGATTTGATTACCGTTGAAAATAGTTTTAAGGACTTTATTTTCAAATCTGAACTCAGGTTTGGCGACTAAACTCATGACAAAAGTATGACGTTGGTCGGCTAACGACGGACCTCGGTCAACTTTGCGGTTAGTCGGATCTGAAATGACTAAATTCCCGACTTGGGTTGCCACCAAATTTTGTTCGGGAGCATCGTCTTCCGCATTTGAAAGCGTATAATTGATGCTGAATTGATAGCCTTTTGAAAAACGTTTCGTCAACTGAAACGTTAAAGCGTCATAGCTCGAAGTTCCGACCGATTCGGCAGACAAAACGTTATTAAATCTCGTATCTTTTCTGATGCCCGTTGCCGAATTAAAAATCGGACGACCGTCGGCGGTTGCAGATGTTCCGGTAAACCGATTTATGCTCCGATAAACAGGAATGCGCCGTCCGCCCGAATGAATAAAACCGAATGTTGCCGAAATGTCATCGGTCAAACCTTGTTCAACTTGGAAATTTGAATGAATCGCATACAAATTTTGAAAGTTGGAATCAACGGTTTCCGGACTCTGAATCGGCAACGCGGAACCTGCGGGCAACGAACCGAAAGTTGTCCCGAAAGGCGGGGCGTTCACGCTCGGAGTTACGGGTGGCGTAGAATTGTTGTTGCCGTTAAACGTGAAATTGAAAAACTTCGGACTTCCGCTGTTTTGTAACGCTCGCAAGTACACGTCCAAAAACGGAGCATCGTAATAAAGTCCGGCGCTTGCCCGAATAATCGTGGCATATTTGCCCGTTCTTAAACCGTAAACTATGCCGAGTCGCGGAGCAAAATTATTTTTATCGACCTTGAACTTTTGCGACGAAACAATCGGAGCCGAAGCATCTGCGTTCGGGATTTTATATAAATCGTACCGAACGCCGAAATTTACTTTAAGTTTCGCATTGACTTTCCAATCGTCTTGGGCAAAACCGTTGTAAAAAGTCGATTTATATTCGATTTCAGGATTCCCGAAGGCTTCGACATAATTTGTGTATGCAAGCAAGTTAGCTCCGGTTTTTGCGGCGATGAATGCCGCAGTGTCTTTAAACGTATAACGAGCAAAAACATTCGACTTTCTGAAATCGTAAATTCGATTTATTCCGCCGCCGAATTTCATGGTGTGATTTCCGCGAGTCCAGGTAAAGTTGTCCAAAAATTGAGTAGTTGTTTCCAGCGGCAAAATCGTGTTTTTATTTTCAGGCGAACCGAAATTTGCGATTCCCGTAATCACAATCGAAGGACCTGTTCCCGAATTCGCGTTGGCAAGATTTTGTGAATTCCGTTTCGCGTATTGGAAACGAAATTCGTTCAAAACATTCGGCGAAAATACCGAAACAAGTTGAACTGCCGGCGAATACGAAAGATCTTTGAAATCGATCGAACGCTGTAAGGTGTTCTGTTGTCCGTTAATATTATTGGGCGAGATATTTTTGAACCAGTTAAATCTTCCCGTCAACCGATGCTTATCCGATAGTTGAGCATCAGTTCTGATTAAAAAGAAGTTTGCTTTTTGCGATACGGGAATTGCCGCCGGAAAAATCGATTGGCTCAAACCTGCCGCAACCAAAGCCGCTTGATTCGCGGCGGTAATCGTAATCAAACGAGCAGGTTCAACCGCCAAATCACGTTTCACATATTCGTAACCGCCGTAAAAATGCCATTTGTCTTTTATAATCGGACCGCCGACGGCAAAAACAGGATTATCTGCCCCGTTTTTCGGCAAATCATTGACCGAAGTATATTGAAAAGGTCTCGCATAAAAAGGCGTTCGGCGGAAACGATAGCTTGCCGAACCATGAATACTATTGGTTCCGCTCGGCGTTACGGCGTTCATTATCAAACCCGGCGTGTTGCCGAATTCGGCAGAAAAACCGTTGGTAACAAGCTGAACTTCCGAGACAAACGTTTCCGAAATCGGCATCAAACGAATTCCGCCGCGATCGGCTTGCGTGTTGCTGTTTCCGTCAAGTTGATAATTTGTGCGGCGGGCGTAACCGTTGGCGTTGATTCGCGGAACACCGAATTCGGAATTCGGACGACCTGTAACATTGGCTTGGAGCAACGCATAATTATACGGATTACGCGAAACGAGCGGCAGATTTTCAACTTCGCGGTTGTTCATCACCCGCCCGACATCAATTTTTCCGGTGTCGGCAATCGGCGAATCTGCTTCAATCGTTACAGTTTCGGTTGCTCCGCCGGCTTGCAAAACAGCGTCGATTGTCGCGGTTTGTCCGGTTGAAAGCGTAATGCCGTCGCGGACTAATTTTTTGAAATTCGCGGCTTCAATCGTGACGCGATAAGTCCCCAGCGGCAGCAACGGAAATTTGTAAACGCCGTTGCCGTCGGCAGTTGTTTGGCGTTCGGTTCCCGTATCTTTATTGGTAGCCGTAACCGAAGCATTTGGCACAACCGCACCGTTTGCATCGGAAATCGTGCCTTCGATTTGACCGTTTAAGGCTTGCGATTGGGCAAAGCCGAAAGATGAAAGTCCGAATACAACAAGACTTAGCAGAATAACGCGAAATGATGTTTGAAACATTAACGTTGTCTCCTTAAATTTATCTGAAATAATAACTTTGGAAGGTTTGTTACAAATCTATAATATATTACGCAAAATAGAAAGCAAAAGTTATGTAAAGATTTGTAATTTTATGTTCGATGAAAATTGCGTTCAATATCACGCATTGTCAGCCGCAAGATTATCGGTCGTCCGTGCGGACAAGTGGTGGCGGCGGAATTTGTTACTAAATTATCAATCATCCACTGCATTTTTTCGGGCGTAAGTTTCATATTAACCTTGACCGCCGCTTTGCACGCCAAACTTGCGGCAATGTCGTCGCGGATTGTTTCGATGGCGTTTCCGCGTTTTTCGCGGTCAACCGTGTCTAAAATTTCCGCGAGTAAATTGCGAACTTCGCTCGGCGGTAAATCGGACGGCACGGCTTTAATCGCAATCGTTCGCCCCGAAAGTTGCATCACGGCAAAACCCATTTCTTCCAATTCATTTTCGATTAAACCAAATGCGGCGGCTTGCGCGGGCGATAAATCGAGCGTTTCGGGCAACAAAAGATTTTGCGATTCAACCTTTCGTTCACCTTCTTTTTTGCGAAATTTGTCGAATAAAATCCGTTCGTGAGCAACGTGCTGATCGATTAAAAGCAAGCCTTCGTTATCAACCGCGATAATATAACTGTTGTGAAGTTGCCCGATCGGACGAATTGCCGTCGCGTTAAGTTGTTCTACATCAACACTTTTGGTCGCTTTGACGGCAGAATCCATTTTAGAAAGTCCTGAGTTCTGAGTCCGAAGTCCGAAGTCGGAAACAACCTGTGTCGGCTGTTCATTTTGCTCAATTCGACTTTCCGCGACTCTTTCAAAAATCGGTGTGTCTAAATTTATTTCAAACGCTTCTTGCTCGAACGATTTTGGAATTTGGATTTCAGTCTGAGTACTTTCAATCGAAAATTCGATTCGCGGTTGCTCAAAATTTCGTATTTGAGGCTTCGGCAATATGGAATTTGAAGTTTGAAGTTCGGCATCTTTAGCTTGTAATTCTGCCTGCCAAACGGCTTTATCGCTGAATAAATTAGCACTCGTCAACGCACTTTTGACAGCTTCGGCGATTACGTCTTTCACGGCTTCGGCACGGCGGAAACGAACTTCGGTTTTTGCCGGATGAACATTTACGTCAACTTCTTCGAGCGGAATTTCGAGAAATAAAAAGCCGATAGGATAAACTCCGTGCGGTAAAACTGCCCGAAAACCTTCTTGCAAACCGCGTGAAATAAGTTTATCGCGGACGAATCTGCCATTGATAAAAAAGTATTGCGAATCTCGCGTCGTGCGTCTCTCACGCGGTGCGGAAACGTAGCCGTGAACTTTGGCGATAAATTCGCGTCCGCCTTTTACTTCCAGCAAACTTTCGATTAAATCGTTGCCGAAAAGCTGATAAGCTCTTTCTTTTAAGTCTTTTGCGGGCGAAACTCTGATTGATTCGCGTCCGTTATTGGTCAGCGTAAAAGCGATGTTGTGATGTGCAAGCGCGTAATGTTGAACGATATTTGTGAGGTGAAAATTCTCGGTTGCTTCGGAACGCATAAACTTTCGGCGTGCCGGCGTATTAAAAAATAAATCTTTGACAGTAATTGTCGTTCCCGTACTTCGCGCCGCGTCTTTTACGTCGATAATTCGTCCGCCTTCGATATTGACACGGGTTGCGGCAGTTGCTTCGGCGGTTTTTGTCGTTAATTCAATTCTGCCGACAGAGGCAATCGAAGCCAACGCTTCACCGCGAAAACCGAGCGTTGAAATATTCGATAAATCCTCTAATTTCTTTAGTTTAGACGTGGCGTGGCGTTCAAACGAAAGCACCGCGTCATCTCGATTCATTCCTTCGCCGTCGTCCGTAATCCGCATCAAACGCCGACCGCCGAGTTCAATATCAATCTGAATCCGCGTTGCTCCCGCGTCCAAAGAATTTTCCAATAATTCTTTAACGACCGAAGCCGGACGCTCGACAACTTCGCCGGCGGCAATTTGGTTCGCCAAATTATCAGGTAAAATACGGATTTTGCTCATCGTTTATTGATTCTACCGGATTAACTTGCAGAACAAAATTACCGGTATTTTTCGTAAAGACTTTCATCTGATTTACTTAACTTCAAGAAGTAACTTCATTTTAGTCTTGACAAATTCCAAATTTAGAATTAGTCTAAATAAAGATGAAGAAGTTAAACCTCAGTAAAGTAATTGAAATGGCACAGAATCGCGGATTGAAAATGACTCCGCAACGTCGCGCGATTATTGAGTTTTTGGAAACTGCCGAGCATCATCCGACTGCCGATGAAGTGTTTTTTTCCGTAAATGAAAGATTCCCGATGACTTCGCGGGCAACTGTTTACAACACATTAAATTGGCTCAAGGAATCGAAAATGTTGCAAGAAGTTTTTGAAGCAGGACAAGTTCGTTTTGATCCGAATATTGAACATCATCATCATTTTATCTGCCGAAAATGCAGCAAAGTTGAAGATGTAGGCTTTGATTTAATTAGCAGTTTAGGAATTTGCGAAATGCCGAACAGTAATAAAATTGAAGGTTTTGAAATTGTACTTCGCGGTGTTTGTATTAATTGTCAGCAAAAATAAATCGCTTTTTTTTGCTTTAGCACTTAGAGTAAATCTAAATTAAGACTGTATCTAAACATACAGAAAAAAAGGAGATAGTATGAAACAAATTAGAAATCTGTTATTTTCATTGGCAGTATTTGCGTTGAGCGTAAATGTTATTACTGCCCAACAAACTTTAACCACCAACACGGGAACGCCGGTCGGTGATAACCAAAACTCGAAAACTGCGGGCGAAAACGGTCCTGTTTTGCTCGAAGATATTCATTTGATTGAAAAACTTGCGGCGTTTGACCGTGAAAGAATTCCCGAAAGAGTTGTTCACGCGCGCGGAGCCGCAGGATTTGGCGAATTTGAAAGCTACGGTAATTTTTCGGCTGACACAAAGGCGAGTTTTTTGAACGCAAAAGGTAAGAAAACTCCTGTACTTCTGCGTTTTTCAACCGTCATTCATCCGAGCGGTTCGCCTGAAACAGCTCGCGATCCACGCGGTTTTGCCGTTAAATTTTACACCGACGAAGGAATCTATGACATTGTGGGAAATAATCTGCCCGTTTTCTTTATCAGAGACGCAATCAAATTCCCCGATATGGTTCATTCTTTGAAACCTTCGCCGGTTACAAATAAACAAGACCCGAATCGTATTTTCGACTTTTTTCAACATATTCCCGAAGCAACACATATGTTTACCTTTCTGTTCTCTGACCAAGGAATTCCGGCTAATTACAGAGAAACAAACGGTTTCGGCGTTCACGCTTTCAAATGGGTGAATGCAAAAGGCGAAGTTGTTTATGTAAAATACAAATGGACTTCGCAACAAGGCGTGAAAAATTTGTCGGGTGAAGAAGCAAAAAAAGTACAAGCGGAAGATTGGCAGCACGCGACGGTTGATTTGTTTCAAAACATCAAAAAAGGAAATTTTCCGGCTTGGGAATTGAGCGTTCAGATTTTAAAAGCCGCTGATTTAGATAAATTTGACTTTAATCCGTTGGATGCAACCAAAATTTGGGATGAAAAACTTATTCCGTCGGTCAAAGTCGGCAAAATGACTTTGAACCGTAATCCGAAGAACTTTTTTGAAGAAGTTGAGCAATCAGCCTTTTCACCCGCGAATTTAGTTCCCGGAATCGAGGCTTCCGAAGACAGACTTTTGCAAGGTCGTCTGTTTTCATATCTTGATACGCAACGCTATCGGTTAGGCGCAAATTTCCAGCAGTTGCCTGTAAATGCACCGAAAAACAAGCGAAACAGCTACAATCAAGACGGAAACCTCAGCGAATTGGAGAAAGATTCGGAAGTAAATTATCAACCGAATACCATTGATCCGAAAAATTCATTTGCGGACGACAATGCCAAAAAGTCTTCGCAACTGTCTTTGAACGGCTCAACACAGCAAAAACGCATCGGCAAAACGCTAAATTTCAAACAAGCGGGCGATTTGTATATGTCGTTTTCCGAAAGCGAAAAAACTAATCTTATCAAAAATTTAGTCGGTGATTTGAGTGCTGTCCGCAACAAAGAAACCGTAAAAATTATGGTCAGCTATTTTTACAAAGCCAACGCCGATTACGGAACACGTTTGGCGAAAGCGTTGAATCTTGACGCAACCGAAATTTCGGGAATGTCCGGCAAATTGAGCGAATAAGTTAATAACCTGAAGACGAGAGATTTTATCGCAAATTGAATTGTCTCTCGTCTTTTAAAATACTACGGAGAAACCAAAATGAAGACTATATTGCAATTATTATTTTTATTTATCTTAACCACAGGCTGCGTTTTTGCACAAAATTCCGACATTTTTGATGCCGCAAGAAATAACGATACCGAAACGCTAAAGAAATTAATTGATGAAAAAGTCGATGTGAATCAGCAAAATAAACAAGGCTTTACAGCTTTAATTTTGGCGTGCTATAACGGAAATTTTGAAGCGGCGGAATTGTTATTGAAGCACAAGGCAGACGTTTCGGCAACTGATAAAACAGGACGAAACGCATTGATGTCGGCTAGTTTCAAAGGCGATGCAAAAATTGTCGAACTGCTTTTGAAATACAAATCAAACGTCAATACGGTTGATTTGGCAGGTGCAACATCGCTGATGTTCGCTTCATTGACCGGAAAAGCCGAGGTTGTAAAAATACTTTTGAAAGATGGCGCCAATGCAAAGATTATTGACAAAAGAGGCTTTACCGCCTTGAGTTTAGCCGAACAGCAAGGTGCGGACGAAGTTATCGCAATTTTACGCAAAGCCGGTGAAAATTGATTCGATTCGGCTTTTACAAATAAATTATTCGATGCCCTTTATCGTCCAAATCAATCGCTTCGTAAATCCAATCAATCGCGTAATTTCCGTGTTTATTCAAAACAGTTGAAATATTTAACGTGCGTTCCTGCAAGTGTTTATTGGGCAAAAGCGCAGCAAACATTGTTTCAAGTTGCCGTCTGACCGTTTCGTCTTTGCGGACTTCGGCGAGATAAAACTTTTTACGCATCGCGGCAATGTGATAAAGAATTTTTTGGCGGCGTTTGATTGAATTATCGGCTAAGGTTGATTCTGTTTCACGCAAACTTTTTTCTAATCTGCTGAGTTGCGCGTTGATTGTTTCTTCAACTTCGGCGAAAATTTGCGTTGTTTCCCTGTTCAAAAATCTTTCCACGATTCGCGGTGTCAAATTTTCTTCGCCGATGAGTAAATCTTTCGGTTTCAAATCGTATTTCGCCAATGTTTTGGCGTGTTTCGGCTCGATAAAAGTAAAACTTTGGCGATGGAAAATTGCGGTAATCGGTCGTTCCAAAATCCTGTAAACTTCGCCTGATTGGGCAAAATACGCAATTTCCGCCGCCCCGCCGAAATAGCAAATTGTCGGCAATAAATAATCTTGGACAACGGAACGCAAAACAACGCTCGGCGAAAACTTTTCGGGCGAAACTTCGGCTAATTCGGCAAGCTCTTTAAGCGTGAATTCCCTGTCAATATCTTTGGTTTTGAAAGTTCCTTGCGAAGTTTTTTTCAAGGCGTGGCGGGTTTTGTCATTCGCCTGATAAAAAAGTGGAAAATAATCTTCGTTGATTAAAACTTGGGCGTGATAGCCTTCTTCGACCAGTTTTTCGCTTCGCGCGCGCAATGCGGAAACAATTTCTTCCGATTTTTTAATCGCGTTGACATAAACGGGTGCGGCAAGTTTTTTCAGCCGAACATCAAGCGGACACAGCACAATTAAACCGAATCTGCCGATGATATTCGTCAGCATTCGGGCAAAAGCATCGCCGTAATCAACGCCTTCGACCCAAGTTTTTTCAATCATTTCTCGCAATTCGTCGGTAAATTCCGTATGCGGCAAACCGGCGAAAAGTTCGGCAATCGTGCCGTTGATAGACGCGTCGTTTTTGACATAACCGACCGGCAAATTTTCATAACAGCGTTTCGGTTCATTGCGAAGTTCGGCTAAATCGCCGTTTTTATCGATAAAAAAAGTGTTTGAAACTTCGAGAAAATCGTGATCTTCGGTCGCAATCCAAAAAACAGGTACGGCTTTGAAACCGCGACCACGCAAACATTCGGTTAATTTTACGGCAGAAAGAGCTTTGTAAATTGTGTAAAGCGGTCCGGTAAACAGTCCGGCTTGCTGTCCGGAAACAACCGCCGCACAATCTTTATCGCGCAAAAGTTCAATATTTTCGAGCGTCTTTGCAGTTGCTCCGTTACCGCGATTGGCTTCTTCCAAAATATCGCAAAGCACATTTCGATCCGTTTTATAATTCGCCAAAACATTCGGAATTTGTTTTGAAATTTCGGTGTGCGAATTTACGGCGTGCGGGTAATATCTCAGCAAATCTTTAGAATTTTGCTGATATTCGAGAAAAAGTTTTGACTGGTGCGGGACATTCGCAAACGGCAAACTTTCGGTCGAAATTACTTTATCGCTCGGACACGGACAAACTGCTTCTTGACTCACAAATTTAACTCCTTGAATTTTAATTATACCAAAACAAAAAGAGCAACGCACAAAACGTTGCTCAAACTTGTTTGATTTCGGTTTCCGAGTTAAAAAAGTAATTTTAACGATAACCCGATCCCGAAACAATCAGATAATTTAATACTGTTATTTCGGTGAAACAACTCGCGGGCGAACCTCTGTCGCATCGCCGGTTGAAGCAGTCGGCGGCGTTCGTTCAATCATATAAATTCCCGATGAATGAGTGCCGACCAACAAACGATTGGTGTTTTTGGGGTCAATCGCCAACGACCAAACTCGGCGAGTCGGCAAATTTAATTCTTTCGCATCGATTCGCTTCCAGTTTTTGCCCGCATCGACCGATTGATAAACGCCGCCGCTTCCTTCCAACGAACTGGCGACGAAAACTTCATCGGAGTTATTCGGATTTATCGCAATACTTCTGAAATTTCCGACCGGCAGATTTCCGCCGCGTCGATTCCAAGTTTGTCCGCCGTCACGCGACACAAAAAGCGTTTGAGTAGTGCCGACATAAATTATATCTGCATTATTCGGATCGATTTCTATTGCGCTAATCGGCGTTATTGTCGGGATGCCGGCAACTTGTTTCCAAGTTAAACCGTTATCTTGCGAAATAATTACGCCCGAAAAAGTTGTGCCGGCAAAAATTCTGTTCGGCATTTGGATCGATGAAGCGACGGCAAAAACTCGCTCGTCGATTCCCGCTCCAAACGAGAATTTATCCCATCCCGCCGAAACATTTTGGCTTCGATACAAACCTTTATCGGTTGCCGCAAAAATCCCGTTCTTACCGTCGTTGGCATAGCCTAAAGTATTGACTCTGACTTTTGTATCAATCGCCAAGACACGCTTGATTGACGGTGCAACAGGTTTTACAGCCGCAATCGGAGTCGTTTTCTTACCCGTTGATTTACCTTTTTTTACAACCGGTTTTTTTGGCGCAACGACACCCGACTTTATTTGCGACCACGATCCGCCGCGATCAAGCGAACGATATATTCCTTGATTTGTGCCAAGATAAATCGTGTTTTGATTCTGCTCGTCTTGTAAAATCGAAGCCGGCGTTGTTTGTTCGACAGACAAATTTTTAACCGAAGATTTCCAAGTTGTTCCGCTGTCATCGCTGACAAAAACAAATCCGCCGCCGGTTGCCGTGTTATTAGTGGTGGCATAAAACCGATTCGGTCTGCCCGCGTCAGACACAATGTTGTAAGTAAAACGACTGGTTAAATTGCCGTTTTGCACCTCGAAATTGCGTCCGCCATCGGTTGAAACCATTAAACCGTAATTATTTGTGGCTATATAAACTTTGTCCGGTTCGTCCGGGTGAACAGCGATATAATTGATTTCAAGATCGCGCCGAGTTGTCAAAAGCCAAGTTTTGCCTGCATCCGGCGACATCCAAAAGCCTTCGGTCGTGCCGGCATAAACCGCTCCGTTACCCGCCGGGTTTTGCAAAATCGCTCGTGTCCGCCGCGATGCCGAAGGAATGCCGTTAAATTTCCGCCAAAGATCGCCCGAATTAAACGATTCGTAAATTCCGCTGCAAGCCGAGGCAATAATATGGTCGGGATTTTTCGGGTCAATATCAATCGCAAACACATCGGAATCATCAATCATTCCCGCACTGATGCGTTTCCAACTTTTGCCCGCATCGGTCGTTTTATAAGCTCGCCACGAAGTTCCCGCATACATTACGTTCGTATCGCGCGAATCAATGACAACGGAATCGACAATCAGGTTGGTGAAAAACGAATTATCTTCAACTTGTTTCCAATCTTCGCCCGAATTTTTTGAAACAAATACTTTGCCGAATGTGCCGACCATCATTATTTTCGGATTTTTTTCGGATTGAGTAAGCGCGTGCATCGCTTCGTCTTTCAAATCTTTTGATTCTTTCCAAGTTTCGCCGCCGTCTTTCGATCGCCAAAAACCGCCCGGCTCTTTATGCCGATGACCCGAAACATAAATAGAATTCGAATCGCTCCTGTCAACCACAATGTTATCGAGCGTAATCTGCGGACGATTAAACGTAATCAAATAATTCCAAGTTTTGCCCGCGTCTTTCGAGGTGTAAACTTGGCTGTCCAAGGTTGTTGCATACAGCCGATTTTTGTCTTTCGGATCAATCGCAATGGTGCGAATATCGCCGCCGCTGGGTCCGACAATTTGCCAATTATCAAATTTCACGGTCTCGTTCGGCGTAATTGCCGACACCGAAAAAGCACTCAGTAAGATTGAAAAGATTAAGCAGGTTAAAAGTTTTTGTTTGATTTTCATAGCATTAAAGTTTTGGAAAGATTTATAACCTCACGTTTTATCGAGATTTAGGATGATTCATTCACCGTAAATTGTTGCTTTCAAAATAAATGTCAGGTTGACGATTAAGGCAAGGCATCGAGTTTTACTTAAAACTCTCTATTATTCTAACTCTTATAAATTAAAATGAAAAGCGAAAGCGAGCAAACGTTCATTGCTGAACTTCTGCTCGCTTAAGAATTAGGTCATATCAAAATTTCAGATATGAACGATTTTTGATTACATCGGTGGTTCTGCGCCTGCCGGAACAATCCAGTATTCTGTATTGACCGCACCCGACCCGCCGTTGTTTTTAATTACAACACGACTTGGATCGATTCCGATAAAAGGAATCGCTTTGTTGAGTTGTTTTACTCGTTTGGCAATTTCCTTGGCTGAACCGGTATTGACGATATACAACGTTGCTGTCGGATCGGCACCGAGTTCACCGTCGCGGATGTCTTGTAAGTTTTTCTTAACGTCGTCATCCGGAGCAGGTCCTTGATCAGCCACTTTCTTCTTAGGTTGTTGAGTCGGCGGACAACCAATATCACCTGATGCAGATGAAGTTGTTCGACAGTCGGCACAGAAGTCTGAACCAGCCATTTCGGCGGTTGCCGTTACGGATGTTCCGCAAGCTACGCCTGATGTGTCAACGGTGATAACCGCACTGCCTTGACCTTCTTTAATTGTTCCGGCTGAAACCGTCCAATTATATTTGTCAACGCCGCCGGCGTTAGCCGTAAAGGTCATCATTTCGCCTTCTTTAACTGCTGACGAAGGACCTGAAACGCTCAGTGTCGGGCAAACACAAGGTTTTGGACAATCTGTACACTCTTTAACCGTTACGGTTTTGGTAACTGTTTTACCGCAAAGTCCGCAACCGTTATCAACTGCTGATGTGATTGTGTATGTTCCTGCTTTGACGTTGCTCAAATCCCAACTGACATTTGAACCGCTTCCGACAATACGACCGGCTGAAACCGTGTAATTGTAAAGAAGTTGGTCATTTGCAGGATTTGTGGCGGTTGATTTGACACCAAGTGTCGATTTATCCGAACACTCACCTTTGCCTCCGTTCGCACATGGCAATGTAATCATTGAATCTTCAACTTCAAGATTAGTTACATCGGCAAAAGCAACCGGTATTCCGGCGGCGGCATCCGAACGTGAATTACGACGACCGACAGAAAGCGATACGATGTATCCGTGCGGATCGTTTGAAGTTACAAAACCGTTAGGAATGCCTGCGCTGACAATGCTGGTAGTCGTTGCGGCACCGCCGTTTCTTCCGTCAATCACCACATTACCGTTGAAAGCAGAATCTTTCAGGCTGTCGCGGTCTGTTTGATTAACGTTGTAACGATAGGCTGCGCCAACGCTCATCCAACGAGTCGGAAACCAACGGAAACCTGCAAGGGCATCAGTCGGGCTGACTTCGAGAGCGTTTGGTGTGCGACCGCCAACATATTGTTGAGTTCTGAACTCTAAAATAGGTTGAAAATATCGGTTGACGGGAAAATCGATACCGACTGAAGCCAAAACTTCATCGGGACGATCAAGCAAAGTGAATGTTCCGTTTGGAAATTCGCCTTTGACGCTGCTGTTAAGTTTGTAGCCGATGTTAGCCGAAATGTTCATCCATTTACGAACCCGACTGTCGGCAAACAAAACAACTCCGACATCACCGCGATTTCCGCCGGCACTTGCACCGCGTTGCAGTTGATTAAAACCACTGACGGCATTTGCTGTATCGGTGTACCAGTTGTAATAAGCAATGACACCTACACCAAGCGGGTTGTTCGGACCTGTGAAACGCCATTTAGCGCCTGCCGAAAATGTATTGAAAGCAGATTCACCGTATTGACGATTCAAAAACGGAGCATCAGGCAAATAACTCGGAGCAACCGAAAAGACAGTTGGCGCAGAACTTGCTGCTCCGCCTGCCGGCAAATTTGTAAATTGCAAAACGATTCCGGGTAAAATACCGCCGTAAGACGAACCTACACCGGGGAAAAGGTCTGCCCCGTTTCCACCCGCACGCGGAGCGCTCAGCTGAGCAACGCCTGTCGGATAACCAAAAATTGTGCCCGGATTAGCTCCCGAATAACCGAATGTTCCGGCTGAAGCCCCGACATACGGATATTGCGCAAAAGGAGCGCCTTGCGGACGAAAAATGGCTGTGTTAGCAAACTGGCTTGTGCCGGGACCTTGCGGTGCCAAAACAATTGCTGCCGGGCTAACTAAGCCTGCACCAACTCGCACTTGCGAATTGGGAAGATAAAAACCAGAAAGATTTCTCGGAGAATTTACTTTAATCCCACGATAAGCATCCGTGTTGAAGAACAACTCTAAATGGTCATTCAATCCAACCTGGAAACTGATAGGCACCTCAGTAAAATCTACGTTGCCCGGATCGCGGTCAAAATTGCTGTAAGCGGCACTAAAGGTATATTCACCTTTTCTTAGTGTTTGCCCGTCATAAACGGTAAAAAGTCCGGTCGGACCTCCTACAGGACCACCCGTGCCAACTGTTGGGGCAAGGTTTCTCGGATCACTTTCCGGTCTTAATGTCTGTGCTGACACGGTAAATACCGATGTCAAAATTAAAAGCGTAGTCAATAACGCTATTTTCGCGAGTTTCATCACATTCCTCCGGCGAAATACAAAGTATTTTAAATTTTTAAGTCTTTTTAGAGCGTAGCAACCAAAAACCAAACTGCGGTTTTCGGGTCAACTACAAAATTATTGCGTTTTGTTGGAAACAATTTCCCGACAAAAACCCAACTTAATCCAAAAGTTATAGTCTTTTATAAGGCAGTCTTGGGCAAAAGTCAACAAAACTTATCGTTTCCTTAAAAAGATTACTTTAGTTTTGCTTGAAAATCAAGCATTTTTTCGTTTTCATTACGAAAACAAAATGTCTGTTCAGCAGATTAGGCGTAAATTCCGCGCATTCGCGTATCGTATGCAACGCGGTCAATCGCCAACATATACGAAGCCGTTCGCATATCTACATTATGAGTTTCGGCATAGCCGACAACCTCATTAAAACTTGCCACCATTTTATCTTTCAGTCGTTGATTTACTTCGTCTTCCGACCAAAAGAAACCCATCCTGTCTTGAACCCATTCAAAGTACGAGACGGTTACGCCGCCGGCATTTGCCAAAATATCCGGGATTACAAAAACTCCGTTTTCGTGTAAAATCTTATCGGCTTTCGGCGTTGTCGGACCGTTTGCGCCTTCGGCTAAAATCTTACATTTAATTCTGTCGGCATTTTCCGATGTAATTTGATTCTCGGTCGCACAAGGTGCCAACACATCGCATTCAATTTCGAGCAAATCCGAATTGCTTACTTTTTCAACATTCGGAAAACCGTCGAATGATTTTGTTTCCTGTAAATAGGCTAACGCTTTAGGAATATCGATTCCGTTTTTATTATAGATGCCGCCGCCGACTTCTGAGATGGCTACAATTTTATAACCTTCGTCAAACATTAGACTTGCACCGATTCCGCCGACGTTCCCCGAACCTTGCACAACCACCGAAGTTTGTTCCGGTGTCAGATTGTAGCGTTTGATTGCCTCGTTGACACAAAATAAAACACCTCGTCCGGTTGCTTCTCTGCGTCCCAATGAACCGCCGAGAGCGACAGGTTTTCCCGTTACCACCGCGTTTACGGTGTGTCTGGCGTGCATCGAATATGTATCCATAATCCACGCCATGGTTTGCTCGTTGGTGTTCATATCGGGAGCCGGAACGTCTTTGTCGGGACCGATAAAGTCCATCAATTCGGCGGTGTATCTGCGGGTCATTCGTTCAAGTTCGCCCAACGACATTTGTTGCGGATTGCAGATAACTCCGCCTTTTCCGCCGCCGAAAGGAACGTTGACGACCGCGCATTTCCACGTCATCCACGCGGCAAGCGCTTTTACTTCGTCCAAAGTTACATCGGGCGCATAGCGGATTCCGCCTTTTGCGGGACCGCGCGCAAAGTTATGCTGAACTCTGTAACCTTCAAAAACCTTGATATGCCCCGAATCCATTTTGACCGGAATATAAACTTTCAGTTCGCGACTCGGAACACGCAAAACCGCGTATAAATCTTCGTCCAAACCCAAGAGTTTTGCGGCTCGGTCAAAACGTTCGCTCATTGCTTCAAACGGATTTTTTTCATCTGTCCCTTTGAAACGTCGCATTTCATCTGCCATCGGATTAGCTTTTGACATCTATATTTATCTCCAAATTTCTACGATTTACGATTTTTATCCAAAATTTCGTTCATCGCTCCGGTTCGATAGCCGTGTAAATCAAGCGTTACATAGCGAAAACCAAGTTCACGGAAACGTTTTGCCAAGTTGTCAACCATTGTTGCTTGCAAAACTCGTTCCATCTCTTTCGGAGCGATTTCCAAACGTACGAGTTCGTCGTGATAACGGACTCGAAACTCTCTGAATCCAAATTCTCTTAAAATTTCCTCGCCGCGTTCAACCTTGCTCAAACGTTCGATCGAGACGGGAATGCCGTACGCGATTCTTGAGGAAAGACAAGGACTTGCGGGTTTATTCCACGTCGGCAGATTATGATTTTTGCTCAATTCGCGGATTTCCGCTTTGCTCAAACCGACTTCAATCAGCGGACTTCGCACATTATTTTCTTTCGCGGCTTCTCTGCCCGGACGATAATCGCCCAAATCATCGGTTGTCGAACCGTCGATTAAAATTTGTTCAACGGCGATTGCGCCGAGTTTGCCGTAAAGTTCGGTTTTGCAAAAATAACAACGATTTGTCGGATTAGCCTTGTAATTAGGATCGTTGAGTTCGTCTGTTTCAAGCGTTTTATAATTAAATTTAAAGTCTTCCGCTATTTTTTTTGCCGTATCGCGCTCGGTTTTAGCGACACTCGGCGAAATTCCCGTAACGCAAACTGCTTTTTCTCCCAGCTCTTGCGTCGCAATCAACGCAACATAAGAACTGTCAACTCCGCCGGAAAAGGCGACCAACACAGAGCCGAGTTCGCGCATCAAACCTCGCAGTTGCTGTTCTTTGTCGGATGCGGTCAGCGTTTGTTTTGATGTTGCGGTATTGGTTGAATTCATTTAATTTGTCGGCGTGGTTGCAGTCGTCAAACGTAATAATTTAATGAGTTTAACGCAACAAATCGCTTGGCGCAACCCGCGAAAATCAACTTTGTAACGAAAATAAATGTCAGTTCGAGTATTTTTAATTTGGTTGTTTATTGCCCGATTTGACTTATAATACCGATAATTTGTTTTCACCGGTTTTCTTTATAACTTGGCGGCATTGCGACTTTGCGTTAGAATACTTGCTTAAATCACTATGAAATTTTTTGCTTCAAAATCTGTTGTTTTTGTCTTTATTTTAATTTCGGTCGCCGGAACTTTCGGGCAAAGCGATCCCGTTTCGCTGTATAACAAAGGGCAAGACGCGCACGAACGCGGCGATTTTGCGGAGGCAATTAAATTTTACGACGAAGCATTGAAACTTGCTCCCGACTTTCCCGAAGCCGAATTTCAAAAAGGTTCGGCGTTTGTTTCGTTGAAAAAATTCGACGATGCCGAAAAATCTTTTCGTCGGGCGGTCGAACTTCGCCCCGATTGGAATTTACCGTTGGCGAATCTAGGTTCGATTCTGTTGCAAAAAAATAATTTTGCCGAAGCCGAAAAAGTTTTGACGAAAGCGATTGAAATCGATGATTTGAATTTTCCCGCGTATGTCGCCTTGACCGAATTGCGTTTGAAGTCGAAAGCATCGCCCGAATTATTAAAAAACTTGCTCGCAAAACTTGTTATTTTGACCTCGAAACAGCGTCCGACTTCGATGATTTGGGCTTCACGCGGAGCAATCGAACGCGAACTCGGCGACAAACTTTCGGCAAAAACAAGTTTGGATAACGCTTTGGCGAAAGACCCGAATAATCAATTTGCGTTGAATGAACGGATTCTTTTGGCACTTTCCGACAGTGATTTTTCGCGGGCTTTGGAAGATTCCAAAATTCTCGCGCAGATTTCTTCGACTGCCGGAAATAAACTTTTGCTTGCCAACGTTCACGTTATGACGGGCGATAACGAAGCGGCGTTAAAGGTTTTAGAGACATTGGACGCGACCGGCAAAGATGTTTTGAACCTCAAGAATGCGATTATTGCCGGTTCCTCGAAAAATATCGCGGAGCTGGAAAAACTGCTTGAAACCGACACAAAAAATGCTGCTGTTTTGGGTAATCTATGTTCGCTGACCAGAACCGTAAACCCTTTGAGATCGTTGGAATACTGCAAACGCGCGTTGGAAATCGAACCGACTGACATCAAACCCGCAGTCGGCTTTGCGGCGGCTTTGGTGCAGGCAAAACAGTTTGAAAACGCGATTGAGGTTTTGCGCCGAATCCTGAATATTGCTCCCGATAATTACACCGCCCACGCTAATCTGGCGTTGTCTTTTTTTCAACTTAAACGTTACGCCGAAGCGAAAATCGAGTATCAATGGCTTTCCGAAGCAAAACCGAATATCGCGGTAACGTATTTTTTTCTTGCAATTTGTTATGATAATCTGCAAGAATATATTGATTCAACGGCAAATTATCAAAAGTTTTTGCAACTCGCAGACGCAAAAACCAATCAGCTCGAAATCGACAAAGTTAATTTGCGGTTGCCGATTCTGCAACGACAAATAAAAAACGGTAATGTGAAAAAAAAAGGAAAAACATAATATGAAGAAGGAAAACGGAATAGTGAATCTCGGCGAAACAGTTGAAACATTCTCTGCATATTTTCGCAATCGCATAAAATATATTTTTCCTCGATTTTCCGTTCTCCGTTCTCCGTTTTAATGTTGGTTTGCCTGTTTTTCTCCGCTTGCTTTTTACCGACCGCGATTTTTGCCCAAGACGAAATTCCGTCCGATGTTGCCGCCGCGCCCGAAAAAACACTTTCCGAAGCTGAAAAAAAAGCACTTGAAATTAAAGACGTAAAAAAACGCGCAAAACTTTCAATCGAATTGATGGAAACTCGTTTGCGAACAGCCGAAAGGCTCGTGCAAGAGCCGAAGTTTCAAGACGCATTGAAAGAAATCGGCGCGTATCAAGGACTTTTGGAAGATGCTTTTAGTTTTTTGGAACAAAATGATTTGAAAAGCGAAAAAGTTCAAGACAACTTTCGCAATCTCGAACTCGTTTTACGCAAACAAATGACGCGACTCGAACTGATTCGGCGCGAAATGTCTTATAAATACGGTTGGCACGTTCAAAAATTGATGAAATTCGTCCGCGAAATTCGGGCAAAAGCGGTTGAGCCGTTATTCAGCGATACGGTTATGCCGGATAATAAACCAATATGAAAAAGCAATCAGCAGTCAGCCGTCGCCAATCGCCGGCGAACCGAAGTTTTCGGCTTGTCGCATATTTTTTATCGGCATTTATTTGTGTTTACTTTTTATTTCCGGACGTTTTGAATGCTCAGAAACGCGACAGTTTAACCGAATTTGAAGCCGATTCCGTTCGTGAAGCCCAAGAAATCGACGCGCGAATGACGGTTTTTGTAAAAGCAATCGATCGCCGGTTTATGTTGTTGGAAAACCCGAAAGCGACTCAAACCGAAAAGGAAGAAGAAAAATTCGGCGAACTTCCGAAAGGCACCAAAGCTCAGCTTTTACGCGACATTGAACGGCTTTTGGACGAATCGATCAACAACATCGACGAAACCGCGACCCGCGATTTGAAAAATAAATTGTTGCCGAAAGCCATGAAAATTTTGGTCGAAGGCTGTCAAAGATTTATCCCGAAACTAAAAACCGTCGATGATAAAACGACTGAAAAGTTAGAAAAAACGCTGATTTTTAATTCGATTGAATACTGCAACGAAATTATTGAAGCACAGGCAAAAATTCCCGCGCCTGAACCACCGAAAAAGAAAACTTAAAATTCAGACCGAAATAACGTCTTTTATCAACTCGAATTTGCGGTCGTTCGGTTCATCGCCGATTTTATAAGCCATTTGAAGTTTGGCGAGAATTTTTGCGGCTTGCGTTTCGTTGCGACAATAAAGAGTGCCGAGAGTTTCGGCTTGTTTGACTGCCTCGCCGAGTTTTTTCTCGCACGCGTAACCAACCGCAAAATCAATCGTATCGGCAACTTTGACGCGACCGCCGCCGATTCCGCAAACCGCTTCGCCGATTGCTTTGGTATCGATTTCGGCAATAAAACCGCGTTCGGGCGATTTAATTTTGACTTTGATTAAATCCGCGCTCAACAACATTTCCGGCTTATCGCAAACTTTCGGATTCCCTTTTTGCAGTTTGATGTTTTGTTTGAATTTTTCCAACGCGGAACCGTTTTCGAGCGCGTCTTCAACCCGAAATTTCGCATCGTCCAAATCGTCCGTGATGTTTGATAAAACCAACATTCTCGCAGTTAATTCGATTGATAAATCCAAAGTCGGCTGCATTTCGGGTTCAATCTCGCCACGCATTATTTTTATACATTCGTAAATTTCGAGCGCGTTTCCGACAAATTTGCCCAACGGCTGATTCATATCCGAAATAATCGCTTCGGTTTTCAAGCCGAAATCGGCGCCTGTTTTGCACAACGCTTTCGCCAACGCCTGCGCGTCCGATTCGCTTTCCATAAACGCGCCTGTGCCGGTTTTCACGTCTAAAACCAGTGCGTCCAAACCTTCGGCAAGTTTTTTCGACATAATCGAGGCGACAATCAGCGGAATCGAATCGACTGTGGCAGTGGCATCGCGCAAGGCATAAATTTTTTTATCGGCGGGAACAATGTCCGCCGTTTGCCCGCTCAAGGCAAATCCGCAGTTTTTCAAAATTCGCCGGAAACTTTTTTCGGTCAAATTAACGTTAAATCTCGGAATCGATTCGAGTTTATCGAGTGTTCCGCCCGTGTGTCCGAGTCCGCGACCGGAAATCATCGGCACCGCCACACCGCACGCGGCAGCCAACGGAGCAATTAAAATCGACGTTTTATCGCCGACTCCGCCGGTTGAATGCTTGTCGGCTTTCGGTAATTCGACGTTTGAAAAATCAAGTACTTTGCCCGAATTGAGCATTGCTTTCGTCAACGAATTTTGCTCTGCTTGATTCAAACCGTTGATATACATTGCCATAATCAACGCGGAGGTTTGATAATCAGCCCAAGTTTCATCACACACGCCACGCACAAAGGCTGAAATCTCGTCCGCGCTAAATCTTGCGCCGTCTCGTTTTTTACGAATTAAGTCTTGTGGATTCATTGTTTGTGATTTTAGCAAAAAAAGTTGAATTTCTGCAAAAATTTGTTTTGTTTTCGTTCAAATTGAGTAATAATAGTTTTGAGAGGTATTTATGAGAAGTAAAAAAATAATTTCAATTTTAGCATTCGCCGCCGCATTCGGTTTTTCAACATATTCAGCAAGTTTCTTTCTGCCTGAAAGAGTTGAAACGCAAACTTTTTATTATGAAAGCAACTATGCTCCGACTCAGCCTGACTCGGAAATTATGAGCTTTCTGCGTCGTGATATCAGTAACGGAAATGAACGCGGTTCTCTTTATTTTGATTCGGAAAATGAGCATCACGAAGTTTCACCCAAAAATTGTCTCGTTCACAAAGCCGAGTCCGTAAAATTTTATTCGGAAAAATCAGCGAGTATGGACGCATCGAAATTGCCGAAAGATTTCCGTGTGGCTTGGCGCAAACACATGAAAGTTTGGCGTGACTATTCAAATTTTCTGGATAAATCCGCTAAATCATCGAATCTTGACTCGGAAGGTTATGATGAAAAGTCAGCCGCATTCACCGATGAAATCAGTTCGACTTGGAATGATGTGCTTGATATTGGCGAAAGTTACGATGAAAATGTGCGTTTTGAGATTCAATAATCGAATAAATTATTAAAATAAAAAAGACTGTCTGCGTTTACTCGCCCGACAGTCTTTTTTATGCTTAAACTTTTTTTAACCGACCGAACCCGAAATCTTTTTCCGCGAAGGTTCGCCTGTTCTCAAAACGGTAATTCCTTCTTCGACTTCATCGTGCGGACGCGGAATAACGTGAACCGCCGTTACCGTGCCGACTCGTCTGCCTGCCGCCGCGCCTGCGTCAACCGCCGCTTTGACCGCCCCGACTTCGCCGCGCACAATCGCCGTTACCAAACCCGCATCAATGCGTTCGTAGCCGACCAAATTGACATTTGCGGCTTTGACCATCGCATCGGCGGCTTCGATCATCGCCACGAATCCGAAACATTCTACCATTCCCAGTGCTTCCATAATTTCTATATTCTACCTTTATTTTCCTGAAACCACCAAATTATGATTTCTTCTTTCGTTTGAAAATAAACCACATCATCAACGCCAAAACCGATATTCCGCCGAATACCGCCAACGCAAAAACTAAAATTACAAGTTCCATAATTTATTTTTGTTTCTGATTTACCACACAAAACATTAACGCCGCGAATGCCAACAACATCAAAATTATCATCAGCAAAATATAACCTGCGAGTTCCATTCCAAAATGGTATCACAAAACTTATTAGCAATTCTCATTAAAAGCTTTTGGTTTGGAAAAAAACTTATCAGATGTTTCTACATTTTACAATTCCAGTACTTTTCGTAAAATAGTATTAGCAATACTTTTCGTGGTATTAGCAACACTTTTATTATAACCAAACAAATATGACACACAATTTATTTAACACGCGACAAACCTTCAAAACCGGCAATGGTACGGACGGAACATATTATTCGCTTCCGCAACTGGAAAAAGAAGGCGTGGCGAAAATTTCGCGATTGCCGATTTCGATTCGCATCGTTTTAGAATCAGTTTTGCGTAATTTCGATAACGGCAAAAAAGTTTCCGAAGACGCAGTTCGTCAAATTGCGAATTGGAAAGCAAACGGCGAACGGACTGATGAAGTTCCATTTGTCGTCGCACGCGTTGTTTTGCAAGATTTTACGGGCGTTCCGCTGCTTGTGGATTTAGCCGCAATGCGTTCGACCGTCTCGAATTTGGGCAAAGACGCAAGCGTAATTGAACCGCTGGTGCCGGTTGATTTGGTGATTGACCACAGCGTTCAGGTCGATTATTCGGGCAGTGCGGAAGCATACACTGCAAATATGGAAATCGAATTTGAACGCAATGCCGAGCGTTATAAATTCCTCAAATGGGGAACGCAAGCCTTTGATTCGTTTAAGGTTGTGCCGCCCGGAATCGGGATTGTTCACCAAGTAAATATGGAATATTTGGCGAAAGGCGTGTTTGAACGAGGCGGCGTTTATTTCCCCGACACTTTGGTCGGAACTGATTCGCATACGACAATGATTAACGGTTTGGGCATTGTCGGTTGGGGCGTTGGCGGAATTGAAGCCGAAGCGGGAATGCTCGGTCAGCCCGTTTATTTTTTAACGCCTGATGTTGTCGGCGTAAATTTGAAAGGAAAATTGAGCGAAGGAATGACGGCAACTGATTTGGTTTTAACAGTTACGGAAATGCTCAGAGCCGCAAAAGTTGTCGGAAAATTTGTCGAATTTTACGGCGAAGGTGCCGGAAGTTTAGCCGCAACTGATCGTGCGACAATCGCAAATATGGCTCCCGAATATGGTGCAACGATGGGATTTTTTGGCGTTGACGAGAAAACGCTCGACTATTTTACAGCGACCGGACGCAGCGAAGCGGACGTTGAAACAATCCGCAGTTATTACAAATCGCAAGAAATGTTCGGCATTCCGCAAGTCGGCGAAGTTGATTATACGGTCAGTTTAGAACTTGATTTAGCCACGATTAAGCCATCGCTCGCAGGTCCGAAACGTCCGCAAGACCGCATCGAATTATCGAATATGAAATCGAAATTCGCGGAATTATTTTCAAAACCTGTTGCCGACAGCGGTTACGCGAAAAATGCCGACGATTTAGCGAAACGAATTCCAATCACGCTTGGAGCGGCGAGCGGAAAACGCCATTTGCCGATGTATGGCGAAACGCAAACGAGCGTTCAAAACGCCGAAGTCGGAAACGGCGATGTTTTAATCGCGGCGATTACGAGTTGCACAAACACATCAAATCCGAGCGTTATGTTAGCCGCCGGAATTGTTGCAAAGAAATCAGTTGAACGCGGAATGAAGATTTCGCCGACGGTCAAAACGTCGCTTGGTCCGGGTTCGCGGGTTGTTACGGAATATCTGGAAAAGACAAATTTGCAAACATTTCTCGATCAACTCGGCTTTCAAACGGTCGGTTACGGATGCACAACTTGCATCGGAAATTCGGGTCCGCTTGAGCCGAATATCGAAAAAGCGATTGTCGATAATGATTTAATCGCGGCTTCGGTTTTGTCTGGAAACCGCAATTTTGAAGCCCGCGTTCATCAAAATATCAAGGCAAATTTCCTTGCTTCGCCGCCGCTCGTGGTCGCGTATGCACTCGCGGGAACGGTCAACAAAGATTTGTCGAAAGACGCGATTGGAACAGACAGAGACGGTAACGATGTTTATTTGAAAGACATTTGGGCATCGGCTGAGGAAGTTTCATCGTTGATGCAATCGGCGATGGATGCGGAAACATTCAAGCGTTTATACGGCGAATTTGCCGAACAAAATCCGTTGTGGAACGCGATTCCATCGAGCGTTGGTGCGATTTACGAATGGGACGAAAGTTCGACATACATTCAAAATCCGCCGTTTTTTGAAAACTTCACAATGGAAACTGGGCAATTTTCAAACATCAACGGAGCAAGAGCGTTGGCGATTTTCGGCGATTCGGTAACGACCGATCACATTTCGCCCGCCGGAGCAATCAAGCCGAATTCGCCTGCCGGAAAGTATTTGCAGGAAAAAGGCGTGGCGGTTGAAGATTTTAATTCCTACGGTTCGCGTCGCGGAAACGACCGCGTTATGCTGCGTGGAACTTTCGCCAATGTCCGCATCAAAAATCTGTTAGTTTCACCGAAAGAAGGCGGTTTGACGATTGAACAACCAAGCGGAAACGAAACATTTATCTACGATGCGGCAATGAAATATAAAGCCGACAATGTTCCGACCGTCATTTTCGGCGGACAAGAATACGGCACCGGAAGTTCACGCGATTGGGCGGCAAAAGGCACATATTTGATGGGCGTAAAAGCCGTCATCACGCAATCGTTTGAACGGATTCACCGCTCAAACTTAGTCGGAATGGGCGTGTTGCCGCTTCAATTCAAAGACGGCGTAAATGCAAACACGTTAAAATTGAACGGCACGGAAACCTTTGATTTATCAGGCTTAGACGGCGAAGTTTCACCGCGTCAAGATGTTACGCTAACGGTAAATCGGGCTGACGGAACGAGCGAAAATGTCGCGTTGACTTTGCGAATCGATACCCCGATCGAGCTTGAATATTACAAAGGCGGCGGAATTTTGCAATATGTTTTACGACAGATTTTGAGTTAGTAATGAATTATGGAAGATGAGTTTTTTGAATGGAATGACGAAAAAGCAGATTCTAATTTGAGGAAACACGGTATTTCCTTTGAAGAAGCAAAATCTGTTTTTTATGACTCTCTTTCGGTTACAATTCCTGATATTTTACATTCAACAGAAGAGTGTCGCTTTATTATTACAGGTTATTCGGACGAGCAACGACAGATAGTTGTTGCTCATACTGATAGAAATGATAAAATCAGGATAATTTCGGCAAGATTGGCAACGCCGAGTGAAAGAAAAAAATATGAGCAAAAAACAGACAGATAAAGATGAAATGCTTGATGAATATGATTTCAGTAACGGAGTTCGCGGCAAATATGTCAGTCGTTTGTTGAAAAACCAAAATGTTATTGTGCTTGAGCCTGATGTCGCCAAAGTATTTACTGATTCTGAATCCGTAAATTTGGCATTGCGTGGTTTATTGCCGATTATTCGGCATCAAGCAGAAAAAGTTAATTAGCGGGCTGATAAGCGAAATTTTGCAATACGTTTTGCGGCAAATTTTGAGTTAATAATCACACTTACAAAGGCAAACCGGTCGGGTTTGCCTTTTTTTATTCGGTCGAATAAAATTCTTGACCCGTTACACTCTTTTTATGATATAAATTTCCATAGTATTTAATTCAAACTTTAAATTTACGAGATTAAAATGTTATGAAAAAGTTTATTATTTTTGCGGTGCTCATCACAGCTTTCGCAAATTACGCGGTAAATGCCCAAACGGAAGCGATTGTTTGGGAGAAGGATTTTAAGAAAGCTCAGGCTTTGGCGCGCAAAACGGGCAAGCCGATGTTGTTGGATTTTACGGCGGTGTGGTGTAAACCTTGCTTGGCGATGGATAAAGAATTTTGGATTTTGGATGACGTTGCCAAAGCCGTAAAACCTTTTATTGCCGTTAAACTGGATTTTGACAGCGAGCAAGGATTAGCTTCCAAATATCGTACAACGGCGATTCCGTATGTTGTTTTTACCGATCCGTTGGGCAATATGATTACGTTCAGACGCGGTTTCGGAAGCAAAAATATAAAGGAGTTAAATCTTATTTTTAACGAAATGCCAAAAGATTTTTCCGCGTTGTTACCCGCTTACGAAGCCGTCGAAGCCGACAAAAACGACGGTGCGGCGTGGTTACAAATTGCCGATGCTTATCGCGGGGCAAATATGCTTCGGTTAAGTTGCGATTTTTATAAAAAAGCCCTGAAAACTACGGTTATTCAAAACGACGCGGAGAAAAAAGAGCGAGTTACGGCAATCATCGGCATCAATTATTATGCGATTCAAGATCACGAAGCCGCCGCCGACACTTTGGGCGATTACCTGAAAACATTTCCGCAAGGTAAAAGCAGAGAAACAGTTCTTTATGCGTTGACAGTTTCCAAAATCGGTTTGCGTAAATTCAAAGATGCCGATAAATACTTTGAGCAATTAAAGACTGAATTCCCCGCTTCCAAACGAATCGACGAATTAACAAAAACGATAGAAACAGCGAAGAGTAAGACAAATAAAAATTAGACTCTAAGCTAAAACCGGATGAATCGAAATCGGGTAATCGAGTGGTTTCATTATCAAATAAAAAGACGCATCGAGTAAAATCTTTGCGTCTTTTTATTTTATGTTTGTTCAACTCTTAACCGCACGGATCGGGCGAAAGTCGCGGGAGCAACGAATAGACGAATTGCGAACCGCCGCTGACTTGAAAACCTTCGTTGCCGTTATAGTTTTCACTGAAATTGACGGAAGGTTCCGTAAACGCCGAATACAAGCCTAAAAACCGAATATTTAAGCGATTAAAACACGCGGTGTCGCTGATTGTATAAGTGATATTTTTCTTAAAACAACGTGATGCGGCACTGCAAGTAGTTGTTACGACCGCAACGCGCGCATAGCTCAGATTTCCGTTGGTGAACGAGGTTGCGCCGTTCGGCATAGCAGGCGAAACGGTAAAAACTTTGTTGTAAATCACACCGCCGCTGAAATTGGTCGGGTAAATATCTATTTTTCCCGGTTGAGGAATCGGTGCAACGGCAGCTCCGAAGGTTGTTATTGTCAGCAATAACGATAACGCAAATGTATTTAACATTGATTTTTTCATTTTATTTTGTTTCCTTTTTATTTTTGGGACTTAAGTTTCCGGCGTAACGGTGATGTTCTCGGCAATTCGGAAGATATTTGTCGCAAACAACAAGGTTTCCAACCGAAACATCGTTGCGCAACGAAAATAAGACTTCTGAATTGTTCAATGATTACAGGAGTTACGCTGTTGCTTAGTGTTGACAGAATAACGCTTTTTGCCGCCGGATGTCAAGGTTTTCGCGTGCTGCCACGGTTTTGAATATCTTTACGGCAATAGCCCGCAACTTACGCTGCGAGCTGTTACGCCGTCGTCATTCCCGACCGCCGAACCGAATCCGACTCTTAATTCTCGATTCCCGACTGTTACCAAATAATACACATTTTCTCGCGCATCATCGCATCGCCGGTTTTGCAACCGAACGCTTTTGAAAATTGCGCCATATTCGACATCGGACCGTTGACACGCCACCGCGCGGCAGAATGCGGATCGGTCAAAACTTGTTGGCGTTCGGCTTCGGGACGCGATTTGTTCGCCCAAACTTGCGCCCAACCCAAGAAAAATCTTTGTTCGGGTGTAAAACCGTCGATGTTTGCCGGACGCTCTTTGCCGTTCAATGATTTCAGATACGCTTCGAGCGCCACGTTTAATCCGCCCAAATCGCCGATGTTTTCGCCTAAGGTTAATTTACCGTTGATAAAAAGACTCGGTTGCACTTCGTATTTGCCGAATTGTTCGACCACGCAGTTTGCTCGTTCCTCGAATTTTGCGCGGTCGTCCTTTGTCCACCACGATTTCAAATTTCCGTCCGCATCGTATTGACTGCCCGAATCGTCGAAGCCGTGCGAAATTTCGTGTCCGATGACTCCGCCGATGGCTCCGTAATTGATTGCGTCGTCAGCCGCCGGATTGAAAAACGGAGGTTGCAAGATTCCTGCCGGAAACGCTATTTCGTTGAACAACGGATTATAATAAGCATTGACGGTCGGCGGTGTCATTCCCCAACGAGTTTTGTCGGGCGCTTTGTTAATGTCTTGCAAATTGCGGGCAATCTGAAATTTCCCGACGTTTTGAATGTTTTTCAAGAAAGATTTACGGCTGATTTCCAAGCCTTGATAACCGCGTAACGTATCCGGATAACCGATTTTTCGCTTAAACGTGGCAAGTTTTCCCTGCGCCTTTGTTTTAGTTTCGTCCGACATCCATTCGAGTTGGTTGATGCGAACTTTGAACGCCGCAAAAAGATTAGTGATAAGTTCGTCCATCTTTTTCTTGGCTTCGGGTTTGAATGCCGCTTTTACATATTCCGTGCCGAGCGATTCGCCGACTGCTCCGTCCGTCGCATTGACACAGGTTTTTGAACGCTTTGCTTGTTCTTTGGCACCGCTCAAAAATTTGCTGTAAAAATTCCAGTTTTCATCGGCAAATGCTTTTGAAAGTCTGCCCGCCGAAGAGTTGATAACCATAAATCGCAGATAAATTTTCCAATTATCGAGCGCGTAATTGTTAATCAGCGTACTCATTTCCTTAAAAAAATCGGGCTGACCGACATTTATTTCGGTGACGGGCGGAACACCGCGAACGCTCATATAATTTGCCCACGAAAAATTCGGAGTCATTTCGGCAAGTTGGGCAAGCGTTTTTTTGTTGTACCGAGCTTCGGGATTTCTGAGATCAACCGGCGACTTTGATGCCTTTGCCAGTTTTGTCTGAATTTCCATCACGATTTTCGCGTTTGTGGTCGCGGTCATCTCGTCATCGCCGAGCAGTTTGAACATAGTTTTTACATAATCCGTAAACTTTGCCCGCGTCTCGATTGATTTTGCGTCTTCGTTAAAATAATAATCTCGATTCGGCAAACTGAGTCCGCCTTGACTTGCATTGGCAATCACCATCGAACTGTTTTTTGCATCGGGACTTGCTCCGAAACCGAATAACGCGGGCAAACCCGCTTTGTGCATTTCGGCAATTTGACGTTGTAAGTCTTCGGTATTTTTGATTTTATCGATTTTTTTGAAGATTGGCTCAAGCGGTTTTGCACCTGCTTTTTCGATTGCGGGTTCGTCCATACAAGCCGCGTAAAAATCGCCGATAATTTGCATATCGCTGCCTTTGGCGGCTTTTGTTTTGGTCGCAGACTCTAAAATATTCTTCAAAATTTCGTCGTTGTTGTCCGCCAACACATTAAAGCTGCCCCACCGAGTTTTGTCCGCCGGAATCTCGGTATTTTTTATCCAAGTGCCGTTCGCGTATTCAAAAAAATCGTTGCACGCATCGGCAGAAGTATTCATCCGCGACGTATCAAATCCGCTTTGCGCCACAGTCAGCGACCAAAGCGATAAAATAACGGTCAACGCAACCGTAAATCGAAATAGTTTCATTGTAAATTTGCTCCTAAGAAAATAATCGGAAGTTTGTTGAAGTTTACTACGGCGATTTTGCCGAAAGGGTTTCATTCGCCGGCAAAAAAACCAAGTAAAATGAAGTGTCTGCGATGGTTGATAAACCATTTGCCGTGCTTCAAATGATTCTTGCCGCAGTTCAAATGATTCTTGCCGTGGTTCAAATGATTCTTGCCATAGTTCAAATGATTCTTGCCGCAGTTCAAATTATTACTATACCTAACGGGAGTTGGTTTGCGAAAAAGTACAACATACTTTAGATACTGTCTTGAAAGTCAACCTAAAAAAGCCAAATTCGGGTTAAACGGCATATTGTGTTTTAAGACACCAAAAGCAATATGCAGCAGTTTTCTCATTGCCGCACAGATTATTTGCATTGGAGT
>JANPBM010000005.1:0-75365 GCA_031430435.1 Acidobacteriota bacterium
GAGAAAACTGCTGCATATTGCTTTTGGTGTCTTAAAACACAATATGCCGTTTAACCCGAATTTGGCTTTTTTAGGTTGACTTTCAAGACAGTATCTAAAGTATGTTGTAGTTTTTCGCAAACCAATTCTCGTTTGGTATAAAACAATTTTGTTTGCCGATTGGTCATCGTTTTTCAATGATTCAATCGGCAAATGATTCAATGAATCAATCAAAGCTCCGTCATATCCGCAACGGCATGACGATATATTTGTAATCGTATTCCGAATCGTTGGCGATACGGATTAAGGTTTGAGCGTTGCTGTCTTTAAAATCGAATGCAAGACGCAGACGATTATCTTTGACGCGGACAGTTTCGCCGTCGGCTTCGGTTTCCTGCGTCGATTCGCTCTCGCTTGCACCGATCACGCCGAGAAAATCTTGCAAATACTGTGAATTAAAACCGAGCGTAACTTCTTCGCCGTTATATTCGGCTTGCAAACTTTCGTGTGCTTCGCCTTCTTCGGCGGCTTGAGAATTTATCTCGATTTCATTGTTTTTGACGGTCAATTTGACGCTTCGCGTACGTTCGTCCGCCATCAGCGAAACGCGTCGGATCGCGGCTTTCATCTCTTCCGCATCAAATGTTACGGTTTTATCGTTTCCTTTCGGAATGACCATTTCGTAGTTCGGAAAAGTTCCCGAAAGTTTGCGGGTAATTAAAAGCCGTCCGCCGACCTCAAAATAAATATGATTCGGATCTTCACCGAAACTGATTTCGCCGTCGGCATCACGCGAGATTTTGGTTAATTCGGTCAACGCTTTTTTCGGAATCAACGCATCCATTGTGCCGTCAATCGCCGCAGATGTTTCAATGAACGCGAGTCTGTGTCCGTCGGTTGTAACCATTTTAACTTTGCCGTCGCCGACCATAAATTTCGCGCCCGAAAGCGTAAACCGCGATTGTTCATTGGTGATGGCAAAACTTGTGTGCTGAATAAAATGATTAAAAACCTTTGCCGATAATTTGAGCGGCGTACTGCGAAATTCGGGAACTTCGGGAAACTGCTCACGCGAAACGCCCGCCAGCCGAAAGTTCGATTTACCGCAACTTAGTTTTACCCATTCGTTGTCTTCTTTTTTAAAGTGAACGTCGGCGTTGTCTAAAAGCCGTACGATGTCGAAAAGTTTGCGAGCCTGTATGCACATCGAACCGGCTTGTAAAATGTCCGCAGACGCTTCGCAGCGAATCGTAACATCAAGGTCAGTTCCGACTATCCGAATGGTTCCTTCGCCGATCGATTCGATTAAAATATTCGACAACACGGGAATCGTCGATTTCTTTTCGACGATTCCTTGCACAAATCCGAGTTCTTCTTTTAACGCACTTTGTTTAATAACAAATTCCATAAATTGCTCCTGATAATTTTTGCAATAACAAAAATATAAATTCCTAATGTTTGAGATTTTACAGTTTAATTCAATTCTAAAATACTTTTAATTTCACACGCCGTTTTACTAATAATAATAGATAAAAATTATATATATTTAATAGTAGTAGTAATAGTGACTGTGGAAAAGTGGATAAGCCGTCTTATTGTTGCAATAGTTAAAGTTCCGGTTCCACAAGCAATGTGGAAAACTCTGTGGATAACTTAATAACTGTGGATAACTTTAAGACTGTCAATCTTTTCCGCAATTTCCACAGGCACTTTTCCGAACCTCATGTGGATATGTTGAAAACAAAGTTTAATTACTGAAAATAAACAGTTTGTAAAATTCAAATTTTCAACACCTATGGAAAAACCCTGTGGAAAACTTTATCCGCACAAGTTGTCAATCATCTCGCTGACCGATTTATGCAACGTTCTGTCCGACTTAATAAGTTCGCCTATTTTCTCGACCGAGTGCATTACAGTTGTATGATGTTTGCCGCCGAATTCGCGTCCGATTTCGGGAAAACTGTGCTTCGTCAGACGTTTGCAAAGATACATGGCAACTTGTCTCGGCACGGCAATTTGGCGAGCATTATTTTTCGATTTAATTTCTTCCAACGATAATTTATATTGCGATGCAACCAACCGCGAAATTCTCTCGATCGTCAAACCTTCGGGCTGTGAATCGTCAATAATATTTCGTAACGCGTCTTGTGCCAGCATTTTAGAAATAGGCATTCCACGCAGAGAAGAAATTGCGACCAGACGCACCAGCGAACCTTCCAATTCGCGGATGTTGCTTTTAACTTTGCTTGCAATAAAAAACGCTACTTCATCGGGCAAATTTACACCGTCAAGATCGGCTTTTCGTTTCAAAATTGCGACTTTCGTTTCCAAATCAGGCGGCTCGATGTCGGCAATCAAACCCCATTCAAACCGTGAATGAAGTCTTTCCTGCAACGTCGGAATTTCTCTCGGCGGACAATCGGACGTGATGACAATTTGTTTTTGTTCGTTATGAAGCGTATTAAATGTGTGAAAAAATTCTTCTTGCGTGCGTTCCTTGCCCGCCAGAAACTGAATATCGTCCATCAGCAAAACATCGATCGAACGATATTTGTCGCGGAAAGTTTGCGTTTTATCGTAACGAATCGCGTTGATCAATTCGTTCATAAATTTTTCGGACGACAAATACGCAACTCGCAAATGACGATTACTTTGTTTAATTGAATGACCGATGGCGTGCATCAAATGTGTCTTTCCTAAACCTACACCACCGTAAATAAAGAGCGGATTATAAGTTTTCCCCGGAGATTCAGCCGCACCCAACGCCGCCGCGTGTGCAAACTGATTGCTTGCCCCAACCACGAAATTTTCAAATTTATATTTCGGACTCAAAGAACTTTCGGTCGGTTCGATGTCAACAAAATGTGTGGTGTTTTGTTTCGGAGCAGTATTATTCAACGGCTGACTTTCAAACATCAAATCAACATCGTCGTCGTCAATATTATGTTCTTCGGTGATTTCGGGTTCGATTATTTCCCAATCAAGTCGATAACCGTCGAAATTCAGCTCTTTCAAACTTTGCGAAATGAGGCTTGTGTAATTCATATTTATCCAATTTCGGTTGATTTCACTGGCTTTCAAGCGCAAAATTTTCGCCTCGTCGTCGCATCCGTCAAATTCAATTGAACGAAACCACGAATTAAAAACCTGTTCATTGAGTCTTTTTTCTACTGATTGAAGTACATCGTTCCAAACATTTCTATTTTCTGTCGTCGGATTCATAAAATTTTTTCCTGAAATTTTCTTAATGAAAAACTTTAACTGTATTTTTTCGGATGAGGTTGCTTAAGCACTTTAAAATTTGCCGAAAATCTCTGCAAAATGTTGAAAAACAAGAAATTCAAGATTGTTTTTCAATAAAGAACAGTTTTTTTCCACAAGGTTTTCCACAGGTTTGTGGAAAAATGCTTAAACGTTAATGTAATACTTTAACTTATTTATTTTCAACAACTTACAGGTTTTGTAAGTAAGTGAAATGACTCAAATCCTAACAAATAACCGGTAGTTTTGCAAGAAGAAATCCACAGTTTTTACAGAAAATTGTTGAAAACGGGTTAAAGTCTTTTTTACCGCAAGTTTAGCAGATTATTTTGTGTGTGTTAGACTGATTTTTCGATAAATATTATGAAAGAAAAGAAAATAAGCGAAGAAAAAAAAATTGATAAATTAGAAATAAACGAAATTTTTATCGACAAAATTTCACGGATTTGTGAAGGTTTAATGTATTTGAGCGAAACGGATGCCGAGTTTACGGTTTTCAACGCCAACAAAGTCGAAAGCACTTCAAAAGAAACTTTTTTATCGCAAACAAACGGTTCGCCGAATGTAGCCTTTGAAGAGCAAAGTTTCGATGAATTCTTTTTGCGTCTGACAACAGTTAAAGATTGGTTCGGCAGTGCGGAAAAATTGCAGGCAAAACGATTTGCCGAACTACAAGAATTGTTTAAATTAAACCTCAAAGACTTGAGAATTTTCCGACTCGGCAAAATTCAAATTGATATTTACATCGTCGGAATCGATGCGGAAAACAATCTGATCGGACTAAAAACCAACGCGGTCGAAACCTAAAAAACTTCCGTGCCTTGACCTTTTTCCTAAGGCGAATTATTCTAAAATCTTTTGCATCCGTGCAAATTCAAACCTATATGAAACTTCGCATTCTTTATCACGGAAATTGCTTCGACGGCGTTTCTTCGGCGGCAATTTTTACCAAATTTTACCACGCAAAATTTAACGACCAAGCAGAAATCGAATATGTTCCCGTGATGCACCAAGCCGGAAATTTTTTCGACAAAAACCTTTTAACCGGCGACGGCGAAAACGCGATTGTTGATTTTAAGTATTGTGCGGACGAAAAATTAACGTGGTGGTTTGACCATCATCAGTCGGCTTTTTTGAACGAAGCGGACGAAAATCATTTTAAGCAAGATGTTTCCGGACAAAAATTTTTGGACACGAACAGCAAATCGTGTGCGGAATTTATCGCTAAAATTGCCAAAGAAAAATATGATTTTGAAGATAAATCGCTCGACGAATTAATTTATTGGGCTCACATAATTGATGGTGCGTTGTATGAATCGCCGGCACAATGCGTCGAACTTCGCTCGTCTGCGTTAAAGCTGATGCAGGTTATCGAGAGCGAAAAAGACCCGAAATTTGTTGAGCGAATCATCAAAACCTTAACTGTAAAATCTTTGGACGAAATTCTTGAAAGCTCTGAAATCCAAGAAAAATTGCAACCAATGTTGGAACAACACAACAAAATGGTTGAGCTTATCAAAGAAAAAGCGAGCTATGAAAAAGGCGTGGTCAGCTTTGATTTAACCGATAATTTGGTTGACGGTTACAACAAATTTATTCCGTATTATTTTTTCCCTGAAACAACGTACAACGTTTCGCTGACACGCGGAAGCAAACGCGTAAAAATCTCGGTCGGCTCAAATCCGTGGGCAGTTCGACCGCGAACGCACAACATCGCCGAAATTTGCGAACGCTACGGCGGCGGCGGACACGCGGTTGTCGGAGCAGTTTCACTTGCACCTGACGACATTGAGAAAGGTAAAAATTTTATGCGTGAAATAATTGAAGAATTACAGTTTAAGGATTAGGAAAATGACCGAATTTGTTTTGCATCAGCAACTGGAAAATGACACATTTTTGGTCGGCTCGCTTTATTTATCCGAAATTTTGCTGATGAACGACAGTCGTTATCTGTGGATTATTCTTGTTCCGCGAATTGAAAATGCAGGTGATATTACGGATTTATCAGAGCAAGAACGCAAAGTTTTTATCGAAGAAATCAATTTTGTTGCGGACGCGATAAAGAAGCAATATCAACCCGACAGAATAAATATTGCCATGCTCGGCAATGTTGTTCCGCAACTTCATTGTCATATAATCGCCCGGTTTGAAACAGATTTTGCGTGGTCAAAACCCGTTTGGGGAATCGGGGATGCAATGCTTTACACTAAAGAACAGCAAGAAAAAGCAGTTTCATTATTTCAAAATACTTTGCTGAAATCGCCTATTTAATCATAAAATTCAGCGGTGCAGCCACGCCTTTTGACTCTTCGTTGTAGTAATCATAAATTTTTGAAGCAGGTGTTTTCGCGTTGATTCCATATCGCGGGTTGAACGAAAAATTAAACTTGCTTCCGCCGGCTTTCGCCCACATATAGACGACAATTCGATCGGGCAAAATATCGTATCGGCTCAAACTCCAATCGTTTTTGAAGGCTTCTTCCAACGATTCACGCGAAACATTTGCTCCCGGCGGAATTCCGATTTCAGCCAACAACATTCCGTAACCGCTGAATCTGATTCGCTCTGCTTCGACCGCACAATTTATTGTTTCCATAATTTTTGCCGCATATTTATCGCACTTGTAATCAAGCCGAATTGCCCTTGAATCATTTACATTTCGGTTGGTAGAAACCGAATCTTTCCAATCGATGTAATGAGTTTGAACGATTTGCGACATAATCGGTGAACTGTCCGAACTTGTTATGTTTAAACTATTTGCAGCCGCGAGTTTGTCGTTTAAGCTAAAAATAATCGGCTCGATTTGGTCAGCGGAAACCGCAAAGTCTTGTAGTTTTTCGCCGTTAATCGAGACAGAAATTGTTTGTGCTTTGCTTTCCGAAAGCGAGGCTAGAAACGCGTCAAGCACATTTATCGTCGTCTGCGTAGAATACCAAACGCCGTATCGGTCTTTAGATTTCAGCAAAAACATAGTTGTTTTTGAAATAAGATCTTTTTCATTTTGGTCTTTCGATTTGAGCAAAACTTGCAAAACCAATGCCGTTGTTTCGATTCTTCCCGCTGTTCCCCAACAGTAAAACGGCGTGTTTGTTTCCAAATTCCAATAAACCGTATTGCCTTCTTCTTTCGCTAAAATTCGCAATCTTCTGGCGGTTTTCTCGGCTTCGTCAAAGTTGCCCGCGTCAAAATTTGCGAGTGCGTAAAGTGCGAGTGAATAAGGCTCGTCAATTTCTGCATTGCGAATTTTCAGATAACTTAAAGCCTTGTCTAAACTAGGTTTATTAGTTTTCAGCATCGCCAAAGTTCGTGCGATATAGGTTGTTGACATTTTTACGCGTCTATTGTCTTCGGTAGTTTCCCAAGTATATTTTTTGTAAAAACTTCCGTCCGGACGTTGTAATTTGATTAAATAATTTGCCGCCTTTTCGACAACATTTTCATCAACTTCGATAAACGATTTTGCATCGTTTAAAAAACGCAAAGCATACGCCGTCAGAGCAAGATTTGATTCGTCTTTTCCGCCCCAATATGAAAATCCGCCGTCCGCAACTTGATAACCGAGCAATCTTTCGTAACCGACTTTCAGATACTTTTTCGCCTGTTTGGTCAATGAATTATTGGTTTTGATAAATTTCAGCAACATCAAATTCGGGTAAGTTGACGAAATTGTTTGTTCGCCGCAACCGTAAGGTCGTTGCAGTAAACCTTCGACGGATTCCGTCACGTGCGACATCAAATTCGGGTAAATTTTAAGTTCGGCTTTGTTGGTTTTCGGCAGCATATTTTCGGGGAAATTAACTTCAAATTGTGCAGAATTTGTAAACAATTTCGATTCCGTGCGGACCATTTCTTCGCCGTTCGGACGAACCGTAACGGGTTTTTCGATTGCGTCCGAATCTTTAACCGCAATCGCCGTAACTCTTTGTTTACCGTCTTTTATCGGCGTGATTGCCTTGAAACCAAAGATCGCATTGCCCGCCGAATTTTTATCGACTTCGATTTGTTTTTTGTCGGAATCAAGAAACGAAAACCAGTCTGATTTCGACATTGTTACATCAACTTTTTGTTTTTTCGGCGTGTAATTGCGAACCTGTGTCGGCAGATAAATTTCGTCGCCCGCAGTTAGGAATTTCGGCGGATCAAGATCGACAAAAAACGGTTGAAAGGCTTGCACTTCTTTTTCTGCCACGCCGATTTTGCCGTTTTTAGTCGAAGCAATCGTATAAAGTTTCCAAGTCGTAATGTTGTCCGCCATTTTGAATTTCAGTTCGGCTTTGCCGTTGGCGTTTGTAATCAATTCAGGTTGCCAAACGAGCGTTTCGGGGAAGTATTCGCGGAGTTTCGGTGTAGATTTTTGTGATGAATTTTGCTCGGATTCTTCTTCGGCGGCAGTTCCCGGTTGCAATTTAACAAATTGGCTGAAATCTCTGCCGTTTATCGGTAACTCGGAAATTTCTGTTTTTGTAACATTTGATTGAACCTGAGCCGACGAAGTATCAACAGATGCAGATTCAGCCGTAATCGTAACTACTGAACTAACGTTGCCAAGTTGCATTATAAAATCAACAGTTGTAATGCTGTTTACAGTTATCGGAACATTGCTTCTAACCGAATCCTTGAAAACTCGCACCGAAGCTCTGACGTTATAATTTCCGGTCGTTAAATTTCCGATAAAATATATACCGTTTTCGTCAGTCGCAGCTGATTTAGATTGCAAAGACTCCGAGTTTGTTGCGGTTACGGTTACAGCGGGAATAACCGCGCCGTTCGTGTCTTTTACGACTCCGCTGATTGAACCTGCGCCGTCTTTGAAAATAATCGGTTTCATCACAGGTTTTTTGTCGTCTTTTGTCTGTTCGGAAATAACGTTGGCGAATTCGGCTAAAGTGAAATCGTCTGCGGTATTTTCTTTTTTGTCGGCGCCTTTGCTTCGCACTTGAAACGAGATAAGAACTTGCGTTACCGGAACGATAATTTCCCGCTTGGTTGTTTCTTCTTTACCGTATTCGCTGATAATTTCTTCTTTGTAAACATTTGTGTATTTTACGAAAGTTCTTTTGAATAAATAAACTTTTTCGCCGTAGCTGTCGCGTAAATTGTCTAAATCAACGCCGTTTTCTTTCAGCAAAGTTTTTAATTCGTCTTCGGTTGAAAGTATTTTCTTTGCGCTCGACAAAATTTGGTTGACTCTTTTTTCCGTGTCTTGAAAATAATTTTGCACTCCCGAATAAACCTCAAAATCATCGTAATAATCGTAGTTTAAGGTTTTGCCGTTTTCGCCCGAACTCCAAATGCGAAGTTTGATGTATTTTCCGTCAACGTAAAAATTAATTTGATACGGGTGATTAAAACGGTCTTTCAATTCTGTAATTCCAAGTTCTCGAAACAAAGTTTTTTCATCGCGGATATAGTCGCCCGTGCGTGCGTGAAAGTCTTTAACTGCTTTGTCTATTGCTTTTGCAGTCGGAGCAAAATATAAAAAACTCAAACTTGAAACAGTAAAATCATCATCTGTATCAAACTTTTTATCGGCACCCGACGACCTAATATTGACAACATCAAAGGCTTTTTCGACCCTGAAAACCGCGCGATACTTTTGCTCCCACGGATCGCGTAAATCGTCGAAACTTATTTCGTTCAAGTTCAAAATTTTGCGAAAACTCGCATCATCGGTCGGATGCTCAAAAAATTTCAGTTCATAATGTGTCTTTAATTTTTTCTCGATCGGATCGAATTGTTTTTTGAAATAGTCGGAATAAACAGATTTTGCATCCGTCGGTAAAACTTCTTTGCTCGAAAAAATATTCGGATGATAATTTTCATCATAAAGCATAATTTCTGCGGCGAGTTGAATTTCATCGGAAATCGGTTTCGATAAGTCCAATTCGTTCAGGTCTTTAACGTTAATTCCGCCGAACGAATCGCCGTAGCCGAGCCAACTGTAATATGCGCGAAAAGTTCCGCCGAACTCGCCTTCGGTTCGTGCGCGTTCTTCGACGGCTTTATCAAAAATGACCACGCCGAGTGCGGAATTTACCGCTTGTCCGAGCGAATCAACGACATTAAAACTGACTTTTGCTTCTTCGCTCGGCTTATAGCTTTCTTTATCGAAAGTCGCCTCAAGTTTTAGATTTTCGGAAAACGGAAAGATAATTCCGCGTGAAGTTTTGACTAAATCGCCGTTAATTTCGTTATCTTTCTGAAAATATGCGGCAATAATAATTTCACCTTGAAAACTCGGCTGAGACGGAATTTTCAGCTCGCCTTTGCCTTTTTCGAGCGTCGTGAAATACGATTCTATAACGGAGAAATTCTTGACGATATCAATATAAACTTTGGGCGAATAATTTTCCGTGTCTTTTTCAAACGCCGTGTTCAACTTGATTTTTACAGATTCGCCGGGTTTGAAAACAGTTTTATCGGGTATAATTTCCAGTTTGTCTTTATCTCCGAAATCAAGTTTATCTCGCCAATTTTCATCGCTTCCGAAAGTTCCTTGCAAGCCGTTTTTATCTTTGACAAAAATCCTGATTTCCAAATCGTCGTTGAAATCATCAAACTTCGGACGCATAAAATTTAATTTTCCGCCGCCGAGCGAATTTGTTTTCAGTTTCTGCAAAGTTTTGAATTTTTCGTCTGAATCGTCTTTGCGACCCTTTACTTCGACCTCGCACAGACACGGCGAACCGTCTGCGTAAAATGCGGAAACAAACGCCTTAACAGGTAAATCGGCATTGTAATTTTCGTGTTCGCCGATAAAATAAACGTGAATTGCTTCTTTGGTAACGCGAACGTCAAAGCGTCTTTGCTCGGTTCGATTAGTGGTTAAATCGGTAAAATATGCGGTGAAATTGAGGTCGCGGAGCTTTGAATAGTTTTTGTCTTTCAGTTTTTTATGCTCATCGCTCAAATCGAATGTTGCCGTGTATTTTCCGCTTTCATCCGCCTTTCCTTCGTGCGATTCACCTTCGTCAATGTCGTATTTCTGCTCTTTATAACTCCAAGTTCTTTCGTTTTCACGCACAACGCGAACTTTGCCTTTGGTAACAGGTTTGCCGAAAAGATAATCCGCGTTTACTTCAACTTCGGCTTTATTTTCGTCGGGTAAATAATATGGTTTCAAGGCTTTGGCTGAGACGGCAAAATTCGGTAAATCGTACCGCGAAATCTTGATTGACTGATCGCCGATGTAATTATCTTCACTGTTTCTGACTTGAATTCGATAACTTCCGAGCTTGGCGTTTTCGGGGATTTTCCACGACATTGCGGCAATTCCGAATTCCGAAGTTTTCACTTTTTCACGATATAAAACCGTATTGTCTTCATCAGTAATCCGAAATTCGAGTTCCGAATTCGGCACAACAACTTTTCCGACGGTGCCTCTGAGCAAAATACCGCGAACATTCAGCATTTGTTCAGGCTGATAAATCGGTTTATCGGTCATTATCGGAAACTGAAAATCATCGCTTTGGATTGATAAATTTTCTTTGGTTTCACGCCGAACGCCGTTTTTTTGACCCGTGATTTTGATGTCGGCATCTTCGAGGTTAAAAGCCTGCGGAATTTGAAAGTCTAAATCGGCAAAGCCTTCGTCGTCGGTTTCACCTTGCGCGGTCAAAACAGTTTTTTCTATTTCCTTGTTTTCCAAAGCCAACTCGGCATTTATTTTAACGCCTTGTACAATTTCGTTTTTCAACGGATGCACGGCACGAATTCGGGTTCGATAGGTCATTCCCGAAAACAAAATACTGCTCGCGATGACGCGGAGTTCAAAAATATCTTTGACAATTTCGGAAACTGAAATTATTCCGCGAGACTCGCCGAGACGATACCGAAGCCGAAACCAAATAATGTCCGCTTGATTTTTTTCGAGCAAATTGTTCAGCGGTAAATTAAGTTTATAAATTTCTCTGCCTTGCTTAAACTGTTGCGAAACTGTTACTTGCGATTGCACAATGTCTTTTTGGTCAAGCAGTTCGAGCGTGACTTTTCCGGTCGAAGTTTTGTTCGGATTTTCAACAACCAACGAAACATCAGCCGTTTTATCGTTTAAGACAATCGACGATTCGGCTTCGTTGACAGTTTGAGCATTCGCCGAAACCATTAAAAAAAGACACACGGCGAAAAAGGCGAAGATTTTTGAACGCATCATACTTACTCCAATAATTACTTAGATTTAGAAGATTTTTTCTTAACTGAATTGTATGATGCCGCGAGATTTGAAATCGGTTGCTTTTACACCGCAAAAAGTTTTTCGTAAATAATTGAAAGTCCGAGTCCGAAACTGAAAACCGCCGCCGCGAAACGAATAACTTTATTGAATGAAACCAAATTAGTCGCCGTAAAATGAAACGGCAAGCCGACGATAAAGCTCATCAGCATCATTCCGCCGATTGAACCCGCGCCGAAAATAAGGATGTAAAGTACGGCGACAAAAGGAGATTTGATGTTCGGGACAATCAGCAGCATCAACGCCGCGCTTCCCGCCAATCCGTGAATCATTCCGATTATGACCGAACGCGGACTCAAATTGTGGTGCCACTTTTCGTTCGGTTTTTTGTCGTGCGAATGTGTGTGCAAATGTGCGTGTCCTTCGTGTTCGTGCGTGTGAACGTGAGCGTTTTTGGTCAAATATAAATTTCGTAAAGCGTTAAGTCCCAGTAAAACAAGCATTACGCCGACTCCGGCTTCTAATCTTGCTTCTAATTGTTCGGAAATTTGCAGTTTCAAAAAAATAACGACCAAACCAACGACGAGCAATGAAATTGTATGACCGATGCCCCACAATCCGCCGACAATCGACGATGCAAACAAGTTTTTCTTTTCGCTGACAATGGTTGAAACGGCGGCGAGATGATCGGCTTCGGTCGCATGTTTCAGTCCGAGCAAAAAGCCGAAAACCAAAATTGAAAAAGTTGATAAGTCTGATGTTAATTCCATAAAATCGCCCGCTTGTTTGAATCGAAAATTTTTAACGGCAAAAAAAAATTATCGCACGAATTCAGAAAACGTGCTATTAGACTTTGTTCGATAAAATGTATGAACCGGATTCATTTTCCGCAAAGAAATTCAAAGCGATTTACCGCGACAGCAATTTCTTTACCAAATTAACATAAAGATTGACCGCTTTTTCCAAGTCTTTTTTCATTACAAATTCATTTTTCGTATGCGCGTCTAAAATCGAACCTGCGCCAAGCAAAAGCGGCGTTCCCCAATTTGTAAGATGCGGAATATCGGTTGTGAAGCGGACAACTTTTTGCGTAAAACCTTCAACCGCAAGCATTTTCACGGGCAAACTGTATGACGCAACTTCAAGTTCGCCGCGTTTGCCGACAATTTTTTCGAGCATTTCCGTAACAGGTTTTTCGTCCGTAACAAGCCGAACGTGAACAACCGAATCGGCAAACGGCGGAATTACGTTCGATTGAATTCCGCCCGAAATCAGACCGATATTTAAGGTTGTATCGCCGAAAAATTCATCGGTCGGCAATTTGGTTTGGCGGAAATCCGTCAAAATATCGAGCAGTTTTTCAATCGCCGATTCGCCTTGTTCGGGATACGCGGAATGCGCGGCTTTGCCTTTTGTGCGTAAATTCATCCGCAACGAACCTTTTGAACCGATTGCCAAATCCAAATCCGTCGGTTCGCCGTTGATTAAATACTCGCACTTTTTGGCAATCGGATGATTATTGGCGACTTTTGCACCGGTCGAAGATTGTTCTTCGTCAACCGTAAACAGTAAACCGATGTCATTTATTCCTTGTTTGCGAAGTTCTTCCGCCGCAAAAATTTCGGACGCGATAATGCCTTTCGCATCGCACGAACCGCGACCGTAAATCTTTTCCGCATCTTCAGTCGGCGAAATAAAAGGTGCGACCGTGTCTAAATGCGTTGACAGAAAAACTCGCGGTGTTTCGTTCAAATACGCGATTACATTCGATTGATTTTCGGTAACAGGCTGTAATTCAACCGTCCAACCGAGTTTGGTCAAATAATCGCGCAAGAAAATTCCGACGGCATATTCATCGCCCGAAACAGACGGAATTTCCATCAAAGATTTGGTTAATTCAAAAAGATTCATAAACTGAAATGATATACTAAATCAGGCTTTGAATGAAAAGCCGTATTTGAAAAGCGGCTGTTCGTTGCCGAAAAATCAGCTTGGCGAAGACGGCGAGTATTTGGTTTATTCTTTTAATTACGCAGGTTAAAACCTTGTGATTTTATTGCAAGAATTAACTATGTGTTCTTTTCTTGACTTTGCTTAAGAATGTTTTCGGCAAAGAATTTTGCCCAAATCGGTTGATATTCCGATAATTTTGAAACTTCCTTTTTCAATATTTGTGTCTCAATACTTTTACACGTATTCGGTTTATTTTCTTATTGCAATTGTATCCGACTACTATCTTGACCTTTATTAAATAAAATGCTAAAAATTCCTATGGGATAAGAAAAATTGTTTTACCCGATTTTATTGATGACTACCGGTATCGAGACAGCCTCCGCTATCGAAATCTGACACAACCCCTTACCTTTTCGAAAATATATTTTGATTAACAAGTGTTTTTAGACTCCTTTTAATAAATCTGACAGCTTTTTGTCCGTGGTTTTTCAAGTTTTACAGTATGGTTTCTTTAGCAAATAAAAAGGGGTTTTGTTTTGTCAACTCAAGCGGTGTCGTTGAGTATATTTGCCCCGAATCGCTTAAATGTTTCGGCATTGTATATTCAAAAGCTCTTAATCAGAGAATTCATATCGTTTTAGACAAGGTTTTTGATAATCAATCGCTGGAAACCTTCAAAAATATTCATCAAATTAAGGAACGGCGTAACTTTCTGTTCTTAAATCGGCTCAACGGAAACGATACTTTTTTTCAAGTTCACCCGCAAGAATCCGGCTATAATATTTTTTTTCAAGAAACTAATTTACAACTTTCCAAAGATTCGAGAGAGTTTTCTAAATTGGGCGGAATAATCGAGAAGACTTCAAAAGCCGCTTCCGAATGGCGTTTGGCTTTTGATTCATTGGTTACTCCGATAATTATTCTCAATACCGATGAACACATTGTTCGTCTGAATGCCACCGCGCGTGAATTGATCGGGGAAGATTATAACGAAATTCTCAGACAACCGATTCAAACTAATCGTTGGGGAAAGTTTTGGCGTGATGTTGCAAGCCTTGCGCATTTGGCTCAAGTTAAAAAAACGGTACAAAAAAAACAAGTTATCGACCCCAAAACGGGACAGACGTGGGACATTAACGCAGATTACTTTTTTCCCTCTAAAACATCCGAACCGCGAATTATCATTATTCTTTACAACGAAACTGAAAAAGTAAGCCTTCAGGAAACCATCAAGAAAAATGCGGTTATGTCGGCGATGGGAACTTTGGTGGCAGGCGTTGCTCACGAAGTTCGTAATCCGCTTTTCGGCATTTCGGCAATTCTCGACGCAATGGAAATGCAGTTCCAAAATAATGATAATTTCAGCGAATTCAGTCAAGTTTTGCGAAAGGAACTGAATCGTTTGACGAAGTTAATGAGCGAATTGTTAGAATACGGAAAACCGCCCAGCAACGAATTTGCCAAAGAGTCTATTTTCCCGATTATTCGCCAATCGATTGAAGCAGTGCAACCGTTAGCCAATAAGAATAAGGTAAAAGTTAAGTATGAAATTGACCAAACCTTACCTTTTATGATGATGGAGCGAAGTCGTTTGTCGCAGGTGTTTCAAAATCTTTTGGAAAATGCGATTCACTATACACCTGCCGGCGGTGAAGTTGCAATTATCGTTAAAATGAGCGATCAGTGGCGAAATCACCACATCGAATGTTTAGTCAAAGATAACGGAAAAGGTTTTGACGCAAAAGATTTGCCCAGACTTTTCGAGCCTTTTTTCTCACGCCGACGCGGCGGTACCGGATTAGGTCTTTCAATTGTTCAACGAATTGTCGAAGAACATCGCGGAACGATTTTCGCCAAAAATCACAGTCAAGGCGGAGCTGTTGTCCAAATGTTTTTTCCCTCTGCCGACAAGTATTAAAAATTATGTCAAATAAAAAACTTCTTTTGGTTGATGACGAAAGCTCAATCAGATTTGGTATCAAAGCCTTTCTTCGCAACTCCGGTTGGGAAGTCGAGGAAGCTGAAACTTGTGAGGAAGCAGTCGAAAAGTTCCGCGCTTTTTCGCCCGATGCCGCAGTTATTGACTTTTCTTTGCCTGACGGAACTGCTCTCGATTTGTTGCCGAAACTGAAAAACATTGACGCAGAAACGCCGATTGTTGTTTTGACGGGACATGGTTCGATTGATAATGCCGTGCAAACAATTAAACTCGGAGCTGAAAATTTTTTGACAAAACCCGTCGAGCTTCCGGTTTTATCGGTTATCCTCGACAAACTCATTCAAAACCACCGAAATTTCCGCAAACAACTTGCCGAAGAATCCAGTCATGTCAACAAAGAAAAGAATCCTTTTCTCGGCAGCAGTAAATTGATCAAACAACTTGAATCTGATGCCGGCAAGATTGCCAAAAGTGAAAGTTCGCTTCTGATAACGGGTGAAACCGGCACGGGGAAAAGTTTTTTGGCGCGTTGGATTCACGAAAACAGTTCGCGGGCAAAAGAGCCTTTTGTCGAACTTAATTGTGCCGGATTAAACCGCGAATTTTTGGAAACCGAACTGTTCGGACACGAAAAAGGCGCGTTCACGGGGGCAATCAACAAAAAACTCGGTTTACTTGAAATTGCCCATCACGGCACGATTTTTTTGGATGAAATCGGCGACATTGACCCGACCGTGCAACCGAAATTATTGAAAGTCTTGGAAGAAAAAACTTTTCGCAGACTCGGCGATGTGCGAGAAAAAAGCGTCGATATTCGCTTGATTGCGGCAACTAATCAAGATTTAACCCAACTTGTTGCCGAAAAGAAATTCCGCAGTGATTTGTATTTTCGGATCAACACCTTTACCTTGCAAATTCCGGCATTGAAAAACCGTCCCGAAGACATAGAAGTTTTGGCGCGTCATTTGCTTTGCAAGTCATCAGGAGAGATGAAAAGACCCGGTGCCGAATTAACTCATGAGTCTGTTCAATCTTTGAAATTACACAACTGGACGGGGAACATCAGAGAATTACGCAACGTTTTGGAACGCGCATTGATTCTCTCGGAAACTAAGTTGCTTGATGCCGACATTTTTCGGTTTGATTCCTTAAGTCTAAATGAGTCAGAGGGTTATGGTCTTGACCTAACGCTTGAAGAGGTCGAGAAAAAACATATCCGGAGAGTTTTGGAAACCCTTAAAGGAGATGTTACCGTTGCCGCTCAACGTTTGAATATTTCAAGAAGTTCTCTTTATCAAAGAATAAACCGATTTGGTTTAGATGAGTCTAAAGATTAGATTTTTTGTCCAATCATTAGACAACCAATGTTTCCCACATCATATTGCAGTTGGAAAAATGAAGACCAAACCAAACATTTTAATTGTCGAAGACGAACAAACAATTTCTTTCGCAATGAAGTCATATTTCTCCGTTTCGGGGTTTGAAGTAGATTGCGCGATGGAATTGGAAGAAGCCCAAGCCTTTCTTTCGAATCTCAGTTATTCGGTAGTTGTGGCAGATTTGTGTTTGACCGGAATCGGCAGCGAAGAAGGTTTGGAAATTATTACTTTCGTTCGGCAAAACTGTCCGAAAACAAAAATTGTTCTCTTGACGGCTTATAAAACTGCCGCACTTGAATTTGAAGCCCGTCGCCGAGGTGCAAATTTCGTCTTATCAAAACCTCAGCCTCTGGTTATTATTAAAGATATTCTAAATGAATTGACCATTGGAGCTAACTAATGAGCGATATAACTTTGTTGGATATGATTCTTGAGCCGGGAGGTATCGGGATTCTCTTTCAACCGATTGTCGAAATTATCGACGACAAAAAAACTATTCACAGTTTGGAATGTCTGGCACGCGGTCCGGTCGGCACAAATGCCGAGATGCCGAACGTTTTGTTCGATTATGTGCGTCGCAAAAACGAAGAAGTAATCGTTGACCAAACCTGTTTGACAACCGCTATAAAAATAATCAAAGACCTTCCGTCAACTTTTGATTACTCGCTTAATCTTCATACCCGAACGCTGAAGGAAATGCCGGATTTTCACAGTTGGTTTATTGAGCAGATTAAACGCGCAGATATTTCTCCCGGAAGAATAGTTTTGGAATTGACTGCGGTCAATGACGTAAATATTCATTCGGACGAATTGAAGGAAAATATCGAGAGATTGCGTGATGCCGGAGTTAGAATCGCTTTAGACGATTTCGGAGTCAAACAGTCTAACTTTATGCTGATAATGGATTTGCAGCCTCATCTGCTGTGGCTTGATCGCCAAATAGTTACGGGTTGCGGCAAAGACCCGAAAAAACTTTTTGTAATCGAAACATTGCAAAATTTTGCGGACAAAATCGGAACTTGTTTGATTGCCAAAGGAGTCGAAGAAGAAACTGATTACCAAGCATTGCGTCAAATCGGGGTGAATATAATGCAGGGATTTTTGTTTGCTCCGCCGCTTGCGGGCGAGATGCTTTTTGAAACTTCATACTTACAGGATTGTTTCGTCTAAAAATGAATCACCGGACTTTAATTCTCATTCCAATCATTCATACTGCCGAAGATTTAGGTTCTTTTAATATCAAACCTAAAACCATCGCCCGGCGGATAGAATTTGAACGTAAGCAAAAGTTAATCAAAAAGGTTTGGGACGAAATTGAAAATAACCTGCTCGACCGGCAAATTTCTTTTGAAAATGCGTTTATTTATCAAGACAGCTTGCCCGTTTGCGGCAGAGAACTTGAAATTGTAAGGGAAGTTGCCGCGACAGGCAGCCCGAATTATCGGTTAATCTTGAAATTTATTGAACAAGGGGCAGAAATCATCGGAACGGAATCACCCGAACTGCTGAAATCAGAATACGAGGTACAATCTGAATTTATGAAAAACCCTAAAAACAAATCACTGATGGACAAATTGCGAAGACTTTTAATCAAACGCGACCGATTTATTGCCGACAGAATAAGCGAAACTCTTTTGAGCGATAAACTCGGCATTCTGTTTATCGGAATGATGCACCAAGTTGAGACACAACTTCCGGAAGACATAAAAGTAGTGAAAGGAAAATTACAATGAACAAAAAAACTGAGAGTAACGCGGGCGGACTTTTCGGAGGTTTGGGCGATTTAATCGAAAAATTGACCGAACTTGCCGGAAAAGGTGAAGATTTGAATAAAACACAAGAATTTTCGACCGATTTTAACGGCAAAGAAATGAAAGGTGTTTATGGTTTTAATGTCCGTTTCGGCATCGGCAACGATAAAAAATCGGGCATCAAAGTTGAACCTTTCGGCAATATGAAAGCCGATAAAAAGAAAGGTGTGTCAGTTGAAGAAATCCGCGAACCGATGGTTGATGTCATCGAAGAAGACGATCATTTTCTGATTTTAGCCGAAATGCCGGGCGTTTCCGCCAAAGATGTCAAAGTAGAAATAAACGATGATATTTTAGAACTTTCAGCCGAAAGCGGTGAGCGAAAATATCGTAAAGAAATTCTTTTATCCGCCGGTTGCGAAGGCAAAGCCAAAGTAAAATGTAATAACGGAGTAGTGGAAATCAGATGCCGGAAAATCTCAAATTAAAAATCTCGGAAGCCTTAACCAAAGATGTCGGGCGAGCGATTGTCCGTTTAGACCCGGCTGACTTGCAAAAAGTCGGAGTAAATATCGGCGATACGGTTCAAGTTGCAGGCAAACGCACTACTGTTTGCAAGGCAATGCCGATGTATAAAGATTTACGCGGTCAAAACCGAATCCAAATGGACGGTGTCACGCGGGAAAATGTCGGCGGAAGTCTCGATGAATTTGTCGGTATCAAAAAACTTAACATTCCGGCGGCGGAAAAAGTAACCTTCACCACACTTTCAGTCGTTCCCGACGATAAAGATTTAGCCTATATCGGCGGTTTGATTGACGGATTGCCCGTCACCGTCGGCGATAAGGTCAGAGTCAATCTTTTCGGTTCGCGTTTTGTTGAATTTATAGTTGAAAATGTTTCGCCGAAAGGCTCGGCTCTTATTCAAGCGAACACGGTTTTACAAGTCTCCGAAAGCAAACCGGACGCAAAAAGTTTAAGCAAAGTTAATTCACTTTCTTACGAAGACATCGGAGGTCTGCGTCCGCAAGTTGCCCGCATCCGCGAAATTATCGAACTTCCGCTGCGTTATCCCGAAGTTTTTGAACGGCTCGGCATTGACGCACCGAAAGGAGTTTTGCTGCACGGTTCGCCGGGTTGCGGAAAAACGCTGATCGCAAGGGCAATCGCCTCCGAAACCGATGCCAATTTTTTCACGATTTCGGGACCTGAAATAGTCCACAAACATTACGGCGAATCAGAAGCCAATTTACGCAAGATTTTTGAAGAAGCGTCAAAAAAATCGCCGAGCATTATTTTTATCGACGAAATTGACGCTATTGCTCCACGCCGCGAAACTACGCAAGGCGAAGTCGAAAAACGGGTCGTCGCACAACTTTTATCTTTGATGGACGGCTTAAATCGCCGTGCAAATATCGTTGTTTTAGCCGCTACCAATTTGCCGAATAATCTTGATCCGGCTTTGCGAAGACCGGGTAGATTTGACCGAGAAATTACGATTCCGGTTCCGGACAGAAACGGCAGACGCGAGATTCTGGAGATTCATTCAAACGGAATGCCTTTGGCACAAGACGTTGATCCGGATAAACTTGCCGAATTGACACACGGCTTTGTCGGTGCGGATTTAGAAGCTCTCTGCCGTGAATCGGCGATGAATTCACTCCGCAAAATTTTGCCCGAAATTGATTTTTCGTTGTCCGCCGTTCCTTACGAAAAAATTGCCGGGTTAGAAGTAACGATGGAAAACTTTCTGTCGGCTTTGCACGAAATCGAGCCGACCGCAATGCGTGAAGTTTTCGTCGAAGTTCCAAACGTCCGATGGAACGACATCGGCGGCTTGCAGGAAATCAAAGAACAGTTGCAGGAAGCCGTTATTTATCCGCTTCAACACGCTGATCTATTTGCAAAAGCTAATGTTAAGCCGCCCAAAGGAATTCTGCTTGCCGGTGCTCCGGGTTGCGGAAAAACACTTTTGGCAAAAGCCGCCGCGACTGAAACAAAGGTCAATTTTATCGCCGTTAAAGGTGCGGAATTACTCTCGAAATACGTTGGTGAATCTGAAAGAGCGATGCGTGAAATTTTCAAAAAAGCCCGACAAGCGGCTCCTTGCATTATCTTTTTCGACGAAATTGACGCGATTGTTCCGACTCGTTCGGGTGAATCGGGCAACAACGTTCCGGAAAGAGTTTTGGCACAATTTTTAGCCGAAATGGACGGCGTTGAAGAATTGAAAGGCGTGCTTGTTTTGGGTGCTACAAATCGACTTGACCGACTTGATTCGGCAGTTTTGCGTCCCGGACGTTTTGATGTAGTGATAGAATTGGGCTTGCCAAGTGAGGCTGACCGCATCGAAGTTTTTGAAGTTCATTTAAGAAATAAACCGACGGATAAAAATATAGATTTGAAAAAATTAGCCGATGAAACCGAAGGATTTTCGGCGGCGGAAATTTCAGGAGTTTGCCAACGTGCCGCACTCAACGCAGTCAAACGTGCCATCACAGCCAAATCAGACGAAGTTAAAATTTATTCGGAAGATTTACAAATCGCAATTCAAAATGCTTAACTTGTTGTTATGCCGGATGAAAAAGGAATTTATTTATATTGTTTCGCCGAAAATGCTTCGGAGGCAAGCCTTGCCGAAATTTCCAATGAAGCCTATCTGCTTGATTTAGCGGGAATTAAGGCTTTCGTAACTGATGTGAATTTGGATGATTTCGTCGGCGAAAAAGGCGATGAGAATTTGCAAAATCTTGAATGGCTGATGCCGAAAGTTGTTCTTCACGAACAAATTACCGAAAGTATTTTGCAACGATCCGCTGTTTTTCCGGTCGCGTTCGGCTCGATTTTCAGTTCGTCCGAAAGCCTTAAAGCAACGATTGAAAAAAATAAAGAAACAATCGTCGAATTTCTACAATTTACCGAAAATACGGACGAAATCGGTTTGAAAGGATTTCTTGACCGTGAAGCCGCCAAACAAAGACTTTTGCAGTCGGATTTTGCCGCCGAGGTTTCCGAACTTGATAATTTATCCGCAGGCAGAAAGTTTTTCGCCGAGAAAAAACTGATTGAAAAAGCGGAAAAATCAGTCAATAAAACGCTTGATGAAGTTTGTGGTGAAGTTGCTCAAAAACTTTCGGATTCGGCAAAATCTTCCGTACAAAGAAAAGTTGTACAATCCGATGACGAAGGCGAACAGGTGATAAATTGGGCGTTTTTGATTGAGCGTGAGAAAGTCTCCGAATTTAACCGATTGGTCGAAGAAATAAACACGGAAGTTTCCGATTTTGGGTTTAAACTCCGTCTTTCCAAGGTTTTACCGCCATATAGTTTTGTGCCGAAATTAATTTGAAATGAATAATCAAGCCGAAAAAATCTTGATTTACGCCGTTTCGCGGGCAAATTGTGTCACCGAAACAGCAAATTTGCCGGACGGAATCGAAACGCAGATCTTTGGCGATCTCGCTGTTTTTTTTTCACGAATCAACCAAATTTCCCAAGACATCGAAACCCTCAAAAACTATCACGATGTAATTTCTGCATTGCATTCCGCCATTACGATAGTTCCTTTTCGTTACGGTTCCTGCGTTGAAACTCTGCAAAATCTGCAATTCTGGCTGGAAAATGAAGAGAAACAATATCTTAAACTTTCAGCAAAATTGGACGGATTAACGGAAATGAGTTTGCGAATAATTGTTCCGCCGATTGCAGAGGAAGCGTCCGCCAAATCTATATCGGGTAGGGATTATTTGCTCAACAAATCCAAAGCATTTCGGCAGAGTGAAAAAGGAGCGGCAATTATCGAATCGCTTAAAACCGAGCTGCAAAAATACATCTGCGAACTTAAACACGAAAAACGCGACGACATTTTATCGGTTTACTTTCTAATCAAAAAAAGTGACGTTGAAGATTTCCGCCGAAGTTTTTCGGAAACCGAAAAAACAATCGACTTCAGATGTGTGTTGACGGGCGGTTGGTGTCCGTTTAATTTCTGTACAAACGATGTCTAGTTTTTAGACTGGCTTCCAAAATATAGACGCAAACATCACTAAAACTCGGTAAAACCTTGCATTTTACCGAGTTTTTACTGTGGCACAATAATCGCATACACATTGAAACCAAAGTAATTTGGTCTTAAAAATAATCTTAATACTCTTATCAAAACGAAGAATCACTTCGTCAAAATAAAACCAAAAAAGGAGAAAAAAAATGGCTAAAATTCAAAAAGCAACCGATTCGTCAAGTTTGGCAGAGGTGGTTGACCGCATTCTGGATAAAGGTATCGTCATTGATGCTTTCGTAAAAGTATCGCTTGTCGGTATTGAACTGTTGGCGATTGAAGCTCGGATAGTAATTGCTTCGGTCGAAACCTACTTGAAATATGCTGAAGCAGTCGGTCTGACGGCGACAGAAATATCCGCTTAGGAATAAAGAATCTCGTAAAGAGTGTGGTTATTCTGCACTCTTTATAAGATTCAAACATCAATTTGAAAATCCTTGAATTCTAATTTTTAAGGGTTTATTTATTTTTTAATGTCTTACTTATCAAATTCAAACGGAGCAAAACAATGGGAAATATAGCTCAAGATATGGCTCGTTTAGCAGATGATATTATTCGTCTTAAAGCCGAACGCGTCGAGAAAATTGCTGAAATCGCCGAAAAAACAGTCGAAATCAGAGTAGAAACAAATTCAATGTTAGACGAATTTACTCAAACAAGAAAAGTTCAAGCAAAATTCGACAAAGCCAATCGGGTTAATTTTGTAACCAATTTGGTAGCCGATGTCGGTGAAATGCTGGACGTATTCCAAGAAAATCACCGGGAAACAGCAAAAACCGAAGCAGTTAAACGTAAACAAAATGTCAAAGATATTAAGGAAGAAGTTAATCAACAACTGGACAATTTTGCCGATGAAATGAGTGAAATGCGTAACGCTTGGCAAGGCAGAAAAACCGGTAGAAAAATCGTCCGTGCCACACCGAATCCGACTGTTAAAGCCGCCGTGCCGCCGGTCAAAGTTGCCGGAATTGCCGCTCCGACAGTTGCAAAAGTAAATGCAGGTGACTTGCTTTCAGTTTTGGCTGATGAATTCGGGGCGGAAATGAAACAGCGTCCGAATGTTTCTAAAACACTGCGTCGCCGTCGCCGATAATTTAAGGAAAAAATGACAATGCAAGCCTTTGGAGCAAGTTTATCAGAAAAAGTCGTTCCCGAACCGAGCAAGTTTTTCGTTAATACCGAACGAGTACAGGAAATTACCGAACGTGCCTTGACTTACCTCGAGGTCGGTTATCCGATTCATTTTTCGGGAGTTGCGGGAACAGGGAAAACTACTCTCGCTTTTCACGTCGCCTCGCAACTTGGTCGTCCGGTCATATTGATTCACGGCGACGATGAATTTAAAGCGTCGGATTTGATTGGTCGCGACGTTGGTTATCGCAAAAGTAAAACAGTTGATAATTTTATCCATTCAGTCATTAAAACCCAAGAGGAAATGCGAAGTTTATGGGTGGAAAATTCGCTGACAACCGCTTGCCGCGAAGGTGCAACGCTTATTTACGACGAGTTCACACGCTCACGCCCGGAGGCGAACAACGCTTTGTTGGCTATTCTCGAAGAAAAGATTATGACTTTGCCTTCCAGAGCCAAATCCGGACAAGGTTATCAAATGGTTCATCCGGATTTTCGCGTAATTTTTACGTCTAATCCTGATGAATATGTCGGCACACACAAAACTCAAGATGCATTGATGGACAGAATGATCACCTTGAAAGTCGGACATAACGACCGCGAAACCGAGATGTTAATCACGCAAAGCAAAAGTGGCGTTAAAATTGAAGAAGCCGAAAAACTCGTGCTTTTAATTCGAGCTTTGCGAAAAATGAGCGTCAGCGAGCATCGTCCGACCGTTCGTGCCGCCATCGCTATCGGAAAGGTTGTAGCGCATCGTAATCTGGAAATCAGCAGCGGTAATCGGTTTTTCAGCCAAATTTGTAAAGATATTTTGAATATGGACGCAGAATCGGTTAAAAAAGGGCAGCCGGAATTTTCAGATGATTTAATTGACAAACTGATTGACGAAGTTTGCGGTTTCGATTTATTTTCCGCCTTTAAAGGAGATTGATTTTTTATGTTAACCACCCGAAAAAGTTTACGGAATATTAAAACGCTGACCGATTTGAAAACTAAACCGAAGTCGGACGGGCAAAATCCGATTTTTCAAATGATTCGGTTACGCGACAAGAAAAATGCAATTTTGCAAAAACTTGACGTGCTGAATTCACAAGAAAAAGAAATTTTAAGTAAGAAGGCAATGAAATGAAAGTTCTAAAAACAACTGTGCCGAGAAAGAAAAACGTAACCGTTCCACATCGTTCGTATATGAAAATAAGTTGCTTGGAAATGGAACGAGTCAGGTTGACGGTCGAAAAAAATAAAGCGTTGGCAAGGATAAATTCCATTGCCGCCCGACTTAAACAAATTGACACGGAAAAAGAGCGTTTGCTGGCAAATCTTAAAGAAGATGCCGCAAACGTTTTGCCGCTTTCTAAAGATATAGATCAAATGCTTAATGATTTGCCGATTCAAACAAAGTCTGAAATCGGCTTCAAACTGAAATACTAAAATACTAAGGAGAAGAAAATGAGAATTAATTGCTTAAACTGCGGACATAAAATCGAGTTGGATGATGTTTACGACGATTACGAAGGATTGATTAAATGTATGACCTGTCGTACTTTGCTGAGTATAAAAACCGAAGACTCAAAACTCAAAGGAGTCGGTTTTGCTCCGACTGCACCTTCAATCGGTCAGGCGACCGGTAATTTTTTCGGGGAATTTCAACAATCGGCAATGAGAGTCGATTCTTCGGAGAATTAAAATATGAATGCCACAACCGTTGCCGGAATTCAAAACGGCAAACACATCTACGCCATTGTGCCGTCCGAAACACCTGATAATTACGGTGAAATCGGCATCAACGGCTGTATTGTTTACAAAGTTCAAAACGGTAGTTTAGCTGCTGTTGTCAGCGACATTACCGTTCGTCGCCTGCGTCCGGAAAGAAAAAATCTGGCGGCACACAACCATGTTTTGAAAACCATTTTGAATGAAACAACGCCTTTGCCGGTGTCGTTTGGGGTGGTGGCAAATAATCAAGAACAGGTTAAGGCAATTCTGAAACGCCACGAAGATACGCTCAGCGAACAGCTTGACCGCTTGGACGGAAAAGTTGAAATGTCAGTCCGCGTTGCTTTGGATGTCGAAAACGTCTTTGAATATTTTGTGGCAAATTATGATATTTTACGAAATGCCCGCGACCAAATCTTTTCTAAAGGCAGAACGCCTTCGCAGGACGAAAAAATTGAGGTCGGCAGATTGTTCGAGAAAATTTTGAATACCGAAAGAGAACGTTATGCCGATAATCTGACCAATTCTTTGGAAGATATTTGTACTGAAATTAAGCAATCTCCGTTACGAAGTGAAGGTGAATTGGCTCATCTGACTTGTCTCGTCCCGCGTCAAAAAATTGCATTATTCGAAAAGTGTGTCGAAATGCAAGCCGAAGAATTTTCGGACGATTTCGCCTTTAGCTTGAACGGACCTTTTGCTCCGCACAACTTTGTAGAAATGCGTTTAGACTTCTAAATTAAAAGTCCGGCTTCAAATATGTTTCTTCTTGACGACATTTTACTTTCACCTGTTAATGGCTTTGTTTGGCTTTGCCGACAGATTCAAACTGCGGCTTTGAAAGAGTTTGAAGTTACGCAGGAACAGATTTCGGAAGATTTGAGTCTGCTTTATATGATGCTTGAAACAGAGCAAATCACGATTGAAGAGTTTGAGGCGAGAGAAACCGAACTACTCGATTTGCTTGATGAACTTCAAGCTGAAGCGGAAGAAGGTGATGAAGACGATGACGATGATGACGAAGAAGAAGGTGATGAAGATGATGACGAAGAAGAAGACGATGAACTAGACGAAGATGATGAAGACGATGATGATGAATAATTTGTTTCAACTAAGTTTTATACAGGATAGCCGGCTCAATCTGCTTTTGTTTGGCGGAAAAGGCGGAGTCGGCAAAACGACTTCTGCCGTCGCTACTGCTCTGCGTCTTTCCGGTCAATTTTCCGACAGCAAATTTCTTTTAGTTTCTACCGATCCTGCTCATTCCGTCGGCGACAGTCTTTCGGAGGTTATAATTCCCGGCAATCTGACCGTCAAAGAATTTGATTGTGCCAAAATGCTGGTTGACTTCAAAGCCGGAAATATCGAAAAACTGCGTGAAATCGGTCGTCGCGGAACTTTTTTGGATGACGATGACATCAACCGGTTTCTTGATCTTTCATTGCCCGGATTAGATGAAGTAATGGCGTTTCTGGAAATTTCCAAACTTGTCGAAAGCGGCGAATTTTCAACCATTATTGTTGATACGGCACCAACCGGACACACGTTGCGTTTGCTGGCAATGCCCGAAACAATGGAGCGTTGGCTCAAGGTTTTGGATACGCTTTTAGCCAAACGCCGCTATATGATTCAGCTTTACAAAAGAAGCTATCAAGCAGATGAAATCGACAAATTTTTGCTGGGATTGAACTCTGAAATCAAGCAAATGCAAAGTTTGCTTCAAGATGAATCCCGTTGTCGTTTTATTCCCGTGATGCTGGCGGAACAAATTGTCGTCAACGAAACCGAAGATTTGCTTGTCGAGCTGAAAAAACAAGGAATCAGCGTTCAAGAAATTTTGGTCAACCGTTTAATTTCGGAGACAGATTGCCCTAATTGCCAAAGTAAACATAATCGGCAAATTCGGCAATTAGAGAGTTTACCCGAAATGTTTGCCGAGCATCAACTTATCAAAATTCCGCTTAATGTCAAAGAAATTCGCGGTAATGAACCGTTACTTTCTTTCTTTGATAATGCTTTTATCGAAAATCAGCCCGAAGTTCGGCAAACAGACGTTCAAATTAATTTGCATCAGCAAAAAACGGATTTGAAACCTTGCGAGTTTATGATTTTTGCGGGAAAAGGCGGAGTCGGTAAAACAACGCTTTCCTGCACGACCGCATTAAATCTTGCCGATGAATTTCCCGATAAAAAAATTCTTCTTTTTTCAAGCGATCCGGCACATTCCATCGCCGATTGTTTGGGCATTCAAATAGATGATAAACCCGCTCAAATCAAGGAAAATCTATTTGCTTTCCAAATTGATGCGAGTGCCGAATTTGACAAATTAAAAGTGCTTTACGCAGATGAAATAGCTAATCTGCTCAATGGTTTAGTGCCGGATTTAGACCTTACTTTTGATAAAGAAGTGATGGAACGGCTTTTGGATTTGTCGCCGTCGGGCGTTGATGAAGTTATGGCTTTGGTCCGCGTTTTGGATATGCTCAAAGACGAACAATTTGACGTTTTGGTGCTTGATTCCGCACCGACGGGACATCTTCTTCGTTTGCTCGAAATGCCGCAATTACTCGAATCGTGGATAAAGGCTTTTTTCCAGATTCTAATCAAGTACAAAAATATTTTCCGAATGCCGAATTTGAGTAAAAAACTGATCGAGATTTCGCAAGGATTAAAATTATTGCGAAAAATCTGGTTAGATGAAACTCGTGCCAAACTGTTTGCCGTCAGCATTTTAACCGAAATGTCTTTGGCTGAAACAGGTGATTTGGTTGATTCTGTGCAGAAGATTGGCATTAAAATCGAAAAAATCTTTTTGAATATGGCAACGATACCGGTTGACTGTACTTTGTGCGAAGCCGTGTCGAACCGCGAAGAGATTGTTGCCGATAAATTTGTGCTGCAATTTCCCGACATCAAACAAACTGTTGTTTATGATGCAGGTGATGTTTGCGGAATCGTTTTGCTCGAAAACTTCGGTACGAAAATCTTCGGAGAATCCGAAAACTTTGTTTTGCCCGTTACGCAAAACGAACAATTTCTTTCAGTATGAATTTAACTGCGCAACTTAAACCGGACGAACAAGTTTCGCTTTGCGAAGCACTTGACCGCGTTTTGCACAAAGGGGCGGTGGTTGTCGGAGACGTAACAATCTCGGTTGCCGGAGTCGATCTTTTATATCTCCGGTTGCAGTTAATTTTAACTTCGGTTGAAAAATTGTTGGAAGATAAAAGTTTAGTGATGTAGAAAAATGCAAGAAACTACAACAACATCAGCGAGTCAAGAAATAGCGAATATGTTGACATCGCAATTCACGGCTATCGAGTCTTCAAATCCGTCGAAACGGCTTGAAATTGATGCCGAAAATGTCAAAAACGGATTAGGTCAACTTGTTTTGACGCTTATTCGTTTGGTTCACGAACTGCTCGAAAAACAAGCAATCAGACGAATTGATGCAGGTTCGTTAAACGACGAAGAGATTGAAAATGTCGGACTTACGCTGATGAAACAAGCCGAGGAAATTGATCGTTTGCGGGAATTATTCGGGTTAGAAAAAGATGATTTGAACCTTGATCTCGGTTCTTTGGGCAAATTATTCTAAAAGGAAAAAAACAATGGGCTTATCTAAACAAATGACGCATCCTACGCAAAGTTCTTCTTTGGCTGATATTCTTGAAAGAGTTTTAGACAAAGGAATTGTGGTGGCGGGTGACATCAAAATAAAACTCGTGGACATTGAACTGCTGACCATCCAAATCCGTTTGGTTGTGTGTTCGGTGGACAAAGCCAAAGAAATCGGTCTTGATTGGTGGACCAATAATCCGTCTTTTAATCTCTCGAATACTCCGCAACAACTGCCGCAAGTTCAAGTGCAAGCTAACGAAGAAATGGAAAAACGTTTGGAAAGAATCGAATCATTATTGACGATTCGCTAAAAAAGTAACACAGAATTTGTTGAAGTTTTCTTCTTCGGAAGAGAACTTCAAGTAAAAACATTCCAACCATCTCGACAATCAAGTTTCCTTTCTCAAACTGATTGTAATTGTCCACAAATTAGACTCATTTCTTAAATTTAGACGTTCAATTCTAATTCGACAACCGAACCAATATTGACGGAACAATGATAAGTTCAATCATATCAACAAATAGCTAATTAAAATGCAAAGAATAATTTTGGCACGGTATTTGAATTAGCCAATATGCCTGTTTGCTGTAAAAAGCAACTTTCTTCAATTATACGTCCTCGTGTTTTTTCAAAGTCCTGTGGATTTAACTTTAACAAATATTATGGCTTTAGTAGGAAATTTAAGAGAATTACCCTTTACAGACCTTATCCAAATTTGCTGTGCTTTTCGCGGTACTACTCATATCAAACTTGATTTTGGTGATAATTCAGGCAGCGTATTTTTGAGAAATTTCGAGATTATCGATGCCGAAATCGGAGACTTAAAAGGCGAAAAAGCGTTTTACAAAATACTTCTGCAAAAGGATGGAAAGTTTTTGACGGAAACCGATCCTAAATTTTCACCGATACGGACTATTAACCGTTCGTGGGGAGATATTTTATTTGACGGAATGCGACTGGTCAGAGAAACAACTGCTATTGATCCTCCGAAACCGTTGTCTTTACAATCTGAAATTTCAGACACGGAAGACGAAATAATAGTTTTGGAGACTTTGGATGAATCAACCGTACAAGCTGAAATTACAGAAGCAGAAGAAATAGCAATTTCGGAGACTTCGGGTAAATCGATTGATTCCGGCTCAAGCCGACAAACAGTTGACGACATTGAAGATGAAGAAGAAATAATGGTTGTAAATACTCCACGCAAACCAACCGATTTCACTTCAAATCGGCAAACAGTTGATGAAGATGAAGATGAAATAATGGTTTTGAAGGCTTCGAGCGAATCAACCGGCTTTGACTCAAACCTGCTTGAAGTTGATGAAATTAATAATCAAACAACCGTTCATTTTTCATCCGAAGATAACGGACAGTTTGAATTAGACGTGCAAAATTCTTCCGATGAACATGATGCTTTATTGCAAAAATTGCTTTCTTCGGGCGTTGTCAAAGGCGGCGTGGTAATTGATGAAAACGGCTCAACTATCTGTGAACTCAGTGAAAATGATCCGAAAATGAACCGACTCGCCTTTTTGGTCAAAGGAATCGAAGATATTGTCATGCCCGCTTTTAATCTGGGAGATTTGAACGGCGCAGTTTTAGAGATTCAACAAAAATCTTTACTTGTCAAAAACTTCCAAAATCTGTCGCTGGTTTTTACACGACCGGAACGTGTGCCGATTGTGCGAGCCTTTGAGGGCGTTCAAAAAGCATTTGAAGGAGCTTTGGGATTACCTAAATGAATCCGAACAACCTTTTCAAAGATTTAATTTCGGTTCCGGGTTTGCGGAATGTCCTGCTTTTTAAAAAAGACGAAGAACCGATAATGAAGGACATTCACGAAGACTTTTCGCTTCCCGCCTTTCAGAAAAACCAAGTATTAGCGGGACTTAAAAAGACTATCGACCAAATTGACGACGATTCCTTTCGTGTGGAATTACGCGGAGAATACGGTCGTTTTATACTCTGTTCGATTAGTGCGGATACTTCTATTGCCTTTGTTACCAACGAAAATTTAAATGTACCGTTATTGGAACTTGCTCTGAAACACTACAAAGATTTCGCCGAACAGAATCAAGATGAAATAATATTCGGTTTTAGGGATGAAGAAGTTACCGACTCATATTCGAGCAAGATTCCGGCGGCGATTGCCTCATATTCTTCAACCAAAGCTCTTATATCTTTTGAATCAATCGAGCAAATACTAGAGCCGACACAAAAGAAAGAGGTTGAAACGATCAGCAATGATTTTGAGATAAATTGTGAAGGTTTTAAGTCTTATCAAGATTTATCCGACAATTTCAGTGAAGTTTCGAGCATTGCCTTCCAATTTTTAGGGAAAAGCGTAGTTGCCAATTATTGGAAACAAACACAACCCGAAATACTAAAGAACTACTTTGAAATTTTGGTGAACGGAGCAGTTAATGCGACGGCGAATAATGAAATTCCCGGTCCCGACGAATTGTTGGCAGGCACACAGTGGATTGAAGCCTTTATCCGTCGGTGCGAAAAAATTATTACCGATGCTCCGTTTCAAGAAGCCGGACAGAAAAGAACAGTCAAGGAAAGTGAACTATGAAAACAATAAGAATTGAACCGATTGGAGCAGAGATGGATGTCAAGACATTGACTCCCGTAGTAGTAGCTTTGATAAAACAAACTCAGAACAAAGTGAAAATGGTCTGCGGCGGAAAAGGTCTGTGCGCGACTTGCCACGTTAGTATTGTTGACGGTTTTGACTCGCTTTCTTCGCTTACACAAAGAGAACGAGACACGCTTTCCCGCATCACAAGCGCCGGAATTAACTCAAGATTGGCTTGTCAAGCGCGAGTGATCGGCGAAGGTTGTGCGGTTAAAGTTCCGGAAGGGATTTATCTGGAATCGCTAGCCGATTTGGAAGCACTCATCGGCAGACGCGCCGAAGTTGCCATGTGTCATCCCGTAACGGGGCAAAGTCTTGTTCCCGAAGGAAAAATCATTACCCGCAGCGTGGTGATGTCATTACAACAAACCAGCTTCAATATCATTGAAGTCTTGCAGAATTCAGAGCTTACGAACTAATCGTAAAGAAGGAGAAAAATACTTATGCAATCAGAAATTGTGGTCGGGGCGCAACCTGTCAAACACAATATTTACAACCGCGACGACTTCTTTAAATTTGCCGTCCGCGAAGGAACTATTCATACCCGAAACGGTTTACGGGCTTTTTTAGCCAGTGAAGATTTTGTGGTCGGGTTACAACAAGGATTAGAAACCGAGGTCGGTGATGCTTCGGCAATGATTCTTTACAAATGCGGCTTTAAATGGGGACTTCAAGATATGAAGTTTTTTGTTCCGATGATTGAAAATGAATTCGGACAAAAATTAAACGAAATGAACGCCGCTTTCTTTTTAGAGCAATGGTGGTGGCAACTCCAAGCCGAAGGTTGGGGATCATGGAAAGTTGATACTTCGCAACGCAAACAAGGAATGATTTTCATTGATTTGTATGAAAGCGCCATTGCCAAAAGTTTGGAACGAGTCGGTAAACCGGTCTGCCACGTTTACGCCGGATTATTTGCCGGAGTTTTCACCTATTTAACCAAATACGATTTGTCGGGAATCGAAGTTCAATGCTACGCAATGGGCGAAGACTTTTGCAAATTCATCGTCGGTGCGGAAAAACGAATTAACGCCGCAGAATTTTGGCACAAAGAAGGTGCCACAGCCGCTGAAATTATCGAAAAACTTTCGGATTAAGGAGAAAATTATGGAACAAGAGACAAATTTTCAAACATATAATCCGGTTCAAGGTTTGATGGATGATTCGATTGATTTACAACTGGATGATTCGATTGATTTGCAACCGGATGATTCGGATGATTTGCAGATAGATGATTCGATTGATTTGCAACCGGACATTTCAGTTCAAAACTTGATTGCCGATTCGGCTGATTCGCAAACACACAACTCGGTTCAAGAGCTGATGGGAGACATTGCCCAAGGCTATAAAAAGACTTTGGAAGAATCCAAAATCGAAGGCTGGGATGAATTGCAAAAGAATCGTCTGTCGGCTTTGGAAGGAAAGAATTTTTCGCTGATGCCTTGGAACGACGTATTGGAAATTCTAAGCGGAAAATGGGATCCGCCGCCACCGCCGCCGCCTGTTGTTGTTGAAGTAAAACCGAAACGCGCCAGAAAAGCTGCGATAAAAAAAACGGCAGAGAAAGCAGTTGTTCGATTAACGCCGGCAACAATGCCTTGGGGCGAAATGCTCAAGATTTTAGCCGGAAAAGCAACTTTAGCCGATCTGACTGAAGAAGACATCGATAAAGCTACTGAAAGCCTAAAAAATATTGACACCAAAGATAAATGGAAAAACAATGCAACCCGCTCGCCGGTTGAAAGCATTGACGAATTTATCGGAGGTTTCACTTTTGAATAAAAAGCATTTTTCATAAAAAAAAGGAGAATAAAAATATGTACAGTCAACTTTCGCAAATGATGACCGGAGCAGAAGGAAGATACCTGAACTCCGAAGAGATGGATAATATTTCCGAAATGGTGAAAACCTTTCACGCTCGCTTTGAAGTTACCCAAAGACTTGAAGCAAAAGAGGATCAAATTGTTAGGGCAATAGTGGAAAAAAGCCTTGAGCATTTTCCGCAGTTTGCCGAAGAGCGTCCGAATGTTTTTGAAAAATGTGTGCGTGACGAAACACTTGTTTTGCGATATGCGGCAATGGCTTATCTCAACGACGACGACGAAGTGTTCACCGAAAAAGTTATGTATTGGATGCGGACAGTGGTTCAAGCAATGAACTTTACCGATGTCGCCAAATATACTTATACCAATATGCAGGAAGAAGTTTCCGAAGTTTTAGGAGACGATGCTGCCGGAATCAACAAGTATTTACAAATGATTGTTGAAGTAATGGACGAATAATTAAACGAGGAAAATTATGGAAACGAATCTTAGCGGTAACTTTTACGCATACAAAAAATATCTCTCTTGGGATATGAAAAAAGGGCTTTTGGAAAATCCCGCGAACACGCGAATGATAGCATTTCCAAATTGCTTTATGGTCGGTCTGCTGGAAGGATTAGAAGACGAATGCGGACAGGCTTGGACGGTAGTTATGTATCGTTGCGGCGAATGGTGGGGAAAACGCCAAATGCAGCGAATGGAAAAAACTCTGGGTAAGCATTTCGGCAATCCTTTGCACGAACTCCCGACGGTGCAAGTTCACGCGACCGTTATGGAAGGTTGGGCAACTGAAGGCTGGGGCAGACTAAAACTCGACTTGGATAACCTTCAACACGGTTTTATTTTCGCATCGGTTTCAAATTCGCCGATCACCGAGGCTTTTATGAATTCCGAATTGGATGCCAGAAAGCGTCCGGTCGATTTTCTGACCGCAGGCGCTTTAGCCGGAATGTTTTCTCATGCCTCCGATTCAGAATTAGTCGGTTATCAAATCGCTTGTGTTACGCAAGGAGCAGAAACCAATGAATTCTTGATCGGTCAAAAAGAGGTTTTGGACGACGTTCAGAATATGGTTAAAAAAGGAATGAACGCCGCCGAAATTTTGGCAAGTTTGACGCAGGCGCATTAATATAAATCTCGTAATTTACTGACAAACCGGGCTGAAAAGATAACGCTGTCCGCTTCGGTTTTTATGAGTGGTATGTTTTACCTCCGCCTTAATTCTGTCCGGCTTATTTTGTCAATAAATTTTAATATTAATGGAGTATGTAATGTCTAACCAATCTCTCGAAAGTACGTTGTCAATTGCCTCTTTAGTCCGAAGTGTTGCAGAAACACAAGAAATCAACATCACTCTCGGGTTTTACAAACTGATAAATGAAATCGGTCACGGCTCATTCAGTCATGTTTATGAGGCAATTGACAACAGAACCGGAAACCGTGTCGCGGTCAAGCTCTTTAATTCAGAGATAAGCGGCGACGGGTTTGTACGCGAAGTAGGTTTAGGGATGGGTTTATTACATCCTAACCTGTTGTCGGTTATTGATTTAGGTTACGCACCCGATAAAAAAAGATATGTGGTTTATCGGCTTGCACATGGCGGTTCACTTCGCCCGAAAATGAAACAAAGGGGAATAACTCGTGCTTTTATAAGCAATTACATTACCCAAATTTCTCGCGGTCTGAGCGTTCTGCACGCCAAATCGGTTGTTCACCGCGACATCAAACCCGAAAATATGCTGTTTGACAGCGAAAGTCCGTTTTCCCTGCTTCGTTTGATCGATTGGGGAACAGCGGAAATCGTTAATAAACAGGAGGCTAAAGGCGAAATGGGTTCGCCTGCTTATATGTCGCCGGAACAAATAAACGGCTCCTGCGATACACGGGCTGATATTTATTCGGTCGGCGTTATTGCCTATGAATTACTTTTTGGTCGCCGTCCGTTTGTGGGCGCGCCGATAGATGTTTTACGCGGTCATCTTAAAGAAATTCCGGATTTTACAGGAATTTCCGGAGAAATGGAAGCTGTTTTGCGGAAAGTTTTGGCGAAAATACCTGATGAGCGTTACCAAACCGTCAAAGATTTTTACTTTGAATTTGAAGCTGCTTTGTCAGGAGATAAATTTGCTTTTGACAAGAATTTTGTGACCAATAAGGGGAAAAAGCAATCTGAAATGGCAGTTGATGATCTTTCCGGCTGGGTTGTCAACAGAAACGCGGATTCTGTCGGTTTTGAAGGAGACAACGCTCCGAATTTTACATTTGAAGTTATCGGAGCGGCTAAAGCGGCTCTTTCCGGAGCGTCGCTGATTCAATTTGCCGTGAGAGATGATGTAAATCTTTTTTACGGGTTTCAAGATAAAGTAAATCAAGTCAAATCACCGCTTTACGGAATGCCGCCGGTTGCCGCCATAAGAAAATTTAACGGCGATGTTTGGACAATCAACGGAGCTTCAAACCCGACTTTGACCGGCAGAAACTATTTGGGCGAAATCGTCAAAGAAATTCGACTTTCGCAAAATCTGTCGGATATTTTCTCGTTTAATTCGCAAAAAAGAGAAAAGTTATTAGGCATCGACCTTAATCGAAAAACTCTGTTTCTTTTTGATATTGATGAATCAGGCAACAGTTTCAAAACTGTCAAACTCGAAGTGGAGATCAAAGCGGTTTCCGCTTCCAAAGAAAAGATTATGGTTGAAACGGTCGAGGGAACAAAACATTTTGTTCAAGACGAATTTATTTGAGGTAGAAATGAGCGAAAATCCATATCTTCCGCTGCAAACGGAACACGACAATCTAATCGGGAAAATCAGCAACTTGCGTGGGTATCGCGAGCTTGAAATTCCGTCCGAATTTCGTTACTTAAAAGGAGCTTACGGAGCCAAAGAGTTGGAATGGAAAGCCTTTGCTTTTGCCGCCGAAGGAATAATTTACGGCAGAATTGTTCTGATCGAAGGCGTTGATTCGTGGATAAACAACATCATCATTTATCCCGAAGACGGTTTTGCCGTGCCGATTTTAGGCATTGAAATGCTCGGTTTTCGTCACCGAATTCATTTGATCGTGGCAGATATTTTTCCTTTACTCAAAGAAGACGAAAATTTAATGGACGAAATCGGTTTTAAGTTTGATGACGTTGGCGAAACTCCGCCGATGCCGAAATGGGCGCCGAAAATTTTTTCCCGCACACCTGTTTTCCGTAAACCGCGCAACACCGAAGATATTCAAACCGCCGCCGATGCAATGCGTGAAGTCGGTGAAAAATGGCTCCGATTTGCCGAATCTGCCAAACCTCTTGACGACAAAGATTCGGCTCAACAAATTTGTCGAAAAAGAGATGACTATATTGCTCATCACGCCGAGGACGAACCTGCCAAGCCGTTTTTAACCCGTACTTTCGGAGAGGAAACAGGATTACGCCTAGTCAATGAATTTCTATTCCCGTCCAGTTGGGAAATAATCAGGTCAAAACTATGGAAAACAAACCGCAAATCGGCATCGTAGCACCCGAAGCCGACATCACAATTTTATTTTCGGAATTAGGAAAAAAATCTCCGATAGTTTTCTCTCTGGCGGATATTTTGCCCGTGCCTTTTGAAACCGAATCATATCCGTTTGTTTTGGGCGGAGCCGACGGAATTATTATTGCCGCGCGAATTGAGCAAGCAAAAGACATTGAGAAAATCGTCGAAATAGTCAAAACTTGTAAGTTAGTCCGCCGAACCGACCGTTTTCACACCTTGCTTGCCATAGTTTTATGGGGTGCGGCTGCCGATGAAGCCGCACTCGGCATTGCTCATCCAAATGTTTTAGTTTGTAATTCAAACTCTAAACATCTTCCGCCTACCGAAGCATTGGCGAAGATTTTGCAGACTGAGGTTCCGAGTATTGAAACTCTTGATTGGATTGACAGATATGAATTTATCGCCAACCGATTTGCGCTGAAAAAAGTAAACCAACCTGATGGCGACACGTCCGAAAAGTTGAAATCTTTGGAAGCCGATAAGCAACATTTAGAAAATCAACTTGCTCGATTAAAAGAAGGTTTTGCAAAACAAAACGATGAAAAGATAAATGCTTTGGACGATGCCAAGCAAAATGCGGAAAATCAATTTTTGCAGATTAAAACAGAATTTGCCGCAGAAAAAGATGAAAAACTGAATGTTTTGAAAGCTAACCGGGATTTGGAAAATCAACTTATTCGGCTGAAAGAAGATTTTGCTGTCCAAAGTGATGAAAAACTGGAAGAAAACGCAAGTTTGGTAAAAGAACTCGCCAATTTGAAAAAAGATTTGGCGGCGCAAAACGATGAAAGAGTAAAATCTTTGCAGAAAGCCGTTAAGATTTTAGAAAAAGAGATTACTCGATTAAACGAAAACCTTGCCGAGAAAAATGGTGAATTTGAACAATTTATCACCTTAAAAAATTCCGAGCTGGAGGATTTGCGAAACAATCAAGAGGACAAAAAGAAAATAAAGGCTTTGCAAGAAACCAACCAAAGTCTGGAAAAAAATCTTATCCAAATAAAAGAAGAATTAGAAATACTAACCAATGAGAAAATAATCTCTTTGGAAGAAGCTAACCAAAGTCTGGAAAAAGAAGCGGTTCAATTAAGAGAAGAGTTTGCCGTCCGAACGGATGAAAAAGCAAAGGCTTTGGAATCCCGACAGGATTTAGAAAATCAACTTGTTCAGTTAAAAACAGATCTGACAAAAGAAAGTACTGAAAAGCTGGATTATTTACAAGCGTCTAACGAAAACTTGGAAAATCAACTTGCTCGATTGAAGCAGGATTTAGAAAGCCAAGCTAATCAACAAACAAATGACTTGGAAAAAGCCAAGCAAAGTTTAGAACAAGAACTTGCCCAAGCCAATGAAGAGTTTGCCGCAAAATCCGAAGAGTTTGAAAAAGTTTTCTTATTAAAAAATTCCGAGATAGAAGAGTTGCAAAAAAACGGTCTTGAAGAAAAGATAATCAGAGCGTTGCAGGAAGACAACCAAAATCTGGAAAATCAGCTTACTCGGTTAAAGCAGAATTCGGAAAGCCAAGCCAATCAAAAAATAAATGCTTTGGAAGAAGCCAAGCAACATTTAGAACAAAAACTGGCTCAAGCCAATGAAGAGTTTGCCGCAAAATCCGAAGAGTTTGAAAGGATTATCTTATTAAAAAATTCCAAGATAGAAGAACTGCAAGAAAGTAGTCTTGAAGAAAAAATCATAATCTCTTTGCAAGAATCCAACGAAAGTTTAGAACAAGAACTTGCCGTGTCAAAAAAAGAGTTTGTCTCAAAATCCAAAGAGTTAGAAACTCTGATAAGTCTGAAAGATATTATAATTGAGGATTTGCAGACAAATCAGGCAAAAGACAATCAAATTTTGGAAGAGCAACTTGCTCGGTTAGAAGAAGATTTTGCCGCCCAAAACGACAAAAAAATAACGCTTTTAGAGAACGACAATAAAATTCTAGACTATCAACTTACCCAGTTGAAAAAGGACTTTGCCACGCAAACCGATGAGTTTGAAAAACTTGGTTCTCTAAAAAATGCCATGATTGAAGATTTGCGAATCAGACACGGCGAAGAAAATAAAAAACTGGCTGTTCTGGCAGCCGGACTTAATGATGAAATTTATGAACTCAAAACGAAGAATATTCCGGATATTGCCCGACTTGAGAATGAATTGTCGGCTAAAACCGAGCAACTTGGGAAAGTTGTAATCTTGCAAGCCGAGCAAAACAAAAAGTTAGAAGAAAGTGCCGGCAAAATCAAAGAACTGCAAGCGGAAAAAACCGACATTTCAAATCGTGAAAACTTGTTGCAAAAAGATTTAAGCGACTTAATCATTCATTTGCGAGAGGAATTTGTTAATTCCAGACACGAATTAACGGGTAAAGACACGGAAATTCAACGTTTAAGAGAACAGTTGGAGCGTCAAAACGAACTAACCGAAGTTGTGCTGAAAAGCACCAAAGGAGGAGATGTCGCCGCACTCCGGCTGGAAATCGACAACGAATTCTCCGACGACAAACCTCTTTATCAGATTTATTCGCAACTCTCTCTGTTGCGTAAAGAGTGCGAATTTTTATTAGAAGAAAAAGAGAGTCTTCAACGAAGTTTGGACGTAACCAAAGAGAATTCGTTTTCTCTTCGGGAGGAGCCGAAAATAGCTGAAACCGGTAAATTTTTTGCTGAGGAATTGCTTGAAATATAATCAATCCGGTTTTATTTTCAAGACACAAAACTTTTTGATAAAACAATCTAAACAGTCAAAGTTTACAAAACAAGAAACTTTTTAAAATAAGCGACTGATAAACAAATCAAAACTTTGCCTCAAAAAAGCGGAAATGAATTGATTTGCCGAACTATTACCAAGCGATATGGAAAGTAGTCGGTATTTATTCATTTCCCCGCCGGCAAATATGCAATAATAGGTGAATAAAGCCTTGCCGAAGATAAAAGAAACCGACGCGAAAATTCGAGAAATGCTCAAAAGCGAGACGCAAGTTAAACGGCAGAACAGGCTTCGGGCAGTAATTTAATTGTCTGCAAAGGCTCCGGAAGCAACATCGCTGAAATAGTTTCAGTTTCAGCACCGGAAAAATATTTTAGAATCTAAAAAGAAATTCATCAACCAATCGTCGATAAATATAAAATAAAAATCGATTTTGGTATCAAGCTGTTGCATAACTGATAGCGGGAATGCGTATAAGATGAACGAAACACACGATTGCCCGATTTGCTCGGCTGAAATTTATCATTGGAAACGTTACCCGAACCAAGTTTGCGAACGTTGTCAAAGCAAAACCGCCGATGCTTACGGTCGCCGTTTAAAATTTTCAAATATCGGATTATCGGGCGGATTGCAAGCGGTTTATTTAGACACCGGAGCAGAATATAATCGCCGGCTTTGTTATATCGACGGGAAAAAATGTTTTGTTAATGAACATCATTTCGGCGGAATCGTGGTTGAAATCGTAAAATGAAAATTCAAATTATTAACTCGATCGGGGCGATTTTTTGTCTTTTGCTCGGCATTGCGGGATTGTTTTTCCCAAATGCAACGGCAAAGTTTGTCGGCATAATCGCCGGCAAAGAACGCGGAAAATCCGAAATCAGGCCAACTTACGGCGGAATTTTTGTCGGCATCGGAGCGGCGGCGTTATTTTTCCGAGACGCAAATGTTTTTACCGCCGTCGGAATCGGTTGGGCATTTGCGGCAATCGCCCGAATTTTCGGCATCGTGATTGATAAAGAAGCTCATAAACTGAATTTCGGCGGCGTAGTTTTTGAAAGTTTAGTCGCAGTTCTGTTACTTTGGAGATAATTATGAATTCTGAAAAACCGATAGTTTCAATAATTATGGGCAGTAAATCCGATTGGGAAACGATGAAAAACTCATCGGATATTCTCACGGATTTCCAAGTTTCGCACGAATGCAAAGTTGTTTCGGCGCATCGAACGCCCGATTTAATGTTTGAATTTGCAAAAGCTGCCGAATCTCGCGGAATCGAAGTTATCATCGCAGGCGCAGGCGGCGCGGCGCATCTGCCCGGCATGTGCGCCGCGCAAACGTGCGTTCCCGTGCTTGGCGTTCCCGTCCGGAGCAAAGCGTTAAGCGGAATGGATTCGCTGCTTTCAATCGTCCAAATGCCTGCCGGAATTCCTGTCGGCACAATGGCAATCGGCGATGCGGGAGCAAAAAATGCCGCACTTTTGGCGATTGCTATTTTGTCGAATACACGAAAAGATTTGCGTGAAAAATTAAGGGAATTCAGAGCAATGCAGACACAAAATGTTTTGCGCGCGGAATTGGAATAAACTATGACACCGAAAGAGATTACGCAAATTATCGAACGCGAGATAAACGGCGATTGGGAACTTTCAAATTTGCACGGCTGCGATTTGAAAAAATGTTTGGTTACGCCTCAGAAAAAACTTTATGTTGAATGTTTCAGTAAAGCCGAAAATTATGAACTTTGGCTAGTACTTGAAGAATGTACCGAAACATTCGATGGTTATAAAATAGTCTTTGATGAAAAAAGAAAGGAATTCGGTTTGGCGATGTCAACTGTCGAAAGAGATTGTTTCTTAGGTTTTTACGGAACGTTTTTGGAAACTTACGAATCAATGTGAAAGCAGTAAAAGAGTTTTTCCGGTTTACTTTTTCAACTCGCGCGGCGTGATTGCAAAATCCAAAACTCCGCATGTTGTCGTAATGTTCGCCCACGATTCGATTTCTAAATCGATTTTTGCCAAAGTCGCGGTCGGCATAACTTGAATTTTTTCGGTCAAAACTCTGATAAGTTCTTCGAGTCCGGGATTGTGTCCGACCAACAGAATCGCATCAAATTTATCGTCGATTCCGGAGATAATGTGCAGCAATTTCATCACACTTGCTTCGTAAATTCCGTCTTCAAATTGTATTTCGCGCTTGATTTCGCAACTTTCTTTGACTAAAATCGCGGTTTGTTTCGCGCGTTTGGCAGGTGAACTCAAAACCGCGTCGATGTTTAAGCTCAAGCGAAACATTTCCTGTCCGATAAGTTGAGCGGCTTCGAGTCCGCGTTTATTCAGCGGTCGCTCAAAATCCGACAATTCGGCGTTTTCCCAACTCGACTTTGCGTGTCTCAAAACCAAAAGACTTTTCATATTTTCGGGGTTTATTCTTGTTCGTTTGCGATAAAATCTTGTAAATTTTTTAACGCGGTTGCCTTGACTTTGTTTTTCAGCATTGGTGTCCAGCCAAGTAAAACGCCGGTAATTCCTAATGCTTGACTCGTCCATTTATAAAAATTAAACGAGTCTTTGTGCCTAATAATCTGACCGTTTGCGAATGTAAATTCGGCTTTGATGCGATTTTCAACTCGTTTTCCCGTTACTGAAAACGTATATTTTGCAATCCATTCGCAACTGCCGCCGGTTTCGTTTGCCGAAACATTTTGAAAATTCAGCTCCAAATCTTTACCTTTGACACACAGCATTTTCCACATTGCTTTCGTTTGCAAAGCGTCCAAATTTATAAATGCTTCGTCTGAAAACCTTGCATCATCGGCATAGCATTCGCCCATTGTTTGGTAATCACGGTTTTGAAACGCGGTGTAAAATTTGTGAATTATTTTTTCGTTGTCGTTCATAACTGTCGATTAAAAAAAGGTTTACAGACAAAGTGTAACAGACTTCCCGCCAAACTCAAATAAATACCGTTCCGCGAAAGGTCGGAAAAATGTTGTGTAAAATAACTCTCGAAAACAAATGCCCGGAGCAACAAACCGCTTGAAATTGTCAATAAAAACGAGCCTGAAAACTGTACAATTTGTCGCCAAAGCTGTTTGTGCCGTTGAATGTAAACGCCTAAGCCGAGATGTAAAAGCGCGGAAAATAAAATATAAATATGCCGCGACCGCATCAAAATCCGCAGTTCGGGAGAAATTAAATCTTTGTCGGGAAAATCCGTTCGCATAAAACTGCCGGTCGTCAAAAAAAAATCAGCATTATTATTCCGAAGATAAGATGAAAAGGCGACACGTTGTTTATCTCTCAAATTAAAAATTAACGCGAAAACTCGTTCCTATGCCGTTCAACGTTCCCGGGCGCGTCCGATTCCCGGTTTCGTTTTGGCGAACGTAGTAAAAATCAGCCGAAAACTTCGGATTGAATTTGTGAGAAAAACCGATTTGCGTGCGGTATCTGGCAAAACCTTTCAAACGAAAATCGTAGAACGGTTCAAAGGCGACAAACGGTTCAAATTTCTTTTTACCGATTGAAACTTCGCGTTTAAGCCACAATCTTGTTCGCAGAACAGTCGCATTAAGACGCGAATTACGAGCTTCATATTGATAAATATTTCGGTTAACCAACGTCCATTTTCCGGCAAGCGGAACGGTAAATGTCGCCAGTCCCAAATAACGGCTTTCGTATCTTTTCCGCGTAAAAGTCGGATTTGCATAACGATAAAGATAACCGCCGCCGACAGTTACATATTTGTTTAACTTTTTCGTAATCAAGCCGCCGATTCTCGCATCGGTTGCGGTTTTGACATCATTTCCAAAACGCCCGAAAACCCAAATAACAGCGTTCAAATCTTTCTTTTTGTTGAGCGGAATAATAAATTGTGTGTCGTTCCACAGTTGGAAATCCGACTCAAAACGAGTCGGCGCAGTTTGCGAAAAACACATCGTTGCAAAAGTTACGGTAAAAATGACGCTTATTAAAAATTTTTTCAAAATATGTCTGACCTCTAAAAACTTCGACTTTTCCAATGAATATACCACACATAAACCATGCGTAAAAAGTGAAGAATTGCTCTCGGTTATCGGCAGTATTGACTTGACCGAATTCCGAAGAAAATCAATCAACCCGAATACTTTTATTGCCCGATTAAGTCGGTTACGGAAAAGAATTTTTGAAATAACCCGCAAAAAGTAAAACATAAATTGACCGATTTCATCGAAAACGGTTTTCTATTGCCGAAAATTTGCGTTAAATTATTGATATGCAAATTGAACGTTGGAAAGAGCCGTATCAGCCGAATCCGGCAATGTTACGATTTATTTTGTCGAACCAAGGTTTGGCGGTTTATCAATGGTGTGATTCTGCGGGTTCGATGCGTGCCACGCGCAAGCACGACAAAGACCAGTCGTATTGGATTGTCGGCGGAAGTTTGGAAATCAGACTTTCTAAAAGCGGCGACACTTTTCTGCTCGAAACCGGTGATCGCGTTTTTATTGCCGCTGAAACATACTATTCTTTGAGCGTCATCGGCGAAGAACCGTGTCTTTACTTGGTTGGTGAAAAATTATGAAAACTATTATTTTAATCGGAGTTTTGATGCTCGGAGCTTTGCAAAGTTTCGCCCAAATCCAGCCGTGCGCGTTGAACAAAGTTACAACTTTGCCGCTTTCGGGCGAATACGGAAGCACCGGACAGTTTACGGTTACACGCCAAACAATCCCGAATCCCGACGCAGCCGCGCCTGCTCCGATTTCGGTTTTTATTCCGAGCAACGCCACCGCTCAAAACAAAGTTCCGGTCGTTTTTTTCGCCCACGGCTTCGGCGGCACGAGTTATCTTTTTTATGAAACGTTGATGCGGCAACTTGCTTCAAACGGCTATATCGTCGTTTTTTCGCCATACACGGCAAGTTTAGTTACAACTCACGCAGTTCGTTATAATCAACTTTGGGGCGGTTTTTTGGCGGCAACTCAGCAAAATGCGGCGATTATGGATTTAACCAAAACCGGATTCGCGGGACATTCTTACGGTGCGGGCGCGTCGCCCGAAATGCTGCGACGCGGGCTTGCGCAAGGTTGGGGAACAAACGGAACTTTCCTTTTTATAATGGCGGCTTGGTATAATTGGGGAACAAATATGGCTCAGATTCCCGCGTCAACAAAAATGGTCGTGCAGGTTTATTGGGACGACGCAACGAATCAGCATCTTGTTTCACAAAACGATATTTGGAACAAATTACCGCAAATTACTGAACGAAAATGGCAAGTAATCCGCCGTTCGCAAACAACTTGTTCGCTTGAAACCGGACACAGTTTGCCTGTTACCGACGGTTTAGGTCAGACGGTTGCGGTTACGGATGCGTATGACGCATGGGGAATTTGGCGGCGAATTCACGCTTTATCGGCGTACACTTTTACAGGGAATTTGACGGCAAAAAACGTCGCATTCGGAGTTGACGCAAATATGGGACGCTGGCGCGGCGTGTTCGGAATCCGCAAAATAGCGCCGCTTGAAACAACCGATTCGCCCGTTGTTAATGCCGTAAGTTCGCCGACGTTTCTGTGGAGCGCGAAATGCACATTTGCGGATGTCGGGACGGTTTGTCCGTAAAATTAGTGGTAGTTACGCGGTAAGCCATTGTAAATGGCGACGGCATAAAGCCTAGCTCGTGAGAGCCAGGTAAAAGTTGCCGAAAAATTGAGTCCGTGCGAACGGACGACAGAAGCGTAGAAATTTGTTGCTGTCGCAATCTTCGATAGCTTCATAATCAATCCCAAATCTAACCCAGCGTTCCGTAAAACTCCACGCTAGGCTTTATGCTGTCACCGATTACATCGGCTAAAACCTATTTTCACACTTTCACTTTTTCACCTACGCCAACCTTTTGTTACAATCAATGTTTTTATGAGCAACCAAGAACCAAACAAAATTATTTTCTCGATGGTCAAAGTGAGCAAGTTTTACGATAAAAAACCTGTTCTGAAAGACATTTATTTATCATTTTTTTACGGTGCAAAGATCGGAGTTCTCGGACTAAACGGTTCGGGGAAATCTAGTTTGCTTCGCCTGATTGCCGGAACTGACAAAGATTTTAACGGCGAAATCGTTTTTTCAAAAGGCTATTCGGTCGGCTATTTAGAGCAGGAACCAAAGCTGGACGAGACGAAAACCGTGCGTCAAATCGTTGAAGAAGCGGTGCAGGAAACCGTTGATTTATTGGCGGAATACGAACAAATCAATCTGAAATTTGCCGAACCGATGTCTGATGACGAGATGAACGCGTTAATCGAACGACAAGGTGAAGTGCAGGAAAAACTCGATCATTTCGATGCGTGGGATTTAGATTCGCGGCTCGAAATGGCGATGGACGCATTGCGTTGTCCGCCGGCTGATACGAATATAGCAATGCTTTCGGGTGGAGAAAAGCGACGTGTCGCGTTGTGTCGTTTGCTCTTGCAAAAACCCGATATTTTGCTGTTAGACGAACCGACAAACCATTTAGACGCTGAAACAATCGCGTGGCTCGAACTTCATCTGCAAAAATATGAAGGCACAATTATTGCGGTAACTCACGACAGATATTTTCTTGATAATGTTGCGGGTTGGATTTTAGAACTCGATCGCGGCGAAGGAATTCCGTATAAAGGCAATTACACCAGTTGGTTAGAGCAAAAACAAGACCGCTTGGCGATTGAGCAGAAAGGCGAAGATAAACGTGCGAAAACGTTGCAGCGCGAATTGGAATGGATTCGGATGTCGCCGAAAGGTCGCCACGCCAAGTCGAAAGCTCGTATCAACGATTACGAAAACTTGGTTTCCGAAACGCACGAAAAATCAAACGAAACGCTCGAACTTTTCATTCCGGCGGGCGAACGGCTCGGCGATATTGTGATTGAAGCACACGGAGTTTCAAAGGCTTACGGCGATAAATTGTTGTTTGAAAACTTGGAATTTTCTCTGCCGAAAGGCGGAATTGTCGGCGTTATCGGTCCGAACGGAGCAGGGAAAACCACTCTGTTCAGAATGATTACGGAGCAAGAAACGGCAGATTCGGGCAGTTTCAAAGTTGGTGAAACGGTAAAACTCGGCTACGTCGATCAATCACGCGATTCACTCGATCCGGACAAAACTTTGTTCGACGAAATTTCCGACGGTCTTGATTTAATCCAACTCGGAAAACGTGAAATGAATGCTCGCGCGTATGTTTCGCGGTTCAATTTTTCGGGAACCGATCAGCAGAAACGCGTCGGGCAACTTTCAGGCGGAGAACGAAACCGCGTTCATTTGGCGAAGATGTTGAAATCCGGTGCGAACGTGCTTTTATTGGACGAACCGACCAACGATTTGGACGTGAACACGATGCGGGCGTTGGAAGAAGCGTTGGAAAACTTCGGCGGTTGTGCCGTTGTCATCAGCCACGACCGCTGGTTTTTGGATAGAATTGCGACGCATATTCTCGCGTTTGAAGGCGATTCAACCGTACTTTATTTTGACGGAAATTTCAGTCAATACGAAGAAGACCGCAAACGCCGACTCGGACACGATGCCGATCAGCCGCATCGGATTAAGTATCGAAATCTGACAAGAGATTAGGTGCAAGGGACGAGGGACAGGTAAAAATAATCGTGCGGTTCGCATAAAAGTTTTTGCCTTTTTACTTTTGATAAATTGCCACGCATCTTTAGTGCGTGGAATGCAAGCCAACAAAGTGCAAGGCTTTAGCCGAACATAAAAAGAAACTAAATTCCTTATCGCTTTAGCTGAAGCAAATCGGATAAATAACATTTCTATAAATTCGGCTCAAGCCGTAACTTCACATCATCAAAAAACCACGCACTAAAGATGCGTGGCAATTCATAAAACCCTAAATTTTTTCTTGTAATTTTGCGGCTGAAATCTAGCTGAAATCTTCGCCGCGTTGTTTAAATGTTCTACGCCAAAGTTCACGCAGCGATGTGTAACGCGAAATTATTCCGTTCAAACGAAAACGTTCGGCAAACTTCAAAGTTCGGTCATCCATTAGTCTTTTGAAACTTGCTTCAACGCGACCGCGAGCTTCGTGCGGCGGACGTTTTAAATTCCCCAAAAAATAGATTCCGAAATCAATTTTCAGTTTACGAATATCGTCTTCAAGTTTGTTAAGTTGTTGTTCAACGGAAACAGTGTCTTCGCGTCCGAGGTTGTGACGAGCCATTCTTGCAACGTTGATGTTATTGAGTGCCATAATGTTTTATTTCGAGAAACAGAGAAAGGATTTCTCTACACTAAATAAATGTGTAAAACGATGATTATTCCGCGTTTCCGACAAATTAAGTTAAAATAAGTCTATGGAAAATGAAAAAACTCAAAATCCTGCGGAAATCTTGCGAATGCTGCCTTCGGTTGATGCGGTTTTGCATTCACAAACGGCGAAAAAACTACTTTCGTCAACAGGTTTGCGACATCTTACTTTTTTAATTCGCACGGTTACGGAAAAACTTCGCGGTGATATTCAAGACAATATTGCTACGTTAAATGCGTCTGACTATTCGCGTGAGATGCTGTTGAACGAAGCCGAAAAACTATTGCAAAAAGTGTGGGAAAGTGAACAAACTACAAGTCTGCAACGAGTTATCAACGCAACCGGCGTGATAATTCACACCAATCTCGGACGTTCGCCGTTGTCTGAAAATGCCCGAAACGCAATATTGACGGCAAGCGGTTATTGCAATTTGGAATATAATTTGGAAACCGGAAAACGCGGAAAACGCGGTGCGAGAGCCGAACATTTGCTCGCCGAGTTAACCGGAGCGGAATCGGCGTTGATCGTAAATAATTGTGCGGCGGCGTGTATTTTGGTTTTGACTGCACTCGCAAAAGGCGGCGAAGCGATAATTTCGCGAGGTGAAATGGTTGAAATCGGCGGAGATTTTCGCGTTCCCGACGTGATGATTCAAAGCGGTGCAGTATTGCGAGAAGTCGGCACAACCAACCGCACACGAAGTTCCGATTACGAACGTGCGATTAACGAAAATACGCGGTTAATCCTGAAAGTTCATCCGTCAAATTACCGAATAATCGGTTTTACGGCAACACCGACCATCAACGAACTCGCCGAAGTTTCACGCCGAAACAACGTTTTGCTTTACGAAGACGCAGGTTCGGGAGCGATGTTTGATATGTCGAAATTCGGTTTGACCGATGAGCCGATTATCTCGAATTCGATTGTCGCGGGTGCGGATGTGGTAACTTTCAGCGGCGATAAATTACTCGGCGGAACGCAATCGGGCTTGATTGTCGGACGACGTGAAGTGATTGAAAAACTCCGCAAACATCCGTTTTATCGGGCTTTGCGGGTTGATAAATTGATTTACGCGGCACTCGAAGCAACGCTTGAAGCATATCGGCGTGATACATTTTTCGACGAAATTCCGACGCTCAAAATGATTTCCGCAACGAATGTTGAAATAAAACAACGGACTTGGAATTTCGCACAAAATCTGCGTGAAAAACGCGGTGAGAATAGAGATTTGCGGTTTGAGGTAATCGAAGGAAACTCGGTTGTCGGCGGCGGTTCGGCTCCCGCAGTTCAGCCGATTACGACGATTTTGGCTCTGCGGCACGAGAAGTTTTCCGTCGGCAAATTTGAACAAACTTTGCGAAACTGCAAACCGCCGATTATTACGCGGATTTTGGACGAAAAAGTATTGATTGATTTGCGAACTGTTTCCGAAAAAGAGGAAAATGAATTACTCGAAGTATTAGTGAAATTATAGGAGAAAATATGTCGAAATACAGTATTCAAAGTTTTTTGCAACAAACGGCTCAACGCGATGATAAACGAGAGTTTTTTGAACTCGAAAATCCGTATCTTTTGGAAGTAAATCTAAACGGTTTAATTCGCACAAAAGTCGGTGCGATGATTGGTTATACTGGCAACGTAAAGTTTGAACGCGAAGGCGTTTTAGAAGGCGGATTCGGGAAATTATTCAAAAAAGCGATTAGCGGTGAAAGCGTGGAATTGATGAAAGTTTCGGGCAACGGACAAGTTTATTTTGCCGATTCAGGTAAAAAAGTCCGTATTCTTGAACTTCAAAACGAAACTTTATGCGTCAACAGTAACGATTTACTTGCCATCAGCGAAGGAATTCAATGGGACGTAACAATGATGCGAAGCGTGGCGGGAATGGCGGCGGGCGGACTTTTTAACATCAAAGTAAGCGGCTCCGGAATGATTGCGATTACTACACATTACGATCCGATAACGTTGGTCGTAACGCCCGAACGTCCTGTTTATACCGATCCGAATGCGACAGTTGCGTGGTCAGGTTCTCTGCAACCGACAATCAAAACAGACATTTCTTTGAAAACACTTTTCGGACGCGGAAGCGGTGAATCGTTTCAATTAGCTTTTCAAGGAAGCGGTTGGGTCGTTCTGCAGCCGTTTGAAGAAGTAGTTTACGCACCTCAATCTTAAAACAATGAATAAAAACTTTGACGATGACGACGTTGACGATAATTTGTTCAAATTTGAAGACCTTGCAATCGACGATATTCACTTTGAAGAACCGCCAAGCGATGCCGAACGGTTGAAGAAGTTTGTCGGCGATATTCCTGTAATGTCGCCGCAAAAAATTTGGGCGGAACTGGAAATACTCGGCTACAAAGGTCAAAACGAACAACGCAAAGCACTTTCGTTAATGGCGTATCGGCACGTTCGACGCTTGAAACGTTTGTATGTTGACGGCGAAGACCGCAAAAATCTTCCGCCGAAGCAGAATGTTTTGATGCTTGGTCCGACGGGTTGCGGAAAAACTTATCTGGTTGAATTATTGTTCCAAAATTTGTTCAAAATTCCGACCGTAATTGTTGATATTACAAGTTTTACCGAAAGCGGCTACGTTGGCGACAGCGTAAATACGATTCTGACAAGGTTAATTTCCAAAACTAATGACGCGCTTTTTGCGACTTGCGGCGTAATTTGTCTTGATGAATTCGACAAACTTGCATCGTCCGGCAGTTCGGCGCGATTTGCGGGGCAAGGCACGACAAAAGACGTTTCAGGTTACGGCGTTCAGCGTGAATTATTGGCGATGATTCAAGGCACAAATGTTTCTGTGCCAATGGATTACGGCTTTTCCGAATTCGGTCATCGCTCGGAAATTTCGACCATTGACGTTCCTTTTATCGCTTGCGGTGCGTTCTCCGGCTTTGAAGAATTGCTCAAGGAAAGTCGGGCAAACATCGGCTTTCGGCAAGACGGCAAAACGAACGATGAAATTTTAACCGAACAGGAAGCGCAATCGTTTCAGAAATTCGGCTTTTTGCCCGAACTTATCGGCAGATTTTCCCGCATCGTTTCGTTTTCATCATTGCCCGCAGAAACTTTGCGGCAGATTTTACGCGACAACATTTTACCGCAGTTTGAAAATGAATTTAACGCCGAAAATTTGAAGTTAAATGTAAGCTGCGAAGCCATAGATTTTATCGTCAAACGATGCGAAAAACGCGGTACAGGCGCGAGAGGTTTGCATACTGAAATCGTTACGGCGCTTGAGAAAATCGCGTTTGAAACTTTTGGTGAAACCGCAAACGCAGAGGTTTTAGTGAAAGTAAAAGGCGGCAAATTGATAACGGAAATTGCGTGAGGTTTGCAGAATTCGTCCGCAAAGCGTAAAGTGTTGAATAAACAAGCAATTAAACTATTTCCTTTGGAGAAAATTGATATGAAAAAACTTATGGTTGCCCAAATTTTGGGGTTAGGGCTTTTAGTGCTGAACGTCTTCGGACAAGAATTTAATGTAAATTGTTTGCCGAATAAAGCGGTTTATTTTGCGGATGTGACGGGCGACCGCAAAGCTGATGCGATTGTCGTCAATAACGAAGGAATTACGGTTCGGCGTTCGGACGGCAGAAGTTTTACCAACAACGAAAATTGGACAAACGGTCAGTATTACGGTCATCGCGGAACATTTTTTGCCGATGTTACGGGCGACGGAATGGCAGATGCGATTGTGGCAAATGATGCCGGTTTGACAGTTCGGCGTTCAAACGGCTCTAGTTTTACGGGCAATGAATCTTGGACAAATAATCCGTATTACGGTTCAAAAGCAATGTATTTTGTTGATGTTACGGGCGACGCAATGGCAGATGCAATCGTTGTCAACGAAACTTCGATAATTGTTCGGCGTTCAAACGGCACGAGTTTTACTCAAAACGAAAATTGGACAAATAATCCGTATTTCGGCACCGGCGGGACTTATTTTGCCGATGTCAACGGCGACCGAATGGCGGACGCGATTGTTATCAATAATGGCGCGATTATTGTCAGACGTTCGACAGGTTCGGGGTTTTCAAATAATGAAACGTGGTTTTCCGATTCATCAAAAGTTTCAAATGTCTATTTTGCCGATGTCAACGGCGACGGTCGCACCGATGCAATTTCAACCGACGGAAACGCAATGATTTCGGACGGGTCGAAATTTGTTTACGATAAAAAGTTCAAAGTGAAAAATGTTACGGGCGGAAAAGCAACCGAGTTTGCCGATGTCAACGGCGACGGCAAATCCGATTCAATTTTAGTCGGCAGTAACAAAGTTGAAACGAAAATGTCGGAAGGCAAAGGTTTCGGTTCAAACAAAACTTGGATAAACAATGCTTTTTACGGCGAAAGTTGTTTGCGAAATTTCTAGTTTCTCCGAACTTTATTACAAACCTGCGGCGTGTTACGATTTTGCTAATGCAAATAAACGTAACACGCTTTTCTAACGGTCTGACAGTTTTAACGGAAAAAATGCCCGACGTGCGTTCGGCGACTCTCAGTTTTACTTTCAAACACGGTTCACGCGATGAACCAAATCATCTGAACGGAATCTCGCACTTTATCGAACACACCGTTTTCAAAGGAACAAATAAACGCAACGCACTTGAAATTGCCATCGAATCAGACAGATTGGGCGGTAATTTCGACGCATTTACGATGCACGAACAGACAGGTTTTTCGATGAAAGTTGTCGATAAACAAACGCCGCAAGCCTTTGATCTGCTTGCCGATATGTTGGCGAATCCGCAGTTTGACGAAACGGAAATGAAGCGTGAGCGGAAAGTAATTATCGAAGAAATGAAGATGGTCGAAGATTCGCCCGAAGAATTTCTCGGCGAATTGTTTCAAGCCGCATATTATCCGAATCAAACGCTCGGCAAACCGATTGAAGGAACGGCGGAAAGTGTTCGCACGTTTAATCACGAAGTTGCAAAAAATTATCACGCCGAAGTTTTTCAGCCTCATAATTTAGTAATTGCCGTTGCGGGAAACATTGAACACGATGAGATTGTTTCGTTGGCAGAAAATGTGTTTAAGGGACAAGGGACGAGGGACAAGGGACGAGAAAATACGGAAACTCCGAAAGCTAATCCGTTTATTCTGCTCAAACAGAAGCGTGAATTGGAGCAAACACATTTGTTAATCGCTACGGATTGGGTTTCCGCAACCGACGAAAAGCGTTACGCCGGACATCTTTTGGAAACAATTTTGGGCAGCGGAACATCGTCGCGTTTGTGGCAGAAGATTCGAGAGGAAAACGGTCTTGCATACAGCGTCGGGGCAAGCGGAATGTCATTCCAAGATTGCGGAATCTTTACGGTTTACGCGGGAACTTCGGCTTCGCAGTTTGCCGAAGTTGTTGATTTATCTATTGCCGAAATGCGAAAGATCAAACGTGAAGGCGTAACAAAATCAGAGCTTGACTTGGCAAAGCAACAGACTTTGGCGACAGTTCTGCTCGGTCTCGAAGATTCGGGAGTTCGTGCCGGTAATCTTGCCCAAAGCGAAATTACGCACGGCAAACAAATTTCGATAGACGAAACGCTCGAAAAGGTCGAGCAAGTTACGGTCGAAGACGTGCAATCATTGGCGGTTGAATACTTTAAAACTGATGAGATTGCGTTGGCGGCACTCGGAAACTTAAAAGGTTTTAAGATTGGACGCGAACGGCTGAGCGTTGATTGAAACACGGAACGCCGTCGTCCCGACGGCTTCGCATTTAGCCATCGGTACGATGGCGTTCCGTCTGCAAAAAATTTTCATTCGTTAAAATTTCTGTGATAGAATTCTTGCAACCTAAAATGCTATGAGTATATCCCAACTACTTCTGCTTGCGGCGGGAACGTTTATCAAAGATTACGAAATAATTGAACTGCTTGGAAGCGGCGGCTTCGGGGCGGTTTACAAAGCCAAGCCTCAAAACGGTTCTTCCGTTGCCATTAAAGAAACTTATTATAATGATGAACAAGAACTAAAGATGTTTCAGAATGAAGCGAAATTGTTATCATCGCTTTCTGATGAAGGCTTTCCTAAGGTTATTGACCATTTTGGCGATGGAATCAGTCGTTATTTCTTGATAATGGAGTTGATTGAAGGTGATGATTTAGCTGAAGTTCTTAAAAAAGAAGGCAAACCGATTGAACTCAACAAGGTTTTAGATTGGGCGAATGAAATTCTTTTATCACTTGAACATCTTCACTCAAAACCTATCATTCATCGGGATATAAAACTTCAAAATATCAAACTCACGCCGAGAGGCAGAATCAAAATAATTGATTTGGGCATTGCTAAAGGATATTTTAACGAAGGCTCAAAAGTAGAAATAGTCTTAAGCAGTCCGGCGTTCTCAAAATTTTATTCGCCAATCGAGCAATCTTTGCACTCAGAAGAAGACATTGCTTTGATGATGAAATCACGCTATGGGCAGAAGTGCGAACAGGTTTTAGCTCAAGGTACAGACACAAGAGCAGACGTTTATTCATTAGGTATTACGCTGTATCGTCTTTTAACAAACACTGCTCCGATAAACTCTCTTGTCCGAGCAGATTTAGTTTGGTCAGGCAAAAATGATTTGCTCATTCCCGCACACGAAGTTAATAAGAAAATTCCTATTGAAATCTCACAAGTTTTGTCTAAGGCAATAAAAATTGAGCGTCACAACCGCTTCGGAACTGCCGCACAAATGCGAGCCGCTTTGAATCAAGCAGTCGCAAAAGTCAGAAACAGATACGAACAACAACAATTAGCAGAATTAGCGGAACGTGAAAGTCTATTGCGTGAAAAAGAAAAACATCAGATAAACATAAACAAAGTACACATCAAGAAAAGTAGTGTGGATTGGGAGCAGATAAAAAAAATTAATTTGTTTTTCAATATCCCTATTCTTGTAATAACGCTTGTACCAATCGTATTTATTGCATTTGAGATAAAACCCTTTACAAAAAATCAGTTTTGGTTGTTACCAGTTCTCCTTATTATTGCTTTTTGCTTGGCTATGACAGTACTTACTGTTGAAATAAGACAATTTCTCTTATGGTTTTACTTGACTAATGGACGTTTGTTAGCAAAGAATGGCAATTACGGTAAGGCAATAAAAAGATATAACATAGTAATTTGGTTAGATTCCACTAATGTAAGAGCCTACTTTAATCGTGCGATTGCTCATAAAAAGAGCGGTCTTTATGATAACGCCATAGAAGATTATGACAAAGTGATTGAGTTAGATCCATATTATGTAACAGCATATAACAATCGAGGAGTCTTTTACCGTGAACAAGGTGATTTTGACCGAGCTATAAAGAATTATGACAAAGCAATTAAGTTAAAACCTGATTACGTACTTGCCTATAATAATCGCGGAAATACTTACGCAAAAATCAAAAACTATGATTTGGCGATTACTGATTATCGAAAAGTTCTTGAGATAAACCCAAATCATAAACCTGCAAAAAATAACTTGGGTAGATTGTTGAAGAAAACAGGAAATCGATAACATTCCACCCAAACTATTCTCCCCGAAAAAGAAACGGCGTGAGGAGTTCAGAGTCCACGCTTCAGCGTGCTTCTCTCAACAATAAGTCGGCTAAAGTTGCAACTTTGTACTAAACAGCTTTCCAACTAAGTCCGTTTGCGGACGACAGATTTTAGCTGCGGGCGAAGCGTAACGAAACCTGCAGTTATTGATAAATAAAGATTTAGAGTCCGTTTGCGGACGACAGAGTTTCTGCCGCCTGCAAACAGGCTGGATATTTGTATCGCCCAAATTCTACACGCTTACGCGTATAGCTTTACGCTTTCGTCCGCAAACGGACTTAAGAAAAATGTTTAATGTGTGTGAGTTAATACGCTCGTTCACACTTGCGTTTATGTTTTTAAATTTTCTGTCTTACCGCTTTCAATTATTAAGATTCACCCAACTTTTGTTTGCAAAGCATCAAATGTTTTCTAACTGATTGAATACTCGGATGAGTTTCAGGCAATTTAGCTTCAAAAATTCGCAATGCTTCTTCATACAACGGCAACGCATCTTGATATTTGCCTTGTGTATAATAAGTATTAGCTAAATTATTCAGACGAATTGCATAAGCAGGATGTTCTTCGCCAACGGTTTTCCCTGTTATTTCCTTAGCTTCCAAATGTAGTTTTATTGCTTCCTGATACTTGCCTTGTGCTTTATAAACTATCGCTAAATTGTTTAAACATTTTGCATAATCTGGATGTTCAACGCCAATAGTTTTTTTGAAAATCTCAATTGCTTCTAAATAAAGTTTTATTGCTTCATCATATTTACCTTGTCTTTCATAAATAATAGCCAAATTATTTAAACGATTTGCATAAGTAGAGTGTTCGACACCAACGGTTTTCCCTGTTATTTCCTTAGCTTCCAAAAGAAGTTCGATTGCTTCATCATATTTGCCTTGTGCTTCATAAACTTGAGACAAATTATTCAAATAAACTGCATAAGCAGAGTGTTCGATGCCGAGAGTTTCCTTGCCAATCTCAATTGCCTCCAAATAAAGTTTAATTGCTTCATCATATTTGCCTTGTGCCCCACACACCATAGCCAAATCATTCAAACATTTAGCTGTTTTTTCATGATTCTTCCCAAAAATAGTTTTGGATATAGCTAAACTTTTCTGGTGATAAAACTCTGCAAATTGATAATTTCCCAAAAGTCGTTGATAACACCCCAGTTTAAAGAAAAGCCAAACAGAGCGTTCTGATTCAAATAATTTATCTGCATTTTCTAAAGCGGAAACTGTGTGTTCGTAATATTTTTCGCATTGCTCTTTGTTGGTATAATCGTATTGCGGAAAATAATCTTTGAGAATTACCAAAACCTGCTCGCAAATTGTTTTCTTTTCATTAACATTCAATTTGATTTGGATTGTTTTTTGAATCAAACGATGCGTATTAAAGGTTTCGTTATGCGGGTTTAGTTTGAATAAGTCGTATGCAGTAAACTTCTCGCAAACGTCTTGCCAAAACGCGACAGGTTTGGCTGTTTCGGCAAAAGGTTTGTAATAGGTGAACAGATATTTATGCAAAAATTCTTCGTGAATATCATCGGGATAAAGAAAACTTGCCGCAAAATAGAGAATTTTAACCGCTTCCGCGAGTTGCGGAGAATCATTCGGATTCGTGTTTTCGTCAAACGCAATCGAAAAGGCTTTTAACGCGGATTTTTTGTGATATGTGCCGAAGTCGTCCTCTGTTTCCAAGATAATTTCGGGTGTTTCGTTTAACCGTTGCAGATATTTGGCAAACGAAATCTGCTTTTTGGCGATAAAAGCACCTGTGGTCGTCAAAGAGATCGGCAAACCGTCAATTTCAAACAGAATTTCATCAAACGCGACGGCTTCCGTTTGGTCGTCAAATGCCGGTATTTGATGCGGTGTGCCGGTCGCTCTGGAAAATAGCAGCAGTTTTGAATCATCTTTGCCGAGTTTTTTAATCGCAACTTCTTTGCCGAGTTCCTTAACCGCAGGAAAATTTGACGTAAACAGACAATCGCCGTTTAAGTTATTTGGAACAAACGGTTTAATGTCCGACGCAATGTCAACATTATCAAAGATCACAAGCCAATTATCGTTTTTCTCCAACCAATTTTTGAACGCATTAACTTTAACAAGCTGTTGTTGTGCAGATTTAACGGAAGGTTCAAGCAACTCTCCGCAATTCGCCAAACTTTCAAGATAACCTTCTTTTGAAGCGTTGATAAAAAACAATTTATCGTATTTATGTTGGTGCAAATCGGCATATTTCAGCGTTGAAAAAGTCTTTCCCAAACCCGAAATATCGTGGATCGAAACGCGATGCGATTTTTCTAATTCAGTTTCAACATTTTTCAGCAAATCAACGCGACCGACAAAGTATTTTAAGTCGGGAATAAAAAAGGCAGGCAGAAATTTACCGAGATTTTTATTAAGATTCAAAAATCTTTCAACAAAATCGTTATCTTTTTCATCAATTAAATCGGTAATTTTGTTAAATTCAATCGGAACACTTTTAGTTTTTATGCTTTCAACATCAATATTCTCAATTCTTTTTGCGTAAAGTTTTTCTTCGCCGTTTCTGCCGTCGTAAATAATCAGCAAAACATCATTTTCTACTTTCTGCCAATAGTCAACGTGATTCTTTTCAGCGTAAAAAGTAAAGGTCTGAGTCTTTTCATTTTCGTTTTTGATGTAGCTGTTATCTTTTTCGGTAGATTTTAGTTGAACTTTGATAACTTTTGCATGAGGTTTACCTTTTTTATCATAAAGCTCGATTTCGCCATCCAGCCCAATGTCATCTTTTGGAGTTTCCCGCCAAGAAAGTTGCGGTTTATGTTTTGCACAAAAATTTGTCAGTCGTGCAAGACCTAAATTATCTATTGTTCTAGTTTGGGAATGTTCCATCGGTATAAGGAAAAAGTTAATTTCTAAAAATATACAACAAAACCGCCCGAAATAAAACAAAAAAAACACGCATTCAAATAAACGCGTGTTGACTAAAATTATAACGGAGGATGAGAGACTCGAACTCACAAGCGATTACTCGCGGCAGTTTTCAAGACTGCTGCCTTACCAATTAGACTAATCCTCCAATGTCGCGTAACGACAAGTTAAAAATATACCGCAACCTTGCGGAAGTTTCAAATTTAGAAAGTTTATTTTGTTGTTTTTGCCAAAAGCGAACTGATTTTTGTACGGATATTATTTATTTGGTCAAAACCGTCCGATTTCAAAACAATTTCGCCCGTTTGGTTGATAATAAAGTTTGCGGGAAAACCCATTCGCAGATTTCCGGCTTTATCCGTGTCGGCATATTTTAAAAAGATACCGAAACTGTTTTGAATAATGTTAAATTTGAAAGGCTTTTTGTTTAAAAATTGTGCCAATCTGTCGCCTTGGTCGGTTGTCATTCCTAAAAACACAACATCTTTATAATCGGCGGTCAGAGCATTCAGATTCGGAATTTCAGTTTTGCATATTTCACAGGTTGTTGACCAAAATGTGATGACTACAACTTTTCCTTTCAGTTCTTGCAGATCAAAAACTTCGCCGTTAGTCGATTCAACGACAAAATCAGGTGCAGTCATTCCGACTTTAATTGTTTGTTGGGCAAATGCCGCAGAAGCGAACGCCAGAAATATTGTTAAGATTAATAAAATTCTCATATTTTGCTTTACGTTCGGGGCAAAACGATAAGTTATTTTATCACACAAGTTAAACTTTGTTCAACAATTATTTTTGCTCCAAAATTTCGCGTAATCTTTTCTTTACTTTCAACAAACCACTTGTTCCGGCGGCGGTAACTTCAATCTTTCCGGCTTGGTTAATCAGATAATGAGTCGGAAAAGTCATCTTTGCCGAAAACATATCTATGGTTTCGCCGCTTTCCGGAATAATGTTGTACTTAAACGGCTTCGACTTTAAAAACTTCGTCAACTTAGTTTCGTTATCTTCCGTAAATGCAAGAAATACAACATTTTTATTGTTTTTATACTGCGTTGCAAATTGATTTAAACTCGGAATTTCACGCAAACACGGCGGACACCAAATTCCCCAAACATTCACGACAATAAGTTTCCCTTTCAAATCTTCAAGTTTGAAATTTGTTCCGTCAATCGAAGTTACATCAAACTTCGGAGCTTCTTTTTTGTCGACTTGGGCAAATGTTGCGAAAGTGAAAAGCAAAATAACTAAGGCGATTTTTTTCATACGCGAGATTATAACAGGTTTTTCAAATTGCAAATCGCAAATCGGCAATCTAAACTTCTAAGAATGTTACTTGAATCGCTTGAAATTCAAAATTTTCGCAACCTGCACGGCAAACTGTTGTTCGGCAAAGGTTTAAATATTATTTTCGGCGATAACGGACAAGGAAAAACCAATTGGCTTGAGGCAATTTACACGCTGGCGACAAGCAAATCTTTCAAAACCGCCAAACTTCACGAAGCAATAAAGTTTGATACCGACGAAGTTGCGTATATTCGCGGAACGGTTCATCAAGGCGAACATATTGACCGCGTTATCCAAGTTACACTGCAGAATAATACGAAAATTTTGTCGGTCAACGGCAAAAAAGAAGCTGTTACACGCTATCTCGGACAACTTCACGCGGTTGTTTTTAACGCTGATGAACTTGAAATTATTCGCGGCACGCCGGAGCATCGCCGTAAGTTTTTAGACGCGGGAATTGTCGGGATTTTTCCGCCGTTTGTGCAAACTTTAGCCGATTATAACCGAGTTATCAAACAAAAAAACTCGCTGTTGCAATCGGCGAAAGATAATGAATTCAGTTTGGAAAAAACGGCTGATTTATTAGAAGTTTGGAACGATCAACTGATTGCTTTGGCGACCAGAATCCATAAAGCGAGAACGCGTTATGTCGAACGTTTGCAAGCGGTTTTGCAACAAAAATTGTTTGAAAGCGAAGAAATTACGATTCGTTACGCATCATCGTTGGAAGGAAAAGGCGATTTATCCGATTACGCGAATTTGCTCGCGGAAAGATTAAAATTGCGTGTGCAAGCCGAAGTTTCCGCCGGATATTCGTTAATCGGGACGCACCGCGACGATTTAGAAATTTTGTTTGACGGACGGGATTTGCGTGCGTTCGGCAGTTCGGGACAACAGCGAAGCGCGTTGCTTCTTTTGCAACTCGCCAACGTCAACGTCTATCATTCGCAACACAACGAATATCCGTTATTTTTGCTCGACGACATTGATTCAGAGCTTGATTACAAACGACTTACGCAATTATTGGAATTTTTGGACGGCAAAACGCAAACGTTTGTTACCACTTCAAAAGAAAGTTTTGTCGAAAAATTCGGAGCAAACGCACAAGTTTTTACGATTAAGAGCGGCGGAAAATACTAAACATATTCGATTATTATCCCGAATCCGCGTTAAATTGAATCCTCGATAATCAAACCGTCATACGCAAATTGAACGTTTTCGGGCAAAAGGTGTGAATCGCGTTCGTGCATTAAATCGTGGTTCAGATGCGTTAAATACGCTCGTTTCGGCTTTAAATCGGCGATGTAGGCAAGAGCTTCTTCGATGCAAAGATGCGTTGAATGAGGTTTTATACGCACACAATCCAAAACTAAAACGTCCAAATTCCGCAACCCGTCAAGCGAACTTTGCGGAATGGTTTTCAAGTCGGTAACGTAGGCAAAATCGTTAAAACGATACGCGATAACAGGTAATCTGCCGTGAATAACTTCGAGCGGCGTAACGGTTAAATCTTTGCCGAAGTTGAACTTGGCGTTGTGTTCGACCGTGTGCGGAATAAGCATCGGCAATCCGCCGCCGAAGTGTGTCGGCTGAAAAATGTATTGAAAAATCCGTCGTAAATCCGTCCACGCAATCTCGTTCGCATACACGCCGATTGCACCGTATCGAAAATTCAGCGGGCGAATATCGTCAAGACCGAAAACGTGATCGACGTGGCAATGCGTAATCAAAATCGCGTCAAGCCGTTTTATTCCCGCCCGCAAGGCTTGTTGGCGAAAATCGGACGAAGTGTCAACCAAAATCGTCTGTCCGGCGTGTTCGATTAAAATCGAGACCCGCAAACGCTTGTCCCGCGAATCTTCCGAAAGACAAGTTTCACACTCGCAACCGATAGACGGAACGCCGGTTGATGTGCCTGTGCCGAGGAAAGTTAGTTTCATAAAGTCAAGAGTCGAGAGTCGAGAGTCGAGAGTCAAAATTTTTCTTGACTCGCGACCGACGACCGTTGACTATCTTCTGCCTAAAATATCTTGCGGCGAAAATTTCTGTGCCGCTTGTTGCTTCATTCTTTCTTCGGCGATTCGTTGGACTTGAACATATTGCAGACGCAAATCGGACGTTAAACTTTTTACTAATTCGGCTTCTTGCGGATGCAGATTTCCTTTAGTTTTTTCCTCTAACATTCCCAAAATATCAATCCAATGTTTGCCTGTTTCAAGGTCAATCGAACGTTGTCCCGTAACCGGATGCGGCATTGCGCCGAGCGATGCGGCGGCTTGCGATGCCAACGACATAAAGAAATTTCCGAAACTCGCGGGATCTTCGACACCCGGAAATTCTTCGGCTTCGGCTTCTTCAAATTGTGTCGGTTCGTCGATTATTTCAACGGTTTGCGGCAATGTTTCGGCGGCGACAATCGGCGTTTCAACCTTTGGCGGCTCAACTTCAGCCTCAAAACCTTCGCGGGCTGAACCGTCGAAATTAAACTTTCGTTTGTCCACAACTTTCAAAACAACTTCTTCGTTATCTTCTTTTCCAATCATAATTTCCTCAAAATCCCTTGCTTTGATATTAGCATTTTGACGAAAGAAAGTTCAAAATTGAAATTTATTATGAAAAATACAGCGGACGATTTACGAAAAACCATCGAGCTTGTCTTGCCGATGTTGAAAAATATCGGCGATAAAGATTCGACGAACAAACCTTTGCCGAATAAATGGTCGAAGAAAGAAATTCTCGGTCATTTGATTGATTCGGCGTGTAATAATCAACAAAAATTTGTGCGATTACAGGCGAAATCGGAACTTAAATTTATCGGCTATGAACAGGATTTTTGGGTTGAATCGCAAAAATATAACTCGGCTGATTGGCAAAATCTAATTGTCTTTTGGCAAGCGTATAATTTTCACCTCGCACATATTATCGAAAATATGAGCGTTGAAGTTTTAATGAACAAAATTACGGTCGAAAATGCCGGAACATTTACTTTGAAATTTATAATAAAGGATTATGTCGAACATTTGAAACATCATCTGAATCAAATTATACCGACACTCAGCCTGAAAAATGAATTTCAAAATATCTACAATACTTAAAATCGGGCGACAAAAAAGCCGGTTAAAAATTCAGCCGGCTTTCATTGATTCAGATTTTATCGACTATTTATTTCAGCTTAAAAGTTCTTGCGATTGAATCGGTTTGGTTACGAATTGCCATCAATTTTTCTCGCAAACCCGTAAAACGCAAGACATAAACGGTTTCGTCGTCGGAGCGTAAATAGTAAAATCTGCCGCTCATATTTTTGCCGGCTTTGACAAACTCAAAGTTAAAAACTCTGCCTTTCAATTTACCGCTGAAATCCATTTCTTTGCCGTTGACAAAACCGAGAATAAACTGCAACTTTTGCTCAGTTTCACGCAAAATCACGTCTGACACAACTTCGCCGGTTTTAATCGATACTTTGCGGACTTCGAGATTTCCGGCAAATCTGTCGCCGTAAGCATATTCCACATTCGGACTTGTAACCGTCGGTTTGGTGACGATTTTCCAAGCTGCGTCCGGCAAATCGAAAGTATATTCACAATTTACGTCGCTGAAAACTTCGGTTTGGGCAAACGCGCAAACTGCGAAAATCAACCCGAACACTGCGGTAAAAACAAACTTTTTCATAAACTTAAACTTCCTTTATCTGAAACTCGAAAATCTTATTTTAACTTAAACAACCAAAAGATGCCGAATTTTAGATGTTATTTTTACGCCGTTTAGTTGTCTTTGAAACAAATCTCGTCTTTTTGCCGAATGCTTGCGTCTAAAATTTTAGAAACGCCAAAGTTTCGATATTTTTCAAAAGAGGTAGAGCGTAATGAAATTCATCCAAAAAACAACTGCATTTTTATTAACTTTTTTAATGATTAGTCCGATATTTGCCTTTTCGGGCGGCACAACCGGAAAGGTCAAACCTTTGACCGACGAGCAAAAAATTATGCACGTTCTCAACCGTTTGGGTTTTGGAGCAAGACCGAACGATGTTGCAAAAGTTAAAGCGGTCGGACTGCAAAAGTATATTGAACAACAACTTAATGCAAATTCAATCAATGATTCAGCTGCTGAAAACAAGGTCAAAGATTTAGATGTGATGAATCTTTCAACCACCGAACTTTTTGCTCGGTATCCTAATCCGGGCGGAATTTTGCGAATGTTGGAACAGCAAGGCAAAATAAAAAACGGCAAGGTTGCCCAAACTGAAAACATTCGCCGAATCGGTAACGAAAAACCCGATGTAATGCCCGCCGGCGGCACCGATGAAGATAAAATGTCTGATGTCGAACGCCGCGAACGCCGTCAAAAAATTGCCGAGATTTACGGCAAATACGGTTTCAAACAACCAAATGCGATTCCGCAACAAATTATCGAAAATCGAGTGTTAAGAGCAGTTTACAGCGAACGACAACTCCAAGAAGTAATGGTTGATTTTTGGCAAAACCACTTTAACGTGTATGCCGGAAAAAACTTTGTGCGGTGGTATATTCCGAGTTACGAACGCGATGTTTTACGCAAAAACGCACTCGGAAATTTCAAAGATTTGTTAATCGGAACGGCTCAACATCCGGCAATGTTGGTTTATTTGGATAACTTTGAAAATGTTGCTCCGAACAGTCAATCGATCGCCGATAAAGGTGCAAATAAAAAACAAACGTCGCCCGCGAAAGCGATGAATAACCCGAAAGTCCGTGAAAGAATCAAACAACAGTACGGTTTATCCGACAAAGAATTGGACGAACGTTTAAAGCAACGACAGCAAAATGTACCGCCCAAAGGCAAACAAGCCGAACGCGGAATTAATGAAAATTATGCTCGTGAATTGATGGAATTACACACGCTCGGCGTGGACGGCGGTTACACGCAAGCAGACATAATTGAAGTAGCCAAATGCTTTACGGGTTGGACGGTTGCCGATCCGCGAGGTTATCGCCGACTTGCCGCGCAAATTATTAACGGCACCGAAGACAAATATCAAGATCGTCTTTCGCGGCAATACGGCGAAAAGGCAGACAGCGGGACTTTTATTTTCAACCAAAACCGGCACGTTGCCGAAGACAAAATCGTACTTGGGCAAAAAATAAAAACCGACGGTTTGAACGACGGGTTAAAAGTTCTTGAAATGTTGGTCGATTCACCCGCGACCGCCAAATTTATTGCCAAAAAGTTAGCCGTTAAATTTGTTTCGGATAATCCGAGCGAGGCGTTTGTCGGCAGAATCGCCGAAGCCTTTCACAAATCGAAAGGCGACGTTAAAACTACGCTCAAAGCGATTTTCAACGATGCCGAGTTTTTCGCGCCCGAAAATTATCGGGCAAAAATTAAAACGCCGATCGAATTGGCGGTCAGTTCGATTCGGACGCTCGGGGCAGACACCAAAGCCGATCCCGCGATGATTGCTTTATTGCAAAAAATGGGCGAAGTTCCTTACGGTTATCAAGCTCCGACAGGTTACGGCGACACGGCGGAAGATTGGGTAAATACGGGTTCGTTGCTTGAGCGTTTGAATTATGCGATTGCTCTTTCGTCCGGTCGGATTCCGAATACAAAGGTTGATTTGTCGAAATTTGCGGCAAAAGACAAAGCGAAAATGTTGGATAACGCGATTGCCGCAATTTTGGACGATGAAATTTCGCCGACCACAAAAGCGAATTTGCTCAAACAAATCGAACAGCCTTTGCCCGAAGCCAAAGCGGGAAACGAACCCGGTGAAAGTATGGAAATCGTAAATATGAGGCAAAACGGACAACAGGGAAAACGGCAAGGCGGCGGACGAGTTCGACTTCTTGATCCGAGCGGAAACCCTGAAATTTATAAAATTGTCAGTTTAGTTTTGGGAACGCCTGAATTTCAACGTCAATAAACCCAATAGTTTAGCGGGTAAAAAGCACAGAAACAGTTTAGTTTTTGTGCTTTTCGCACGTTTGCGAAACCGGCAAACTCAATCAATCCGACGCATCAATTTGAACCGAATTCTCGCAAATTGAAAAATAAATGCTGACATTCATCATCGGATATGTTACTTTATATTTGTTAAACGAAGTTTTACAATAGAAAAATGAATCAAGTAAGTTCAACATTTACCGATATTTCAATTGAAACGGTTTTGCTCGACACAGAGCTTTTCGTCAAATATCGCTCGCCCGAAAAAGCGATTGCGTTGCTCAAATTATCGATTGAAAGAAGCCCGCGTTCGATTCCGTTGCGTGAAAAATTGCGTGAAATTTGCAGTTCGCAAGTAAATTTAACCGAAGCCGCCCGCCAATGTTTGGCTCTTGCCAGCCTTTATATTTCGCGCGAAGAACTTGATGTGGCGTACGATCGTTTGCAAGAAGCAAAACTTTTGGATCCGCGAATTTCGGTTGCTCCCGGACTCGAAGCGATTCGTCGGGCGAGAAAACCCGATTTTGAAGTCGCCCGCACGGAATTGTCCGTGAATGTCCGCACGGATTTGGCGCTTGCGGGAAATCTGGCGTTTATCGGACTTTTCGACGTGATTCAAGCGATCGAAAACTCGAAGCTGACAGGTTTACTCATTCTGCGGTCGGATTTCGGGTCGGCAAACGTTTCGCTCAACAGCGGACGCATTGTGGACGCGGAATTTAACGGCAAACAAGGCAAAGAAGCCTTTCGCCAAATTGTTGAAATAAACAACGGAACATTTGAATTTGCCGTTTCAAGCGAAGATTTCGCGGTTTTTATTGCCACGACCAGCAACACAAACTTTATTCTCGATGTGCTTGCCGCTTTGGATTCGGAAAAAGCAGGCATTATTGCCGAATAAGTAAAACAAAATTTGTAAAAATAAAATAGTCGGCGGAAAATAATCTTTCTATTCGGGAAGAATATATTCCGTTTTTTGTTTATAATTCAGGAAAGTTGACACCAACCGAACATTGCGGGAAAATTATGAAAATTTACGATATAACCATTGCCGTCAGCGAAGCCGTGCCGACATTTCCCGGTGATCCAAAAGTTAAAGTTTTGCAAATAAAAGATTGATTTTTAATACAGAAGTTTTGAAGTGAGAATAATTTATGCCAATTCCGGACTATCAAACTTTAATGTTACCTTTGCTTAAATTCGCAAGTGATGAAGAAGAGCATTCTTTGCGTGAAGTAACTGAAGCATTGTCAAAACATTTTAATTTAACTAAAGAGGAAAAAGAAACTCTTTTAACAAGCGGACGAAAACCTATTTTTTATGATCGTGTCGGTTGGGCAAGAACTTATTTAGGGCAAGCAAAGTTATTGGAATCTCCGCGAAGAGGTTTTTTTCAAATAACTGAGCGTGGCATAAATTTTCTGAAACAAAATCCAGAGAGACTTAACGATAAAGTTCTGCAACAATTTGCTGAATTTAAAGAATTTGTAAGTAGAAAAAACAAAAAGTCGGAAAAGTTTGTTGCAGAAATCACACTTTTAATTGATAACGAAAAAACGCCCGAAGAGTCTTTGGAAATCGCGTACCAAACAATCCGCAACAGTTTGGCAAGTGAAATTATTGACCAAGTAAAATCTTGTTCGCCATACTTTTTCGAGCGTCTTGTTGTAGAATTACTTGTAAAAATGGGTTATGGCGGAACTTTGCAGGAAGCGTCTGCATTGGTTACGCGAAAAGGCAGCGATGAAGGAATTGACGGAATCATCAAAGAAGACAGACTCGGTTTAGATGTAATTTATATTCAAGCAAAGCGTTGGGAAAATGTGGTCGGCAGACCTGAAATTCAAAAATTTGTCGGTGCGTTAGCAGGTCAGCAGGCAAGAAAAGGTGTTTTTATTACGACTTCAAATTTTACCAAAGACGCAGTAGATTACGTTGAAAATCTAACAAGTAAAATTATTTTAATTGGCGGCGAACAACTTGCCGAATTTATGATTGATTACAATGTCGGAGTTTCAAACGCAACTTCATACGAATTAAAACGGATTGATTCAGACTATTTTTCTGAGGATTAACTATGAAAATTTACGATGTAACCATTGCCGTCAGCGAAACCGTGCCGACATTTCCGCTAATTTAATAATTTGATACAAAATTTTTGAAGTAGATTGTTTTTACTATATAATTCGGTTTATGAACTTGGCGTTATCCGAAAAAGAAAAAATAATCGAGATTTGCAAACGTAATGATATTTCGTATTGTGCGTTGTTCGGCTCGTTTGCGAGAGGCGAGGCGAACGAAAACAGCGATATTGATTTGCTCGTTCGGTTTTCTAAGCCAAAAGGTTGGAATTGGGTTGATGCCGCGTTGGAAATAGAAGATGCTTTAGGGAAAAAGGTTGATTTGGTTACGGAAAACGGGCTGAACAAACATATTAAAGACAATGTGCTCAAAGATTTACAAGTAATTTATGAATAATCAAGACAACACGGTTTTTCTAAAAGACATTCTTGATTCAATTGCAAAAATCGAAAGATATTTGCTTGAATATGACTTTCAAAAGTTTCAAAATAATGAACTTGTCATTGATGCCGTTATCAGAAATGTTGAGATAATCGGCGAAGCTGCAAGCAATTTAACAAGAGATTTCCGTTCAAAAAATCTGCAAATTGAATGGCGAAAAATTATTGATACGAGAAACCGAATTGTTCACGGCTACGCGACGGTTGATTTAGAAATTATTTGGAACATTACGCAAAACGATTTGAACGGTCTTAAGATTGAAATTGAAAAACTTTTGAAGTAAATCGTTTTTTTTGCTTTATAATCGGTTTATGAATTTAGCGTTTTCCGAAAAAGAAAAAATAATCGAGATTTGCAAACGTAATGATATTTCGTATTGTGCGTTGTTCGGCTCGTTTGCCAGAGGCGAAGCGAACGAAAACAGCGATATTGATTTGCTGGTTCGTTTTTCTAAACCGATAGGCTGGAAATTTTACGGAATAGCCGAAGATTTACAAGATGCTTTAGGTAAAAAAGTAGATTTGGCAACAGAAAATATGCTTAACAAATATATTCGTAAAAGCGTTTTGGAAGATTTAAAAAATAATTTATGAAGAAACCTATGGCAGAAAATGAAGAGCATCCCTTAATTTCGTATTGTAGAAGTGTTGCGGAAGAATTCAATTCTCGACTTAATAGAGTTCGCAATTTTGTTACAAACCACAATTTAACTTCAGGAAATGCTAATGAATCTATTTTGAGAGATTTTCTAGCTTTACATTCACCCGCAAATTTCGAAGTTGCAAGTGGATTCATTTGTAATTTATTTCCTCAAGACGAAACTCCAACGGCTAGTAAACAGTGTGATATTTTGGTTTTTGATAGAGCCAAATATCCGCTTGTTTTTTCAGAAGGAACTTTAAGGTTTGTAAACCATAGGTCAGTTAGGATGGTGGTTGAAGTCAAAACAAAACTTGACTCAGTAGACGAAATTATAAGTGCTATTGAGAATATTGCCTCTGTTAGAAACATTGTCCCAAGAGAAGATGTTGAAGATGAAGGAAACAATCCTTACAACTTTGAAAGACGGACGTTTTTCATTTTTGCTTTTAATTCTTTAAAGCAAGACAAAATGATTGAGCATTTTCATTCACATTTACAAAAGCCTCATTCTCAAAATCCGACTGCGATTTTTTTGTTTGAGGAAGAAGTTATAATTTATCAACAGTTCAATTGGCTAAATAATAAGGAGGGCGACGTTAAATATAATATTGTTAAGGCAAATAAAGAGGATATTATAACCTTCTTGTTTCTTTCCTTTTTATACTCAGTAGGTGATTACAAAGATCAGTGGTATCAGTTTCAATTGTGGGGGTTAGTAGGCGGTTGGTTAGAGCGAGAGGGAAACATAATTGCTGAGGACATAGTATTTGGAAAGAAATAAGGTTTAGAAGAATAGAAAACGACAGAGTTGTAAAATTAACAAAAAACCAACTACCAAACATTCCCGTTACAAAAAAACATTATTCTTAAGTTCAAGAAATAACGCAGTTAGGCGTGGTATATTTGTAGCTAATTTGACAATCTAAAAACAGAGTTCCGTAGGAACGGCATATCAACCAAAATCTATATGCCGTTGCGATGCAACTCAAACGCTTTTTTTGAAACAAAAAGCTATAAATATAATGCTCCTAGCGGAGCTAAGTTGTTATTATCATATAGATTATGGCAAATACATATTCGCAAATTTATATTCAAATTGTTTTTGCCGTGCAAGGTCGCCAAAGTTTAATCGGACCGGAATGGAAAGATGAACTTTACAAATACATAACGGGAATCGTCAAAAATACCAACCAAAAATTACTTGCTATAAATGGCGTTTCAAATCACATTCACATTTTGTTGAATATCAAACCGAACATTGCCTTGTCAGATTTGGTGCGAGACATAAAAGCCAATTCAAGCCGTTTTGTGAATGAAAAACGATTTGTCAAAGGGAAATTTAGCTGGCAGGAAGGTTTCGGAGCTTTTTCGTATTCTATTTCGCAACTTAATGATGTGATTCAATATATTCAAAATCAAGAAGAACATCACAAAGAAACAAATTTCAAAGACGAATATTTGAAATATCTAAATCGATTCAATATCGAATTTGATGAAAAATACGTTTTTGAATGGATTGATTAAATCATGAAAATTTACGATGTAACCATTGCCGTCAGCGAAACCGTGCCGACATTTCCGGGCGATCCGAAAGTTAAAATTGATGTTTGCGCGGCGCTTGCCAACGGCGATGTTGCCAATGTTTCGCAGATTTGTTTCGGCGTACATACCGCCACGCACGTTGACGCGCCGAATCATTTTATCGAAGGAAAACGCCGTGTCGATGAACTGGATTTAGATAAACTGATCGGTAATTGTCGCGTCGTTGAATTGGACAAAGATGTTACGGCGATTGAGCCGATGCACGTTGAAAATTTAGAAAATGTCGAACGCGTGTTATTCAAAACGCGAAACTCACAATTTTGGAACGAACCCGAAAAAGGTTTTCGCTCGGATTTCACTTACATTTCGCCCGCCGCCGCAAGTATTTTGGTCGAAAAAAATATCAAATTGGTCGGAATCGATTATCTTTCAGTCGAGAAATTCGGGGCAAAATCATTTGAAACGCACATTACATTGCTCGAAAAAGAAGTTGTCATCATCGAAGGTTTGGATTTACGCGAAGTTCCGGCGGGTGATTACGAGTTATTTTGTCTGCCGCTGAAAATAATCGGTGGAACAGGCGACGGATCACCCGCGAGAACGGTTTTGAGAGAAATTAAAAATTAAAAATTAAAGAACAGCAAAGTGAAATTCAGTTTCTCTCTCTCGTCCCTTTCACCTTGTCTCTTTTCCCTAACATAAACATATGAAAGCAGTTGCAGTTATTCCGAAGCAAGTAAATACGGTTCATTTGGTTGAAATGGATAAGCCGAAACTTTCCGATGTGAAAGACGGTCGCGGCGTGTTGGTCGAAGTTCTTCGCGTTGGCGCGTGCGGAACCGATCGTGAAATTAACAACGGCGAATATGGCGTTGCCCCGAACGGTTTCAACTTTTTGGTTCTCGGACACGAAAATCTCGGTCGCGTCGTAGAAGTCGGCGAAAACGCGCGCGAATTTGCGGTCGGCGATTACGTTGTCTCAACCGTGCGTCGTCCCGGACATTCGTTTTACGACCAAATCGGCGAGCAGGATTTCACGACCGACGACGAATACTTTGAACGCGGAATTTCGCGTCTGCACGGATATATGGCGGAATTTTACGTTGAAAGTGCGGATTGGGTAACAAAGGTTCCGCCCGCGATTGCCGACGTGGCGATTTTGCTCGAACCGCTTTCGATTATCGAAAAAGGTTTGAAACAGGCTGACGATATTCAGAAACGCTTAAAGATTTGGCGACCGAAAACCGCCGCCGTTTTCGGTACCGGCACGGTCGGGCTGCTGACTGCGATGGCGTTGCGTGTACGCGGGTTTGAAGTCCACACTTTCGGCAGAAACGCGAAGCCTTATTTTAACGCGGAACTGCTCGAAGAAATCGGTTGCACTTACGATTCCACAGTAGATTTATCGCCCGTGGCAAGCGTCGAGAAATACGGCGAATACGATTTAATTTTTGAATGCACGGGTTTTTCGCCTTTAGTTTTCGAGGCAATGCAATGCTTGAATCAAAACGGCGTGTTGATTTTATCGTCGATTTCGGGTGGCGAACGCAAAATAAACGATGTTCCGTCCGACAAAATTAACCAGAGTTTTGTGTTGGGAAATCGCGTTATGGTCGGCACCGTAAATGCCGGACGCGAACATTTTCAGATGGGCGTAAATGATTTGGCGATGTCCGAAGCAATGTACAAAGGTTGGCTGGCAAAACTTTTGACGCATAAAATCGACGGGTTGGAAAACTTTGCCCGTGCTTTTGAAATTTTACAAGACACCGCCAAACACGGAGCGATAAAAGTTTATTTTGAAGTCGGCAAAATGTAGTTTGCGCGACAATGAAATTCAACGCCGAAAAAATTACAGCCCGAATATGAACGAAGTTGATATTCGGGATTTTTTACCTTGATTCTATCCCAAGAAATTTCGGGTTCGTCATCATCGTAAGCCGTTGCAAAGCGTTTTTCTCCAAAATCGTCATCTTCATTGTCTTCAACAACTTTGATGATTAATTTGTGTTTGGCTTTAATGTGCAAGGTTCGTCAAATAAAACCTGTGTACCGTCAAAATGTCCTTGTATTTCTAACATAATTTCTTACCTCTAAATTGAATTATACTATAAATTCCAAACAACTTGGCTTCTCAAACGTAACACACACCTGTCTTTCCCAAGCGTCTCAATCACCGCCAAAACCAAGATTCGCCTATCTTTTGAGAAAAACTGATTGGAGAACTAGAATTTTTAATTCACCCGATAATCCTACAACGTTCAGCAAGTATATCTGCCTCAACAACTTTGTATTTTTTTACTGCTTCTCTGCCATCCAAATATTTCACTTTCACTTTTTCGTTCTTACCATATTTTTTATTGTTTATTATTGGCTGATGGACAGTAGTTGCATATTTTATTTGACGTAATTGATCTGAAATTGACAATAACCCTTTTTCACTTATCCAAGAAGGGGATTTCTTATTTAATTTTGATAGCAGCTCCAAGGCTAAATCAGCATATTTTTTTGCGTTTATCCTATCTTTAATCGAAAAGTATGTAATTGCATACCAGTAGTAAACTATTGAAAATTCTATTTTTAAACTCTCGTCTTCAATAGTGGGAAACCGATGCTCAATTATGTTGCATAATCTAATTGCATCATGAAAATTATTTTTATTAGCGTATTTACCAATAGTTACGGTAAATAAATAAATATCTTTACTATTTATTCTATTGGTGCTGGTAAAACATGTAAGATATTTGTCAAACGCCTCAAAGTATTTGTTTTTATCAAGCTCGTAGTAGGCTAAATTCCAGTAGATGTCAATTAATAAATCTTCTTTAATTGTATCTTTGTTTTTAATCAAATACTCTAACAATTCCATTTTATTGTCATCGGAAACTAAGAAAGAATTATAAATTATTTCCGATGCGGTTAGGTTAGAAAGTAGTTTTTTAGATGCGTAATCAAGTAGCTTCTCAAACGATTCTAAGTTTGATTGATCGAAGACAAAATCTAAATACACATAAAATAAGTTTTCGCTAAAACTTATTGGGTAGAGTTTTTGTTTGTCAAAACCCAATTGGTTATCAACAATTTCATTTACTAGACGAGTTTTCAATAAATCATCCTTATAACTATCTAAATTGTATTTGTAGTAAATTAAGAACAGCGAGTCGGAAGGACTACTATTTTCCAGGGCTTGATTAATTTTTTCTAATGCTTTTTCTGAGGACTTATTAAAGTATAATTCTGCTTGATAATAAAGAGCTCTTGTCCTAAGTTGATTTAACTCAAACTCTGAAATTTCATCTTTTGAGTCAAAAGTTGAATCATAAAGTGATTCATATAGTGATAATGCTCGCTTGCTTTCTTCTTTGGGCAAACTTCTGGCTAAATTCAAAAGTGCATTTCTGTAAGCAAAATCGGTAGTAGGAATAGTAGCAGTTTTTTCCTCAATTACTTTTTCAAGTATTTTCATGCCATCTTCTACTTTCCCAACTCCAATTGTACAAATACCTAAAAGTGATTGAGAATTAGATTTATAAATATCCTCAAAGTATTCATTTGAAAAGTATTCAATCGCATTACCGTACTCGCCGAGATTATAGTAAGCAAAACCAATATTATAATTGCACACTTCTATTTGTTTTTTATTAGGATTAGAGTTTTTCAAAAACTCCACTAAGCTTGAAATAGCCTCTGTATATTCTCTAGAGTCTATTTTTTCAAGACCGTACGTATAATTATCAGTTAATAACTTCTCAATTGACTTAACCCACTCTTCTGAAAGGCTTTGCTCAATTATTTTGTTCTTTACCTTAGTTTCTTTATCAAATTTAGAGTCAATGATCCCATATAGATATAGTTTCTTCTTGACTTCATCGCTCAGTTCGGAAGATTGATTTCTATTAATTAAACTTATCGACTTTCTTATTTGTTTATTCGTTTTTACTAATTCTCTAATATGGTCAATTGGAGCTGTATCAAAAGTGGTTAGATAATTCTTTTTAACTATTTTTTCTAATAAATCATTATCAACTTTTTCACCACTTAAAACGTAATTTTCTAACTCGGAGCAAATATCAAAAGTTAGCCGTGGATTGCCATTCGCCCACTTGAATATTTCATCAGAAATTCCCTGGGGGATTTCTAATTTACTCATTTGGATGAAATTATCATGCTCTTCTTTAATGAAATCATCTAAATAAATTTTATCGCCTATATTAAATGGGGATTTATTTCTATCTTTGATTAGTTCTGTTGGTTCAATAACTCCGGATAAGACATAAGTCAATCTTTCAAATTCGGGGAAATTAGTGCGTGAAAAGTAGTTGCTTCTAATTTGAGCAAAAATATTATCTGAATAGTCAACACTCTTTAAAGCATCTATTTCATCTAAAATAATTACAATATTGCCCTGAAAAAGTTTAAGAACGACTCTTAAACATCTTGAATATTCATTGTGCGGTGTAAGATTATTTTCTCTTATTTTTTCAATGTCTGTTTCAATTGGTTCAAAAAGCTCTGCGTTTGGTTCAACGATGTTATTAATAATATTTCTATAACAATCTCGCTCATTTTCAAAAAGGTTGGACAAGTCAACATAAACGAATAGTCTATTTTCATTTTCAAGAGTTCGTTTAGCATGAAAAAGTAAATTGGTTTTACCCATTTGCCTTGCAACGAGGACATAGCCGGGACGTTGCATTTCCTCAATAATTCTTTTTAGCTCACTGTCGGCACTCCTATTCACATATAAGTGCTGAGGTATAATCGTGTATTTTTTTAAGATCTTTTCCATAATTAAACTAATTCAGATTCAACTAATTTAATAGCTTTTTCGACTGAAGAGTCACTTAAATTACCCAAAGCAATTACTTTTCTAAAAATAGATTTCAAGATTCTTGGAGAGTTTTGCGAAGATGCTATACCCAAAAGTAAATAGTTTGCGAAAAAAAGGCAAGATTGAGAGTGTAGTAAAGTTGTGAGATTTGAGTTAAACGAAACTGAGCGAAAAGTGTTGCGAGAAATCCAACGCCAAAACCATAAACGGGATTACGTTAAAG
>JANPBM010000006.1:0-57894 GCA_031430435.1 Acidobacteriota bacterium
TACAGATTGTATGGTTTCGTCGGTTTATGGGTTTACGACTCCTGAAAAGCCGTACTTTTTTATGCAGGAATTCAAAAAAAGTAAGGGCGACAAACAAGACCCCGAAGGTCAAATGCTTGCCGCAATGATTGCGGGACAACATTTAAACAACAACGGAAAAGTTATGTACGGCAGTTATGTGGTCGGAGCATTTTGGTATTTTACGGTTTTGGAAGGCAAAAATTACTCGCGCAGCGATGCGTTTCAACTGACGAAACCCGCTGAACTGCGCCAAGTGATTTTGACCTTACGGAAACTTAAACAGATTATTTTGAATGATTTAATGGATTAAATGACTGAGAATTTAGATAAAAATGTGGTTGCGGGTTTTGGCGACGAATGGTCGCGGTTTGACCAATCCGAACTGACCAAAGCCGAACTGACGAAGATGTTCGACAATTATTTCAATATCTTTCCGTGGGAAAAATTACCTGCAAATGCGGTTGGTTTTGATTTGGGTTGCGGCAGCGGACGGTGGGCAAAAGTTGTTGCTCCAAAGGTTGGACATTTGCATTTAATCGATCCGAGTGAAGCGTTGGAAGTTGCCGAACGCAATTTGAGCGAGGCGACGAATTGTTCGTTTCACCAAGCCGGCGTGGAGGCAATTCCGCTTGCCGACAGTTCTGCGGATTTTGGATATTCGCTCGGTGTTTTGCATCATATTCCCGACACGCAAGCAGGTTTGCAAGCCTGTGTGAACAAGCTCAAAAGCGGTTCGCCGTTTCTGCTTTATTTGTATTATCGGTTTGATAATCGTCCGCTGTGGTTTCGCGCATTGTGGAAAATGAGCGATTTTTTCCGTCAAATAATCAGCAAAATGCCGCACGGATTGCGTTTTTTGATGAGTCAAATAATGGCGATAACGGTTTATTTTCCGTTGGCGAGAACGGCGAAATTGCTGGAAAAACTCGGCTTGAACGTTGGAACATTTCCGCTTTCGCAATATCGGAACAACAGTTTTTACACGATGCGAACCGATGCTCTCGACCGATTCGGGACAAGTTTAGAGAAAAGATTCACGAAAGCCGAAATTCAAACAATGATGGAAAATTGCGGTTTGGAAAATATAAAATTCAGCGAAACATCTTATTGGACGGCAGTCGGTTATAAGAAGTAAAATTTAGTAAGAGGTAATTTTATGCAAAAAATAAAATCCGAATTAGATACTTTATTGGTTGAATTTAGGTTAAAACAACTTGAAGAAACTAAAGCATTGTCTAACTGGATTGAGCCGAATGAAATTAACTTGGATGATTTTGCCGAGCAAGTTTTAGCAAAAATCGAGCCGCGTTTAAAATTAGAAATTGACGGTTGGTTTGAAGAAGAACTGAAAATGAAACTGCTTTCGCCAATCTTTATTTTGTCTGAATTACAAGAGCCTGAAAAAATCGGAATTTTTTTTGAACGTCCGATTAGTGCGGAATTTGAGCAAGGCAAAATCAGTGTTATTACAGATTGTATGGTTTCTTCGGTTTACGGATTTACTACGCCTGAAACGCCATACTTTTTTATGCAGGAATTCAAAAAAAGTAAAGGCGACAAACAAGACCCCGAAGGACAAATGTTAGCCGCAATGCTTGCCGCACAACATTTGAACAACAACGGAAAAGTTATGTACGGCAGTTATGTGGTCGGCGCATTTTGGTATTTTACGGTTTTAGACGGCAAAAATTATTGTCGAAGTGAAAGTTTCAGACTAACGCAGCCCAAAGAATTGCGACAAGTTATTTTGACGTTGAGAAAACTTAAACAGATTATTTTAACTGAGTTAATGGATTGAAAAATGAAAGGTGTTGTGTTGGCAGGCGGATTAGGGTCGAGACTTTTTCCGCTGACGAAAATTACAAATAAACATTTATTGCCGGTTTTTGATAAACCGATGATTTATTATCCGATAAACACGCTCATAAATGCGGGAATCGACGATATTATGATTGTTACCGGCGGAAATTTTGCGGGACATTTTCTGCAACTGCTCGGCAACGGTAAAGAGTTTGGGTTAAAGCACTTAAACTATACTTACCAAGAAGGCGAAGGCGGCATTGCCGATGCTTTGAGCTTGGTCGAACATTTTGCCGACGACGAAGATATTTGCGTTGTTCTCGGCGACAACATCATCGAAAACAATATCAAACAAGCCAAAGAAGATTACGAAAAACAAGGCGGTGGCGCGAAAATTTTGCTCAAACAAGTTCACGATCCGAATCGCTTCGGCGTTCCCGAACTTGACGGCGAAAAAGTTTTGAATATCGAAGAAAAGCCGAGTAATCCGAAGTCTGATTTTGCGGTCATCGGGATTTATTTTTACGATAATACGGTTTTTGATATTATTAAAACGCTGAAACCGTCGAATCGCGGCGAACTTGAAATTACCGATGTCAATAATCATTACATCAATCGCGGCGAAATGAGGTGGAACGAACTCGACGGTTGGTGGACAGATGCGGGAACCTTTGAAAGTTTGCTTCACGCTTCGAATTTGGTTGCCGAAACAGGAGCGAATAAACTGTGATATTTACGAAAGGGAAAATTAAAGACGTAGTTGTTTATCCGTTGAAAAAATTTGTCGATGAACGCGGTTGGTTGGCAGAATTGTATCGGCATGATGAAATCGACGAAGAGTTTTATCCGCAAATGTCGTATATTTCCGTAACCGAACCAAATGTTCAACGCGGTCCGCACGAACATGTCGAGCAAGCCGATTTGTTTTGCTTTATCGGTACGGGAAATTTCAAAATGCGGATGTGGGACAACCGCCAAGATTCGCCGACGTATAATTTTGTGATGACAATGTTTGTCGGAGCAGACAATCCGCAAGCGATAATTGTCCCGAAAGGCGTTGTTCACGCTTATAAAAATTACAGCGCAATCGAAAAAGGCGTGGTTATAAATTGTCCGAATCGAATGTTTATGGGCAAAAATAAAGCCGAAGAAATAGACGAAATTCGGCACGAAGACGATCCGAACACGATTTATAAAATGGATTAAATAAGCCGAAAGTCGAGAAATCGTTAATGCGAAATTTTCTCGCCGGCTGACAAGTTTCGGTAACCGGTTGCAATCAACCCGCACGATTGTTCATTGATTTTGCCGCTTTGTGAAAAACCAAAGTCGCAATCGATTGACCGGTTACCGGATTTTCTTTATATGAAAATTTTCCGACTTATTGCCAGACTGAATGTCGGCGGACCTGCGCGCCACGTTGTATGGCTGACAAAATTTTTGCAAAACGAAGAATTCCAATCTGTTTTGGCAACGGGAACTGTTCCCGAAGGCGAAGAAGATATGAGTTATTTCGCCGCGCAAAACGGAGTCAATCCGTTGTTTATTCCCGAAATGAGCCGTGAACTTTCGCCGAAAGACATTATTTCGCTGTGGAAAATTTTCAAACAAATTCGGCGTGAAAAACCCGATATTATTCACACGCACACCGCGAAAGCCGGCACCGTCGGACGCATCGCAGGTTTGCTTTATCGGCTGACTTTTAACCGCGTAAAAATTGTTCACACTTTTCACGGACATGTTTTTCACAGCTATTACGGCAAACGCAAAACCCAACTGTTCTTGTTGATAGAAAAGACTTTAGCTCGTTTTGTAACCGATAAAATCATTGTTATCAGCCAACAACAGTTTAGTGAAATTCACGAACAATTCGGTGTCGGGAAACGCCGTCAATTTGAAATTATTCCGCTTGGAATCGACCTTTCGGCGTTTGAAAGGGCAGACGAAAAAAAAGATATTCTGCGAACCGAAATCGGTGCCGAAAGCGACGAAATTTTGGTTGGTTTGGTCGGGCGTTTGACGGAAATCAAAAATATTTCCCTTTTTTTGCAAGTCGCCAAACTTTACCGAGAAAGCAGAGCGAAAGTTAAGTTGAAATTTGTCGTTGTCGGCGACGGAAACGCGCGTGAAAGTTTGGAACGCGAAGCCGAAACGCTTGAGCTGAAAGATTCGGTGATATTTTTAGGCAACCGTAACGATGCCGATGTGTTTTACGCCGGACTCGATATTGTCGCGCTGACTTCGCTCAATGAAGGCACGCCGCTTTCTTTGATCGAGTCGATGGCAAACGCCAAACCCGTTATTTCGACCGAAGTCGGCGGTGTCATAGATTTGCTCGGCGAAGTAAATACAGAGCTTGACGGCTTTAAAGTTCGCCGCCGCGGAATTTCGGTTGAGTCAAATAATGCGAAAGGCTTTCTTGCCGGCTTGCTTTATTTGGCAAATAGTGAAAAATTACAAGATGAACTCAAATCAAAAGGACAGCAATTTGTCTTTGAAAATTACTCGAAAGAGCGTCTTTTGGACGATATAGCTGCGCTTTACCGTAAAATAACATAATGTCAGGGATAAACTTTAATCCATTTTTAATCGGAGCAATTTCGTTTGTTTTAGCGATTATTTCAACCTATCTTGTGCGTGAATCGGCGCACCGTTTCGGGTTTGTCGCCAAACCGAAGGCTGATCGGTGGCACAAACGCCCGACTGCAATGATGGGCGGAGCGGCGATTTTTATCACCGTAATTTTGGTCTCGATTTTCTTTTTGCCGCACACGCCGAAAACTTGGGTAATTTTGGGGAGCAGTTCATTTTTGTTTTTGGTCGGTTTAATCGACGACATTCTGCACATCAAACCGTATCAAAAACTAATCGGACAACTAATCGGGACGGCGATTATAATTGGTTTCGGACTTGTTTTACCGTGGACGGATTCCGATATTTTGAACATCGGCATCACGGTTTTTTGGCTCATCGGAATAACGAACGCGATAAATTTGCTCGATAATATGGACGGACTCGCCGCCGGAATTTCAACGGTGGCGGCGTTTTCATTGGCACTCGGACTTTCGGCAAACGGACAATCAACCGAACTGCTTTTAGTTTCTATCTTTATCGGTTCGCTGATTGGCTTTCTAGTCTTTAATTTTAATCCCGCATCAATCTTTATGGGCGATTGCGGCTCGATGTTTATCGGGTTTTTTCTCGCAAGTTCGGTGATGCTGAACGAAGTCGGCGGGCGTTCGCGGAGCATTTTTTCGGTGCTTGCCGTGCCGGTTTTAATCCTTTTTGTACCGATTTTCGACACGACTTTTGTCACGATTTTACGCAAAATGTGGGGCAGAAAAGCCTCGCAAGGCGGACGCGACCACACTTCGCATCGGTTGGTTGCACTCGGACTTTCGGAGCGTTCCGCCGTTTTGATGCTGTATTCGTTTGCGGCAATCGGCGGCGCGACCGCGTTGCTGGTCAGCCAACTCGAAGCTACGCAAAGTGTCGCATTGATTGTACTTTTTATTTTAGTGTTGGTTTTTGTCGGCGTATATCTCGGAAAAGTTAAGGTTTACGAAGAACAAGACGAAGAACTTTCTTTGCAAAATAACGCGGCGTTCGGGTTTCTTGTCAACCTTTCATACAAACGACGTATTTTCGAGGTTTTACTCGATGTGATTTTGATTGCATTGGCGTATTATGCTTCGTATATTTTGGTTTTCGGCGAACTCGAAAATCAAATAAACCGACAACTCTTCGTCAAAACTTTGCCGATTCTAATAGTTTTCAATCTGTTTTCGTTCCTTGTCGCGGGCGTTTATCGCGGGCTTTGGCGTTACACGAGCATCGGCGATTCCGTGATTTTCGGCAAAGGCGTGATTTTGGGTTCGATTTCGAGCATCATTGCGATTTTATTTTTCTATCGGTTCAAAGATTTTTCGCGAGCGGTTTTTGTCGTTGACGCAATTTTGCTTTTCATCGGACTTTCGGTCAGCCGAATGGCATTTCGGCTGTTCCGGCAACTTTTGCCGATGCCGCAAAATACCGAAGGTCGAAAAGTTTTGATTTACGGCGCGGGCGACGGAGGCGAACTCGTTTTGCGTGAACTTAAAAATAATCCCGATTGGAATTATTCGCCCGTCGGCTTTGTGGACGACGATGAAAAAAAGACCAACAGCGTCATTCACGGTTTGAAGGTTTTTGGCGGAAACGGTTCATTATCAACAATTTGCAAAGAAAACGAGGTTCAAGAAATCCTCTTGACGATTCGGCAAATGTCGCCCGAAAAACTACGCGAAGTAAAAGATATTTGTGATGATTCCGACATTTTACTCAAACGGGCGTGGCTGAAAATCGAGTCGATCGATGAATTTTTCGACTAATTTTATGACCGGAAAACTAATTCAAACTAATTCGATAACCGCGAAAATTACACTTGTCGCGGGAGCTTTGTGTTTGATTTTGTCTTTTATTTTTACGGCAAAATGGACGTTGGCAAATGCCGTTGCCCGAAATGCAATTTATAAAGAACAAGCGCAACTTGCGATTGCGTGGTCGCCGAACGATCCGCAAACTCATTATTCGCTTGCCGCAATCGATGAAAAAACGTTAATTCCCGACGATTTTCCGAAAGCCGTCGAAAACTATGAAAAAGCTGTTGCGCTTTCACCGAATAATTATCTTTTGTGGCTTCCGTTGGGTCAGGCAAGAGAACGCAACGGCGATTTTGAAGGCGCGGAAAAGGCGTTGCGAAAAGCCATCGAACTTGCCCCGAATTATTCGGAAAACCATTGGACACTCGGCAATATTTTGCTCAGAGAAGGCAAAATCGATGAAGCCTTTATCGAAATTCGGCGGGCGGCGGAAACTAACGAAAAGTTTGTAAATCCGGCTGTGGCAACCGCGTGGCAAACTTTCGCCGGCGATATTTCGGTAATTTCAAACAAAATCGGTGATTCGCCGAACATAAAATCCGCGTCGGCAGTATTTTCGGCAAAACAAAAACGCGGTGATGAAGCGTTAAATTTTTGGAACGCTTTGCCCGAAGCCGAAAAGAAAACCAAGTTCAAACAAAACGGAGCGGAATTGGTCGATATTTTTCTTGCCGACAAAAAATTTCGGGCGGCAAGTGTTGTGCAATCGCAGATTTCCGACTCTGAAGCCGATAAAATTATTGTCGGCAAATTTACGAACGCGAGCTTTGAAACTGAGGTAAAACCTGTCAAAGCAACGGCTTTCGAGTGGCAAATTACGGACGCAACGCAACCGCAAATCGGCTTTGACGACAAACAAAAACATGACGGGAACCGAAGTTTAGTCATCGTTTTCAATTCGACCGACGGCAAAGATTTTCGTCAAATTTCGCAAACGGTGGCGGTTGAAAGCGGAAAAAAATATCAATTTCAAACATTTTATCGGAGCGACTTAAAAGCGAATTCAACCGTTAAATGGGAAATTGCGGATGCCGGCGACAACAAAATTCTGGCAACGACGGCGGCAATTTCGGCAACCGGCGATTGGCTGAAATTGTCCGCAGATTTTACGACTTTGGCGGCAACCGAAGCTGTTGTCGTGCGACTCGCGCGTGTTTCGTGCGGAAGTTCGGTGTGTCCGATTTCGGGGAAAATTTGGTTCGACGAGTTTAGCTTTCAATAATTCAAATGTCGGAAAACAAAAAAAATAATTGGTTTGAAACCGTAAATATCGAAGCCGAGCCGACTTTTTTCGGTGCGGCAGTCGTTGTTTTGATTTGCGTAAGTTTAATCGTTTCAACGATTGCGTTTGGCGCGGTGGATATGTGGGCGTTGGCGTTAATGTCTTTGGCGACAACTTTAATCGGAGTTTTTTGGATAATCGATGCGTGGAAATTCGGCGGGATTCGGATTAGCGGAAGTTTGTTGCAAGTTCCGTTAAGCGGAATGATTTTAATCGGGCTGATTCAACTTTTGCCGCTTCGCAATGCCGATATCCCAACCGATTTGCTCGCCGTTCCGACAACAAATTCACTTACGCTCGATGCCAATGCGACAGGTTTCGCCGTCATCCAACTTTTGATTTACCTGATGTTTTTTGCCGCGGCGTTGACCTTTTTCGACAGCCGTAAACGTCTGCGAAAAATCGCTTACACGATTACAATTTTCGGCACGATAATGGCTTTTTTTGCGATTATTCAACGCATTGCCAACCTTGAAGCGATTTACGGAGTTCGACCTGCGTTTCAAGCCGTGCCGTTTGGTTCTTTTATCAACCAACATCATTTCGCGGCATTTATGGAGATGACTTTGGGCGTAACAATCGGCGTTTTGCTTGGTTCAACCGTCAAAAAAGAGCAATTATTACTGTTTGTTTTTGCAATAATTTTAATGATTGTTTGCATTATGTTTACGGGTTCGCGCGGCGGAATGCTGAGTTTGCTCGGAGTTTTCGGATTTATCGGGGCGGCTGTTTACCTTGGCAGAAATAAATCCGACGCTTTGCAAACAAACAAGTTAGCAGTTTTTGCAAGCGTTTTGGCGATAGTTTTTATTGTTTCGGGAGCAGTTTTATTTCTCGGTGCGGGAGATTCGCTGATACGCGGATTGGGAGTGAGCGATGAAACTTCCGCCGATTTTTCATCGGGCAGAACATATTTCTGGCAGACTGCCTTGCAAATGTTTTTCGGCTCTCCGATTTTCGGAGTCGGACTTGACGCTTTTGGCGTGGCGTTTACAAAATTTGATATTTGGAACGGCACTTTTCGGGTTGAACAAGCCCACAATGATTATTTGCAAGTTTTGACGGAAACAGGCGTTATCGGCTTTGCCTGTCTCGCAATGTTTATATTTTTACTTTTCAAACAAGGTTTAGTTACGATAAACCTCAGCCAAGACAAATTTCGACGCGGAATCGCCATCGGTTCGCTTGCCGGATGCTTCGGCATTTTGATTCACAGCTTTTTTGACTTTCCGCTTCGCACACCGTCCAATATGTTGTTTTTCTTGACTTTGGCAAGCCTTGCAACTATTTCTGTCGAACCAAAACTTCGCCGAAAAGGTTAAGGCTTTTTCGCTAATCTGTCTTTTGCGGCAACAGCTTTTTTATACGCTCCTTCCGGCACATCTCCGATTTTAATCGCGGCTTCGTATTCTTTTGTTGCGGCGGCAAATTGTTCGTTAAATTCCAAGATTTCGCCGAGTGCGACATAAGCCTTTGAACGCAACCAATCATCCGGCTTGCCCGAAGCCGAAATTGCGTTTCGATAACCTGCGGCGGCACGCTCAAGTCGTTCGTTTCTAATTACTTCGTCGATTGCTTCGGTTGCCGAAAGACTGGCAACGCGACCTTGGGCATAAAATACCCGGGCTTGATATTCGGGGAAATCTTTCAAAATCTCGGCGAGGTTTTTATCGGCTTGTTCATAATTTTTAACGTCTATAACTGCTTCGACTTCCTTCATGCGGCTTATAAATATCGATTCTTTGCTAACGTCTGTCTGTGAGTTTTGCATCGCAACTTTTGCTTTATCACGTCGCTCTTGGCGGGCTTGCAAAGCACGTTTGCGGGCATCGCCGAACTGAGCTAATCGGTTTGTTTCTTTAGATATATCAAGCGAAAGCAACATATCGCGGAACGAACCCGCGATATCGAAACCCGATTCTTCCAAACCTTTGAACTGTTCGGCAAAGTAAAACGCCAAAACCGCGCCTTTTTCATAATCATCGGAAAGTTGTAGTGCCGTTTCGTCCGCCTGTGCTTTTTTGAACGCTTCAAGCTCGTTGTAAACCGCTTTTTTGGCATCATCGCCTTTCGCCTGTGCAATTTTTTGACGTGCTTGATAAGTGCCGATTGAAACTCTCAAATACTCGGTTTGCTTCGCGTCGGCGGCTGAAACCAACGACCGAATGACCGCCAAAAAAACATCGGGCGAACCGGTTTGTTGAGCCAAAAGTTCCTTGATTCCGGCACGAAACGGCGTGATGTCTTTCGCATTTTTCAAAACAAGAGCATCAAACGTGAATTGTAAATAAGCTCTGCGGGCTTCGGATGAAAGTAAATTTGTGTTTGGCGGAACAACCACATAATAATCATCGCCGACATTGCGAAAGTTAATTGTTCCAAGCGGAGCAAGCAAATCAGGCACGATAAAAAATCGCCGTTCACGTTCGCGGACTTCGGTTTTTGAAAGGGTTTTCCCTCTCACTTTAGACTTTGTGACGGTTTTATCCAAATAACTGAGTTGCGGTCGGGTGTGCAGATAATCGAGCAATTCGAGTGTCATTTCTCTGGCAGACGGACGCATTTTGTCGCCTTGGTCGTTGTAAATTTGCATATATCGCGGCAGTTTCAGTTCGATGTTCGATTTGCGATAAAATTCGCGGACCAGCGGCGCAAAATCAAAAACTTCCAACAAATCGCCGGGCAAATCATCGGTTTTGTAAGGATCGGATAATTCGGGTGTCGGACCCAAGGCGTATGCGAGCGAAACAAACGGAGCGGCAATTTCCGCCGGCGTTGCCTTTGGATAAAGACGTTTATATTGGTCGAGAAAAATTTTTAATTTGGTGCGCGTGTCGGGATTCAAACCTTGCAAATCTTCCCGCAAATCTTCCCGAAATTTATCGCCGATACCTTTGCCGTCTTCGCTTAACTTGGTGTTCAAACCTGCGGCTTCAAGTGCCGCCATGACGACAATCAGACGTTTATCGGGTTCGATTCTGATGCCGTATTCGGAAAAATCGAACGGTTTTTGGGCAAAAACATTTGCGGTAAAAAGCGTCATTACCGCGAACAAAATTATTTTTTTCATCATTTTATTATTGCGGCAAAAGCGTAAAACGAACAAAGCCGATTGGTAATATGAACAAAATGCTTCGTTTATTTTCACGCTTTTGCAATTATTAGGATGCTTGTTTTCGACAATCGGATGCTAAAAACTAAACAGACAGCATACGTCTATTTGCGATGAAAAGCAAAATTCCGGCTGATTTGTACCGTTTCCGATAAAATTCTAATCGATGTTTCACAAAATTTAATACCGAATTATATTTTGAAAAATATCTGATTGCCGACATCCGAAATGAGTCCGCAATCAATCTTGATTAAAAAGTAAAGAATTGTTATTATTTGATTTGTTATGAAGATATCAGCTCAAGAAGAATATGGTTTGCGGTGCCTTGTGCAACTGGCGACACTCGGCGAAGGCGAATCGTTGACCTTGCCGCAAATTGCCGCACGCGAAGGAATTTCTGCGGCAAACGCGGGAAAATTGATGTGGCTTTTAAATAAAGCGGGGTTTGTTTCGGCGACTCGCGGAACCAAGGGCGGATATTCGTTGGCTCGCGAAGCCGCTGAAATCAGGCTTAACGAAGTTATAAAAGTGCTTGAGCAAGAAGAAATAGACAATCATTGCGAAAGTTACACCGGAGTTTTGGATTCTTGTATTCACAAAGGCGATTGCGGCATTCGCTCGGTCGTGGTCGGGCTTCACGAAGTTGTCCAACACGCGCTTTCGCAAATCACGCTTGCCCAACTAATCGGTTCGGAATCTTCGGTCGAACAAACTTTTCATCAAATTAAAGGCATCAAGTGGGCATTTGACCGCAAAGGCGCAACCGCAAGGAATTAGTTATGAAAAAGCGTGATTTCAAAGATTGGCAATATGAGCAAATCAATGATGAATTCGGCTATATTCGGCACTATGAAAAGTTTAAGTCATTGGAAACTTGGCTTAAAGCCGACAATCCGAAAGACGAAGCCGAAGTGATTGTTGTCCGACAAAAATAACAATGTTAAATTTCCGATATACGATTGTTATGTGGTCGGCAGTCGTTTTGAACGGCAAAGAATATGCCGTCAGCGATGCTTTTATCGCAACGGCACAGGACGATATTTTGTAAATTCGCTTCGTCAAAAGTAAGATTGACAAGCATTTCGAGTAGTAAAACACAAGGGGTTAAAAAAGATTATGGCAACAGCAACGACATTAGAATTGGTAAATCAAGAATACAAATACGGTTTTGTCTCGGATATTGAAACGGAAACAATTCCGATTGGTCTGAACGAAGACACCGTGCGGACGATTTCTGCGAAAAAGAATGAACCCGAATGGATGTTGGAATTTCGTCTGAAAGCCTTTAAACAATGGCTGAAAATGCCGCAACCCGAACATTGGGCGAATTTTGATTATCCGAAAATGGATTTTCAAGCAATTACATATTACGCCGCTCCGAAACAAAAGGAGAAAAAAGCGAGTCTTGACGAAGTCGATCCGGAGTTGATTAAAACTTTCGAGAAACTCGGAATTCCGATCACGGAACAAAAAATGCTGGCAAATGTCGCGGTTGATGCGGTCTTTGATTCGGTTTCGGTCGCCACAACTTACAAGAAAAAACTGCTTGAAGCCGGCGTGATTTTCTGTTCGTTCAGCGAAGCATTGCAAGAATATCCGGAGCTGATTAAAAAATATCTCGGTTCGGTCATTCCGGTCGGCGACAACTATTATTCAGCGTTGAATTCGGCGGTTTTCTCGGATGGTTCGTTCGTTTTTATCCCGAAAGGCGTTCGATGCCCGATGGAACTTTCGACATATTTTCGCATCAACACACAAAATTCCGGACAGTTTGAAAGAACGCTGATTGTTGCGGAAGAAGGCGGTTACGTTGCTTATAATGAAGGTTGCACGGCTCCGCAATTTGACACGAATCAACTTCACGCGGCAGTTGTTGAACTCGTCGCGATGGACAACGCGGAGATTAAGTATTCGACCGTTCAAAACTGGTATGCCGGCGATGAAACGGGCAAAGGCGGAATCTATAATTTCGTCACAAAACGCGGTGCGTGTCGCGGTGTCAATTCGAAAATTTCGTGGACGCAAGTCGAAACAGGTTCGGCGATTACTTGGAAATATCCGTCCGTTATTTTGCAAGGCGACAATTCCATCGGCGAGTTTTATTCGGTCGCGTTGACCAACAACGCCCAAATTGCCGACACGGGAACGAAGATGATTCACATCGGCAAAAACACGAAATCGACGATTATCTCGAAAGGAATTTCAGCCGGAAAATCCAATAATTCGTATCGCGGATTGGTTAAAGTGATGCCGAAAGCCGAAGGTGCGAGAAATTATACGCAATGTGATTCGATGCTCATCGGCGGAAAATGCGAGGCGAATACTTTTCCGTATATCGAGGTTATGAACAACTCCGCACGAGTCGAACACGAGGCAACAACGAGTAAAATCAGCGAAGATCAATTATTCTATTTGCAACAACGCGGTATCTCGCAAGAAGACGCTATCTCGTTAATCATCAACGGTTTCTGCAAAGAAGTTTTCCGTGAATTACCGATGGAATATGCCGTGGAAGCAACGAAATTGTTGGGCTTGAAACTTGAGGGAAGCGTTGGGTAAGGAAAAAGTAAAAAGTAAAAAGGTAAAAGACAAAATCATGAGACGAGGTTTTGGATTAGGCGAAAAATTCGCAAGAGAAGAATTTGAACTTTGTTTTCGTGATTTTGCAACAAGAAGTTTAAAGTATGAACAAAATCCAACCGCCAAACATTCCTGTCCCGAAAGGACATTATTCGCCCGCCGTTGAGCATAACGGCTTGATTTTCGTGTCGGGACAATTGCCGATAAATCACGAAACCGGCGAAGTTGAAACCGGTTCGATTGAATTGCAAACAGAACTTGCTCTGCGAAATGTGGAAACGATTTTGGTTGTCGCCAACAGCGATTTGAATCACGTTTTGCAGTTCACGATTTATATCTCCGAAATGGACGATTGGGGAAAAGTGAACGAAGTTTATGCGGCGATTTTGGGCGAACACAAACCGGCGAGAGCGATTGTGCCGGTCAAAAATTTACATTTCGGGACGAAAATAGAAATTCAGGCGATTGCGACGGTAAAAAACTAATGAACTACTTTTTTCCGCCGATTTTAATAGTTTTCGGCTTGGTTGTTTATCAAATTTCGCAAAAATCGGTCGATAAAGACGCAAATCCGTTTGTCGTCGTGGCGGTTGCCTATTTCATCGGAATTTTGGCGTGCGTCGGCGGATATCTTATGTTTCCGAAACAAGATACGGCGTTATTGCCGATGTTGAAAACAATCGGTTGGTCGGCACTCGGAATCGGGCTTGGTGCGGCGGCGATCGAATTCGGGTTTTTATTGGCATACCGAGTCGGTTGGAATGTCAGTATTTTGCCGCTTTCAACCAATGTTTTTTCGGCAATAATACTGATTGCAGTCGGCGTTTTTGCGTATCGCGAAAGTCTTTCGATCGAGAAAGGTTTTGGGATTTTGCTGTGTCTCGGCGGCTTGTTTTTGATAACGTTCAAAAAATAATGAAACTGACAATTTACCAAATTGACGCATTTACAAAAGAAGTTTTCGGCGGAAATTCGGCGGCGATTTGTCCGCTTGACGAATGGCTTGAGGCGGAATTGATGCAGAAAATCGCCCTCGAAAACAATCTTTCGGAGACGGCATTTTTTGTCAAAAAAGACAATGTTTACGAAATTCGTTGGTTTACGCCGACTTTTGAAATAGATTTGTGCGGACACGCCACGCTTGCCTCGGCGTTTGTGCTTTTTAACTGTTTGAATCTCGAAGCCGAAATCGTTAAATTTCATTCGCACAAAAGCGGAAACCTAAGTGTTGAAAAGAAAGGAGATTTGCTCGTTTTAGATTTTCCGTCGCGTCCGGTTTCAGCGTGTGAAGTTCCAAAAGGTTTGATCGAAGCAATCGGAAAAACGCCGAAAGAGATTTTGAAATCCCGCGACTATTTTTTGGTTTACGAAACAGAACAAGAAGTTTTGGACATTCAGCCGAATTTCGGGGAACTTTTGAAAATTAACACACACGCTGTCATTGTTACCGCAAAAGGCGATTCGTGTGATTTTGTTTCGCGTTTTTTTGCTCCCGAAGTCGGCGTGTTCGAAGACCCCGTAACAGGTTCTTCGCATTGTAATCTGATTCCGTATTGGGCAGAAAAACTCGGTAAAACTGAATTATTTGCCCGGCAACTATCAGCTCGCGGCGGCGAACTTTTTTGCGAATTGAAAGGCGACAGAGTAAAAATCGGCGGAAACGCAGTTTTGTATTTGAAAGGTGAAATTTATGTCTAAAATTGCGATTATTATTTTCGATAAATTTACCGATATTGATTTATGGCTGATGTGGGATTTGCTCAATCGCGTTCGCGTTGAAGGCTGGGAAGTGAAGATTTTGGGTGAAAAAGATGTTCATCATTCCGCCACAAAAATTGAAGTCAAAACGCACGGCAAAATTGAAGAAGCCAACGATGCAGATACAGTTTTATTTGTCAGCGGAGAAGGAACGCGAGCTAGAATCGCCGATGAAAATTGGTTGTCGAAATTTACTTTAAATGCAAAAAAGCAACTAATCGGCTCAATTTGTTCGGGTTCGTTGATTTTGGCAAAACTCGGATTATTGGAAGGAAACACCGCGACAACTTATCCGACGGCAAAAACTGCGTTGGAAAGTTTCGGCGTTGAAGTTGTCGAAAAACCGTTTACTTCACACGGAAATATTGCCACAGCCGGCGGTTGTTTGGCACAGCAATATTTGATGCATTGGGTGATTGAGAATTTGGCGGATAAAAATTGGGCGGATTTGGTTGTGAAAGCGATTCAGCCCGTTGGCGAAGGTTTATTTTTTGAAGATGCCGAAAATTTGAAGAAACTTTACGCACCTTTGAAGGCGAAAACAGTATGAATGCAAACGAAATTCTAATCTTGAATTTAGAAGAAATACGCCGCCGAAGCATCAAAATTTGGCATGCAATTCCGATTGAAAAATACGATTGGAAACCTGACGCGGAAGCGATGAGTTGCTTTGAAATGGTTCGACACGTTTTGGAAGCTGATTTTCTTTACAGTCAAATGATGAAAAACGGCGGACAGATTGACTCGCACGAAACGCCGTTTACGAATCGTCCGCGGACAAACGTTGAAGACGAATTAGCTTTTGCGGAAAGTTATCGAAAAGATTTTATTGATTACGTTAAATCATTGTCAGCAGACGATTTAGCGGAGAAGAAAGTTGATCGTTCGGAACGCGGCTATATTCGTCCGTTTGGCGATTTTGTTTTGCGAATCGGCTATCACGAAGCAGTTCACGCGGGACAAATGTTGGATTATTTACGAACAACAGATGCACTGCGAGCGAATATTTGGGATTGAGGAAACGAAATTATGTTATTAGAAATAAAAGATTTACACGCCGGAATTGAAGGCAGAGAGATTTTGAAAGGTTTGAATTTAAACGTCAATAAAGGCGAAGTTCACGCGATTATGGGACCGAACGGTTCGGGGAAATCGACGTTGGCAAAAGTTTTGGCAGGTCATCCGACTTACGAAGTTTTGTCCGGCGAAGTGATTTACGAAGGCAAAAACTTGCTCGAACTTGATCCCGACGAACGGGCGAGAGAAGGAATTTTTCTCGCGTTTCAATATCCGGTTGAAATTCCCGGTGTTTCAAATTCGCAATTTTTGCGGCTTGCGTATAACGAAAAAATGAAGCATCACGGACTCGAAGAACTTGATCCGCTTGAGTTTAACGATTATCTGACCGAAAAAGCGAAATTGGTTGAAATGGATAAATCGTTTTTCAAGCGTTCGGTCAACGAAGGTTTTTCCGGCGGCGAAAAGAAACGCAACGAGATTTTGCAGATGGCTGTGCTTGAACCGAAACTCGCAGTTTTGGACGAAACTGATTCCGGTTTGGACATTGACGCTTTAAGAATCGTCGCGGAAGGTGTCAATAAACTTCGCAATTCCGAGAACGGAATCATTCTGGTTACGCATTATCAAAGGCTTTTGAACTACATCGCACCGGATTTCGTTCATGTATTGGCAGGCGGGAAAATCGTCAAACAAGGCGGCAAAGAATTGGCGTTGGAATTGGAAGAAAAAGGTTACGATTGGGTGAAAGCGGCGGGGAAATAGCGACGCGGAGACGGAGAGACACGGAGACAAAGTGATGATTTGTTTAGTTTGCAAGCATCGTAAAATGGAGCAAGGAATAACAATTTTGCCGATTGAGCGAGAGAACGAAATTTTGTTAATTACTGATATTCCTGCTCAGGTTTGTGTCAATTGCGGCGAAACGTATATTGAAGAAAATACGGCAATCGGCGTTCAAAAACTGGCAAACAAAAAACATTCGGGCGAAATCAGCTACGCGGACACTTCAAAGCAACGTAAAGTTTCCGTCCTACTTTATGCGGCTTAAGTTGAAAAAAAAGTTACGATTGGGTGAAAGTGGCGGGAAATAAATAAAATGAGGTTAAATATGGAAAAAGACAAAAAAAAGCAAAAAATTAACAGATGTGATAAACGCAATAGATAACATAGATTCTTGGAATGATGAGTTTAAAGGTGGAGAAATAACACAATTGGAGCTCTCGAATATGTTTTTGGAATTGGCTCTGACCAAGTAAATCAATTCAATCAAATTCAATATAACCCTTCGCATTTTATTCCAGAAATGAAGGAGTTTAATGATAACTTCTTTAAAGAAAGTTTGTCTAAAGCTAAGAGTTTTTTAGAAGAAATGTTAAAAGAAGTTGAAGAATATCACTAGAATTCAAGTTGAGGTAATTTATGGCAAATACAACTACATTTGACAATGCAAAAATAAAACCGATTTTTTATAAAACAGAGGTTGCGGTCGGATTAAAAGAGATTGAAATCAGATTGGAAACAATTGAACGAAATCACATTGAAACCGACAAATTGAAAGTAGAAACTCGTGAAATTGCACTATGAGTCGAAAAACTTTTGGATGCATTTTGAAAATGTGGGAAAAGATTTGGGATTTACTTTCAAAAGTGGCAACTTTGACAAAAGATACTGACCGTAATTCTCAAGAAATTAAGGAGATACGAGCAGATATTCGGGATAAAAATAGAAAGATTAGTTTATGAAATCCAAAAAACTCGTGAAGAAGACCGCCACGAACGCGAGAAATTAGCGTTACGTCTTGAAAATGAAATGTTGAAATTTGAAAGACGTTTGCTTTCAAGCGATAAATAAGGATTAAAAATGACATTGCAAGCAGTCGGAGAAGCGTTTTACAAGTAAATTATCATGTTGAAAGAAAACTCAAAAGCTATTGATAACAACAACTTAGGCATTGCTGTATTCATTTGGTCGGTAATCCTGATTGCTTGTTTTGTTTATTTCAGCCGCGATGAATTCGGTCAAACCTCAAGTTCGTTTGCCAACTCTTTCAGCGGAAGTTTGTTTGGTTCCGAAGGTTTTTTCAATAGTGTTATTGGTCTTTTGATTGCTCTGTCAGTATTCCTTTCGTGGATTGGTTTGGGAAGTTTCACTTCAAAATTTCTCAACTGTTTTGACCATGAAAAGGTCTCGGTTTACACAAAATTTGCATGCAAAACTACGCTTGGCGCGGGACTTTGGTCATTGGTTTGGTTCTTCTTCGGGGTTTTTGGGGTTTACAACAAATTTACAGGCGTAATTGCTGTCATCATTGGGCTTGCGTTATTTTTCAGCCGTCAAAAACTTGGTTTAAGTTTCACGAAATCCGAAAATACTTTGTCCGACAAAATGTTATTCGGCGTGATTTGCGTCCCTGTTTTACTGGCGTTGATAAGTTCAGTTGCGCCGCCGATTGCCAAAGATACGCTGCTCTATCATTTTGCCGTCCCGAAACAATTTCTCGCACAAGGCACGAACGCCGCGATTGACGGAAATATTGCAAGTTTTCTCGCTTTGGGAACTGAAATGCACAGCGTCTGGGCAATGTCGGTCGGAAGTTTTTTCAGCCAAAGAGAGGGCGAAGTCGCTGCCGGAGCATTGATTTTCTCGTTCTTTCCACTTTTACTCGTGATGATTTACGGTTGGACGAGTGAACTTGGTTTGAGTAAAAATTGGCGAATCACCGCTGTTTTGATGTTTGCCGCAATTCCGACTGCGTTCCACGTTGCCGCCAACAGTTACATCGATTTGTCGCTCGCAATGTATATTACGCCGGCGATTTATTCGCTCGGAAATTGGTGGAAAACGCAGGAACGCGCTTGGCTTTTGTGTGTTGCCGGCTTTTTGGGTTTTGCTTTGGCGACAAAACTAACGGCGTTGTTTGTTTTCGTGGCGTTTGCCTTAGTCATTTTACTTCGCGCGAGAGAGGCAAAAAATGACGAATCCGCGAATCCGAACAAAATTTTTTCAACCGGATTTTCGGCGTTAATCATCGGCGGAATTCTTGCAAGTCCTTGGTATATCAAGACTTGGATAAATACGGGAAGTCCGATTTTTCCTTTTTATATGAATTTATTGAAAGGAACGGCAAACGGTTGGGACACCGAGCGTTCGTCTTTATTTCAATTGGTCAACACACAATACGGCGGCGCAAACAAAACGATTTTCGATTATTTGCTCACACCGTTAAAGATTTCGATATTTGCAAAACCTGAGGAAGCGGCGTTTTACGACGGCATAATCGGCGTTGCGTTTCTGATCGGTTTACCGATTTTGATTTGGGCAATTTGGAAATTTTCGATTCCTTCTGAGATAAAAATCGGTTCGGCAGTTTGTTTGATAATTTTTTTATTCTGGCTGTTTTCGAGCGAACAACTGCGGTATTTACTGCCGATTTTTCCGATGTTGGCGATAGGAATCTGTTTCGCCGGACGCGAGATTGCAAAAAAATTGAGGTTTTCCGAAAACAGTTTACAGATTCCGTTAAGAATTGCGTGCGCGTTTTGTCTGATAATTTCCGCGACTTGGTTTTTCCAGAAAAATCCGTTGCGGGTTGTCTTCGGCGGTGAAAGTAAAGACGAATATTTGACGAGAAACGTCGATTATTATCCGTATTACAAAATTTTGAACAACGAAACGCCCGAAAATTCAAAGGTTTGGCTGATTAACATGCGACGCGATTCATATAACCTCGAACGACCGTATTTTTCAGATTATATGTTTGAAGATTGGACGCTGAAAAAATTGGTTTTGGAATCAAAAACCGCCGACGAAGTTCGCAAAAAAGCGAAAGAAATGGGCGTTAATTATGTTTTAACACGCCACGACAGTTTGCTCGATTACAAAATTTCGGTCATCGTGGACGATTTAAAACCGAAGCAAGAAAACTTGGATAAGTTAAAAATTACGGAAGATTTTGTATTTGATAAAGCTAACCAAATTAAAGTGGATAAAAGGTTTAGTCTGGTAAAGATTCAATAGAAAAATTTAATAAAATGATATTAAAAGCAGTGAAAGAAACAATTTACACAAAAGATTTTCAAGCGGTTTCAGACGAAACAAACATCGCTTGGCTGAAAGAATTGCGACAAAAGGCGTTCGATTATTTTACCGAACACGGCTTTCCGACTCAAAAAAATGAGGAGTGGAAATATACTAACGCATCGCAAATTCAAAATTCAAAATTCAAAATTCAAAATTCAAGAAGCGAAACCGTGAATTTGGAATTATTGAAAAAATTTAACTTTGAACGAAACGGATTTACCGCTTTGAATCTTGCTTTCGGGCAATTTCAAGTTATCACGATTCCGAAAGAAACTTCCGTCAGCGAACCGATTGAATTTAACTTCAAAGCGAATGAAAACTCGGCGAACTTTCCGCATATTTTGGTGATTGCCGAACGCGGTTGCAAAGCCGTAATTATTGAATCTTACGAATCCGAAGGCAAAAGTTTGACGAATTCAGTTATACAAATTGTGGTCGAAGACAACGCGAATTTGACGCATTATCGAATCCAAAAAGAATCGACTGAAGCGTTTCACGTTGGCACGACAGAGGTTTCGGTCGGTCGCGGAAGTCTTTATAACGCGACAAACATCAATCTCGGCGGACAAATTTCACGCCACGATGTTCACTTGAAATTTACGGCAGAAGGCGGCGAATGTTTTGTTGACGGTCTTTATATGCTTGGCGGAAATCAGCATCACGATACGCATTCGACGATTGATCACGCCTTGCCGAATTGCGTTTCGCATCAAACTTACAAAGGAGTTTTGAACGATAAATCTCGCGGAGTTTTCAACGGCAAAGTTTTTGTGCGAGAGAACGCGAGCGGGACGGATGCCCGGCAATCGAATAAGAATCTGCTGCTTTCAAACGACGCGAGAGTTGACACCAAACCGCAACTTGAAATTTTCAACGACGATGTGAAATGCGCGCACGGAGCAACAGTCGGGCAGTTGGAAGAAGAAGAACTATTTTATTTACTGAGTCGCGGAATCAGTGAAAAATTGGCGAAAAATCTGCTGACTTACGGATTTGCCGAAGAAATTATCAACAAAATCGGCATTGAAGCGATTAAGAAAGAGTTGGACGAAGCGGTTTTGAATCGGTTGGATGTGAAATTAGAGGCGTAAAATCTATGAGGAAATCTTATTCGACATTTACAATCGAGCAAATTAAGGACGAATTTGGAGTTGAAATTGAAGCTGTCTATGGCGAATTCGGCACAATAAAAGAGTTTAAACTGAATGAATTCATTGCCGAACAAGTTTTAAATAATGTGCCGTTAGCATTGGCGATTGGTACCGAAAAAGCAAAATCAGAGTTTTTGGTTGCTCCGATGTTGGGTGAATTACGAAGGCTTTTGGACAATAAAATAAGTCTTTTTTCGGGGGTTGAATTTAATGTTGATGCCAAGCAAGGTCTGAAAGGCGTGTGCGATTTTTTGCTTTCCAATTCATCACATCAATATTATATCGATGCTCCGATTATTTCGCTGGTTGAAGCAAAAGATGATGATTTGAAGGACGGTTTGCCGCAATGTATAGCTGAAATGATTGCCGCCCAAATTTTTAATGAACGTAAAAATGCCGAAATTAAAACAATTTACGGCATCGTTACCACGGGAAGTTTATGGAATTTTGTCCGCTTGCAAGGCAAAACCGCATTTGTTGATGCAAAAGAATATTCGGTTGAAAATCCGCATAAAATTATGGGAATTTTGATGAATATGGTCGGTAAATAGCCAAGCGGTTTTGAATCGGTTGGCTGTGAAGTTGGAAGCATAGAAAATTATGGAATCAGCAAAGAAAATATCCGTAACGTTGCCGCCCGATTTATTGGCGAGCGTTGATAAATTGGTAAAAACGCATCAGCGTTCAAAGTTGATTGAAACAGCTTTGCGTGATTATATCGCTAAGGAAACACCGAAGATTTTGAATAAACGCGACATCGAAATTATCAATGCGAATGCCGATAAATTAAACGAAGAAGCGTTGGATGCACTTGAATATCAGCAGGTGAATTGGTGAAACGAGGCGAACTTTACAGCGTTTATAAACCGAATTCACGCGACCCGAAACGCTTTCGTGTTTTTGTGGTCGTCAGTCGGCAAGAGGTGATTGATTCAAATTTTTCAACTGTGGTTTGCGTTCCGATTTATACAAACTGCACAGGTTTGGAAACGCAAGTTAATGTCGGGATTGGTGAAGGTTTAAAACACGAAAGCTGTATTTTTTGCGATGAAATAGTCAGTTTTCCGAAAGCAATGCTGACAGATTTTGTCGGAACTTTATCGGACAAAAAATTCAAAGAATTAAACGAAGCGTTAAAGGTCGCATTAGAAATTTTTTGATGTGAAAGCAAAGTAAATCGGATATGAAAAGTTTTGAACTTTTTTTGGAGGCATAGAAAATTATGAGAGCAAGAATAGCATTGGTAATAGAAGAAGATTTATTGGCAAAAGTTGATGTAATCGCGGGCGATAAACTCAAGCGTTCGGCAACGATTGTGAAGGCAATCACCGAATTTATTAAGCGTGAAGAAGCGAAAGCTCCGAAAGTTGAAGCGGAAATAGCCGTAAAATGACAGCTTGGAGGTAATTATGAGCGAGATTTTAACAATGGAAGAAATCGAAAAAAAGTTTGACGGCGAATGGGTTTTGATTGAAGACGTTGAAGCTAATGAGCAGTTGGAAGTTTTGCGTGGCAAGGTAACTTATCACGGAAAAGATAAAAACGAACTGCATCAAGTCGCTATGAAATCTGAGTCTAAACATCTCGCGTCATTATTCATCGGCAAACCTGATCCCAAAATGGGGTTTTTGTTAGGGTTTGAACACGCATAAACCATTATGAAATTTAAGTTTAATGCCGAATACGGTTTGGTTTATGTTCGCGTCAAAGTTGTTAATGACGACAGAGAAGTTATTTTGAATTTAGCACTTGATACGGGTGCGAGCGGAACAATAATCTCTGCAAAAAAGTTGCGTGAAGTCGGCTACAATTTAGATAACCCCGAAGACGAAGTTTATATCACAACGGGCAGCGGGTTGATTTTTGTTCCTAAAATTACGATTGAAAAACTGACCGCTTTGGGAAAAGAAAAGTCGAATTTTGTAGTTATTGGTCACGATTTTCCGCCGACCTCAAGCGTTGACGGAGTTTTAGGTTTAGATTTTTTGCGTGAAAACATTTTGAAAATTGATTTCACGCAAGGCGTTATCGAATTAGGGTAATTTTTATGACAGCAGTAAAACAAACAAGCAATTTTGATGTAAATAAAATTCGGGCGGATTTTCCGATTTTATCGCGTAAGGTAAACGGCAAACCGTTGGTTTATTTAGACAACGGCGGTTCTTCGCAGTCGCCGGCGAGCGTGATCGCACGCTTCGACAAGTATCATTCCGAAGAGCATTCGAACGTCCATCGCGGCGTTCATTATCTTTCGCAATTGGCGACAAATGAATACGAAAAAGCCCGTGTTAAGGTGCAAAAATTTATCAACGCACGCGAGGCAAAAGAATGTATTTTTGTTCGCGGCTGCACCGAAGGCGTGAATTTGGTTGCTCAATCTTACGGTCGGGCGAATTTTGTTGAAGGCGACGAAATTATTTTGTCGCAGATGGAACATCACGCCAACATTATTCCGTGGCAGATGATCGCCGAAGAAAAAGGTGCGAAAATCCGCGTCATTCCGATCAACGAACGCGGCGAACTTATCATTGACGAATACGAAAATCTGTTTAACGAACGCACGAAATTCGTTTCGATTATCCACGTTTCAAACGCACTCGGCACGATCAATCCGGTTAAATCAATGATTGAAACTGCTCACAAATACGGCGTTCCGGTGATGGTTGACGCGGCTCAAAGTATTCCGCATATGAAGGTTGATGTGCAGGATCTGGACTGTGATTTCCTGACATTTTCGGGTCATAAAATGTTTGCGTTGAGCGGAAGCGGCGTGCTTTTCGGTAAGAAAGAATTTTTGGAAAAAATGCCGCCGTATCAAACAGGCGGTTCAATGATTCGCACCGTAACTTTTGAAAAGACTACGTTTGCGGGTTTGCCCGAAAAGTTTGAAGCCGGAACTCCGGCAATCGCCACCAGCATCGCCATCGGTGCGGCAATCGATTATTTGAACGAAATCGGGATGGAAAATATCGCCGAATACGAACACGAATTGCTCGATTATGCGACCAAGAAAATATCGGCAATCGAAGGCGTGCGAATCATCGGCACGGCGGCAGAAAAAGCGTCGGTAATTTCGTTTACGATTGACGACATTCACCCGCACGACATCGGCACAATTCTCGACCAAGAAGGCATCGCCATCCGTGCCGGACATCATTGCGCCCAACCGATTATGCAATTTTTTGAAATTCCCGCGACTGCACGGGCGAGTTTTGCTTTTTATAATACGAAGGAAGAAGTTGATAAATTAGCGGATGCGGTGAGTAAGGTGATTGAGGTTTTTGCGTGATGAGAAAATATATTCTAATTTTTTTGTTAATATTTTGTACGGATTGCGGTCAAAAAGTCGAGCAGAAAGTTGATTATATTGAAGTTCGTCTAAGTCGCTACGCAGTTTTGGAACGTACTACAGAAACGCTTGTTTTACGAAAAGTTGACAATGACTGGAGTTCAATTCTTTTAGGCAATAAATTGTTTGCTGCCTGTAATTATCAAAAAATTGTTCAGCCAAAATCTAGTTTTGAGGATTTATGGCAAAAATTAGTTAACGAAGGTTTATTAGAGATTCCTCAAGGACAATATACAACTAACTGCTGCACAGACGGAGATGGATATGAAGCAGAGATTTCTTATCAAGGTAAATTAAAAAGATTTTCTTTTCATATTCCTTCAAAAATACCAATCAAAGAAGCAAAACAGATTCAGAATATCGGCACCATCATTAGTGAGAATTTTGAAACTCCAATGTTTTTTGCAGACTATAGCAGAAAAGATATTGGCGATTATTTGATAAAAAACTGCGAGGAAGTGAAAGACAATAAAAAAGTATTTTAGAAATCAATGCCGGCAAAAGATATTTATCACGACACAGTTAAACGAGCCTTAATCAAAGATGGTTGGAAGATTACGGCTGAAAATCTACATCTGCCGTGGGGCGGAAGAGATACTTTTGTTGATATTGCGGCAGAACAGGTTTTTGTGGCAGAAAAAGAAGGTCGCAAGATTGCGGTTGAAGTCAAAAGTTTTATCGGCAAATCGGACGTTACCGAACTTGAAAAAGCTATTGGACAATTTATCATTTATCGGCTTGCATTGCGTAAAAAAGAACCGGAGCGTCAACTATTTTTGGCGGTCGAACTTGGAATTTACAATGATTTTTTTGTTAATCCCGATGTGTTAGAATTGATTGAAACTGAAGATTTAAGAGTGGTGGTTTTCGATGAATTAAAAGAGGTGCTTGTGCGATGGATAAATTAGAAAATTATCGAAACATTGTCGAAAAAATTATCAATGAATATGCCGCAATGCCTTACGCCTACGGCAATATTGATCGCCGCACAATGTTTGACCGCGTAAAAGATTCTTATATTTTGTATATTGTCGGTTGGGACGAACGCCGACGTTATCACGGCATAAACATTCATCTTGACATCATAAACGATAAAATTTATATCCAACGCGATAGCACAGAAGAAGGGATTGCCACCGATTTAGAACTCGCAGGTGTGCCGAAAAGCGATATAGTTCTTGCCTTCCACGCTCCCGAACTGCGAAAACACACCGAATATGCGATTGCTTGAAATTGGCGGATGCCGTGAGCAAAGTGATTGAGGTTTTGGCGTAATTCATATGATGAAATTAATTACAAGTTTTATATTGCTGATTTGCTCGTCCGTCTTAGCGTATTCACAGACAAAGCCGTTTGACGTAATAAGTTACGATGCGGAAATAACTCCGTTACTCGACACCAAATCCGTTGCGGGAAAAGTTGCGATTCAATTAAATTCTCAGCAAGCGAGTTTGAGTGAAATTACTCTTGATTCAGGAGGTTTAGAAATAGATTCGGTCAAAGAAAATCGCACGAGCTTGCAGTTTATAAAAGATAACAAGTCGCTAATAATTCGGCTTTCACGTCCATTAAAAATTAACGAAAAACGCAAAATTGAGATTAAATATCACGGCATGCCAAAGTTTGGAGTGTCGTTTTTTCCTGAACAAAATCAAGTTTATACGATTTATTCGACCGACCAATGGATGCCTTGCGTGATGGCTCCGAGTGATCGTGCTGAATTTCGTCTGAAACTGAATCTTTGGAATAAAAATCTCACGACGGTTGGAAACGGAGTTTTGAAATCGTCGAAAAACAATTCCGAAAGCGTTGTTTGGGAGCAAAAACTTCCTGTTCCAACTTACCTTTTCGGCTTTGCTGTCGGGAACTTCAAAGAAATCACCGAAAAACACAACGGAACGGTTCTTCGCTATCTTACATCCACACAATTTTCTGAAACTGAAGTCAAAAAAATCTTCAAAGAAACCGCTGCGATGCTTGATTTTTACGAAAATAAGGCAGGTATGAAATATCCGAACAAAGTTTATACGCAGGTTTTGAGCGAAGGAAATGCTCAGCAAGAAATGAGCAGTTTTGCCGTGATTGGCGAGCGATTCGGAAAAAATTTGCTCACGGACGAAAAAAACATTTGGACGATGTCTCACGAATTTGCCCATCAATGGTGGGGAAATATGGTAACGAATCGAGATTGGACGCATTTTTGGCTCAACGAAGGTTTGACTAATTTTATGTGTGCCGCATATTTTGAACATCGTTTTGGTCGGGCAGATTATTTGAGCGAAATCGAGCGTTACAAGCAAAGTTACGAAAAAGTGAAACTCGCGGGAAACGATAAATCGCTGGTTTTTGCAGATTGGAATAAGCCGACTCGTGAAGATCGGACGTTGGTTTACGACAAAGGTGCGTATGTTTTGCATCTTTTGAGAGAAGAACTCGGCGATGAACTTTTTTGGAAAGGAATAAAGGAATACACGCAGAAATTTTGGGGCAAAGCAGTCGTTACAAAAGATTTTCAAAACGTGATGGAAGCAGTAACGAAGAAAAATTTGGCGGTATTTTTCGACAAACATATTTACCTGAAAGCGAATTAGAATGAACAATTTGAACCTATTTTGTTTAGTAGTTTTTGTGTCTTTTTCAGCAGGTTTTTCGCTTGCGTGTCAAAGTCAAACTGTCTCCAATCAGCCAAACGCAACAAATTCAAACATTTCAACAACTTCACAAATCCCCGCACCGCAAACCATAAAATTTGAATCCGCCGACAAACTCGAAATCATCGGCACATTTTATGAATCGCCGAAAGCAAATTCACCGGCAGTTTTGCTGCTTCATCAATGGCAAAGCACACGAAAATCTTTCGATTCATTTGCCGAACAATTGCAAGCAAAAGGCTTTGGAGTGTTGGCGATTGACGGACGTGGTTTTGGCGAATCGGTGAAAACTACTGACGGCAAAACGGTTTCGCCCTCGCGGACGGATGACGCGGTGAAGGCGATGGAAATTGATGTTGATAATGCGTTTAACTTTTTGACGAAGCAGAAAAATGTTGATGCGGCTCGCGTTGGAATTGTCGGAGCATCTTACGGAAGCAGTTTGGCGATGATTTACGGTGCAGAAAATAAAGCCGCGAAATGTGTTGCGTTGCTTTCGCCCGGAATCAACTATTTCGGAAATATGCCGATTGAAGATGCGTTGAAGGGTTTTGGCGACCGTCCGCTTTTGCTCGTTGCGGCTGAAGATGACAAAGAATCTGCCGAAACTGTGAAAAAGTTACGGCAATTTAACGAAGAATATGAGATGCAAATTTATCCGAAAGGCGGACACGGAACGAATCTTTTTGGCGCGAAAGTTGGTTTGGAAAATTTGCTTGAGAAGTTTTTGGAGAAAAATTTGTAATGAAAATAATCGAAAGTTTACAAATCCGAAAAGCCCGAAAATCCGACGTGCCGTTAATCTTGCATTTCATCAAAGAATTGGCGAATTACGAAAAACTTTTGCACGAAGTTACCGCGACCGTTGATCTTTTGGAAGCAAATCTTTTTGGCGAAAAATCGGTTGCAGAGGTTGTGATTGCGAGTTTTGAAGGTAAAGATGTGGGCTTTGCGTTGTATTTCCATAATTTTTCTACATTCGTTGGCAAGCCCGGAATTTATCTCGAAGATTTATATGTTTCGCCTGAATATCGCGGCAAAGGTTTCGGCAAAATTCTGCTGAAATATCTCGCTAATCTCGCCGTTGAACGCGATTGCGGCAGACTTGAATGGTGGGTTTTGGATTGGAATGAATCGGCGATAGACTTTTACAAAAGCCTTGGTGCAAAACCGATGGACGAATGGACGGTTTTTCGCGTAACGGGCGAAGATTTGGTAAAATTGGCAAATGACGAACAAAGTTAATCTATCCGAAAAATTTGCGTTAATAAATGAACATTGGCGACCAAAAGTTGTCGGCGAATTGAATGGTCAAGAAGTCAAACTCGTGAAATTTCAAGGCGAATTTCCGTGGCATCAACACGAAAATGAAGACGAAATGTTTATGGCGATGAAAGGAAGTTTCCGCATCGAATTTCGTGATAAAACAGTTGAACTTTCCGAAGGCGAATTCGTTATAGTTCCCAAAGGGGTTGAGCATCGTCCGGTTGCCGAAAGTGAGGTTGAAGTTTTACTGTTTGAACCTGCACAACTTTTGAATACGGGAAACGTTGTAGTTAAAGAATTTACAGCTCCGCTTGGTGCTAAAATATAATTATGAAAAGATTTGCATTAATTTTAATTTTATTGCTAAATTTCAGTCTTTTTGCCCAAATAAAAAAGACTGAGATTGTCAACCCCGAATTTTTTGAACTCGTCCAAATCGCCTACTCTTTGACCGAGTTTTCTAAAACGAACGATAATATGATCAAAAAATCGGGCGGATACTTTGCTGAAGTTCAAACTCATTTTGCTCCGCAAGCCGGTCATCCGATTGTGCTGAAACTAAATGAAACAGTCGGGAAAGATTACATATCTTACCTTTCAAATCGTAATCACGCACTTAATTTTTCGTTTGAAAACAACAAGTTAAAGGAATCGGAAATTACTCCGGGATGGATTAAATTTCAAGCAAAAGTTCTCGGCGATGTGTTTAAGGATTTAGCTTTGTGGGAAGATTTTGCCGAAAAATCCAACTTTCGGACATTTTTCGCAAACCATAAAAAGTTTTACCGAAAGACAATAGATGAAACGAGTAAAAATCTGAATTTGGAAAAAATTCAAACTTGGCTTGAAAGTGAATTTCCCGAACGGTACGACTTTTATAAAATCGTTATTTCACCGCTTATCGGCAATACGCATTCAACTTTTCAGACAGACTTTCAAGGCTCAAAACAATGCTTTATGTTCGTCGCGGACGCGAGCGGTTACAACACGAAAAAATATACGCCAAAGCAGATTGAAGGACTTTTTACGGGCGTAGTTTTTACCGAAATTGACCATAATTACAACAATCCCGTTTCAGTCAAATTAGGCAAAGAAATCAAAAAATCAATGCCCGACATTACAAAATGGTCAAACGGCAGAGAATCAAAAAGCGGCTTTTATGAATCGGCGTTGGAAAACTTCGATGAATACACGACGCACAGTATTTATCTGCTTTATATTTACGATAATTTTTCGGCTGAAGATTACGAACTTATCCGTAACAGCAGATTTTCCTTAATGATAAATTGGCGTGGTTTTACAAAGTTCAAAGAGTTTCACGAAGAATTTTTACGGCTTTATAAATCGAAAAAACAAGGCGAAAAACTTGCAGATTTGTATCCGCAAATTATTGATTGGGTAGCAAAACAGCCTTGAAAAAGCTACAATTTGAATATGTCAGAATTAAACGATTTATATCAAGAAGTTATCTTAGACCACAACAAAAAACCGCGAAATTTTCGTGCGATTGAAAACGCTACCAACGAAGCCGACGGACATAATCCGCTCTGCGGCGATGCTCTGAAAGTTTATCTGAACATTGAAAATGATACAGTTACGGATGTTGCTTTCAAAGGTTCGGGTTGCGCGATTTCCAAAGCATCGGCTTCGATGATGACGCAAGCCGTGAAAGGCAAAACGAAAGCCGAAGCCGAAAATTTGTTCAATGAATTTCGGGCGATGGTGATGGGCGAACTCAACATCGAAACTGATGAAAATCACCTTGGAAAACTTAAAATATTCGCCGGAGTTTTGGAATTTCCCGCTCGCGTAAAGTGCGCGAGTTTGAGTTGGCACACGGTTCACGCCGCTTTGAACGAAGAAGAAGTTGCCTCGACCGAATAATTTTTTACAGCCCAAGCAACCGAATTTATCTTCGCTGCATCTCTTATTAAACAAACAAACTTTACAAAAGATGTTTCACTCTTCCCGAAACGTTAGTTTTTTCAGTTTATTAAGGAGATAAAAGATGAAAACATTAAATTTTCGCGGCTGTTTATCAGCTTGTGTAACGGTATTTCTGTGCTTGATTTCAAGCGTTTCGGGTCAGCAAGGCTCATCGTCTGCCTCGGTTTCGCGGAGTCGGGCGATTTCAAATGCGGGAACGTCAACCACGACTTCTAAAAGGTCGAATCCAAATTCGAGAACGTCGGCTCCGAAAAATACCTACACCGAACCGGTAAATTTTACGCCGCCTGACGAAGTTGCGGTCGAAGAATTCGTAAATTATCACAAACATCGCTTGCCGCTTCCGAAAATCGGGCAAGGTGTGGCGATGGATGTTCGTTGGGGTAATGACGAAGTTTCCCGAAATCAACCCGAAGCTGTTCTGCAAATTGGGTTTGCCACCGCCGAAGTGAATGAAAGAACGGATTTGCGTCCGCTCAATCTGGCGTTGGTCATCGATAAAAGCGGTTCGATGTCGGACGACGATAAAATGTCGCGAGTGAAAGAATCTTTGCGGACAATGGTTGATAAACTTCGTCCCGACGATATTGTTTCGCTCGTTGTTTTTGACTCCGAAGCGGGAGTTTTATTTCCCGCCGCGCGGATTGGAAACGGCGACGAAATAAAGAAAGTGATCGATTGCCTCGAACCGAACGGCGGAACTAATTTGCATTCGGGTTTGATGCTCGGTTATAAAGAGGCGCAAAAAAATTATCGCAAAGATTCAACTAATCGGGTGATTTTGTTGACGGACGGAATTGCCAATGTCGGCGTGATCGAACCAAGCCGAATTTCCGCCGAATCTTCCGAATTTAACGGACAAGGCATCGACCTTTCGACGATTGGCGTGGGACTTTCCTTGAATAACGATTTACTGCGAAGTTTGGCGAAATCCGGTCGCGGACTTTATCATTTCATTTCCGATTACAAAGATATTGACAAAGTTTTTACGGATGAAGTGCAAAGTCTGGTTTCTTCGGTGGCGAAAAATGTTGAAGTCAGCGTCGAATATGACTCAAATCTGCAAGTCGAACAAATTTACGGTTATTCTCCGCGCCGAAAATCAACCGGGTTTTCGATTGATTTAGACAATATGAACAATGGTTTGACGCAAGTTGTGATGACTAAATTTCGAGTCAAAGATTTGGAAAGAATGTCGTCCGGAGTCAAAGTTCGTTTGTCGTATTTCGACGGCGCGCGAAAAAATCGAGTTGAAAATGTGCAGGAAATTAGTCTGAATTTTTCAAATCGTGATAATTGTCAACTTTTAGCAGACGTTGAAGTAAAGAAAAATTACACGATTGCCGAACTTTCTCGGTCGTTATTTGAGATGAGCAAATCATTTAAGAGCGGTAAATATAAGGAAGCCGAAAGGTTTTTGAATCAATCGACGGCTGAAACGCATCGGCGTTATCCGAATATGGAAGACAAAGACATTCGTTTCGTTTTGAACATTGTAGAAAATTATCAAACGGATTTGCGAACGTTTAATCGCGGAAAAACGAACGGCGATTGCGGTCAATGCCCGACTGATTTTTGATTTTAAGAAAGTTACCCGCAAACTTGCGGTCAAAGCGTCGGTGATTATTTCAGTCGAATAATCACCGACATTTATTTACTTAATTTCGGACAAAAACATCTTCGATTTCCCGCTCATCGACTCTAATCCGATTTCGTTTACGGTAAAAAATATCTTTCGGCGGCTTTGCGATCGCTAACTGCTCGTGAAACTTTGCACTTGCCCGATAAAAATCTTATAATGTTAGATTCGCAATGAGCGGAGAAACTAAACCATCTGTCGAAGAATCAACCGCAGTTGAAAAAAGGCTTTGGCGATTTTTAATTATCAGCCTTGTTTTAGAGTGTGCGTCAAGTTTGATTTTGGCGGATTTGAAATTTACGGCGGGAATTGCGGTCGGCGGAAGTTTGGCAATGTTCAACTTTTATTTGCTCCAAACTTCCGTTCGCGGACTTTTTAACACGCAATCAAATTCGTTCGCAATCAAATTTTTTCTGCGATACGTTGTTGTCGGTTTAGTTATTTGGTTATTTTTTTATTTGCAAATTGTTTCAATCACGGCGATTTTATTGGGTTTTTCAAGTTTTGTCGTCGCGTTAATGCTTGAAGCAGTTGCTCAATTTTACTTCGTAATCACAAAACACGAGGATCTTTAGAATGTTTTTATTATCAGAAAGTGGCGGACATCACGATCCGTTAATTGTTGAATTCGTCAATCGCTATTTGGGCGAACCGATTCATCATTTTCAAATCACATACACCAAACCGCTTTGGGACAAATACGTTTTCAGTTATTTCAGCACTAATGCCGAAGCTGTTTTTGGCGCTTACACGCCTGAAAATGCGATTCCGTGGTACACGGTGATGTTTACGATTGCGTGTTTGCTGACATTTGCCGTCATTTGGATTTTGAAAGGAAAACTTTCCGAAGACACGCCGAAAAACGGACAATTAACACTCGAAGCAGGAATTATTACGTTGCAGGAAATGGTCAAAGACATCATCGGCGAACAGGGAATGAAGTATTTTCCGGTAGTCGCCACGTTTGCAATTTTAATTCTGATTTCAAATTTGATGGGCTTTTTTCCGTTGTTTCTGCCGCCGTCGGCTCACGTCAGCGTAACGTTTGCGCTCGCAATTTCGTCGTTTGTTTATTATAACTACATCGGGATTTCGGAAAACGGAATTTATAAACATCTGGCGCATTTAGCGGGACCGATTTGGTGGATGGCGTGGTTTATTTTCCCGCTGGAACTGATTTCAAACTTTATTCGTCCGCTGTCGCTCGGTATTCGACTTTTCGGAAACCTTTTTGCCGACGAAAAAGTCGCCGAAACAGTCGCAGGTTTGGGCGGAAGTTTAGGCTTTCCGGTTTGGTCAACCCAACTTTTATTACCCGTTGTTCTGATGCCGTTGGCGTTGCTCGTGTGCTTTGTGCAAACATTCGTTTTTACATTGCTTTCAATGATTTACCTGAGCGAAGTTTCACACGGCGACCACGACCACGAAGAAGGTCATTTGCACGAAGAACCGGCACACGCATAATCTTTAAAGGTAAAAGGCAAAATCGCCAATATCTTTTACAACAATTTTCAGAAAATGCAGACAGATTTTTGAGATTAGAAAAAGCAAAATAAAATTTAATCGGGAAGCAATTTTTACCTTTTTAATTTTTGATTTTGCATTAACCTTTACGCAGGAGCTTTGCGTTTCCCAAAACAAAAAAGCATACCGAAGCAGGTTGCAATTATAAAAACTTGAAAATCGTCTGCCAAATTAAACACAAAACAGGAGACACAACACAATGTTGAAAAAAATAGTAATTTTTACACTGACACTTTTGGTATTAACAGTCCCGGCGCTTGCCCAAGCAGGTGCGGCGGACAATGAATCAACCGTTACGGCTTACAAAGCAATCGGCGGAGCTTTAAGCGTCATCGGATTCGGTTTGGCGGCAGGTTTAGCGGGATTGGGACAAGGAAAAATCGGCGCGGCTGCTTTAGAAGGAACCGCCCGAAATCCGAGTGCGGCGGGAAAAATTCAAACAATGATGATTTTAGGTTTGGCTTTCGTCGAATCGCTCGTCATTTTCGCGCTCGTTATCACGTTCAGTAAATAGTTTTCAGTTGAACGAAAAAGATTTGCGGATAAAGTCGAAAGGCTTTATCCGCATTTTTTATTTAATCGTAATAAACTTTCAAAAGCGTCAAACCGTTTGCCGGCGAAGTCATTCCCGCAAGTTTTCGATCGCCGTTTATAATTGCCGTTTGAATTATATCCGCATTTTTTTCGCCGCGACCGATTTCCAGCATTGTTCCGACAATCGACCGCACCATATATCGTAAAAATCCGTCGCCCGTGATTTTAAACTCAATCATCGCGGCATTTGCCCGTTCGTCCCATTTTGATTCGACGGTGAATTCGGTAATTGTCCGAATCCGCGTTGAAACTTCGGCGCTGGCGGCGGAAAAAGCTGTCCAATCGTGCGTGCCGAGAAACAGTCTCGCGGCTGATTTTAATTTCCCGACATCAAGCGGACGCGGTTCGTGATGCGCGTAACGCGACCAAAACGGCGAAATATACGGCGCGTTGACAACGCGGTAAAGATACGTTTTACCTTTCGCGTTAAAGCGGGCGTGAAAATCGTCTTCGGCTTTTTCGACCTGTAAAATTCGGCAATCACGAAACATATTTCCGTTGATTGCCCGATGAAGTTTTTCGGGCGTAAAGTCGCGGTTCATCTTGACCGAAGCGATAAAACCTTCGGCGTGAACGCCCGCGTCCGTTCTGCCCGAACCTTTGACAAACACGGTTTCGTTGTCCAACAACGACAAAACTCGTTCGAGTTCGCCTTGCACAGTCCGCTGATTATCTTGGACTTGCCAACCGTGAAAGTCGGTTCCGTCGAATTGTATTAAAAGTTTAAAGTTCATTTACAAAAAAATTGTAGCAAATAAAATGCGTTCCGACTTGAGTCGCAAGTAAAAATCTAAGAATCGCCGAAAACCGCCGTGTCGCGCACTCTGACCGAATTATGAACCGAAATCAATAACTTTCGATTGCAATTTTCAGCCGAAAAACGGTTAATATAAATTATGCTTTCAGATTCATACGGCAGACAAATTCGAGATTTGCGGATAAGCGTTACGGATCGCTGTAATTTCCGCTGTTTTTATTGTTTGCCGAACGGCGAACCGCCGCTTGCCCGCAAAGAAACTATTCTGACGTTTGAAGAAATTGCGTATATTTCCGAAATTTTTGTCTCACTCGGCATCGAAAAAATTCGTCTGACCGGCGGTGAACCACTGTTGCGAAAAAATATCGAAAAATTGATTGAAGCAATATCACGGCTGAAAACCCCCGATTTGCATCATCGAAAATTAAAAGATTTGGCTCTTACGACCAACGGACATACTTTTTCCGAACGGGCGGAAAATCTTAAAAAACTCGGACTCGACCGCGTTACAATCAGTTTGGACAGTTTGAAGCGTGAAAAGTTTGCGGAAATTACGGGCGTTGACAAACTCGCCGAAGTGCTGGCGGCGATTAACGCGGCAAAGTCGGCAAATTTTTTTCCCGTCAAAATAAACGCCGTCATTGTCCGTGATCGAAACGACGACGAATTGGTTGATTTCGCCCGTTTTGCTCGGGAAAATGCGGTCAGCTTTCGGTTTATAGAATTTATGCCGCTTGATTCGGGACACGAATGGAAGCGTGAAACGGTTGTTTCGGGCAAAGAAATATACGCGAAAATCAACGAAGTTTTTCCGTTGAAATTAAAAGAAACCTCGCGCGGCAGCGAAACGGCTTGGAAATACGAATTTGCGGACGGCAACGCGGGCGAAATCGGCATAATCGCACCCGTAACGGAAATGTTTTGCGGACAATGTTCGCGGATTCGTTTGACGGCGGACGGACAAATTCGCACTTGTCTTTTTTCGACCGCCGAACATAATTTGCGTGATTTTATCAGAAATGGCGCCAATCGTGCTCAAATCGTCGAATTTATCAAAGATATTGTTTATAAAAAAGAGCCGCGACATTTCATCAATGACCAAGTTTTTAAACCTGCATCACGTTCGATGAGTTTTATCGGCGGCTGATTTCTTTAATGATGAATCGGCGTTGCGCTTTGAATTGCCTCGTTCGCCGCTTCGTGAGCATCGGGCAAAAAGTAAAATAAAATGCCGAGAATTGTATAAAGTGAAAGGAGTTGCAAGCCTTCAATCCAATTACTTTCGCCGTCGGAGGCAATTTGTTGAGCAATTAAAACAGACGCAATAACCGCGACAACTTCGGGAATCGTGAATTCGAGATTCATCGGTTTGCCCATAAAATACGAAGCGAAAACCAAGACAGGCGCGACAAAAAGCGCGATTTGCAGACTTGAACCAAGCGCGATGCTCATTGTCAAATCCATTTTGTTTCGCATCGCCATCAAAATTGCCGATGAATGTTCCGCCGCATTGCCGATAATTGCGACCACAATTACACCGACAAAAACCTCCGTGAAACCCAATGCCCCGCGAGCCGCTTCGACCGCACCGACCAAAAATTCCGAAATCAATGCGACAAAAGATGTTGCCACTACCAAGACCGACACGGCTTTTCCTTTCGACCAATGATCGCCGGCGACTTCTTCTTCGTGTCCGACTTCTTGCGAACTGCCTTGTAACGCTTCGCCAACGAATAAATCTTTGTGCGTAACCAGCGAAAAGTACAACGTAAAAAGATAAGTAACAAACAAAACCATGGCAATCGCCAACGATAAATTTTGCTCTTTTGCGGGTGTCCAACCGCCTTGGGCAACCGGTACATTATCGGCGACTTCGTGAAAAATCGTCGGAATCAGTAACGCGATTGCTCCTAATGTTAAAGCTGTCGCGGCTGTGCTTGCCGCTGTTCGATTAAAAAATTGCTCCTTAAATTTAGATCCGCCGGCGATAATCGAAAGCCCTAAAACAAGCAACATATTGCCGATTATAGAGCCTGTGATCGAAGCCTTGACAACGCCTTCAAGTCCTTTAGACAAAGCAAATAAAGCGATAATGAGTTCTGCCGCATTGCCGAAAGTCGCATTCAAAAGCCCGCCGACTCCTTGCCCCAAATGTTCGGATAAATGTTCTGTTGCTTTGCCCATCCAACCCGCCAGCGGAATAATCGCCAAGCACGAAACAATAAATAACGCTGTCTGATTTTCAAACGCGGGAATAAACCGCATCGCAATCGCCACAGGGACAAAAATCAATAACCAATCAAGTGAAGGCTTGAGCCAATTTGTTTTATTTTCTGACATAAATTCTATTGAACAATAATTTTTCCCGTAAACATATTCATACCGCATGCAAAACCGAGTTCGCCCGAAAAATCTTTCGGTAAATCGATTAACACGAGTTCGTTAAGCGGTAATGTTTTTTTGATATTTAAACTTGAAAAGACGATTTCCTTGGCGCAAGTTTCATCGTCGGTGCGCAAGAACGCCAGTTTGGAAAATTCGTTTGCTTTTATTTTAATCTCGTTCGGCGCAAAACCGTCTTTGCTTGCAACTATTTTGTAAGCGTCTTTCGGGATTTCTACGCTTGCAGTTTTTGGCATTTCCGCCACCTTTACAACAAACGGTAGATCAATGACCCGACCGTTTCGCCGGAATTCTGCCCAAAGTTTATAAATTCCTGCTTTCGGAAAAACAATATGGGCGGAAACGGTTGTCTCCGCATCTCCCGACATTTTCATCTCGCCGTGATTATGCTCTTTTCGGGCGGCATCGTTTGCCATCGGATGAGCGTGAACAAATTCCTGTAAATCTTCGCCGATAACCACAAAATGTGCTTTTGCGCCGAGATAATTTTGCAAATCGGTCGCAGGTTTTTTGGTCAAAATATCGGTTACATTAAAATTCAAAAGCATTTCTTTGCCCGCGATAAATTCACCGACAGGCTTCATTTCTACGCGAATCCCGCCGGACATTTTCTCGAACTTTGTATCGATGACCAATTTTTCGGTCGGCAAAATTTCTCCTTCTACGTTTAAATCAAGCGAGCGAATAATTTGTTTATCGTCCGCCGTTGTGATGTCCGCAAAAAGTTTATATTTTCCGCCGCCCGCGAACGCGAACGGAACTTTGAAACTGCCGTCGGCTTGCAGTTCGGGATGAAGATGGTGAAATTCGGACAAATCGTTCGAAACAACCAATAAGTGCATCAGTTTTTCGTGCGCAATTTTCAAATCTTTGATTATTTCGCCGTTCGGGTTTTTGACCGTGAGCGATAATTCGACTTGCTCGTCTTTTTTTACTTCGGGCGGATTTGTCGTCAACTCAACTTTTATGCCGAATTCCGGCTTTTCGTTTGCAAACTTCGGCGTTTCGGTTTCAGGCAAACTTTCAACTTTAGTTTGTTCGACTTTTTGGCAACCCGATAAAAATATAAAGCAAAATGTAATAACGGCGATAATTTGCAGTTTCATAGGTTACAGTTTAGCGTAAAAACCGCAAGACCGGAAAGTCTGAAAACTTGTAACTTCGGAACTGCAAAATTTATTCGGTTCGCGGCGGAACTAATTCATTTTTTCTCGAAAACACTCGGATTATCTTTCGTAATCTGCTCGGCTTTGTTTGAAAATTCAACCGCTTCTTTTTCTATATCGTCGAATTTTTGTCGATTGTAACGGCTCGCGGATTTTAGAAACTCGGCAGTATTTTTGGCTTTGAAAAATTCTTCGGCAACATCTGTCTTCAGTTTATCGACCTCTGCAAGTTTTCGATTTTCCCTGATTTTCAATTCTAAATACTCTCTAAATTTATCGTTTAAATTTAGCTTTGAGGCTTTTTCAAGTTTTGAAATTAATTCGCCCCGATTTTCTTCGAGCTGTTGACCAAGGATTATCAACTCGTTAAATTTAGATTTATTGTCTTTTATGTAATCGTGCGGATTTTTGGCGTTTTGTAAATTTGAACTCAAAATTCTATTCATCAAACTGTTAAATTCGGTATCGGACATCGCCGCTTTATCGGAAAAATACTTGGCTTCGTTGACTAATATGTTGGCTTCGTCGGTCTGTTCGCCCGGACTGCAACCGACAATCAAGCCGAGTAACAACAAAATCACCGATCCAAAATTATTTTTCAACATATATTTTTTTCGAGCATAAAAATTTGATTCTCAATTTATTAAAACGAAAGTGAGCAGAAAAAAGTGTCATCATTAAAGTTTTTCGCCCGAAAAAAATAAAATTGATTTATAATCATCGAACTTACACTTTTAGCGACAGCGCAAATTTCCCTGTTATATAATTTAACGATTGATTAGTTTGAGTTTATGAACCCCGAAAGACTTAATAAAATCGAGGAAATTTACCACAAAGTTTTGGAAGTTTCGCCCGAAGAACGTCATTCATTTCTGCAAATATCTTGCGGAGAAGATTTTGAATTACATCGCGAGGTCGAATCTTTGCTTTCTTACGACAAAACTTTTGCGGGTTTAATAGATTCATCGCCGATTTCGCTGGTAGCGGAAATGTTTTCCGACCCGTTGAGTATTATCGGCACTCGAATCAATCAATATAAAATTCTTTCGTTGCTCGGCGAAGGCGGAATGGGGACAGTCTATCTTGCCGAAGATACAACGCTTGAGCGAAAAGTGGCGATTAAATTGCTGTCAAGCGAGTTTTCGCTTGACGCAAACCGCCGGAATCGATTTTTCCAAGAAGCAAAATCTGCCTCTGCGCTCAATCATCCGAACATTTTAACCGTTCACGAAATCGGCGAACTTGCCGGAAAGTATTATCTTGTAACGGAATTTATCGACGGTAAAACGCTTAAACCTTATTTGCGGGAACAGTCCGCAACGCTGCAAAATATTTTGGACATTGCCGGGCAAGTTGCTTCCGCGCTTTCCGCCGCGCACGAAGCAGGAATTATTCACCGTGACGTAAAACCCGATAACATCATGGTCAGAAACGACGGAATCGTAAAAATTCTCGACTTTGGAATCGCTAAATTGACCGATTCGGTAAATTCCGAAAGGTTTGACACCGAAGCAAAAACGCGGGCAAAAACAATGACTTTGCCGGGAACGATTATCGGCACGCCGCAATATATGTCGCCCGAACAGGCACGCGGGCAAAAGGTTGATTTACGCACCGATATTTTCAGTTTCGGCGTGGTGCTTTACGAAATGTTGGCAGGTTGTTTGCCGTTTTCGGGAGCAACCAACATTGACATTATCGGCTCGATTTTGAAAGACGAGCCAAAACCTTTGCAAGAGTCTCAGCCCGAAATCTCAAAAAACTTGGAAACTATTGTCAATAAAGCGCTTTGCAAAGACCGCGAACAGCGTTATCAACGGTTCAAAGACATAGTTTTCGACCTCAATAACGTCAAACAAACCATCGAAGCAGATGCAAAATTCGTTCATCAAACCGTTGCGGTCAAAGCGGAAACAAAAATCAATACAACGGCGGGAATCGTTACCGAACGACGTTTTTCATTGATTCACGCGCTTGTTTTTTTATCGATTGCCGGCGGTTTAATCGGCGTAATTTGGCAGTTTTTGCCTGTTTCAACCGGCGGAATGTTAATTGAATCGCCGTTAAAATCGACTGAAATTATAAGTTGGGCAAGCAAACCCGGCGAAGTTTACAGCGAAGGTTCGTTTTCGCCCGACGGCAAAATGATTGCGTTTTCTTCTGCTAAAAACGGCTCAAAAAGTATTTGGATTAAACAAACAACTTCGGGCGAAGCGATTCAGATTACCAAAGACGAATTCCGCAACAGAAACCCGATTTGGTCGCCAAACGGCGAAGAACTAGCCTTTTTTTCAACCAAAGGCGGCAAAGCGGGTTTTTGGCGAATTCCGATTCTCGGCGGTTCGGAAAAACTTATTTCAGCAGTTGAAGACGGCAGCAGTTTTTTACGTTTATGGTCAAAAAACAACGTGATTTATTATGAATCGAAAAACGATATTTTTGCGATAAACGCAGCTTCCGGCGAATCGAAAAAGATCACCGATTTCGCTTCCAAGTCAATAAATGCAGAATCAATCAGTATTTCGCCGGATGAAAAAAGAGTTTCATATCAAACGGTCGAAGGCGAAAAATGGAGTGTTTGGACAAAAAAACTTACCGATGAAACTCCGAAAAAAATAATCGAAAGTTCAACCGAAGTTAAAAATACGGTTTGGCATTCCGATAATCAACGAATTTTTTACAGCACGATTGTTGACGGAACTTTTCAGGTTTTTGTGACGGACATTAACGGTACGTCGCCGAAAAAAATAACGTCCGGCGAAAGAGACAGTTTTGTGATTGACGCGGCGGCGGACGGCACAAAAATTCTTTATGGTTCGGCAAAAGAAGAATCGGATATTTGGGGTTTTAAGGTTGCCGAAAAAAAAGAATTTAACGTTGCTTCGGGCATAGATTCCGAACTGTGGGGAAATGTTTCGCCCGACGGAAAATCAATCGCGTATCAATCAATCAAAAATTTGAGCCAAGGCAATAATCTTTATAACGGCAAAATTCTATTGCAAAAATTAGATTCGGACGAGCAACCGACTGAACTTGCCGAAAACGGTTATTTGCCTGTTTGGTCGCCCGACGGACAAACGCTGGCATTTATTCAAGTCTTCGGCGATAAGCATAAAATTGAAACAATTAAAGCAACGGGCGGGCAAAAACAAACTTTGGCAGACAACTTAGTTCCGATCACTTATACGTTGTTGCCTTACAGTCGCATTCAAACAAATTATTTCAGCTGGTCGCCAAACAGTTCCGACATTGGTTATATCTCTGAACGAAGCGGTCAACCTAACGTGTGGATTGCGGCGGCAGACGGCTCAAGCAATGTTCAATTAACCGACAATCGAGACGCGAAACTTTATCTCAGTTGTCCGATTTGGTCGCCCGACGGCAAACAAATTGCGTACACTTCCAAAACAGGAAGCGGCGACGGAGAAGAAACTTACAGTGTTTGGGTGATTGACCGCGAAACAAAAATTTCTAAGCTGATGACCCGACAACAACAATTTTTACGTTTAACAGGTTGGACACAAACGGGCAAAGAACTTATTTTAACCGAAACACCCGGACGCGAAACGGTCGGACTGCAACCCGAAGTAAACTTGCTTCGAATCGAAATTGCATCAGGCAAATCACAGCCGCTTGCAACGCTGAAAGACGTTTATCTGTATAACATTTATCTTTCGCCGAACAGTAAATTTATAGCTTTTGCGGCACATCGTGAAGAGAAAGATAATCTTTGGCTGATACCGCTCACCGGCGGCGAAGAAAAAAAACTGACGGCAAACAACGACTCACGACTTTATTTTTCGAGTTTGGCGTGGTCGCCGGACAGCAATTCAATTTTCTTCGGCAAGCAATCGCGGTACAGTTTGCTTTCGATGCTTTCAAATTTCAAATGACAGGAGAAAAAAATATGAGACAAATATCGATGTTAAAAACGGCTTTAGTAATATTTTCGCTGATGATGGCGTTTAATCTCGGCGTTTCGGCGCAACGAACCGATTGTTCTAAAACAACCGACGATGAAATAGTCAAATCAATTCAAGAAAAAATGAGCGTTAAGTATGCCGACCAACTGAGTCATATCAACTTTAGCGTAGAAAACGGAGTTGTTTCGATTGAAGGTTACACAACTTCGAAAAAAGCGAAAAAAGACATCGAGAAGTTAGTCAAAAAAATAAGTTGTGTAACGAAAGTTGTCAGTAATCTGAAAACTGCCGCCGGCGGCGGTTGCGGCGCAGGGTCAAAACCGTGCGGCGAGATTTGTATCCCGTCAAACCAAATCTGCAATATCGGAAGAGAGAGTTAGTTTATGAAACGTCGGATGTTCTTACATTTCTTTATTTTGGTCGGCGTTGCGCGACTTTTTGCCCAATCGCCGACCGTTTCGCCAACGCCTTTGGATACTTTTCAAGCAACACAAGAAAATTTATGCCGACAACAGACAGTCAGCGAAAAAAGAACGTATTCGTTTCGCGTACTTCCGCGTACCAACGTAAACAACGGCGCGTACGGCAAACAAAATTGGTTCAAAAAGTTGTTTCCTTTTTTGGCTGCTCCGCTTGAAAAATACGGCGTTGACGATATTCGTACAATCAAAAAAGAATATGCTCGTCCCGTTCCGCTCGGCGAATCCAAACGCTCGAAACAAATTCGTTCAGCCGCCGAAGAAATTCCCGATGTGCAACGGAAAGTTAGTTTGAAACGGTTTGATTGGCGTGAAAACGGAATCGATGTCGGCGAAACAATTTCACAAAATCTTGGCGCGGATAAGTTTTGCAACACTTGTTGGGCGTTTGCCGCAGTTGACGCAATGCAAATCAGCCGACGGATTTTGGCGCTTCGGAGCGACAAAATTTTGGACGAAACGAATCGTCCGAGCGTTCGTCAATTGGTCAGTTGCATGGTCAAAAAAGAAGAAGAATTTTGCGACTTTAACTGGCACGGCGAAGCCTTCGGATTTATGGTTGATAAAGGTTTGCCGCTCGGCGGGACGCGAAAATATATCGGCGATAAGTCGGCGCATATTTGCGATTCGGAAACTTTTGTCAAAGCCTTAACTTGGGATTTTGTCAGTGCAACGCCGCAAAAAATTGCCGCGACCGATGAAATAAAACGGGCGATTATTCTTTACGGTTCGGTAGTTTCAACCATCAGTTTTGATTCGTGCATTTTGCTTTACGGCGGCGGAGTTTTTAACGAGGAGCAAAATAAAATCAACGGTAAATTGCGAAAAGGCAGTCATTTAGTTTTGATTGTCGGTTGGGACGATGAGAAAAAAGCGTGGCTCATAAAAAATTCATACGGAAAAGATTGGGGCGAACAAGGGTTCGGTTGGGTGAAATACGGCTCGAACAACATCGGATTGATGGCGGCGTTTGTTGTTGCCGATCCGAAGGAAGAAGAAAAACTTGCGATGAAGCCGTAACGCAAAGGTTTCGCAATGAACGCGCCGATTTTTATTGAACCGATAAATTTATTAAAAGAAGATTTGTAAATAAAATAATTTTCTCGGCGAACTTTGCGATACAAAAAACTGATATGCTGAAATCAATCACCAAATTTGTCTTAAAAATCGTTGCCGCAGTTTTTTTCTGCGGATTTCTTTGCCCAAGTCTTTCGGCGCAAGGCAAGATTGTTGCCGCGCTTGATTTTGATCCGAAAGTTTCCGGATTCAGCTTTCCGAATTATAAAAAGGTCAAAACCGACAACCTCGGAACCGAAGATTTAATCAGAATGTTTGGCGTAAAAGCGACGTGCAAAAGCGGCTCCAATGCAAAAAATTGCGTGCTGAAAGCCGCCGCCCGAAAATGGATCGAGAAGATGCTGGAGGCAATGGAAATCGGACATTGCGAAGGAATCGGGGTCGCAAGTTTGCGGTTTAATTCAAGTTTGCGGTTCAAGACCAGATGGCAACCGTCGCAATTTCAAAGCGGCGTAAAAACACCGTTCAATCTTCAATTAATTCCGAGTATTGAAAACTATATTTCGTATTATTGGGTTACACAAACCTTTGACGAAGTTACGCTTAAAACAAAAGAAACGGCAAAACTTGCTCCGACCGGAATTGCGGAAAAGTTGATTTCCGCGATGAATACTCAAAAAGACACATTTTTATTCGGCATCAAAAAATACGATAAAGGTCGAATTTTCGACGGACACGCGGTTGTTCCGTTCGCCGTCGAAGATATCGGAAACCAATACAAAATACACGTTTACGACAATAATTTTCCCGCCGAAACTCGCTTTATTTTTATCAATAAAACTACGCAACAGTGGTTTTATAATTCGACCAAAAACCCGAATTCAAAGCCCGATTATGTCGGCGATGCTTCTACCAAAACGCTCGAATTAACCGCAACCTCATGGCGCGAAGGCAGTTGTTTCGACGCTTCGTTTGCGAATGACGAAGACAAAGAAACAGGTTGCGGAATTGAAACGGCAACGCTTGGCAATCCGCATTTAATTGATGCTTCGTTCAAAAATATGTTTGACGAAGACGGCGAAGATGCCGAATTTTTCTTGACCGGCGAAGGCGATATGTTGGTGGTTGAAGACGGAAAACGTCTCGGTTTCGACCCGCGAAATAATCTTTATTTTAATGATGATGCTGAAATTGAAGACGGAAATTCCACGTTATTGGTCGGCGGTTTCGGCGAAGATTTACAGCATTTTACGTTGCCGTACGTTGAATCCGACAAACCTTACACGATTATTTTTTCGGGCAGAAATTTAGACGCTGAAAGCAATCTCGATTTTGTTTTCTCGGCTCCCGGATTTACGGTCGGTTTCGACGGCATCAGGCTTGATCCGAACGAAACGTTGACAGCGGAAATTTCACGCGACGGCGAAGTAATCACATTTACCTCAAGTTCCGATGCGGAAACGCCCGAAGTTTATTTCGCTTTTGATTCGGACGACGACGCGGACGCAAGTTATATCACCACGATTGGCGGCGTTGAACTACTTGCCAAAAAAGCGCTTACCTACGATTTTGACTTTGAAAACGGCAAACTTTTTTTCAGCGACAATGACGGAAACGAAGATAATTACGATATTGAATTAATCCGTATTAATGCCGACGGCACCGAGCAAGAATATAAACAAAACGATCTTGACATCGGAAAAGCCGACAAGTACGAGATGGATTTCGGCGATTGGGACGGCACAGCTTCAATGTGCTTTAAAGACGATGAAGACGGCGACAATTTTGACGACGAAGAATGCTCGGAAGAATCCAACGAAAAGCCCGAATAATAAAGTGATGATTTTTACCGAAACGATTTGATAAAAGATGCGCAACGCCACGGTTTTCGAGGAATCGGCAAACCCGAACCGTTTGCGGGTTGTTGGTCAAGGCGTGTGAACGATGAACATCGCTTGGTTTATCGAATTGAAAAAGAATCATTGGTTGTTATTTCGTGTCGGTATCATTACAAAAAATGATTGTTTCAGTTCGGAAGGTCGTCAATTTGTAAAACGATTGGTTTTGCTCCGCTTGATTTTACGGCATCAATTACTTTTACAACATCGCCGTATTTAATTGAACGGTTTGATCTTATAATAACTTTCTTCAAAATATTATTTGATTCTTCTTCAAAAACTAAATTCTTCTCGCGTTCATCAAAAATATTCATTAAATTATTTGTAAGCGGTTGTAGATTTGATAAATCACCTTCATTTTGAACATTTAGTTTAATTATGCCGTCTTTTTGAACTGAAACAACAAGTAACATGGGACTGTAATGAAGGAATGTATTTCTTTTTTCAAGAAATCCGTTTGGCAGTTCGTAACCATCAGCTACATATTGACTAAGTTCTTCGTCTGAAAAGTTCGGATTAAATTCTTTCGAAACTTTAACGATAAAACTGTGTTTAGGTTCTTTTTGTTCGGAAAAATTGTAAAGCGTAAAAAATGTTACGAAAAAGAAGCATGAAAATAAAACTAAAAATGTGCGGAAATTATACAAATTCATACAAATTTTAGACACCGAATTATTTGGAAAGTTCCAAACAGTTTTGCCTTTTTACTTTTTCCTCGCCTGCGATTGCACCGCCGTAATCGCCACCGCATCAACAATGTCTTCCGCTTTGCAGCCGCGTGAAAGGTCGTTGCAAGGTTTGTCCAAGCCTTGCAGAATCGGTCCGATTGCGGTTCCGCCGGTTAATCTTTCCGTCAGTTTATAGGCGATATTTCCCGCGTTTAAGTCGGGAAATATAAGGACGTTTGCTTTGCCCGCGACGCTTGAGCCTTGGGCTTTTGATTGTCCGACGCTTGGGATTAACGCGGCATCGGCTTGCAATTCGCCGTCTATATTCAAATCGGGAAAACGTGCTTTCGCGGTTTTGGTCGCTTCGATAATTTTGTCGATAAACGGATGTTTCGCGCTTCCTTTGGTCGAAAACGAAAGCATTGCCACGTTTGGTTCAACGCCCAATAACGCACGGCACGAATCCGCCGAAGCAATCGCAATTTCCGCCAATTCGGTCGCGTTCGGGTCAATTACTACACCGCAATCCGAATAAATCATCGCACCGTTTGCACCGAAATTTTTATCGGGAACAACCATCAAAAAAAACGACGAGACGATTTTGAAGCCTTCGCGTACGCCCACGCAACGCAACGCGGCGGCGACTGTATGCGCGGTTGTGTTCGTCGCACCGGCAACCGAACCGTCGGCTTTTCCGAGTTTGACGAGCAAATTTCCGAAATAAAGCGGATCTTTCACTGCTTGTTCGGCTTCTTCGAGCGTTACGCCTTTTGCCCGCCGAAGTTCGTAATAAAACGTGGCGACTTTGCCGAAATCGTTTGATTTTCTGTGGTCAAGAATCTCAACGCCGTTCAAATTCGCGTTCGCTTGTCGCGCCAATTCTCGAACTTTTTCTTCGTTGCCGATGATTGTAATTTTGGCAATGCGTTCTTTGACGCAAATTTCAGCGGCTTGAATTGTGCGAACATCTTCGCCTTCGGGCAATAATATGTGCTGTATATCGTTGGCGGCACGTTGCCGGATTTGTTGCAGAATCATTTACTAAATGTAAAACAAAATTGTCGAAATACCAAAAGAAGATTGTTTCCGGCGGCTTTTGCAAAATTGGCAAAAACCGGATTAAAGCCGATAAAATAAAAATTATAATAAAAATATTCAGGTTTTATCGAGACGGATTTGCCGATAAAAACACCGCGTTGCCGATTTTTACGACAATTATTTATTCGGTCGGCGGATTTCGACAATTTGATTATGAAATTGAATTAACCGACAACTTTATTTCGCCACGCAAAAACGGCGGCTTGGGTGCGATCAGCCAAATGAAGTTTGCCTAAAATGTTGCTGACGTGAGACTTAACGGTTTTATCGGAAATAAAAAGACGTTCGCCGATTTCAAGGTTGGAAAGACCTTCGGCAACCAACTGCAAAACTTCGATTTCGCGTTTACTCAATTCTTCGACAATTTTATTCTCGCCTGTTTCACGCAAACCTTTCATCAATTTTTGGGCAACTTGCGGATGCAAAACGGCTTCGCCGACACTCGCTTTTTTGACCGCCGCAATCAATTCGGTCGGGCTGACATCTTTCAGCAAATACGACAACGCTCCGGCTTTTATTGCCGGAACAATAAATTCATCGTCGTGATACGAAGTTAAAATAACAATATTCGATCGCGGCGAAACTTGTTTGATTTGCCGGGTCGCCTCAACGCCGTTCATTTTCGGCATCAATAAATCCAGCAAAACAACATCGGGAGCAAGTTCCAAGCACATCTTGATTGCTTCCTGTCCCGAATCCGCTTCGCCCAAAACCTCGATTTCAGGCTGAGTTTCAAGGAAAACACGAACGCCTTTTCGCACCACGGAATGGTCGTCGGTGATTAAAACTGTAATTTTTTCCGGCATATTTTTTTCTAAAGCTGAAAACCGATTTTTATTTTCACGCCTTTTTTATTGTTGCTTTCGATTAGAAAAGTGCCGTTGTTTAATGATTCGGCGCGTTCCCGCATCGTTTCCAAACCGATGCCGTTTTGCAAATTCTCTGTCTCAAACCCGATGCCGTTATCCGAAATCAGCAAAATAATTTCTGCCCGAACTTTCTTTAATTCGATTAAAATTTTATCGGCTCGACTGTGTTTCGTGATATTTGCCAAGGCTTCTTGGGCAATCTTAAACAGCGTGTTTTCAACGGGTTGCGAGATTTTTATATCTTTGTCGGCAAAAAAATCGGCGGAAATATAATTTTGCCGTGACCAAGTTTGCAGATAATTCTCTAATCGTCCCGCCAAGTTTTCGTTTTCTTGCGGGCGAAGTTCGCGGATCAAATCCACCAATTCGGCTTGCACTTGTTTCAATAAATTTTCGGCTTCGTTCAAACGATTTTCGGTCGCTTCGGGGTTAGTTTTGAGCAACGCTTTCGCCGCTCCGAGCTGCATTCCGAGTCCGAAAATCTGCTGTTTTACCGAATCGTGCAAATCGCGGGCGATGCGGTTTCTTTCTTCGGACATTGCCAAATCTTGCTTGATAGTAAAAACTTCTTGCAATTTTTTTGCCATTTCATTCAGCAATTTTGCCAAACCGCCAAGCTCGTCGGCGGGCTTTTCGGGCGACCGCGCAGAAAAATCTCCGCGACTCCAAGAATTTACCGAAACGGCAATTTGTTCGAGCCTTCGGGCGACAAAATGCGCTTGCAAAAAACCGAAGATAAGCCCGCAAATAAGCAAAGTCATCCAAAACTGGATTAAATCGTTCAAAAAATCCCGCGACGATTTGGTTGCCGCGTCAAACCAAGTAAACGGAACTTGTTCGCGAACATATAAAACTCCGCGCGTCTTTCCGTCAGGCGAATTCAGCGGAAAAGCCAGTAAATTTTTCAGTTTGTCGTCAATCCGCCGGGTTTGTCTTTCGCCTTTTAACGCTTCGTCGATTAAAACTCGGTCGTCTTTCGATAAAAGTGCGTCTCGCTCGATATTATTTTGATATTCGGCGCTCAAACTTCGACGAATTTCGCCCGTGTCGTCGATGACAAATATCTCGGCAAAAACTTTATCGGGAAAAGCGTTTTGCTCCAGATTACAGAAAAAAAAGTACGCGATTCGGCGTTGACGAGTTTTTAATTTTTGCGCCAATTCGGACATTTGTAATTGCAAAGCGGGATTGTTTCCGGTTTCAATTTGTCGCAAAAAATCGGGAATCGTCGGCTCGATTTCAACCGCGACTTTTTCCGGAGCAGAATTTGCGCAAAGTTCGATATATTCCATCAAAAATCCCGTTTGGTTTCCGACAAACCAAGTAAGTATCGAAGCGACGACGAATTTCAGCATAATCGTCCATCGCAGACGTTTCCAAAAATGTTTTACGCCGTTTTTATTCACAATTTAATTTTTACCATATATTCAACGACTCAAAAAGAGTCTTGCGAACGAAAAAAAATCATCCTTGAGAACTAGCAAAATTTATTCTTGCGACTGATGAAAAAAGTTTTGCGATTTGTTAGCCTAATAAAGTTACTGATTTTCAAAGGAATTTTTTATGAATAAATGGTTTATTTACGGCTCGATCGGTTTGGCTTTGCTGCTTGGCGTTGCAGGTTACGGCGTTTACGCAAGCTATTCAAAAGCTGAAACCGCCGAACCCGAAAAGACTCAAGTTGAATCTAAACAACAATTTATAACCGCACTCGGCAGAATCGAACCGCAAGGAGAAATTATCAAATTAACTGCTCCGTCGGGAGTTTCGGGAGCAATTATCACGCAATTAAAAGTTGCGGAAGGCGATGTTATCGGCGAAGGCGAAATCGTTGCTTTGCTCGACGGGTTCGAGCAATCTATGGCGACTGTTACCGAAGCTCAGACGCGAATTGACATCGCAAAACGTAAACTCGACCAAATCAAAGCGGGTGCAAAATCAGGCGATTTGGTTGCCCAAGACGCGCAATCGCAAAGGTTTGTGTCCGAACTTGAAAACGCCAAAAGCCAATTACGGCGGGCAGAAAACCCGAACCGCGAAAACCCTTTGCCCGAATATGCGGACGTAAAGCGGCTGGAATCCGAATTGGAAAGAGCGAAAACCGAATTGGCGCGAGGCGAAAGTTCGGGTGCGGGCGGAAACTCGCCGCTTGCCGATTATGTGGCGATTGAACGCTTGGAAAAAGAATTAGGCAACGCGCAAACCGAGTTTAAACGCGCGGAATTTTTAGTCAACAGCGGCGATATTTCGCGTTCCGAATACGACACGCGGCGTTTGAACGTGGAAACGCTCGAAAAAGAAATCAAACGGACAAACGCCGCGTGGCAAACTATTTTGAAAGATAAACGTTTGGCGGTGCAGACAATTTCCCGCGATTTACAAAAAGCGCGCGGAATTTTGCAAACCGTTGTTCGAGACAAACGTTTGGCAGTTGAAACCTTGTCGCGTGATTTAGAAAAATCAAAGGCTTCGTATGCGAGTTTGGCGGAAGTTCGTCCGACCGATGTTGCCGCCGCCATTGCCGAAGTCGAAAACGCGCGAGCCGTTGCCGGAAAAGCGCTGGCAGATTTGGAATTGCGAAAAGTTAAAAGTTACGCAAGCGGAAAAGTTCTGAAAATTCATTCGCGTCCGGGCGAAACAATCGGCAATGACGGAATTTTAGAACTCGGAAATGTGGAGACGATGTTTGCCGTTGCCGAAGTTTTCGAAGCCGATATCAACAAAATCAAATTGGATCAACGAGCCGAAATTTCAGTCAGAACAACAGGCGAAAAGTTCAGCGGAACAATCGTCCAAATCGGTTCGATGATTAAAAAACGCGACATTTTAGATTCCGATCCCGTTGCCGACGTTGATGCCAGAGTCGTTGAGGTGAAAGTTAAATTAAACGCCGAAGCGAGTAAACAATTATCAAAACTGACCAATTTGCGGGTTGATGTTCAAATCGGGTTGAATTGAGGTGAAATATGTTCGGTAAAATTCCATTGGCTTGGCTTCAATTAACTTTTCAAAAAGCGCGTTTGCTGACGGCGATTGCCGGAATTACTTTCGCGGCAGTGCTGATGTTTATGCAATTCGGCTTTAAGGAAGCGCTCTTTTCGACATCGACAACTATTCATCAGAGCATTCGCGGCGATCTTTTTTTGATAAATACACAATCTGAAAATCTTTTTGCATCGCGACAATTTTCACGCAGAATTTTGTATCAAATGTCGAATAACAGCAATGTGGCTTCAGTTTCACCGATTTATATCGGACTTTTGCCTTGGAAAAATCCATGGACAAAAAAAGAACGAGCGATTTTTATTATGGGTTTCGAGCCGAATTCGACTGTTTTAGAAGTCAGCGGCGTAAAAGAAAATATCGGCAAAGTAAACACCGAAGATGCGGTTTTATTCGACAAACTTTCACGTCCCGAATTTGGCGATGTCGTTAATGCAATCGGAAAAGGCGAACGAGTTACGACCGAAATAAATAAGCGAAAAGTCGAAGTTCGCGGACTTTTTGAACTCGGAGCATCATTTGCCGCCGACGGGAATTTGATAACTTCCGATCTTAATTTTCAAAGACTTTTTAATCGTGAGCTTGGGGAAATAGATTTCGGCGTTTTGTCGATAAAAGAAGGCGCGGATTTACAAACCGTTAAATCCGAACTCGAAAATAACTTATCGAAAGATGTGCGAATTCTCACCAAAGAAGAATTTATCCAATTCGAAAGAGCTTATTGGGAAGGTGCAACGGCAATCGGTTTTATCTTTAATTTCGGTGCGATTTTGGGTTTAATCGTCGGCATAATTATTACATATCAAGTGCTTTACACCGATGTTGTCAATCATTTACCCGAATATGCCACGCTCAAAGCGATGGGTTACACCAATGGTTATTTGACTCGTCTCGTGTTGGAAGAATCGCTGATTTTGTCTTTGATGGGTTTTTTTCCCGCCTTTTTTGTTGCTCTCGCTTTGTATGCGTTGGCAAGTTCGGGTGCGGGGTTGCCGATACAAATGACTTACGGACGCGGAATTGTGGTGTTTTTCTTGACAGTTTTGATGTGTTTTTTTTCGGGGCTTTTGGCGATGCGAAAGTTAAAACAAGCCGATCCGGCAGATATTTTCTAAAAAAATGAGTAACGAAAGTTTAATCAAAATCGAAAATCTGAACTTTGCTTTTGGTCAAGGAAATCTGCGAAAACAAATTTTGTTTGACATAAATTTGCAGATAAAACGCGGTGAAATCGTGATTATGACAGGTCCGAGCGGCGGCGGAAAAACAACTTTGCTGACGCTCATCGGGGCTTTGCGTTCTGTCCAAGAAGGAAATTTAAACGTTTTCGGCAAAGAACTTCTCGGCGCGGGCGAAAAAGAAATGGTCGAAGTCAGAAAACATATCGGCTACATTTTTCAGGCTCATAACCTTTTGAAATCAATCACGGCAAAGCAAAACGTGATGATGTCGCTCGAATTACACGAACAAGTTTCGCAACGCGAAGCCGATAAAAAAGCCGTCGAAATGTTGAAATCCGTCGGATTAGAAGACCAAATCGACAAAATTCCCGACAAACTTTCGGGCGGACAAAAACAACGTGTGGCGATTGCCAGAGCATTGGTCGCCACGCCGAAACTGGTTTTGGCGGACGAACCGACGGCGGCTTTGGACAGTAAATCGGGACGAAATATTGTTGATATTTTGCAAAATTTAGCCCGCGAACAAGGTTGCGCGATTTTATTGGTAACGCACGACAATCGAATTTTGGATATTGCCGACCGAATTATCAGTATGGAAGACGGCAAATTAAAAGAAGGCAGATATTCGCCCGAAAATTAAAAAAGGCTTTATGAAAAAACGAATTACAATCATATTATTTTTATTTCTAATTTCGATAAACGCTGTATTTGCACAAAATACGCAAATCGCCAAGCTGAAAAACGAAGAAGTTTCCGAAAAAAAGAACGCCGAAAAATCTGCTGAAACGGTCGCCGAGAACAAGACAATTTTGGCGGCGGAACAAGTAAAATTGATTTCGCAAAATGTCGGCGGAATGCAAAAAGCCTTGAGTTTGCGGGAAACAATCGAAATGGCGTTGCGAAATAATCCCGATATTTTAGTTTCGCAAAAAAATGTCAAAATTGCCGAACTAGATTTGCAATCGGCTCGCGGCGCTTTTGACACAAAAATTTCGCTGACTTCAAATTTTGAAAGAAAAGTGAGTCCGCTGACAAATTCGCTTTTTTCAAACGGTAATTCGGCGATCAAAAGCAAGGTTTTCAACAATTCTTTCAAAATTGAAAAACCGCTGAACGCAAACGGCACGGTGGTTTCGGGCGAATTCACTAACGTTTTGCAAAACACGAACGATCCGTTTAATTCATTTCGCCGAAGTTATGAACCCGCGTTGAAGTTTTCGCTTACTCAACCGCTTTTCAAAGGTCGAAAAACTGATGATTCGCGGCGACAAATCGAGATTGCAAAGAAAAATTTGAGCTTGACGGATTTGCAGGTTCGGCAAAAAACAATCGAAACAATCAGCCGAGTACAAAAGGCTTATTGGGATTTATCGTTGGCATTAAAAGATTTACAGGTTCAGCAGGATGCAGTTCGCGATACAAAAAAACAAATTGAAACAACTCGCCGAAAAATCGAGCAAGGCAGCACGGCGCCGATTGAAATTGTTTCGCTGGAAAATCAAGCGGCAAAGTTTGAAAGCTCGGTATTTCAATCGCTCGAAAATGTTACAAAGGCTCAAAACACGCTGAAAACTTTGATTGCGGAAAGCGAAACTGCCGAACTTTGGAACGAAAATATTATGCCGACCGATGACATAAACCTTGAAATACCTGATGTTACGCTATCCGAAGCCTTAAACCTCGCCGTTCAAAACCGTTCGGAGATCAAGCAGAATGAAACGTCTGAATCGATCAACGAAATCAATCGCAAATTTTATAAAGACCAAGCAAAACCGCAGGTCGATTTAACCGCAAGCTACACGATGAACGGTTTTGCGGGTTCACCGAATAATTCAAACATAGATTTCGGCGATCCGAATTTAACTAATCGCGTCAATCAGCTTTCGGCTTTATCGAATCTTCCGCCGTTGCCCGTCATTCCGCCGGCTTTTGTGCCAAGCAACTTGAACGGCGGTTTGGGGAAATCGTTCGGAAACCTTTTTAAACAAGATTTTAATACGTTTCAGGTCGGAATTACGATAAACTTTCCGCTCGAAAACAGTCGGGCAAAAGCCGAATCGGGTAAGAATCTGGTCGAAGCGGAAAAACTCGAATTAGAGAAACGTCAAACTTTGCAAAGCATTGTCGCCGAAGTTCGTAACGCGATTCAATCTTTGCAAACATTGAAGTTACGCCGGCAATCAGTCCAAATTTCCCGCGAAACCGCCGAGAAAGAATTTGAAAGTGAAGAGCGAAAATATAATACAGGTTACTCGACCGGTTCGATTTTTTTATTGTTGGAAAAGCAAAAAAATTTAACTTCGGCAAAGGCGGCAGAAGTACAAGTTCGTCTGGAATTGAATAAAGCGATTGCGGAATTTGAACGCGCCACGGGAAATCCGACCGGGAACTTTGAAATACTTTTCAAATAATTTGTCGCATAAATTCAAAGATAAATCGGGGAAAGTTTGGATGATTTACTTACCTCTTCGGTTAATTTTTCTGTAATTGTCTTCCCGAAACTTCAAACAAAAACTCGAAAATTTCGATGTGCCGTTTTGCTTCGGCAATATCTTTTCCCCAAGTATAAAGTCCGTGTCTTCGCAGATAAACGCCGTGGCAAGCCGGATTTTCACGCAACACATTTTCGATAACATGCGAAAGTGCCGCATAATTCTGCGAGTTTTCGATAATCGGCAGTTTTTCCGTGTGCCGATGTGTTTCTACGCCTGCGAGACCTTTGAGCATTTCGTAACCTTCGATTTCGAGAAAACCGTTTTCCGCGAAAACGTCGCACAAAATTGTTCCCCAAACCGAATGCGTGTGCAGAATCGAATTTGCACGGCGTTGATTGTAAATCGTTAAATGCAAAAGAGTTTCAGCCGAAGGTTTGCCGATTCCTTTTAATACTTCGGCGTTTTCGTCGATTTCCAAAAAGTGCGATTTGTCGAGCGTTCCTTTGTCGTTTCCGCTTGCCGTGATGCAAACTTTGAACGGTTTTTGTTTGATTACCGCCGAAAAATTTCCGCTTGTCCCTAAAACCCAATTTCGCCGATAAAATTCCTTGCCGCAAGTCGCTAATTGTTTGGCTGTCTGTTCAAAAGTCATTGGTTGAAGTTTAGCGAAGAAGCATTTTGCAAGCAACCGAAAAAGACGCGGAGATGTCATAAATCCGCGTCCGAAAAAGTCGGACAATTTTGCCCGAAGTCTGAATTAAAAATTTAATTCGCTAAACTTTTAATCACTTGTTCACGATATTTTACGGCATTTTGTTTGATTAAAACTTCGTTCAGCGTCAACAATTTACGGTCTTTCATAACAAATTTACCTTCGATGACCACGCTCCGTACATCGCTTGCTTTGGTCGAATAAACAAGGCTCGAATAAACGTTATACATCGGCGTTTGATGCAGCGAATCAGTATCGACAACAACAATGTCGGCACGTTTTCCGACTTCCAGCGAACCCGTAATTTTCTCTAAATGCAAGGCGCTTGCCCCGCGAATCGTTGCCATTTCAAAAACTTGTTCGGCGGAAACAACCTTCGGATCGAAATTAAAAACTTTGTGCAGTTTCGCCGCCGTGTCCATTTCTTCCCAAAGGTCTAAATCGTTGTTTGAAGCCGCGCCGTCCGTTCCTAAACCGACTCGCAAATCTTTTGTCAACATCTGCGGAATCGGAGCAACGCCGGCTGCCAGTTTCATATTTGATTGCGGACAATGGGCAATGCCGACACCGATGTTTTTGAGCGTGTCGATTTCGTCGTCGTTCGCATAAATAACATGCGCGGCGATGGTTTTATCGCTCAGAAAACCAATTTTCGAGACATATTCGATCGGACGCATTTTTTTGTTGTCTTCAACAAATTTCAACTCTTTGCGGTCTTCGGCAAGATGAATAATGAGCGGCGCGTTCAGTTTATCGGATAAAGCGCGAGCCGATTTCAGATGTTCTTCGGAAACCGTGTAAGGCGCGTGCGGGGCGATGGCGGGAACAATTAACTTACTTTTCTGCCATTTTTTGACAAAAGTTTCAGCGTAAGCCATCGCTTCTTCGTTCGTTTTATTGTCGGGAACAGGGAAGTCGATAATCGTTTCGCCCAACACTCCGCGAACGCCGGCTTTGGCGGTTTCATCGGCGATTGCATCTTCAAAATAATACATATCGCAAAACGTGGTGGTGCCGCCGCGAATCATTTCCGCCAAACCGAGTTGCGTTCCCGCCCGCACAAATTCTTCGGTAACATTTTTTCCTTCGGCAGGAAAAATATACTTTGTGAGCCAATCGGTGAGGTCTAAATCATCGGCGATTCCGCGAAACAGCGACATCGGAACGTGCGTATGAGTATTGATTAAACCCGGAATTATCATCTTTCCGGTTGCGTCCGTAATTTGTTTCGATAAAAATTTTGCTTTGATTTCGGCGACCGTGCCAACGCCGACAATTTTCCCTTGTTTAACCGCAACCGCACCGTTTTCAATCACTCGTTTGGTGCCGTCCATCGTTACGATTGTGCCGTTTTGGATAATTAAATCTGCTTGTTTTCGTTGGGCAAAAGTAGTTTGCGGGATGAATAAAAGAAGTGAACCGAAGACGATAATTAAAAATTTCAAGTTTTCCATAGTTGAATTTACTACAACATTATCGGTAAAAGCAAGCAATTAACAAAATCTGCGAAACAGTTTTAGAGCGAAATAACGTTTAATTCACTTTAAAAATTTCGTATCAAACGCGCGCGGCAACAAATCTTTCATCTGCAAAACTTCATATTTGCCGTGCAGATTGGCAAACACAATCGGAATATCTTCGCAAAATTCCCAGATAATTTGTCGGCAAACTCCGCACGGCGGCGTTAATTCTTCGGTATCCGCGACGACGCAAACCATTGCGAATTCGCGTTCGCCTTCAGAAACCGCTTTCCAAATTGCGACCCTTTCCGCACAAACGGTTAAGCCGTAACTCGCGCTTTCGATGTTGCAACCCGTGTAAATTTTGCCGCTTTCGGTAACGACTGTCGCACCGACGCGGAATTTTGAAAACGGCGCGTAAGCCATTTCAAACGCTTTGATTGTTTTTTCGATTAAACTTTCTAAATCTTGATTCATTTATGATAATTTCTCATTAGTGTCCGGTTATAAGTCGAATAAACTCAACTGTTTAGAAGTCTGAACTTCCGAGTTTTGTAATCGACATTCGTTAAGTAGCTGATTTAATTGGGTTTTGTCAAAGATTGAGACTGAAATTATTTGTAGAATTTC
>JANPBM010000007.1:0-43791 GCA_031430435.1 Acidobacteriota bacterium
TATCCACTTCGCTCGTTTCGGGATTACTTTCAACTTCTTTAACCTTCCAATCAACTCCGAAATTCAACAATAAATCGAAAAATTGTTCTGTAAACATTTGCCCATTTTATCACTTTCCACTAAATTAGCGGTAGAACCAAATAATTTAATCATTTTTATGCAAAAAATGTGAATTTTGAATAGAATAATTAAAATCAAGAAAATTATGAAAATGTTTATCAATAAAAACGGGCAACAGCACGGACCATTCGATGAAGCAAGAGTTGTGGAAATGCTTCGCAACGGACAATTTTCGCCAAACGATTTCGGCATCAAAGACGGTCAACAAAGTTGGCAAAAATTGGGCGAAATGTTTCCGCCACCGAAACAATCCGCAATAGTTCCGCCGATAAATAAACCGAATGTTCAAGTAAATCAACAGTTTACGCCGACTCCGCAAAAATCGGGAAGTTCAAAAGGTTTGATGTTCGGTTTGCTTGGTTGCGGCGGTTTAATTCTGTTAAGCGTAATCGGTTTAATCGGATATTTCGCGTTTACCGGCAAAACGTCAAACAATCCGGTTGCCAATGTAAACTCAAATTCAAACACTAAAATTTCCGCACCGATTCCGACCGATTTTACGTCAATGAAAGACAAAGCCGAAGATTTAGTTAAACTTTCGCCGCCGTTAAAACTCGATTCAACCGCGAAAATCAAAGGAAAAGTCGCGTTGGTTGAAAAGGGTAAATTTGATGCACAAATGGATTTTTTTGATGTTTACTACAAAGAAATCAGCGAATCAAATGTAACTTCTTACGGCTTAACCAAAGAAATGTTGGCGTTCAAACCCGAAGAAATCGATACTTTAATTCAGACAATTTGCACCAAAGGCAAAGTCATCGGGCGTTACGAACAAGGAGTTACAGGCTATGCGAATAATTGCAAAGTTTCGCTGATCGACTACAAAAACAATGTGATATTTGCCCAAAAAACTTTCATAAATGCAAAGCCCGACAAAACAATTTCGTCGGTTTATGCGGGAAGTAAAGAATTTATTGTCATTACACCTTTTTCGGAAATTCAGGATTATATAAAAAGTTTTGTTCCCGAAAAAGTAGAAGCCACGGCTGATAATTTGCCGAATATTGAAGATTCGGTTGAATTTGCCAAATCTGCGGAAAAATTCGCCAAACTTTCATTTCCGGTAAAACTTGACAGCGGTGCAAAAATTAAAGGAAAAGTGGCGATTATCGATAAATCGAGCATTTCAACCGCCTATTTCACGGGATTAAAGTCAGACGGAACAATCAGCGAACCGTTGCCGAATTCTATCGGTTTAACCAAAGAAGGTTTCGGCATCGCGGACAATCAACTTGCCTTAAAATCAACGGAAATCGAGACTTTGATTCAAGTAAACTGCAAACGCGGAACTCTGATTACAAAAGTTAAAGGCGTTTCGGTTTTCTCAAATGTTTGCGAAGTAAATTTGGTTGATTACAAAGCAATGACAACAATCGCCCAAAAGACTATTGAAGGCAAAAAGGTTGATAATAATCGCTATTCCGATCCTTCGATGTATGACGATAAAACCGACGAAGTAGATTTTCCGCGTGAGGAAATTTACGAATTTATCAAACAATTCCCGAAAGGTTGATGATTTAACCAAGTATCATTTTAACTTGTTTACGCAGAATAGACGACAATAAACTCAATCGTCTATTCTGTGTTTAACCAAGTAAATATGAGCTTCTTTAGCAATTTTTTTGGCTTTTTCAATATTGTTTTTGCACAGATTATAAAAACTTTTGGCACAATTTGAATGGCGGCTTTTCGGGCTGCAAGCTATTTTTATCTCGTCGAGTTTTTCGTTAATTTCGTCTTGGTCCGAAGTTTCGGTAATTGCTTTTACGGCATTGAAAACAACCTTAATAACTTCGCAACGTTCTTCAATCAAAGTGTCTCGCAAAACATCCAAATTAAAAAATTCGATGGTTACTTTTGCTCTTTGAATTAAATGATTGTCGTTTAATTCAGGATGCGGAACGGGCAAAACTCCGTCGAAAGTAATAATTTTTTCGGGTTCGATTTCTTCAAGATGACCAAGCGGATAAATCAAAAAAGGTTTTTCTTGGGTGTTTATTTCGATGAAGTTTTCGGAATCGTTTTTTCTTGTTCCCGCAATCGGAAAATAATCCGATTTAAGTGCGGAATTGCAATGTTTACAAGTAGTTACATAATTTAAGATGTTATACGGAAGCAAATAATAGCCGTTATCTTTGGTATCGTTAAAGGTAAAACCCAATTTTTGTTTTCTGCCGGCATTAAACCAAATTCGCACATTTTTTTTCGGACGATAATGCTCAACGTCGTGAACTATGTTTTTATCTTCAAGTTTTTGTTCGCAGTAAGCACATTTTGACGATTGAAGTTTTTTGTAAACATCTTTGATTTCGCTCCAAATTCCTTTTAATTCATTATAAGTTTTAGCTTTCCGAAAAATTTCGGTTCGTTCATTTGCTCTTTCAAACCAGCCTTCTTTTTCGCCGGTGATAAGATTTTCGAGTTTTTGCAACTCGGCAAGACGTATTTCCTCAATGTTTTGAAGATTATCGCGTTCGGCTTTACTGAGTATTTGAATTCTAATCATATCAAATTTGGTTTAAAAATCGGGAAATTTCGATTTATCAATAGTCATCGGCTCATTAAGTTTTTTCAAAAACTCGATTGAAGCATCTTTATTGCCTTGCATCGCTTTTTTTGATAACGGTTCAAGTTCTTTTTTGACAAAACTTGCGGCACGGGTTGTATTCAGACCGAAATATGAACTACGCAAAACTTGTTCGGCGGTGTGTCCGTAAATGTTTTCGGTATATTGTTCGACAATTGCCGAGCCGTCGTTGTCGGTTCCCATCACAAAAACATTTTCTTTTTCGACCGAACTTGAAACAATCGGGCTGTGCGTAGTAAAGACAAATTGCAGATTCGGCAGATGTTCGGAAAGCGAGCCGATTACGGTTCTCTGCCATTCGGGATGAAGCAGTAAATCAATTTCATCAACCAAAACCAATCCTTGATTTTCCGTCAGTTTTTTGCCCGAAGGACAACCCATACAAATATGGTAAAGCAAATCGCCGATCCAACCTAAAAAACCACGGTATCCGTCGGATAATGCTCCAAACGGAGTTTTTACGCCGCGAACTTCAAAATGATACTCGCTATTGGCAAATTCGCCCGTGAATTTAACATCGTCAGGCACAAGCCGATCAATTAAATGAACAACTTGCGTGTAGCGTCCTTTGTTTCGCATTTCCATTTCCGGCAGCCAAGATTGCAGCGGAACAAGCCCGAAATTACTTTCAAACAAACTTGCCACACGCGAATATCTGACGCGTCTGATGCGGGATTGTTCTTTAAAGTTGAAATTGGTTGTTTCGTCAACGCGGCGTGTAACTCCATAACCGACCACTAAAAAAGCAGGCGATTCATCTTCAAAAATGCCCGTCGGCATTTCATCCGAAGGAATTAAACTGTCCAATTCTTCAAGATCGCCAAGCCGCCGAATTAACGAGGTTATTTCAAAATCTTGCGTTTGTTTGCGGTTAAATCCTTCTAAATCTTGCCGATGCAGAATTAAATCGGCGGTTAATTTTGCATCTTCAAGTTTTCCGTTTGGTGTATGCCCGACGTTTCGCACAATCCGATATAAAACCAGACCGGAACTGTTTTTTAACACAGGCGAAAGAGTTGCCAAAGCCAATGCTTTAAGAATTGAAGATTTTCCGGAACCGTTGTTGCCAAGTAAAAGATTGATATTCGGAAACTTGAGTTTGTTTTTGCGATTGCGATTTTGCAGTCTAATCTCGGCTTCACGGAAACAACGAAAATTCTTAATTTTTATTGAATTAACATACATACACAAATTTTAGTTTGAAACAAGATTTTTACCAAGTTCATCTTGCACCGTGTTCACGTCTTTATCGCCGCGACCTGAAACATTGACGATCATAATCTCGTTCGGCGACATCTGCGGTGCAATTTTTATCGCGTGGGCGATGCCGTGCGAAGTTTCCAACGCAGGAATAATTCCGGTAATTTCCGATAATTGTTGAAACGCCGCCAACGCTTCGTCGTCTGACGCGGAAACATATTCGACTCTGCCCAAATCGTGGAGAAAAGCGTGTTCGGGACCGATTGACGCATAATCCAAACCTGCGGAGATTGAATGAGTCAGCGAGATATTTCCGCGTTCGTCTTGGAGCAGATAGCTTTTTGTTCCTTGCAGAACGCCGACTTTTCCGCCGTCCATAAATCGTGCCGCGTGTTCGCCTAAAGCCGATCCTTTTCCGCCGGCTTCAACGCCGATCATCCGCACATTTTCATCATTCAAAAACGGATGAAACAAACCGATAGAATTAGAACCGCCGCCGACGCAAGCGACCAATAAATCGGGCAAACGACCTTCTTTTTGCAAAATTTGTTCGCGTGATTCGCGTCCGATGACAGACTGAAAATCTCTAACCATGACAGGATACGGATGCGGACCTAAAGCCGAGCCGAGCAAGTAATATGTCGAATCAACATTCGTCACCCAATCGCGTAAGGCTTCGTTGATTGCGTCTTTCAGCGTCCGCGAACCCGAATCAACGCCGCGAACTTCGGCACCCAAAAGACGCATCCGAAAGACGTTCAATTCCTGCCGACGCATATCTTCGGTTCCCATGTAAACCACACATTCTAAACCAAATAACGCGCAAACAGTCGCCGTCGCCACGCCGTGTTGCCCCGCGCCGGTTTCGGCAATAATTCTTTTCTTGCCCATCTTTCTGGCAAGCAAAACTTGTCCCAATGCGTTGTTGATCTTGTGTGAACCTGTGTGTCCGAGGTCTTCGCGTTTCAGATAGATTTTCGCACCGCCGAGCGTTTCAGAAAGACGTTTAGCGTAAAAAAGCGGAGTCGGACGACCCGAAAAGTCTTGTAACAGATTAAGGAATTCAGCTTGAAAATCGGCATCGTCGCGGATTGTAAAATACGCCGAAGTTAATTCTTCGAGCGGAGACATCAGCGTTTCGGGAACAAAACGTCCGCCGAATTCGCCCCAATAACCTTTTTCGTTTGGTTGAAAATTCATATTCATTTATAAGATTTTCGTCCTTTTTTATACTAAAATGCAAGAGGTGAAATTTGATTAAATAATAGTTGATAAAAAGCACTTTGTAGTATAAAGTGAAATTGCTTTTAGGAGAAAATAAAATATGTCAGAAAATATAACCGAGAAATTTGAAGCTGTGCCGATAACTGAACGACCGTTTTTATTCAGTTTTTTTATTTGTGCCGGAATTTTGCTGCCATTGATTACATTGATTGTCGAATTATCAACCAAGATGTGTGCGACTGAATTTTTTGATCCGATTCCGAGTTTATGGCACGTTTTGGTGGTTGGATTAGTTCCTTTGGCGAATGCACAAATTCTTTGGTCGCTTTATCGAAATAATTTTCAGCGAATCAATTTTTTGGCTTGGATAAGTGCAATTTCCACAGGTTCAACGCTATTTTATTCAATACTTTTTCTTCCGATGTCGCCACTTTCGGTAATCGGAATCATAATTTACGGATTGGGGCTTTTGCCTTTGTCGCCAATGTTCGCTCTTTGGGCAGTTCTTTTGTTGCGAAAAAATCTCTTGCAAAACATTACAAATAAACCATTTCCGTTGACGTGGCTGGGGCTTGGAACAGGCTTTCTGATTGTTCTTTCGATAATTACTTTAAGTGAATTGAGATTTATCGTGACGCGGATCGGCTTAGAAATGGCGACATCTGAAACTGTTGAAAGACAAGAGCAAGGCTTAGATTTTTTGCGTAAATATGGCAACGACGATTATATTTTGCAACTCGTAAGTTCCCGCAGACACAAGGTTTACATCTCCGACCTCGTAATCGGTTTGTTTAGTCAATCAGACATAACTTCAAACGAAAAGGCGAAGGAAGTCTATTATCGTTTGACGGGAAAAACTCACGATTCCGTTGCAATTCCTCCTCGAATAGGTTTGTTTGATTTCGACGATGACGATGAAAGATTTTGGCGTGAGAAAGATATTTCACTTGTCGCCTCACAAATGGACGGTTCGATTGACAATGATGCTTCACTCGGATATTTGGAATGGACTTTTTCGTTAAAAAACAAAAATCAATATCGTGCTTCGGAAGGCTTTACGCAAATTCAGTTGCCGCCAAATGCCGTAGTTTCGCGCCTCACTTTGTGGGTAAATGGAGTCGAAGAAGAAGCGGCATTCGCTGAAAGAAATCGCGTAACTAATGCTTATGAACAAGTTACGGCAAAGAAACGTGATCCTGTTTTGGTGACAACCGCCGGACGCGACCGCATAAATTTGAAATGTTTTCCGATTCCGCAAGATGGCGGCGAGATGAAAATGAAGATTGGAATTACTTTTCCGCTGATTTTAGAAGACGAGAAAAACGGTTTAATTCGTCTGCCATATTTCCGCGATAAAAACTTTCAAATCCCTGCTGAAACAAAGCATGTTGTTTGGCTCGAATCAAAACGCGAGCTTCAAACGGCGAATCAAAATCTTAAACTTGAATCGAAAGATAATGTTTTTGCAGTTCGCGGAAACGTTGCAGATAAAGAGCTTTTGGATGCAAATTCTTCGATTCGGGCGGTTAAGTCGGACGAATTCAAATCGGTTTGGGCGAAAGATGGCGACAATTTTATAACGCAGGAAGTGAAAGAAGTCGCGGGCGTGAAACCTTCAAGATTTATTTTTGTTGTTGACACATCCGGTTCATTGAAAAATGAGCAGGAAAAAATTGTTGCGGCAATAAATAATTTACCGGCTGAAACCGATGTTTCGCTTGTTTTGACAAACGGAAACGCTTTGAACAGAGAAGTTAGCTTTCCAAATTCGTTCAACGGAAAACCCGCCGAAATTGCCGATAAAATCCGTTCCGCAACTTTTGACGGCGGAACCGATAATCTTCTGGCTTTAACAAAAGCGTGGGATTTAGCGAGCGAAAAAGCGAACAGCATTGTGATTTGGATTCACTCGCCGCAACCTTTTAAGTTCAGCACTTCCAACGAGTTAGCTCAACGTTTAACTCGCCGACCGAATGAAACGACGATTTACAGCCTTTCAACCGCAAACGGTTTTGATACGGTTGAAAAAGATTTGGACGATTTAAGTTATCTGCAAAATGTTCCGCGTTTCAGCGATATTCAAAACGACTTGGAACGCCTTATTGCAAGGCTGAATCAGTCGAAAAAAAGTTTCGGATATAATCGCGTAAATGTTGCGAAAGCAGATGTTACAGCATCGAAAGAAACGTCGAAACATCTTGTTCGGCTTTGGGCGAACGACGAAGTAAACAGAATTTTAGCAACCGAAAAAGACGAGAAAAAAGCTGTTGAATTAGCAGTGAAAAATCAAATTGTAACGCCGGTTTCGGGTGCAGTTGTGCTTGAAACGAAGGCACAATACGATCAATTCGGTCTGCGGCAAGTTGATAAAGGAAGCGTTCCGACAATTCCCGAACCTGAAACGTATTTGTTGATTGCAGTAATGTTAGGCGTTTTGTTATGGCTTTTTGTAACTCGAAAATTATTTTAATTCTACTGCAATTAGTCGCATTTTGGAGCGTTGGACGTTGGTATTTTTTGCGGCTTTCAACTTCAAACGATGAAACCTTCGGCGTTTTGGCGATAGTTGCGATTGTCGCGTTAATTGTAAAAAACCGACGGGAAAATTCAGGTGTATCCAACTTTGGATTCATCGTCGCAAGTATAGCGATTTACGCCATTTCGTTTGCTTTTTTGCCTCCGCTTTTGCGTTCGGTCGTAGCAGTTACGAGTTTGACGTTTGCAATCAGTGGTTGGTTTTTCGGTAAAAGATTTCACTTCGGAATTTGGAGTTTGTTTCTTCTGAGTTTGCCGATTGTTGCTTCGTTACAGTTTTATCTCGGCTTTCCGCTAAGGATATTGGTCGGCGAGGCAACTGCTTTTCTATTGAAATTAAACGGTTTAGTCGTTTTCCGCGAAGGCGTTTGTCTGCATTTCGGCGAGAAACTTATTTGGATTGACGCACCTTGCAGCGGTGTGAAAATGCTTTGGGCAGGATTTTTTCTAACGAGTCTGCTCATCACAATTTACGAATTTAATTTTAAGAAAACAGTTTTTGCATTTGTTTCTGCATTTGCAATCATCTTGCTCGGCAATATTTTTCGGGCAACAGGTTTGTTTTATCTTGAGGCGGAAATTATCAAAATGCCGAGTTTTGCACACGAAGCAATCGGCGTTTCAGCGTTTATTTTGACGTGCATCGGAATCGTAGCGGCTATGTTGAAAATACGCGGTGTTGATGAAATTGAATCGCAAACGCAAGTTGATCCACAGTTTCATATCAGCGGTTTGCAAACGAATTTATTAACCGTGAGTTGTCTCATCGCGTTCATCGTTCCGTTTTTTGTCGGCGGACGCGAAGTTGCGAAAGTAAATCAATCAACCGCAAAATTCCCGACAACTTTTGAAAGTAAATCATTGAGGCAACTTGAGTTATCCGAACGCGAAGAGTTTTTCTTAAACGGTTTCCCGGGCGAGATCAGACGTTTTACAGATGGTGAACGTGAAATAATTATCCGTTTTGTAACTAACGCAACCCGCAAACTTCATCCATCGGCAGATTGTTTTTCCGCGATTGGCTATGCCATCAAACCTTTGCCGATAAAAATTGACGAAAGCCTGCAAAAATGGGCGTGTTTCAATGCAAATAAAGGCGAAGAAAATTTGAAAGTTTGCGAAAGGATTTACGCTGAAAACGGCGAAAGTTGGACGGACGTTTCTTCGTGGTATTGGTCGGCGATCAGTAACGGAAATGAGCAAGATTATTGGTCGGTAACGGTTGCAGAAACTGCTGATTGATAAAATTTACAAATTGTTTAAATCTTCTTTTTCTAACTTAAATTCTTCTAAAAGTGCGAAGAAAAGGTCAAAGGCTTTTTCCTCGTCGTTATCAGCTTTTTTTAAAATTCTTGTGCTGTAACCCATAAAACCGTTTACTCTGTATTTAAATCTGACGAACTCATCAAAGTCATTGAACAAAATATCTCTTGTCTTGAATTTACATGCTCCAAATTTATCGGCAATATCAAACCCGATAAGAAAAACATTTAAATATGAAAGTGATTTCTTTCCAAGATACATTGCAGGTCTAAGATGTATTGCGTTCAATAAGTCAAAAAGTGTGATCTCAGACGGTTCACATAAAACTGTTTTAGCTTTGGTAACAAAATTGATTAGTTTAACTTTATCTTTAAAACCTTTTTCCGCTTCAACACCGCTACAAACATCAACTGCAAACGGTTTTATAACATCCAAAACACGAACAATATTAACGTCATTCAAACCACCAGCCAAATACAATTTCGGAAAAATTTCTTGCACTTTTTTGGCGATTTCCCAATCAAAAGTTTCGCCTGTGCCGCCGTGTTCTTTCGGGTTGTAAGCGTCGAGCAAAATCGCGTCAACTTCATATTTCAAAACAACTTCGGGCGTGAATTCGGGCGAAACTCGAAAGGCTTTGATGATTTCAAGATTAGTTTTTTCTTTAATTTCGCGGCAAAATTCGGGCGTTTCTTCGCCGTGTAATTGGATTGCGTCCAGTTTCGCGGTTGCCGCAATTTCGGCGATATTTTCTAAACTTTCGTTGACAAAAACACCGACCTTCAAAACTTCGCCTTTTAGTTGTTCGACAATTTCACGCACCTTTTCCGCTTCAATAAACCTCGGACTTTTTTTGTAAAAGTTAAAGCCTAAAGCGTCCGCGCCGAATTTTACGGAAAGCAGAGCATCTTCGAGATTTGTAATTCCGCAGATTTTAACTTTTGTCATCAATATTGAATATAGATTTTTGTCGGCAAATACTCAAGACGCTTTATCTTTGTTATCATTCAAAAATGGATAATCGTTACAGCCGACAAATTTTGTTTGGTCAAATCGGCAAAATCGGGCAGGAAAAACTGATAAATTCGCGGATTTTGCTGGTTGGTTGCGGTGCGTTAGGTGCGTCGCACGCGGAAATGCTTGCTCGTGCGGGTGTCGGGAAAATTCGTGTGGTTGATCGTGATTTTGTCGAATTTTCAAATTTGCAGCGTCAGACTTTGTTCAGCGAATCGGATGCGAAAGAGCGTCTGCCAAAGGTGATCGCCTGTAAAAATCGAATTGCGAAAATAAATTCCGAAGTTGAAGTTGAAGCGATTGTCGCGGATGTGAATTATTCGAACATCGAAAATTTAATCGCAAATTGTGATTTGATAATTGACGGAACCGATAATTTTCAGGTGCGGTATTTGGTCAACGATGCGTGTGTAAAGCATAAAAAAACTTGGATTTACGGTGCGGCGGTTTCAAGTTACGGCGTAACGATGACGATTATTCCGGGCGAAACTCCGTGTTTGCGGTGTGTGTTTGAAGAAATTCCGTCTGCGGGAAGTTCGCCGACTTGCGATACTGCGGGCGTGATTATGCCGATTATCTCCACGATTTCCGCCGTCCAAGTTACCGAGGCTTTTAAAATTTTAACAGGGAAGTTTGATAAACTTCATCGTTCGTTGATGCAGTTTGACGTTTGGGAAAACGATTGGCGGAAAATAAAACTCGGCAAACCGTCGGAAGATTGCGTTTGTTGCGGAATGCGGGAATTTGAATTTCTCGACGCGGAAAATGTCGAATTTTTTACGACACTTTGCGGACGCGATTCCGTTCAAATTTCTGCGCCTAAACTGACTCAACTTGATTTAATCAAATTTGCCGCAACGCTCAAAAATCTCGCCGAAGTTAAGCAAAACGAATATCTCGTGCGTTTTACAATCGAAAGTTACGAACTGACAATTTTCAAAGATGCTCGCGCCATTATCAAAGGAACGGACGATTTTACGGTCGCCCGAAGTTTGTATGCGAAATATGTCGGCGTTTGATTCGGACGAAAAGACAAAGAGACTTTGCGAAAACGCGATTTGTCTCGCAGTCGCTTTGTCGCATTTTCACTCCGTCGTAAAAAAGTTGTCATAAAACTTCAACCTACGGTGTTTCCTATGTGTCAGACGATAAAAATTCGTAATTTACGGGAGAACGCAATTTTATGCAATGGTTAGCATCTTTATTATTCGCAAGTTTATTGGCTTCGTCGAACGGCAATCTGCCGCTCAGCACTTTTCAAAATCAAACCTTAAATCAAGTAATTTCGGAAAAAGCAGGTTATGAAACCGAACGTTTCGAGCAAACTTATCCGTTTAGTTCAAACGGTAAAATCTCGATTTCAAACATCAACGGTTCAATTACGGTCGAGGCTTGGGACAAAAACGAAATAAAATTAGAGTCGGTAAAAAACGGCGAATCAAAAGAGCGGTTGGCTGAAGTTAAGCTGAAAATCGATGCCGGTCAGACTTTATTTTCAGTTGAAACCGATTATGGTTCGTGGCAAAACGGAAGAAACGGGAATTGGGGCAAAAACGGCGGAAATATACAGGTGGATTTTCATTTATATGTGCCGAAAAATGCGTATCTCGATGAAATTGAAACTATTAACGGCACGGTTAATATTTCAAATATGCAAAATTTTACCAAAGCCTCAGCGGTCAACGGTGAAGTTCGCGCCGTGAATTTGCGCGGTTCAGCCGATATTTCAACCGTCAACGGAACGACTGTGGCGGAGTTTGACAGTTTGCAGTCAACCGATAAAATCGCGCTTTCAACCGTCAACGGTCGCGTTAATCTGGCAATTCCGTCAGACGCGGACGCAACGATTAAAGCCGAGACGGTCAACGGCGGAATCAATAACGAGTTTGGCTTGCCGGTTAAAAAAGGTAAATATGTCGGGCGAGATTTGTATGGAAAACTCGGCACCGGAACTGTCAAAATCAGTCTCGAAAGTGTCAACGGACCATTGAATATAACCCGTAAAAAAGACGGACGCGAGATGAAATCCGTCACAAATTTGCTGCCGACGAAAGATAAAAACGAGGATGAAGATTGCGATGACTGCGAAGATTCCGAAGATTCGTCGGTTATTTCGCGCAAGATGCAAAGAGATATTGAACGAACCTCAAGAGATGCGCAAAGACAATCTCGAATTGCGATAGGTCAGACTGCCGAACAGTTAAAAAATCTGAATCTGAACATTGAAATTCAAGACGAGTCTTTTGATGAAAGTCGGCAAAACTTGGTCGAAGCGCAACAAGAATTAAAAGTAGCTCAAGAGTCTTTGAAGGAAGCCGAAAAAGATACGGAAAGTTCAAAAGAAGAACGTGAGGAAGCCGTTAAAGATGCAAAGGAATCGTTAAAACAAGCTCAAAAAGTGCTGAAAAATACTCAACGCGAATTTGCGAATGCTCAAAAGGCAATGTCGCGTTCTTCTCGTTCAAGACGTAATTCGGTCACACCTGTTACACCTGTTGCACCTGTTTTACCCGTTGGACCGCTTGGACCATTAGGAATAATTGACGGAAATATTAGTTTCAGCATTGGCAATCAGAATGACGGTGATTTTTCTTACGGAAATGCAACGGTCGAAAAAACCACGGATTCTGCGGTTGTGAAAGGCGTTCCGAAAATCACGGTTGACGGAATTGACAGCGAGGTTGTCGTTACAAGTTGGGACAAAGCCGAAGTTGAATATACGATTACGCAAGTTTCAAAAAGTAAACCGGACTTTACTTTTAAGGTGGATAAAAACGAGTCCGAAATTTCTATCAAAGCAATCGACAATCGTAAACCGCTTGTGCGAGGGATGGTTGTCACCGGAACTGTGGAGTTTAGAGACAGTAAAGTTTACTTGAAATCAACAACAAAAGTGCAGATTGAATTGAAAGTGCCGCGAAACTCAAACCTAAAACTTATCGGCAGCGACGGAAATATCCGGATTGACGGAGTTTCAGGCGATTTAGACATCAATAATTCGGACGGCAAGGTCAGCGTCCGCGATTCAAGCGGCAAACTTCGCATTACGAATTCGGACGGAAATGTTCGCGTAATCGGTTTCAAAGGCGAATTAGACGCAAAAACTTCGGACGGAAACTATTATCTTGAAGGAGATTTTTCCCGCATCGATGCCGAATCAACCGACGGAAATTTTATTTTAACTTTGTCCGAAAACTCAAACGCAGATATTCAAGCAAACGTCGAAGAACTTGAAACAATTGGAATTTCAGCGACCAAAAAATCCGATAATCTGTGGCAAATCGGCAAAGGCGGAGCGAAATTTACGTTTAATGTCAGCAACGGAAGCGTCAAAGTTCGCAGTTCAAGTCAAGTAAAAAATTGAAACAACGCAAGCAAAGCAAGCGTTAAATCATTCTGAACAATCAAGTTCACAGCCGAACATTTATTTTCTCTTTTCTAACGCGAGGCATTTATGAAGCATTTCTACGCAGTTTTATTGGTGATTTTTTCGTGCAATTTTATTCAAGCGCAAACAACGACGGATTTAACTGCGAAGACTAAGTCGGATGAAAATAACACGCCCGACACAATTATAAATTTAGCAAAGATAAAACGCGAGCCGTTAGTTATCCCGAAAATAGTCGCGTCTCCCGTTATCGACGGCAAACCCGATGAGGAAATTTGGAAAAACGCGGCGGTTATCAAAGATTTTATTCAAACCCAGCCCGGCGACAATATCGCCCCGTCGAAACCGACCGAGGGCTATCTCGCTTACGACGAACAAAATCTTTACGTTGCTTTTAGGTGTTGGGACGAAAAAGACAAGATTCGGGCAACCGTCGTTCAACGTGACGGAGCTTTTAACGAAGATAATGTGCGAATTTGGCTGGATACTTACGACGATCAGCGGCGGGCGTATGTGATCGGGGCAAATCCGTTCGGTATTCAGCAAGACGGAATCCAAACCGAAGGGCAGGGAACTGATTTTAATTTTGATATTTTGATGGAATCAAAAGGCGTGATTGAAGATTGGGGTTGGTCGGTCGAGATGAAAATTCCGTTCAAATCTCTGCGTTACACTGCCGGAAAAGGGAAATTGTGGGGCTTTAACGCGGCTCGCAACATTGACCGAATGAACGATGAACTTGATACTTGGGTGCCGATTTCGCGCGATCTGCCCGGTTTTATTTCAAAATTCGGCAAACTGACGGGTTTAGACGAAATTAAAGCCGAACGCACATTTGAAATTATTCCGACATTTACGGTTAAGGAAACCGGGAATCTTGTTTCACCGACAAAGTTTTCAAATCCGCCCGTTCAAACCGATTTCGGCTTTACGGCAAAATATCAAATCACGCCGAACGTTACGCTTGATGCGGCGTATAACCCCGATTTTGCCGACACGGAAGCCGATGCTCCGGTGGTCGAAGCCAATCAGCGGTTTCCGATTTTCTTTCAAGAAAAAAGACCGTTTTTTCTCGAAGGAGTCGATACTTTCCGAACTCCGGTTCAAGCGGTTTACACGCGAAGAATTCAAAATCCGGACGCGGCATTAAAGCTGAGCGGAAAAACCGGCAAGATTTCGTTTGGTGTTTTCGGGGCGGTCGATAATCCGTTAAATAACAATCCGTTGCAGAAAAAAGCCTACGCCGCCGTTTTTCGGGTTAAACGCGACATCGGCAAAGAATCAAACATCGGCGTTTTGGCAACTTCGTATAATTATTACGATCAACGAAAAATTCGCGTGACGACTCTTTTCGGAACGGTTGTCAAAGATGTTTTCACTAAAACAAACAATCGGGTTTTCGGTTTTGACGGAAAATGGAATTCAAATTCCGGTACCCAAGCTCGCGGTCAGATTTTAGCTTCAAATTCAAAGAGTTATTTTTACAATCCGAATATTGACGATGAAGAATTTCGGACGGGAAATGCCGTCAGCTACGATTATTTGATTTTTCACAACAAGCGAAATTTTACCTACGGTTTTGGCGGACGCGGTGCAACCAAAGACTTTAGGGCTGATTTGGGTTTTACGAATCGAACGGATACAAATCAATTTTTTACGTTTATCGAACTTGGTTCAGACCCGAAACCGAAGGCTTTTATCATCAGTAAAAATTTGAACACAAGTTTTGGTGTGCGGCACGATTTCCAAGGTCGTTTGCAAAGTTTCGGGTTTGATTCAAATATAAATCTGGGGTTGAAAGGAAATGCCGAGGTCGGATTCGGCGGTTCGGTAAGTAAAGAAATACTGGTCGAAGACGAGTTCGGTCCGAAACGAAATTCCGATCAAACCGGAGCATTTTTCGGCAAACCGCGACGTTCTGCAAACCAGGCAAGTTTTTTCGCTTACGGAAATAAAAATTTCAGTAAACGCTTTTCACTCAACGGCAGCGGAAGTTTGAGTTTGAACAGTTTTGATTTTGATTTTGGCGGCGGAAGAAAATTTGTCAGGGTTTCACCGGCGGCAATCGCGTCTTATCGGATACGACCTTTTGTCGATGCTCCGCTTGATCCGGGAACGGGAACTGAGGTTAATATCGATATTGGAGCCGAAGTAAAACCGACCGACGAGTTTAATTTTGAAGTTGGATTCAACAAAACCGAATTTCGCCGAAATGACACAAAACTGCTGGCGTTTATTTCAAATATCGCCACATTTCGTTCGACCTATCAGTTTTCGCGATTTGTTTCGGTGAAAGCAAGGTTGGATTACAATACCTTAAACGGCAGACTTTTCGGGCAATATACGTTTGGTTGGACACCGAGTCCGGGAAAGGCTTTGTTTGTAGGTTATAACGACAGTTCAAACTATAACGGATATGTATTCGGGAGTCGGCAAGACGGCTATCAACAACTGAACAGAACATTTTTTATCAAACTCTCGTACCTTTTTCGCAAGAGTTTTTAGTCGCGGATATTTCTTCTCTTTTTAATACTTGGCAGACGAATGAATCGTCTGCCGTTTTTTTATTTGAAAAACTTATCTGTCAAAAAGTGGTTTCCTTCTCATTTCATCCAGCTTTTTTTCAAGTATTTTGTCTAACTCGGATTTCTTTGCTCTCTCGACAAGTTGTTCGCTTGACTGTGTTTCCTCTTTCAGTTGTTTTTTCAGAACCTTTTTGTTATCTTCAGCCACCAAAACTTTTTGTCGGAGTGTTTCCTCAAGTTGCTTTTGCTGATTTTCCGCTCTTAATGAAAGCTCTTCTTTTTTCCCTTTGTCTTTTAAATTATCTTCGACTCCGTAATAATTTTGAACTTGCGGTTTTTGAATATCTTCCAGATATGAAATAACCTTGTTTCTTAAACTATCCAAAAAAGACTTCATTTTCAGCATCAAGTCGTTTAACTCTTTTGCGGCAGTATTCTCAGTTGGGGTTGTGTTTGGAGTTATCGTGTTATCAGGCAAAGGCTTCTCTTCGTTTATCAACTGTGAAACCGTGTTAATTGTTTCATTTGCCGAATTTAATATGTCGGTTTTCGCTGCTTTAACCGGCTCACTCGGCACAGCACCGGTAGAATTGGCGGCAGATTCCACAACATTCGAAATCGTCGTACTCAAATTAACCAATTTATTCGACACTGCGTCAGATTGTTTATTATCCGAAACTGCCTGAATAAGCTCCGAAACAGCCGCATTTACAATGTTAATCGACTCGGGTTTGGACTCTTGGTTGACAAAGTTCAGACTGGATTCGGAAGTAACTAAAGCGCTCGCCGCCGATGAAGTCAGGTTTTCGAAATCAGACCGGTGGGTATTCCGAAACTCACTTTCAGCTTGCCGGGCAAATGAATCCGCCAAACTGTCGTTTTGCGAACTGTCTCCCCAAAAAAGTAATCTAAATGACATAATTGTTCTCCTTAACAAAGCCGACAACAAATCTAACCGGCAATTAAATTATCGTGTTTTTTGCAAAATAGTTTCCTATTTTTTTAATGTGGAAGTTTCAATTATTATTGAAATCGGACAAAGCGGTTTCGTTTCCGCCGGTAATAAAAAGCAATAACTGCTTTTTTTTGTAATCGGACGGCAAAGCTTCCAATAAATTTTTTTTCGTTTCGCTCGGCGATAAAATTAGTTTAGTCTTGAAACATATTGCCCGAAACACAAAATCCGGAAGTCTTTGCGGCATTGCCGACAGAGTTTTATAAACTTTAAAATTCGATGCCGGTGTCGGTTATCTTTAACTTATCTGCAGTTTTCCCGACGTATTTTTTCATTATCCGTAAAGTTACATCTTTGATTTTAACTTGGTCTTTCGACTTTGCCGCGATAAAAGTTTCAACTCCGTCCAAGATTGCGAGTTCGGCTAATTGCTGCTTGGTTTCATTCGTCGCATTGTTAAAACCTTCGGTCTGCGATAATTTTTCGACAAATTGTTTATAAACTTGGCGAACTTGATTGGTCGGAACACCGTCCAACTGATGATAAGAAGCATAATTATACACGACAATATAAGTAAAAGCAGCCGCGACATCATTATAATTTTCAAGGTCTTCACCCATTATTTGGGTATATAAACTATACGCTTTAGCAAAGTTCGGGTCTTTGTTTTTGAGAGTAGGTTGATAAGCCGTTGGGGAATTAGTCGTAACTTCCGAATCGCGTGTCGGAATAGATTGGTTGGTTGTGTTCGGCACATTGTTTGGCGTGTCGGTCAACCAAGTAATCCGATTTCCGCCCGGAATCGGTTCATTGGATTTGTCAACTAATAAAAACACTTCGGTAGTGTTCACTTTAGCCGCAAATATCAAGTTTTTAGATATAACCTGACCTGGAGGAACAACTCTTGCTACGGCGGCAACATACTTACCGTCGGGCGACCACGTCGGAAAACTCAAAGCGCCTCCGAAAATGGCGACTTTAGGGTTAGTTCCGTCAATGCCTATTGTCCAAATTTCATCGTTTTTGACAAATGCCACTTGTCTGCCATCGGGACTGACGGCAGGCATTTGGGCTGTTTCAAATCCTTCGACCAATTTTTTAATCGATTTAAGATTTGCGTTAATAATAAACAAGCCTCGATTGGAACTTCCGTCACCTGCCGCGACCAAGCCGCCGTCAGGCATCCAACCGGCTTGGGTATAACCTTTAAATTCGGCGATTTGTCGCCCGTTTCGATTGAATATTAAAATTTTGTTGCCTGTGGTGCCGATTCCCGCAAATATACCCGTGTCATTGGTATTTTGCATAGTCAAAGCATAGTATTCGCCCGAATTTGAGATTGCCGGATAAAAGTCATCAAAATTATATCCTGTTCTGTCAGTAATTTGTTTGATGGTCAGATTACCCGTTTTATCGGTTATTTTTATCCGCGATTCTTTATCGAAGTAAAGTATGTCGCCTTTGATACTTTGATGAGCAACGCCGTCCGGAAAAATTTTGCTGAAACTTCCGGTCGCCAAATCTATTCGATAAACGATGCCCGGATAGCTGCGAAATTCATTTGATGTGGAAACCAGCAGACTACCTTTTAAGCCTTTATTCAGTATCGCGGGCGGACCCGGTTTTTGATTAACGCCATTCTGTCCTTGACCGGTGGTGGTTCCTTGGGCAACTCCTTGAAGTGTGCATGAATAGGCAATAGCTTCCAATGCAAGGCGAAAACGGTAGGTGCCATTACTTGTACTTGTTCCGGAGGCTTTGAATAACTGTAAATCCCCCGATGTAAAAGTCAGTTCGGAAGTTGTTTTATCAAATTTGTATAAACCGCGTTTTTTAATGCTCGGAAGTTGGTAATTGCCTTTCCCGTCCATGACGATATTCCCGAAGGCGGCAGGAACAATTATAAAGGATCCCGGCAGGTTGAACGGGGAATTGGTGATTTGAGTTGCAGAGCATGAATAACGCCCCGCCGGCGGTGAAGGTGTTTGAGCAGAAACGTTGCTAAACACAAAAAAGATTGTAATAAAAATTAGTAAATAATAACGCTTCATAATTTTAATCCAATACAGAATTCGGGGAGAGCAATAAAACGCTTCCCCGAATTCCTATTAAGTTGTGTCAAGTCAGATTAACCCATCTTCATGTTGCGGATTTCTTCGTTACGACGTGTCGAAGCATCTTTAACGGCATCTGAAAGAGCTTTGAGAGCTTCATTCTGCTTGTTTTTCTGATCTTGGAATGTCGTTTGCGCAATGCTGTCCGCTGCACTTTGAGCTTGAATTGCTTTTTGTAATTTTAATGATTCCAATGTTTCAGGTGATATTTTCGTTGTATCTATCCCCGGAAATTGTTGTGCTATGTTTCCCATGATTTTAGTTTCTCCTTGTGTTTTTTGTTATTTTTAAGTCTTTTTCAAGACGTTTTTTTTATCCAACCTTTTTTGGTAAAGACATCATAGATGCCTAACAGCATAGTTCTAGCTCGATTTGCATCAGGATTCCTGATTTTCGGGTCAAGTTTTATGACCGTCGAAATGTCGGCTATAACTCCTTCCAAATTTAATCTGCGAATGTTAATTTCTGCTCGATTAACATAAGGTGCAACATTTTCAGGATTTAGTGAAATCGCTCTGTCAATGTGCAACAATGCTCGTTCATCTTCTCTTATCTTCGTAAAAAAAGAAGCCAAGCAACTCTGAATTTCAAAAATTTCCGAATCCAACTCAATTAACCCTTCAAAAATATCTTTTGCCTTCTCCAAGTTTCCTTGGCGGTAAAAGATTGCGCCAATCGCGGCAATTTCGAGTATTTCATCGAGTGAAATTCCAATCTGCTCTCGTAAGCTGTCGTTATTCGTATCCATTACTACAACAATTTACAACTGACGGCTCAAAAAATCAAGCATTGTTTTAAGCCATGAAATTCCCGAACGGATTAGCCGAATCAAGCGCTGCGGAGCGAGATTCAAAAAATTCCATATTTTTCAAATAAGTATTCGCAATGCTGCAGGCTTTCAAGATTCTGTTGGCTTTCATTAAAACATTTTTTGTTCCGTCGTCGCCGGCAACCTTTTTGACCGTTTTGGCTATTTCAACTAATCTGTTTTTGTCTAGGGAAATGTTGTTTCCTTTGCGAACAGGCAAGCCAAGCGGTTGTAAAGTAGATGAGTTGTCAATAAAATCAATTCTGTCGGGAAAGTCATCCATTATTTTCCGAACAGTTTCGGCAATCGGTTGATGTTTGCCTGTCAAGGAATCTGCCCCTTGCGTAACCATCCACGCCATATTGCTCAAATCAATTATTTCAAATGCTATACTAAGATATTCACCAGCCATATTTTATTGCTCCGATTAAAACTGTCAAACTCTAAGTATGTTTTGTTTACAAATAAGTTATCGGGTATTCTCGGAAAAAGTTTCCTGTTTTTTTTACTTTTTATCGAATTTTTTTTCAAAATACACTTAAAGTGTTGTAAACATTGCTGTTACAAGTTGAAAAAAAGATTTTGCAGCGAAAGTTTTAAGCTCAATCAGTTGCTTTACAAAGTTTAATCGGATATTTTTTCAATTATTAAAGATTTTTCTTTCAAATTCGAGTCTAATTCATTATAATCTATTTTATAAATTTCTTAATCTTAAAATAATGTCGCAGTTTTTAATCTTAAAGCAATTACAATATAAATTGTTTGCAGCATACTTGTATTCATTAAATGATTGAACAAAGCCTCCAATTATCAAACATCGAGCGTGATAAACTTGTTGAAAGTAACCTCAGCTATGTGCGTGCTTTAGCGGGAAAAATTATGCGGACTTTGCCGTCTTCGGTTGATTTCGATGAACTTGTCGGTTACGGCACAATCGGTTTAATAGAATCAGCCGAACGATTCGACGCGCGTCGCGGAGTTTCGTTTACGACATTTTCGCATTACAGAATAAAAGGCGCGATTTTCGACGGTTTACGGCAGATGGGTTTTTATAATAATCAGGTCAACAAACGCGCGACTTTAGAAGCAAATGCCAATGATTTGATGCAAACCGCTTCGGATGATGCCGATCACAGCGAGATAAATTCCGGTTCGTTGGATGATGAAGTTGCCTCGGTTGAAAATTTATTGGAAGGCTTGATTCCGATTTATTTACTCTCGCTCGATGCCGAAGAAACGCTCGAAATTGCCGATACTTCGTTGCCGATTTCGCAGAATGTGGAAACCAGACAGCTTGTCGCGTTGATTATGGAAGTAGTCGGCGAACTTTCGGCAGACGAGCAACAACTGATTAAAGACATTTATATCAAACAGATTCCGATGGTGAAAATTGCCGAAAAACGCGGCTCAAATAAATCTTGGATTTCCCGACTTCACGCCCGAGCCATCCAACGAGTGCAAGATAAACTGAGAATTCGCGGCTTACTGGAAAAGAAAACTTGAAAATAAAAAAGGCGAACTCGAATTCGCCTTTTTATTTTGTCATAAATTACCGGTTAAAAAGTCCTTGAAGGAACATTGTCCATGGTTGCTTTTATCAACATATCGACGACGGGTTCAAATTTATTTCCGTTTTCTTCGTACACTTTTAATTGTTCATCGGCGGAAGTTCCGCGATCCAAAATTGTGTGAATATGTTCGATTTCTTTCCTCGAATCCAATTCGTCAACCACATCATCAACAAAATCAAGCAGTTCGCGAATCAAATCTTTAACCGGAACTTCTTTTTGTTTTCCTAAATCAAGCAACTTTCCGTCAAGCCCGTAACGAATCGCGCGCCATTTATTTTCTTGAATCAAACGGCGATGATAAAGCCGGAAACCCAGGTTTCTGTCCATCAGCGTTGTCAGTTTGGCGACGATTGCTTGGAATAACGCGGCAAACGAGATTGTGTCGTCAACTCTGGTCGGAATGTCGCAAACGCGAAACTCCAATGTCGGAAAATACGGATGCGGACGAATATCCCACCAAATTTTCTTGGCATCGTTGATACAATTCATTTTTACCAGCAACTCGATATAGCTTTCAAATTGTTGATACGATTCAAAATGGTCGGGAATGTCGGTGCGCGGAAATTTTTTGAAAACTTCGGAACGATAACTTTTCAAGCCCGTATTGAAACCCAACCAAAACGGCGAAGAAGTTGACATTGCCAAAATATGCGGCAAAAAATACCGAGACGCATTCATTATATGGATTTGACGTTCTTTGTCGGGAATTCCGACGTGAACGTGAACGCCGAAAATCAACAACGATTGAGCAACCATTTGAAGTTCATCAACCAAAAGTTTGTAGCGTTCGTGTTCGAAAATTTCTTGCGCCGCCCAATGTGAAAAAGGGTGGGTCGAAGCCGCCACGATTTCAAGTCCTTGTTTGCGAGCCAAACCCGAAATTATCGAGCGAAGTTGGGTAATGTCTTCGCGCGCTTCGCGGATATTGGCGCAAACGCCGGTTCCGACTTCAATCATCGATTGAATCATTTCGGGTTTAACTTTTTCGCCGAGCAACATTTGTCCTTCTGCCAAGATTTCGACAACCTGCGATTTTAATTCTCGCGTTACCGGGTCAACGATTTGAAACTCTTCCTCAATTCCTAGTGTAAATTCTTCAAACATAGTTTTTATTTTCCTGTTTATTTTAGATTAAGCCAAATTCAGTTCTCTATTTAAAAATTCTTGGTGTTCGTCCGTCAGGTTATGAAAACGAATTCCGATGCCTGCTCCGTCGTCGAGATAAACAACGATGCCGTTGAGCGAAACGTCTTTGTCGCCGATGGTCATCTGCATCATCAGCGGAGTTCCGATCGTAAAAGTTTCTTTCGTGGTCATATACAGACCGCCGATGCCGATGTCGCGGGTGTTGGCGATGCCAATCGTGTCGCCGCCGTTAAAGTGAACGTTGACAATCAATTTTTTGCGGTCAGCGTTTCTTCTTTCTAATGATGAAAGAGCATTTTCAGGCTTATTAAGAGTCATTTTTTTCCTCGTAGTTACTAGAATTATAACCGTTTTTCAGATAAAGCAAAGAAAAACTTGTAAATTATTTTGTTAAAATCAGACAGGCAAAAGCCTGATTCGCGGCTCAACTTTGAAATTTTTCGGCTACTTGTAAAAATACTTTGGCGGCGTGTGAAAGCACGGAATTTCTTTTGTAAATAAGATGCAACTTGCGCTCAAGCCTCATTTCATTTACCGTTAAGCCGATTAAAGTTCCGTCGTCGAGTTCGGATTGAGCCGTAATTTTCGGCACAAACGCCACGCCGACACCCATTTTCACCATTCGTTTGATTGCTTCCAACGAAGGCAGTTCGATTGAAATATGCAGCGGTGTTTGATGTTTTTCAAAGGCTTCGATGACTTGTTCGCGATACGGCGAAGGCGCGTTATGGGCGATAAACGATTCAATGCCGAGTTCTTTGATGGAAACGTCGGTTTTATTTGCCAAAAAATGTTCGGGCGAAACAATCAGCGTCAATTCGTCGGCAATAACCGGAATGGATTTAACCGAAACGTCGCTCGGCTTAAACGAAATAATGCCCAGTTCAACTTCGCGGTTCATGACTTCGGTCGGAATGCGGCTTGCCACGCCGCGTTTTACTTCAACCTTTATTTGCGGATGCAAACGACGAAATTCCCGAATCAACGGCAACAAAAAAAAGACGGTATGTTCATTTGCCGAAAGCACAACTTTACCTTGATGAAGATCGCGTAAATCTTTGATTGCGGTTTGGGCGGTTTCTCGCAAATTAAGCATTTGTTTGGCGTAACCAAGCAAAATTTCACCGGCAGAAGTCAGTGTTCCGTCTTTTGAAGACCGGTCAAACAATTTCTCGCCGATTTCATTTTCCAATCGCCTGACTGCTTGGCTGACCGCAGGTTGAGTGCGTTCAAGCACTTCGGCGGCACGCGAAAAACTTCTCTCATTCGCAACGGCAACAAGCACCTCAAGTTGATTTATATCCATAAAATAATCCGAATTGAAATTAAGTTTATATAACAAAAACTTTTTACAGACGAATACCGATCGGTAAGTTAAAACGTTGGTTATAATATCACATAAATTTATTGAAATAACAAAATGGATAAGTTTTTGAGTTGAAAAGTCGGAATGGCGATATTTCCGAAATATTACCGGAAATAATAAATAAATAGAATTATAAAAAAACAGGAAACTTTTTTGTAAAATTAACGATAACTATGTCAGACGAAATTATATTTGTATTTAATCGACATAAAATCGGCAATTATACGGATTTTTAAGATTTTATTAAAATATCTTTTACAATTACAGTTTTTAGAGTAAAATCAGATTTATAAAAATTATCAAGGAGTGCATAATGCCAAATATTGATCCACTAAAAAACAACATCCAAGAAACAGTTATCACAAACGGTGAAATAACCGGTCAGCCAACCGAAAAGAAACCGAGTTTTTGGGGAAAAGTAGGTAACGTTTTCGGGACGGTTGCCAGAGTCGGGGTCGGAGTGGTAACAGGCGGCGGAATCGGCGGAATCTTGCCGAGTTTGATGACTACCGGCGGAGGTTATCTCGGACAACTTGAACAACTGCAACAAGATAACGTTCGTTCACAGACTCAACTTATTATGTTTCAAAACAAAATTGCGCGTTCCGGCGAAGAGTTTGCGGCAATCTCCAATTTGCTCAAAACTCGGCACGACAGCGAAATGCAAGCTGTCAATAACATGAAGTCGTAAAATTAAACTAAAATGAATTTCAGTTACGTTCAGCCGAGCGATGTCGAACTGCGGGTAATGCTTGAAGTCGGGTTTTTATTACGGGAATCGAACAGATTCGACGATGCGAAAAGTCTTTTTAACGGAGTCGCGGAATTGATTCCCGACTCTGACATTCCCCGTGTCGGACTTGGTACCGTAGAGTTGCAACGCGGCAACTTCGAACTTGCTCAAATCGCCTGCGAAGATGCTTTGCGGGTTAAACCAAACAGTCTGTATGCACGCGTTCACCGTGCCGAATCGCTTCTTTTCCAAAAAAAAAGAAGCGAAGCCGAGGTTGAATTAAATTTGATTATTGCCAGCGATGCAAATTCGCCGCACAGTCGAACTGCTCAAGCTCTACTCGAAGTGGCACATTTGGTTTCTCCCGAATAAAGTTTTCAAATTCAAGTAAATTTGGTTAATATAAAGTTATGGGAGTAAAAGGTCCAACATCACCACTAAGCAGCGGAGCAGAGCCACTTGAATCTCTGGGTTCGAAGGATGTCCGTGAGCTGATTAAAGCCGAAAAGTTTGAAAAGGCGTTAACTGAACTGGAAGGCAAACCTCCCGAATCAGGTAAAACCGAACAACCGAAATCGTCGAGCTTTACGGCAATGCAAAAGATCGCGTCAAATTCAGATTTAGGCGATTCCGAAAGTTCTTTGTCGGCGGTCAAACAATCTGCCCAATTTATGATTGGTTCGCGTTTGAAAAAGGATTTTCGTGAAAGTAGTGAAGGTCAAAAAATGATTGACGATTTGAGTGATTCTGTTTCAAGCGATCCTTCGTTAAACCGCAGAATTTTGGGTATTTTGCAAAAGATGAAGGGCAAAAAATAGGTAATTTCAAATGGCTGAAGGTGGGGAAAAAACTGAAGAACCTACCCAGAAACGCTTACAAGACTCAAAAAAGAAAGGACAGGTTGCCAAAAGCCAAGATCTTTCTGCCGCCGTTTTGCTAATTGTTTCGGTGGTGGTTTTGTGGGCTTCGTCAGGTTTTATCGGTGCGGCTCTCAAAGATTTACTGATTAAACAAATTATTTTTGCCGCAAGTTTCGATGAAAAGTTTACCATCCATCACGGCAATGAGGCATTCCAACAGATAGTATCCACAATTCTTTATTTGATGGCAGGAATGTTTTCTGCCGTTTTTGTGATGGCTTTCGCCGTCAATTATCTGCAAGTCGGATCTATTTTTTCAACCGAAACAATCAAACCGAACTTTACAAAACTTAATCCTGCCCAAGCATTTCAACAAAAATTTTTCAAATCTCGACCATATATAGAAGTTGTCAAGACGATGATTAAAATGGTGATTGCAAGTGTGGTGGTCGGGACAACGCTCTGGGATTCACGCGCCGATTTACTTCGGCTGACAGCTCAACCTCCGTCGGAATCACTCGCTTTTTTATCGCAACTCTTTTTGAACGTGGGACTCAAAGTCGGCATCGCATATCTTTTAATCGGCGGCGCAGATTTCTTTTTGCAAAAAATGTTGCATAAAAAAGAAAATAAAATGTCGAAAAAAGAAGTTAAAGACGAGTATAAAGAATCCGAAGGCGATCCTTATATTAAATCGAAAAGGAAACAAATTCACCGCGAAATTATTGCTCAAGGAATGTCTTCGGCGGTTAAAAAATCAAGCGTCATCGTCGCAAACCCGACGCATGTTGCCGTTGCCATAAAATATGAACGCGGCGAAGATTCGGCTCCGATCATCGTGGCGAAAGGCGCCGATTTAATGGCGGCAAAAATTCGCGAAATTGCGACCGAATCAAGCGTCCCGATTATGCAAAACATTCCGCTGGCGCGAGCATTGTTTGAACTTGAAATCGAAGACGAAATACCGGAAGATCTTTTTGAAACAGTTGCCGTAGTCTTAAAATGGGTTTATGAGCAACAAGAAACAACATCTCATTAAAATTTACAGAAAATATGGCGGAAATCAGCAGAAATTTAACCAATGTTCCAAGACTGGATTCTTTAACGGAAAACCAAATCAAGGATCCCGATAAAGTCAAGAATCAAAAAGCCGAAACCAATATAGACGGCGTAGAGATTCCGGTCGGTCAACCCGGTGAATCTGCCCAATCGGGCGGAGCAAAAACCGGCAAAAATCAGCAACTGATGCCCGATGTGATAATCGGGCGAGATGTTACACAACTTGAGTCTGCCGAACAAGTTCGTTCTACCGGATATGTTTCGGCAACCGATAAACTTCTCGGACTCGATTTGCAACCGACAATGCTCGGTGTGCTTGCTCCGCCGCCGGGAAATAATGAAGCCTTGCGGTCTTTGACACCGACTATGCGACGTAAAATTATGCGAAACTTGCTCGGTAAACAGCGTGAACGGATGCGTCGTTTGACAGGCTCTTTGCGTCGTCAAAGAGATGAGCAGTCCGATGAAGATTCCGGCGATTCAAGCGGCGAAAGTTTTGCGGCAATGATGTTGGAAGATTACATTTTGACGATGGATCAGATGGACAGAGCGACCGATGAATTGAGCAAAATGGCGAAAATGCTGGATGTACTGGACGAAATGTTGGGAATGCAAGATTTCACCATCAGCCAAATGGGAACTTTTTCGCAAGGATAGTTTGACGTTGAAAATAAAAAAAGGCGAAAGTTGATTTAACTTTCGCCTTTTTTGGTTGTTGTAAATCCAAATTTTTTGACTACTTTGTTTCAAATGTGATGCTTTTGATGACAACTTTATCCAACGGTGATTCGCCGCCTTTGGTTGGTACGCCCGAAATTGTAAAAGCGTTATTCATTCCGTCGATGACTTTGCCGAAAACCGTATATTCGCCGTCCCAACTCGGATAGCGTTTGAGCGTAATATAAAACTGACAATTAGCCGAATTATAATCTGCCGATCGTGCCGCCCCGACCATGCCGATGTCAAACGGAATATCGCTTAACTCTGCGGGAACGCTCGGTTTATCTGATTTTCCCTGACCGTCGTTGGTCGGATCGGCATCTTTGGAATTCGGGTCTCCGCCTTGAACCACAATCGAACTTACGCGGTGAAATGTGGTGCCGTCATACACGCCTTCTTTCGCCAATTCTTTGAATCGTTTGACCATTTCGGGCGCAATGTTTGAATATAACTCCATTTTTATTTTGCCGAACGCGGATTCTTGCATCTCGATGACGGCGATTTCGCTGTCGGCAATCGGCAGAATGCCCTTTTTTATTTCAGGCTTTTTAGTCGCGGCAGGCTTGGTTGTCGCTTTTTTATCGCACGATAAAGTTAATAAAATTGATAGTGATAACACTAAAATAATCGTTAAATGTTTGTTCATAATGACCGGTTTTTCTTAAAAATTTTTGTCGCTGTCAAGCAAAATTGTAACAGGTCCGTTATTTACCGACCCAACTTTCATCATTGCTTGAAATTTTCCCGTTTCGACGCGGCTGACTTGTTCCCGCGCTTCATTCACAAAGTATTCATAAAGTTTATTTGCAAATTCGGGTGTTGCCGCTTCGATGTATGACGGGCGACGACCTTTGCGGGCATCGCCGTAAAGCGTAAATTGTGAAACTACCAACAATTCGCCGGCTGTGTCGAGCAACGAAAGATTCATCTTACCTTGTTCATCATCGAAAATGCGAAGGTTTACGACCTTTTCAACCATAAATTTCGCAACTTTTTCGGAATCATTGTTTGAAATACCCAATAAAACCAAAATTCCCGAACCGATTTCACCGACAGTCTTATTTTCAACCGTAACTTTTGCGGACAATACTCGTTGGATAACTATTCTCATAAAACAACCTGAAAAAACTTTATAAACATTGATAAAAATCGTTGACTCTGATTGGTATAAATGCTACTGTAAATAACACGGAGAAACTATCTCTGTTCCAAAAGTATCACGCAAATTCACTTCCGGAAAACTAATTTTTGTCCAAATGAGCTTCGATAAAATAAAAGCAATGCGTTCCGCCGAACGTTTTTTAACGCAAGGCAAAATTACAGACGCGATTAAAGAGTATTCTTCGCTGGTTGAAAACGATGCCAAAGATTTCAACACGATGAATATGCTTGGTGATTTGTATGTCAAAATTGACGATAAGCCGCAAGCCGTCGCGTGTTTTACCAAGGTCGCCGAACATTACAGCAAACAAGGTTTTGCCCAAAAAGCAATCGCTGTTTATAACAAAGTTTCTCGGCTAAATCCGAATTCGGTCGAAATTTCGGCTAAACTTGCCCCGCTTTACCATCTGAAAGGTTCGATTGCGGATGCTAAAAATCATTATTCAATCGTTGCCGATTATTATCAAAACGAAGGTAAAAAAATTGAAGCCTTAAATATTTGGAAAAGAATTGCCGAACTCGATCCGAATAATACCGAAATTTATCTGAAATTGGCAGAAGGTTATTGGAGCGAAAACCAAAAAGAAGAAGCCGCCGTTTCGTTTATCGAAGCCGCAACCCGATTGGCAAGCATCAGAAAATACGAGAAAGCCGTCGATGCTTTTTCGCGGGCATTAGAAATTAAACCGACCGATTATATTGCTCTGAACGGTTATGTTTCCTCGCAAATTGCGATTAGTCGAGCTGACGAAGCGTGCGAATTATTGCAGAAATTGCAAAAAGATAATCCTTACAACACCGAGATTTTATCGCTCTTGGCGGACTGTTATATCGGCGTGGATAATCCTCAAGAAGCCGAAAAAGTTGTCATCACCTTAGCCGAAAAAGAACCGTCGAATTATTCCAAATTTTTAGACGTAGTCAGTTCGTATCTGAAAGAAAACAAAATAGATTCGGCAATTCGCGTGTTGAATATGGCTTCCGAGCATCTTTTGGTCGGCGGAAAAGCCGAAGAGTACAAAGCCACCACCGAAGAAATTTTAGCGCGAAATCCCGAACAACTCGATGCTTTGCGATTGTTGGTTCGTTTTCACAGTTGGATGCGAGACGATGTCGAACTCAAAAAAGCATTGGAAAGAATGGCTGACTCGGCTCAAATAAACGGAGTAATCGAAGACGAAAAATATGCTCTTTCCCAACTTGTTTCAATCCCGCCGTTTGAACCGAATTATGCAAAACGTCTGGAAGAAATCGGCGGAGCAACCACGATCGAACAACTTTCGTTGGAAAGCGTCGGGTTTTCAGCCACAGTCGTTGAAAATGAAATTCCGCAGTTTGAAAGTTTTGAAAATTTGAGCGGCGATACGGAAGCAACTTCAAATTTCGGGCAAAAAAACCACGTTGTTTCCGACGATTCTACCGCACAAGCCGAAGAATATAATTTTTCTGAAACCGAACCTGAGCAAGACGAACAAAAATTGAGTCCGAGTTTGGAAATGCACCTGCATCAAGAATTGGAAAGCGTAGATTTTTATATCTCAAACGATTACACAGACTTAGCGATTGAAACGCTGAACTCTTTAGAAAATCAGTTCGGAAAACATTCCGAAATTCAGAAGCGCAAAGAACAACTCGGCATAATTACACCACAATTTTTAGACGCTGCCACGGTTGTTGACGAAACAATCGAGTCGGAAGAAGAAATTGAATTGGTCGGTGCCAAAAAAACGCAAACCGAAGAATTTAAATTCGGTGATTTCTCGGAACCGCCGCAAGAAACAGGTTTCGATTTCGGCATAAAGTCGAATGAAAATGGCGAAACCGATGAAAATGGAGAGTTCACCGGCTTAAACCGAGAAAATGAGGCTCAACCGATAACTGAATCCGAGAGTCGATTTCAAGATTTCAGAAGCGATTTAGGTTTTGAAGATGTCGAAGAATCTTCGGACGATGATTATGAAACTCATTTCAGTTGCGGAATTGCGTATAAAGAAATGGGTTTGCTCGATCAATCTGCCGGAGAATTTCAAGATGCGATAAAATCCGTCAAACCGAACGACGGAACGCGGCGACATTTTCAGTGCTGCAACTGGCTCGGACATTGTTTTATGGAAAAACAAATGCCGAAACTTGCGATGACGTGGTTTGAAAAATGTTTTGAAACATCAAATTTGTCAACTGATGAAAGTCGCGGTTTATTTTATGAAATTGCCGTGGCTAACCAAGCGGAAGGCGACAAAGAAAACGCAATTCGATATTTTGAACAAATTTACGGCGAAGATATTAGCTACCGAGATGTCGGCGAGCGATTGAAACTCTTGAAATTGTAAATCCGAGTCTGAATTTTTACATCCGAATGCTTGACGCAAGGTTTTTCACCGTTTGCGCCAAGCATTTTTAATTTACCGGCGAATAATTTATAATCTGAAAATGGTTGAAAAGTCGATAGTCATATTTTTTATTCTTTTATGCTTGATGTCCGGCATTACGTTGATTTTGTTTCCGTGGATAAACCTTGGCGGAATAAGCGATTGGAGCGATAATTATTTTTTGGCGTTGACTGCTTCGCTGACCGGTTCAAACATTATTCGTGATGCAATCGGGTCGGGTTGGGTTCGCGGCGCGGTTTCCGGACTCGGCGTTTTGAATCTTTATATGGCGTTCACCGAGATTATGAATTTTAATCAAACCGCCGAGTCTTTGGAAACCGGAAAGTGATTTACCTGATCACAAAAGGCGAGGCGACAACCGCGAATTTTGCCGAAAAAAAACGTCAAATTATTGATATAATTAAAGTTGCGGTCGCTTGCGGCATCTCGCGCATCCAACTTCGCGAAAAACTTTTACCCGCCGGATTACTGTTTCAACTAACGACCGAAGCCGTCGAATTAACCAAAAATTCCGAGACTAAATTACTGGTAAATGACCGCGCCGATGTCGCTTTCGCGGCAAAAGCGGACGGTCTTCATCTGACTTCAACCTCGATTCCAACCGACATTATTCGACAAAACTTTCCGCGAAACTTCATCATCGGAGTTTCAACACACACGCTTGCAAAAGCGCAACACGCCCGCGAAAACGGTGCGGATTTTGTAACATTCAGCCCGATTTTTTCTAAACAGGCAAAAGGTTTTGATGAACTTCGGCACGTTTGCGAAAGACTTAAACCGTTTCCGGTCATAGCTTTAGGCGGAATAGACGAGACAAATTACCGCGAAGTTTGCAAAGTTACAAGCGGTTTCGCGGCGATTCGGTTTTTGAATAATGCCGACAATCTGCGAAAATTAAAAGATGAAAGTTTGTTTGACCATTGCGGGCGTTGATCCGAGCGGCGGGGCGGGCATAATTGCCGATATTAAAACGTTTACGGCGTTTGATTGTTTTGCGACGGCGGCGATTACGTCGCTCACGTTTCAAAATACGCAAGGTGTTTTCGGCTTTGAAAATCAAAGCGCCGATTGTGTTCGGCAACAGATTTTACCGATTTTCGACGATTTCAACGTTGCCGCCGTCAAAACCGGAATGTTGCCGACACGGGGAATTATCGAAGCGGTTGCCCGAATTATAGTCGAGAAAAATATCGAGAATTTTGTCGTCGATCCGGTTGTTCGGTCAACTTCGGGCTATGATTTAATCGACGATAACGCTTTGCAATCACTTATCAAAAATTTGTTTCCGCTCGCTGAAATAATTACGCCGAACATTCCCGAAACAGAGCGAATTACAGGTTTGAAAATCGAAAATGCCGCCGATATTCGCAAAGCCGCACGAATAATGCAAAATTTCGGGGCAAAAAATGTGTTGATAAAAGGCGGACATTTTCAGGGGAAAAGGGAAAAAGCAAAGGGGAAAACTCAGAGCCGAAAGGCAAGCGATTTTCTGTTTATCGGAGATGAATTATCTATTTTTGAAGCCGATTTTATCGAGACAAACTCAACGCACGGAACAGGTTGTACGTTGGCGGCGGCGATTGCGGCAAATTTGGCGAACGGAAAATCGTTAGCCGAAGCGGTAAAAAAATCGAAAGAATTTGTAACCGAAGCAATAAAAACTTCGCCGAATTTAGGCAAGGGAAATCCGGCGGTAAATCATCGCGTAAAAGTGTTTGAATAACGTTTTGGCATTTTATTTGGTTCTACGCTAAACTTTTGATTAGGAGAAAAACAAATGCCGGACGTTGAAATACCTTGTATTCAGTGTAAAGAAAAATTTATTTTCAGTGAAAAAGACCAAGAGTTTTTTTATCAAAAGAACTTTGCCCAACCGCAAAGATGTCAAAAATGTCGCTCGAAAAAAACCGCTTTGCGTGAAAACGCGCCAACTCGTTTTGAAATTGTTTGCGATAATTGCGGACGACACGACACCGTTCCGTTTCAGCCGAAAATCGGTCGCTCGATTCTTTGCAAAGATTGTTTTCAAGCGGGAAAAGCGCGGCATTTGAAGTAAAAAAGCAAAAGTAAAAAGTTAAGAATTTGATTCAAATTTGAAGATTCCCGATGTTTGCCCGAATCCGGAATTTGAAATTTAATGAAGTATGAGTTTTGAAACCGTAAATTATCAAGTAACGGAAAACGTTGCAATCATTGCGTTTAACCGTCCCGAATCGCTGAATGCGTTGTCGCGACAACTTGTTTGCGACATAACTTCGGCGATTAAAAAAGCGTCCGAAGACAAAGTTCGAGCAGTTGTTTTGACCGGCAACGGACGCGCTTTTTGTTCGGGCGGAGATTTGGTTGAAATGTTGACGATGCAGAAAAAAGGCGCAACCACAAGCGAACCGCTGTTGGCAATGCACGCCGCCATCAAGTTGATTCGTGAAACGCCGATTCCTTTTATTGCCGCCGTAAATGGCGTTTGCGCAGGCGCGGGAACAAATTTTGCTCTGGCTTGCGACCTTGTTTTGGCAGATGAAAACGCGATTTTTAATGAAGCCTTTGTGAAAATCGGATTGTCGCCCGATTGCGGCGGAAGTTTTTTTCTGCCGCGAATTATCGGTGAAAAACTCGCCGCCGAAATGTTTATGACAGGCGATTCGATTGATGCAAAACGCGCCGCCGAAATCGGTCTGATAAACCGCGTCGTCACCGCCGAAAACCTCCAAACGGAAGCCTTTACGATGGCAAAGCGGCTCGCCAATATGCCGACGGGTTCGATCGGACGCATCAAAAAAATGCTCAACGCGACGTTTTCAAACAGTTTCGACGAACAGCTTGAACTTGAACATCAATGCCAAATCGAATCGGGCAAGTCAAACGATTTTCGTGAAGGCGTGGCGGCATTTATCGAAAAACGCAAGCCGGTTTTCAGCGGCGATTAAAACAATTTACACATTTTCGGCAAGAATACGTCAGGTTTTCGAGCCTGACATTTTTTATGAGTTTAACAAATTGGGAACTGATTAAAGGCAACCGAAATTTCCGTAACTTATTGGCGGGACAATATGTTTCGGAGTTGGGCAACTGGTTTAATTTCATCGCCGGACAATCGATTGTGAGAGAAATTACGGATGGCGCGGTTGAACCGTTGATGATTTTTCTGATTTGCCGAACTTTGCCGTGGGCGTTGCTGATGCCGTTTGCGGGAACGCTCGCAGACCGAGTTTCGCGTTGGAAATTGATGCTCTTTACCGATATTGTCCGCATCTTTTTGGCGTTAAGTTTTTTGTTTATTCATCAAAAAGAAGACCTTTGGATAATCTATGTCGGTTCGGTTTTGATGTCGGTTTCAGCCTCGTTATTTGACGGCGCGAAAAGTGCGGTAACGCCGAATTTGGTCGGAAAAGAAGGGTTGCTTTCGGGAACGGCGTTGATGTTTTCGTCCAGATTTTTGCTGATGGCGCTCGGTAACGCGCTCGGCGGAATTGCCGTTACATTTTTCGGCAACAACATCGCGTTTATCATCAATTCACTTTCGTTTTTGATTTCGGCTTATACAATCTGGCTGATTCCCGAAAGCGCGACCGAAAAGCCGGAGTCGAAAAACCGTAAAAAAGACACTTTTTTCAAAGAAATGCTCGAAGGCTTCGAGTTTATCTTTAAAACTCCTTTTATTCTGACGATTGTTTTGATGAATTTGATTTGGGCGGTCGGCGGCGGCGCGATTCAAGTAATTTTGGAAAGACTCGGCGGAGACGTTTTTGCGCCGAGAGAATCTTTCAGTTCGGCTTTTGCAATCGGTATGTTGTGGTCGGCGAACGGGTTGGGTTTGGGAATCGGAATGCTGATTGCCTATCGACTCGGAACTTGGATCGAGATTAAAAAACTGACCAGTAAATTTATCGGCGGAACGCTGATTGCACAGGGGATTTTGTTTGCGATTGCGGGTTTGATGCCGATGTTGTGGCTTTCGTGTTTGGTATTTTTTATTTCGAGAGTTGTGATCGGCGTAGAATATGCGGTGCAAGAAACGCTTTTTCAACACGCTTTGCCCGATTATATTCGCGGCAGAATTTCAACGCTCGATCGCGGTATGGAAATTACGGTTTTCAGTTGCTCGATTTATTTTGCGGGTGTTTCGCTCGATTATATTTCGCCGCAAATGCTGACGGTTGCCTCAGGCGTTTTAACGGCTTTTGCCGCGCTGATTTGGTTTGCCCGAACCGCGAAAGGGAATTTACAACTAACGGTAAAATAAATTAAGAATTAAAAATCATGTGAAAACATTCGATTCTCGATTCTTAATCGAACCTAAGCTGTGATGATAACTGCTTTGGTTCCCGTAACTTCGGAAAAATCTTTGGTGAAAATCGAATCAACTTTGCGAATTTTGCTGATGGTTTCAACGATGTCTTGGGTGGTGATAAATCCGTCTTCAACGTGCGAAATCGCCCAATTCGGAATATGCGAAGCCGTGTTCAGCGTTTCTTCCACCAATTTCAAATACTGAAATTTTGTTTCAACCCGCGTTCCCAACCTTCCGACTTGTCCTGTTTCCAATTCGTTCCAAAACGTATCGTTTCCGCGAATCCATTCTTCTCGCCACGCCATAAATCCGAGCGAGGTTTTGAGATCGAGATTATTGACTCGCGGCAATCGCAGAAACATCAAATCCGTATAATTTTCCGCCAAAAATTCGTAGCCGATGCGGTTTGTGCAAGGATTATTTTGATTATTGTTGATCGGGTCGAGCTGACTGCTCCACAAACGCTTGTAAACAGTTGAAAGCGGTTGCCGAAGTTCGAGCGTTTCTTCGTCGAATGATAAGACATAATCGCCGATTGCCATTCCTAAACTCAACGCAATCGCTTTGACGACGGGCGAAACTATTTTCTCGGTATTTTGCCGAACGTTATCAAACCACCACGCATCGGTTTCGTTAAACCAATTTCTGAGTGATTGATTTTTCAGCCGATAACGCGGAACATAGGCATCTTCCAAAACGGCGTTAAGTTCGCCTTCGGTCATGATTTCGTGATTATTTTGGATGTTGGCGACCGCGCTTGTCCACGACCAAGTCAATAAATCGTTTGAGACAATCCGAACATTCCAACGCTTTAAATATGTGCCGAGATTCGCTTCGCCCGTGAACGGCAGAGCAATCGAATTAAATTTCAAACGACGCAGAACATTCAGCTCAAAAGCCAACCAACCTTTCGGAATAACACTTGTTTTACTCAACATATTAACATTCAGATTCGAACAGATTCGAGATTTAATTTAAACAAAAGATTCAAGTTCTTTAATATCTTCCAACGACAAAAACATTTTGACAACTTTCGGATCGAATTCGATGCCCGACCATTCGATTAAATACCGTTTTGCTTCCGATTCGGGAATCGCTTCGCTGTACGGTCGGCGGTCGGTCAGGGCAACATAAGTATCGACCACGCGCAAAATTCTGGCAGCAAGCGGAATTTGTTGCCGCTCCAAACCATCGGGATAACCAACGCCGTTCCACCATTCGTGATGCCACCGAATGAGCAGTTGGACAGCGCGACTCAAACCGCGTTTGGCGGCTTCTTGTTCGCCGATAACGGGATGTCGTTGCATATCAACTCGTTCCGGTTCGGTCAGTAAACGCTTGATTTGAATATAGTTGCGGTTCATGACAACTTCGCCGATGTCGTGAACCAACGCGGCTTGCTTCAACGCTAATCTGTCTTGCGAGGCAAGATTAAATTTTTGGGCAACCGCATCAGCCAAAACTGCGATGCGGGTGGCGTGCGAATGTTCATAACCTTCAAATTCATCCATCAAAGCGGATATTTTCAAAAGATTTTCATCAAACGAAACTTCTTGGGTTGTATTATTTCCGGAAAACGACATAACTTGTTTTGTGTTGAACTGATAAAAAAACTACCGTCTGCCAAAATTACTATTTTTTAGGCATTTTGTCGAGAAGCATTTTCGCCTCTTTGTTATTCGGGTGCAATTCCAAAAGCCGTTGCAGTTCGCCGTCGGCGCGTTTTAATAAATTGACTTCCAAATAAAATTCCACCAACATTATTCTGAAATTGGCGTTGTCTTGTTCCAATTTGACTGCCGACAATAATTCTTGCTCGGCTTGATGGCGATATTTTTTATTGCCGACCAACGATTTGCCGTAGTACGCGTGATAGCGGGCAACATTCGGGGCAAGATTGACGGCATTTGCCAAAAACGGCACGGCGTGTTCGGGTTCTTGTCCCATTAAAAGACTGAAACCGCGTTCAAAATATGTTTTTGCCGTCCGCAATTTTCCTCCGTCCGGTTCTTGATCTGTTTCTTTTCCTTTCGCTTTTTCGACTTTTTTTATCTCTTCTTCTTCTTCTTCGCGGGCAGTAATTTTTCGTTTCAGTTTGAAATCATAAAGCTCGCGTTGGTCTTTATCTTTGAGCGTATCGTAGGCTTGGGCAAGTTGCGTAAAAGCGTTTTGCAACTGATCTTTGGCTGATTTTTCCTCGTTATGAAATTTATCGGGGTGAAATTGTCTGGCAAGATTAAAATAAACTTGCTTGATTTCAGAAATATCAGCCGTATTTTTTACGCCTAAGACTTCATAATAACTGAACGCTTCTGCGGTTTGTTTCAAATAAGATTCAATCGTTACATCTTCGACGACTGCCGTTTTTTCAACCGTCTCAACTTCCGCGATTTCCTCTGTAACAAGCGGTAAAACCTGTTCAATCTTCGGTGCGGCGACGACTGCCTGCTCGCTTAATTTGAATTTTGCCGCCGAAATTCGTTCGATTTGCAAGATAGAAAACGCCGATGAAAAATTATGACGTTTGGCAAAACCGCCCAACCACAGCGAATACAAACTGTGCAGAATTTGCGTGTCGGGCAATCCGCAAATAAGTTTGATGTCCGAAGTTTTCATTCGCCGGTCTAATCGGGAATAAACAAATCCTTCGTGCGGCAGCAAATTCGTGTTCAAATTTGCCGTTTGACTCATTGCAAATTCGTCTTGGCAACCGTTGAATCGTTGCAAAACATAATCGGATTCGAGTTTGCGGGCAAAATCAAGCAAAAGTTTTTGCAAATCAACCTTGAATCCGATACTTTCTTTGATGCGGGCAAACGGGCTGTATGTCCATTCGCCGGTTTTCCAAGCCAAAGCGTTTTGCAAAACCTGTTTCAGTTGTTCGGCAAACATTACGTCAATATCGCTTTGGGCAAATAAACCCGCTTCAACCAATTTTTGTCCGAATTCCAAATCATTGGCAACATTCTCGAATTGCGTTAATTTTTCGCGGGTGATTTGCCGAAAGCTCAACAATAATTCAAATAAGCGGTGTTGGCGAGAGTTGGAAACCGCAAACACAACTTCGCCTTCACGCAAATAGATGATGACTTTTCGGGCTTCGTCAGTCAGCCGAAACGAACCGCTGAAAGTAGAAAAAGAGCTTTCCGCTAACAGTTCAGCGAGCGGATATTGTGATAAAATTCCGTTTATTTCGAGTGATTTTGCAGGCAACATTTTGTAGAATCGAATTGAAAAGGTAAGATGTTCGGTAAGAAAAAAGTGATGAAACAGGGTGCAGGTTTGTTTGATTACCAACATCAGCCAAAAACAGTATAACAAAATTTAACCGGAATGTTAAGATATTTTTAATGGAAATTATAGTCCGCGAATGCGTAAAACTCGAAGAATTATCGGCTTGCGTTCAATTGCAACGCGATGTTTTCGGCTTGCCCGACATCGAAATCTCGCCCGTTCGGCATTTAATTGTTACAAAACACGCCGGCGGTTTTACGCTGGGAGCGTTTGTTGCCGATAAATTGGTCGGGTTCGTGTTGAGCGTTCCCGCTTTTATTAACGGCGAAAAAGCGTTTTATTCACATATGACGGCGGTCAGCAAAGATTTCCAGAGTTGCGGAATCGGGGCAAAATTGAAATGGTCGCAGCGTGAACGTTCGTTAAAAGAAGGCGTAAAATTTATCAAATGGACGTTTCAACCTGTCCAATCACGCAATGCTTTTTTCAATTTAGAAAAGCTCGGAGCGATTATTAAACATTACGAACCGAATTTTTACGGCACGGATTATTCGACTACGGGCGACCAAAACGGCAAGCTCGGCATTGACAGCGATCGACTTTTTGCCGAATGGGATTTGGAAAGCGAAAAAACGGTTGCTTTATCGAAAGGCGAAAGTTTCACCGCGAAAAGCGAAATAAAACGCACCGTCGAAATTCCGCCGAATTGGAACGAATTGGTTACATCAAACCCGCAACTTGCGATTGAAACGCAAAATAGAATCAAAGCCGAATTTGAAAGCGCCTTTGCCGAAGGTCTGATCTGCCGAGGTTTTGACCGCGATGAAAATCATCCGAAATATCTGCTTTCGTAAAAAAACAGGAAACTTTTTTTCAAAACTGCCGATAATCTATTAAATCGTCCTACTTTTATTCATTTCCGAAAAATGAATTTGCAAGAAAAAGAGTTTTAAAAGATCAAGGAGTACAAAAATGGGTTTCAACATTCCAAAGTTTAATTTGCCAAAGTTCAATTTACCGAACATCAATCTTCCGAAAATAAATTTACCGAGAGTAAATTTACCGAAAATAAATTTTCCGAATCCGCAACAGATTTTCGGAACGTCCCGGAGCGGTAATGCGCCGCAAGCGAGAACTGCGCCAAAGCCGAATTTATTTCAAAGAGCGGCTAACTTCGGTCGAGCATTTGTCAAAAACCCGATTGGCGCAACAGTCAGATTACACCAAAAAGCCTTTAATAAAGTTATTCAACCAAGAATTGAAGCGGCAAGATATATTAAACGCGGAACGGTCAATAATTTTAAGCGGTTTGAAAATTGGGCTGATAAAGGCATCAAAAGTAACCACAAATGGTCGCAACAAAACCGAAATTCGGGTAATTTATTGAATCGAATAACGGCGAATGCAAATTTAGGTTTTACCAAGGTCGCCAAAACAGGCAACAACATCATCAATCGTTCTTCAACTTATTATCGCGGCTTACGAAAAAGTAACAATATTTTGGTGAAAGGCGCGGGTTATGCCGGCGGACTGGCAACCGCAATCGGACGCGGACTTGCTTCGCCTGTTACGTTTGCCGATCCGCGATTATCCGGTAAACAACGCACGGGACAGGTTGTCGACGGTGTTTTGTCGTATATTCCGGTCGGAAAAATAGTCGGACTTGGCGGAAAAGTATTGAAACCGGTCGGCAGACAAATTCTCAGATTCGGCGGTAAAATTGCCAAACCGATTGGCACGCAAATTTCCCAAAGAGCGCCGTGGTTAATTAAAGGCGGAGCGAAAGGCATTGCGGGAAGCAAAAATGTTGTCAGAAATGTTGTTTCGTCCAAAGGCGGACAATTTGTTAGAAATAAAATTGTGAAACCGCTGACAAACAGAGTTATAAATCCGGCTAAAAAAGGGTTGACTAGTATCAATAATACGCTAAACCGAAAACTTACATTTAAAGATGTGCGAAATTTGCCGCAGACAATCGGCAACGGATTTAATAAATTACGAGGTTTAGGCAAAGGCGTAAAGCCGACAAGTGTGAAAGGTAATCCGCTCAGAAACATCAATACAGGTACTCGTCAAAAACTTGCAAATTCGGGTAAACTACCGATGACGACGGCAAGAGCAAATGCGAGAAAAAGCATAAACAGTATAACAAACCAAGTTGTTGAAGGGAATAAACGGTCTGGCATTCAAGTTTACGAGAGAGCAAAAGTGAGGAAAACTTTAAGGGCAGAGTCAAGAGGACAACGTCCGAACGCAAACAGAAATTTAATAGGGAACAGAAAAGTTGCTGACGGCGGACAAATTCTAAACAAAGCAGAGCTAAGAAAAATTACAAAATACTTGGAAAAACAAGGAGTAGAAGTCAGAATAGACCCCACAGTAAAACTCAAAAAAAATGCTATAACCAAACCGCATGTATATCCTGACGGACGATCACTGGGTTATTCTGCTCACGCTAAGATTATTACAGGAGGACCCGGCAAAAAGCCTATAATGATATTTGGCAATAAAGTTACTTTTAATGACATTTTTCACGAGACAAAGCATCTTGAGCAGTTCAAAAAAATGGGACCTGTAAAGTGGTTTAACGTTGGGAAAGGAAAAAAAGTAAAAGGCAACGCAGATTTAGTAAACACAGCAGCAAAAGAAACGTATGTATTTAATCAAATGCATAAAAACAAGCATTTGTTCACAAGGAAAGAGATGGAAGACGCATTAAAGTATGTGAATAGAGACAGGGTAAAAGTTGAGTTAAAAGGAGGTGGCAGGTTAAAGCCATTGAATTTTGATTATTCAGATTTGCCGACTGTTCGACCTAAAGTCAGTGATCCGATAGCAGAAATTGAGAAAGCCAGAAATTTTAAAAGATAAAACTTAGAGATTCTAAAATTATAAAAAGACTTCAATCTAGAACATTGCAGTCTTTTTATTTTGTGTAACTGACAAATTTCAAACATTTTGGTATCTTATTTTATATGAAAGCAGAAGAATTTGTAACAAAACTCGCCACATTAACGCCGCCTATTTTGGTGGCAAAACATGACGACTACGAAGATTTCGACGATGAACTTGTTAATCTGGTCATGAATTACGATGTTTCCGACGTAGATTTCGGCGACATCGGTTTTGCCGAAGAAGTTTTAGGCGACGACGAGACGTTTGAAGTCGGAATGTTTGAAGAGAAATTCCTTGTGATTGACCGCAAATCGGGCGTGGTTCGGGTTGAAAACGATGACGACGAGCCGATTATTATCTTTACCTGCGCGGAAACAAGCGAAAAATTTATCGACGCGCTTTGGGTTGCCGTTCGTTATTTTTCAATCCAATTAAACGAAAATCTGAAGGAAACCGATCTTGAACGCAGCGAAGAAAAAGCGATGCAATGCGCCGAAGTTGCGGGAAGCAAAGATTATTATCCGTTTTATTTGGACTTTTTGAACTGTTACGAAAAATAAATGTTTGAAATAAACCCTGATATTGCCTCGGCAAAAACGCTTTCGTCCGAATTTTACACGGACGAGAGTTTTTTCTTTGCATCGAAAGAAAAAAATTTTTCGCGGTCGTGGCATTATGTCGGAACAACTGCCGAAACGGGTAATCTCAAACCGTTCAGTATTTCGGACACGCCGTTATTGTTGGTCAAAGACGGCGATAAAGTTGATTGTTTCTCTAATGTTTGCACACATCGCGGGGCAATTTTGGTTGAAAACGATTGTCGGGCAAACGGAATTCGGTGTCGGTATCACGGACGAAGATTTGGTTTAGACGGCAAGTTTTTATCGATGCCCGAATTTGAAACGGTTAAAGATTTTCCGACTGAAAACGACAATTTAACACACATTCCGTCCGGCTTTTGGCATCAGTTTATATTCGCTGCAATCAATCCGATTGCTTTGCTGAATGATTTTACAAACGAAATGTCGAAACGTGTTAAATCGTTGGAAAACTATCGACTGACGGCGACCAAAGATTACGAAGTGAACGCGCATTGGGCGTTGTATTGCGAAAATTATCTCGAAGGTTTTCACGTTCCGTTTGTGCATCCCGCGTTGAATAACGAGATTGATTACGGCACTTACACGACCGAACTTTTTCGTTATTCCAACTTGCAAACCGCTTACGATAACACAGGTGAACTTGCGGCGCTTCACTTTTTTATTTTCCCCAATATGATGTTTAATTTTTATCCGTGGGGTTTGTCCGTCAACATCGTCAGACCCGTAACTCCAACCAAAACAACGGTTTCATATTTTACATTTGTTTCCGATAAGGCAAAAATCGGACAAGGAGCGGGTAAAGATTTGGAAACTGTTGAGCTGGAAGACCAACAAATAGTCGAATCCGTGCAACGCGGAATCTGCTCGAAACTCTATGATTCGGGCAGATATTCGCCGACCCGCGAACAGGGAACGCACCATTTTCATCGTCTGATTTGCGAATTTATGTCGCAACAAATTTAACCCAAATTAACTTTCGCCGAACCTTTTTTATTGGTGAATTGTGAGTGATGAATGATGAATACCGGAAACCAAGCAATTCACCGGTTATCATTTACCGGTATTGAAGATTATCCGAAGTTAATTTGTATTAAAGATTTGCCGGAAATCTACTTTAATTCCTTCGCTTTCAACTTCTTGATTGTAAAACTTTTTCTCGGAGTTTTCAGTGGTTACAAAAATTGTGTTGGTAAAAGGTTCAATCGTCCAAACGGCTTTGACACCTTCTTTGATAAGCCTTTTGGCTTTTTCAAGCAGATGCTGAATGTTTTGGCTGGCAGAAATAACTTCGATTGCCAAGATTGGCATTTCAGGGAATTTTGAATAATCACGCGAGAAATTCGGCTTAATATTTTTACGCAAATAAACTGAGACATCAGGTGTAATGCCTTTGTTAATTTTCAAAGTCAATTCCGGCATAGCTTTGAAAACTTCGGTTTTATTTATTTGTTCGGCAATTTCTCCGCAAATAAAACTGTGGTTAAATGAGGGCATTTCTAATTTTTCCTCGTCTTCTTCTACTTCGACAACTTCTTTTAACATCATAATTTTTTACCTCAAACTGTCTGTTATTTTACCACAACCTTTTTTAATGCTGAATTGTGACCGGTAAATGATGAATTACTTTTTTTTAATTAATCATTCACCACTCACCGTTTACAATTATGTTTACGGTTGTTTCTTTTTGCCTCCGCCTTTCTTTTTCTCTGATTTGCGGATGTAACCGAAACCGCCGTATAACACACTGTCAGGACCGAAATTACGGTTTCCTTCAACATCTGCGGCAATGTAATCGCATTCCTTCATCAAATCTTCGTTCAGATTATCGCGTTGAATCATTAAGGCTTTGATGCGTGCTTCGCCGTTGGTTATTTCGCTTTCGACATCTTCTATACCCAAAAGTAAATAGTTTGCGAAAAAAAGGCAAGATTGAGAGTGTAGTAAAGTTGTGAGATTTGAGTTAAACGAAACTGAGCGAAAAGTGTTGCGAGAAATCCAACGCCAAAACCATAAACGGGATTACGTTAAAG
>JANPBM010000008.1:0-2784 GCA_031430435.1 Acidobacteriota bacterium
TATCCACTTCGCTCGTTTCGGGATTACTTTCAACTTCTTTAACCTTCCAATCAACTCCGAAATTCAACAATAAATCGAAAAATTGTTCTGTAAACATTTGCCCATTTTATCACTTTCCACTAAATTAGCGGTAGAACCAAACTTTTTAATAGTTTCGATGTAGTTGAAATGAATAACTATTTTGTTGTTGGACACAATTTCAGCTAATCATCGCCCTAAACTCGTCTTCGCTCAAAACCATTACGCCCAACGATTCCGCTTTCGTCAGTTTTGAACCTGCATCGCTTCCCGCCACAACGAAACTTGTGTTTTTGCTGACCGAACCCGATACTTTTCCGCCGCGTTCTTCGATTAATTTTGCCGCTTCATCGCGTGTAAATTGCTCCAACTTCCCTGTCAACACAAATATTTTGCCGACAAATCTTTCGTCTAATTGGGCGGTCGAACTTTCTTCGATCTCGAGTTTCACGCCGAAGTCTTTTAAACGTTCGATTATTCGCAAGTTTTCTTCGGTTTGAAACCATTTGCAGACGCTTTCGGCGACCGATAAACCGATGTCGGGAATGTCGTCGAGTTGTTCGACTGTTGCAGACTTTAAGTTTTCGATATTGCGAAATTGTCGGGCGATTCTTTTTGCGTAACCTTCGCCGACGTGCCTGATGTCTAAGCCGAAAAGCAATCTTTGTAAACCTCTCGACTTTGAATTTTCGATTTGTATCAACACATTTTCCGCCGACTTTTTGCCCATTCGATCTAAACTTGAAAGCGTTTCTAAATCAAGCGAATACAAATCTGCCGCATCTTTTACGATGCCTTTATCTACCAACATTTCGACTAAAACTTCGCCTAAACCTTCAATATCCATCGCTTTTCTCGCCGCAAAGTAAGATAAACGACCCTTTATTTTGGCGGGACAAATATCATTCGTGCAGCGTGTGACAGCTTCGCCTTCGGGACGCAAAACGTCGGAATTGCAAATCGGACATTTGGTCGGGAATTCATAATCAACTTCGTTTCCGGTGCGTTTTGTCGGGATAACTTGGACGATTTGCGGAATAATCTCGCCGGATTTCTCAATCAACACCCAATCGCCGATCTTTAAATCGAGTCTTTTTATCTCGTCTTCGTTGTGCAAACTTGCCCTTGAAACAGTTGTTCCGGCGATTTGCACAGGTTCAAGATTTGCGACCGGCGTTAATGCACCTGTTCGCCCGACTTGAATCGTGATTGAGTTAAGTTTTGTAGTTGCTTGAGTTGCGGGATATTTATAAGCGATTGCCCAACGCGGAGCCTTGCCCGTTGAGCCGAATTCCGCTTGTAAATCGGTTGAATTTACCTTGACCACAACGCCGTCAATTTCATAATCCAAAGAATCTCGCAGAGCAAGCATTTCATCAATAAATTTTGTCAGTTCATCGAAGTTTTTGCACAATGCACGATTCGGATTGACGTTGAAACCTTGTTTTTCGAGCCATGTAAAATTCTCCCAATGTGTGGCAAACATTTTACGATTTCCTTGCCACAAATCGTACGGAAACATATCCAAATTTCGTGATGCGACGATCGCCGAATCCAGTTGGCGAAGCGTTCCCGAAGCTAAGTTTCGCGGGTTTGCGTACTTTTTTTCGTCCTGCATTTCAAGTTCGGCGTTGATTTTTTCAAATTGTGAGCGTGACAGAAAAACTTCTCCGCGAATTTCGGCTTCGGTCGGAAAATCGGACTTTAATTTTAACGGAATTGTGCGGATTGTTTTGACGTTCGGCGTAACATTTTCGCCTGTTTGTCCGTCGCCGCGAGTTGCTCCGACTTGCAGAACGCCGTTTTCGTAATGTAACGAAACGCTCAAACCGTCAATCTTTAATTCCGCGACATATTCGAGTGTTCTGCCGTCCGCGAGTTTCGTACAACGCTCGTCAAAGTCGCGTAAATCGTCTAAATTGTACGAATTATCGAGCGACATCAACGGAACTTTGTGCGTAAACTGCGAAAAACCGACCGCCTTTCCGCCGACACGCTGCGTCGGTGAATCTGGCGTGATAAGTTCGGGGTTTTCGGCTTCAAGCTGCTTTAATCTTTCGAGCAGTTGATCGAATTCATAGTCGGAAACTTCGGGTGCATCGCCGATATAATACAGTTCATTGTGCCGATTAATCTCGGTGCGTAAGTGTTCAAGTTCGGTTTGGATCGGATTTTCGAATAAAGGCAAAGTCATAGATAGATTTTAACGCATCGTGTTTAATTTGTGGAAATGCGTTGATGATTTTGCGAGTTGCGGAAGCGAGTTATCAACTTGCAGAAGCAATATATGAACTTGCAACAGCGAATTATTAAGTTGCAACAACGAGTTATCAACTTGCAACAGCGAGTTATTAACTTGCAACAGCGAGTTATCAACTTGCAACAACGAGTTATCAACTTGCTAAAGCTAAATCACAACTTGCTAAAGCTAATTATCAACTTGCAGAAGCAATATATGAAGTTGCTCTTGCTCTTTCACAGCTTGCAACGGCTGTTTCGTGAAAATAATTTGCGAATTATAGTTTTACGACTCGGTTTCTCAGCCAATCGTCGATTTCGTCAACTTTCCAAGCATCTGATTCAACGGTTGAAACTAAATCATAATTGTTGCGAAAATAATTGCCGGAAAAGTTCAACATACTTTAGATACTGTCTTGAAAGTCAACCTAAAAAAGCCAAATTCGGGTTAAACGGCATATTGTGTTTTAAGACACCAAAAGCAATATGCAGCAGTTTTCTCATTGCCGCACAGATTATTTGCATTGG
>JANPBM010000009.1:0-17409 GCA_031430435.1 Acidobacteriota bacterium
GTTTGAATATAACGAAGACACGGGAAATTATGACGCAGCGCATCATCCGTTCACTTCGCCGATGGATGAAGATTTGGAAAAATTTACCACCGCGATTGAGGATGAATCACAACGTCATTTGCTCGGCGAAGTTCGCGCAAAGGCTTACGATGCAGTAATTAACGGCTATGAATGTGCCGGCGGTTCAATTCGGATTCATCAAAAATCGGTGCAAGCGTTGAACTTCAAAGCCTTAGGTTTGACCGAAGAAGTCGCCCGCGAAAGATTCGGCTTTTTCCTTGACGCATTGGAATTCGGCACGCCGCCGCACGGAGGTTTCGCCGCCGGAATCGAGCGAACTTGTATGATTTTGTGCGGAACGGAAAATATCCGCGACGTGATGGCGTTCCCGAAAACCGCATCGGCTCAGGATTTAATGATGGATTCGCCGGGCGTTGTGGACACTTCGCAGTTGAAGGAATTAGGGATAAAAATTGTCGATTAACCAAGTTTGCGTGTATAATAAGACTGTTATGAATCGTGTAGAAAAATCAATCCAAGATGCCGAAGAACAAATTCCTAAGCTGGCAAAAATTGCGACAAAATCGGCGTATCAAAGAGTTTTAGCTTCGGGTAATAGTGTTATTATTTCTAAAAATGGCGAAATTAGACGAGTTTTTCCGGATGGCTCAATGGAATTTGTTGCGAAAAACACTCCTGATGTAAGGATACGAAAGGGAACAATTATCAAAATAAAATGAGTTCAATTCCGAGATTGCGAATGTTTGCGGAACCAAACGGCTCCGGCAAAAGCACGATTAAATCAATAATTGGCGAACATTTGCTTGGTGTTTTCGTAAATCCCGATGAAATCGAAGCAGAAATTAAAAGCCTTCGGTTTTTAGATTTTGAAAGATTTGGAATTAAAGTCGATAAGGTAAATGCAATTAAATATTTTCAAAATTCTTTGTTTCTGCAAAAGCAAAATCTTACATCTGAAGTTGCGAAACTGGTCTTTAACGAAAATAAATTGTACTTTGCCGATATTCAAGTAAATTCATATTTCGCATCAGTTGCGGCTGACTTTATTCGGCAAAAACTTATTGAAGAAAAGCAGTCATTTTCATTTGAAACCGTAATGTCTTCACCCGACAAAATTGATTTTTTAAAGAAATCAAAAAGTAGCGGTTACAGAAATTATTTGTATTTTGTTGCCACCAAAGACCCACAAATTAATATCTCCAGAGTTGAAGTTCGCGTTAAAGCAGGCGGACACAATGTGCCGAACGATAAAATAGAAAGTCGCTATTATCGTTCGCTTGACTTACTGCTCGATGCAATAAAGCAAACAGATCGAGCGTATGTTTTTGATAATTCATGGAAAAAAGCCACTTTGTTTGCAGAGATAACAAATGGTGAAGATATTGAAATTCGGAGTAGTAGAATTCCGTCATGGTTTAATAAATATGTTGTGGATAAAATTTAACGGTAATTTTACAGATGAGCCGTTATTCGCAATTAAAGGAATTGGGAATAAAAATTGTTTAGAAATTACGCACAAAGGATGATTTTACCGATGGCAATTTCGCTGTTGCTTGGCGTTTCCATAATTGGAACGGCAAGGTTTTTGACACCAAAAGGCTGTGAATGGATATTTGATGACACCGCAGGATTTGATGCGTTTTGTGTAGGAAACTGCGAAGGTCAACCGCAATCTTGTTCGGATAATAACGGAAACAATGTCGCAATAATTATTGCTTGTGTCGGATTGTTTTTTATGGTTTTTCCGATAATATATTATCTTCAGAAAAAAACTACTTCCGGCTCAAAACTTTTCGATTAAAATTTCATTGAACTATTGCGTATAACTTGTCGTAAAATCTTAACGGCTATGGCTAATAAATTTGATACAAATCCGCTCGATTCCGAGTTTCCGAAACGTGTTGCTGAAATGCAACAACCTGAAACCGCGTCGAATATGAGCAACGAAACACGACCTTTTGCAAATACTGAGGACGCAACCCGCCGTTTTGACAACGGACGATTTCAAAATATGTTTGAGTCGTCGAATTATCAACCGCCGAGCTTTTATCAAACATCGAGACTCGCCGAAACTGCGATTGAAAAACCGACTTCGCGGAAGGTTGCAAAAACCGGCTTGCCCGAAAATATCTTGATGCTGTCGGCTTATTGTCCGTTTCAAATTGGGTTGATTGCAAGTTTTCTGCAACTTTTATTTGTGCCGAAAAGCGAAACGAAAGTTCGATTTCACGCCGCCCAAGGTTTTGCTTTGCATGTCGCAATTTTGTTGGTAACGGCAATTTTGGGTTTTGCGGGAAATTTAATCGGCTTTGGCGGTTTTGCAAAAAATATCTTTTTTGCGGCTTCGATGGTTTTATTGATTATTTCAATGGTTAAAGTGTGGAAAGGAAAACCTGTTCATTTTGAACCAATCGAAGAGTTTACGGATGTTATCAGCGATAAAATTTCAATCGATTTCTTTAAAAAGCTGTTCGGCTACACCAAATAAACCTCGAAAGGTTTTGCTCAAACCATTTACGCTAAGTTAGAATTTCATCTATGAGTCCGTTAATTTGGTTGATTGTGTTTTTCTTGATTATTACCGTGTTGAGCGTTTTTGTTTATGTAATCACGGTCAAAACGTTTTATTGGGGCGATAAAAAAGAGGCTCCGACCAAAAAGACGAAGCCTCAACCCGATGAATAAAACTAAATTACTTGCCTATTAACCTAACAATCGACGTAATAATCAGATAAGTTATTGCCGCGATAATTGCCGAACAAGGAATTGTCAGAATCCAAGCCCACACAATCCGACCTGCAACGCCCCATTTTACGGCGGAAAGTCTTTTGGTTGAACCCACGCCGACGATTGCGCCCGTTATGGTGTGCGTTGTTGAAACCGGATAACCCGAAAGCGTTGCGAAAGCCAAAGTTATTGCTCCTGCTGTTTCCGCGCAAAATCCGCCGACAGGTTGAAGTTTAGCAATTTTCGACCCCATTGTTTTGACAATTCGCCAACCGCCGGTCAATGTTCCGAGTCCGATTGCCGCGTGTGCCGAAAGCACAACCCAAAGTGGAATTTCAGGCAGTTTTCCGCCTTCTCCGGCTGCCAATAAACCGCTTGAAACAAGTACAACGGTAATTATTCCCATCGTTTTTTGGGCATCGTTTCCACCGTGTCCCAAAGAAAAAGCAGCGGCTGAAAACAACTGAGCGACACGGAATCCTTTATCTATTTTTGAAACCGACGCATTTCTGAATATCCAAAAAACTGCAATCTGCATAAAATATCCGAGCGTTAAGCCGATCAGCGGCGCAAGTATAATAAACGAAAGAGTTAAATACCAACCTGCCGGAACAATCACCGCGAATCCGCCGTAAGCGGCAATCGCCGAACCGGCATAACCGCCGATCAAAGCGTGTGAACTCGATGTCGGCAAGCCTAAATACCAAGTAATTATATTCCAAGCAATAACGCCGACTAAACCCGCCAGCAGAACGTATAAATGCAAATCTTTCGGGATAGGTTTTAAGTCGATTAAGCCGCCGCCAATCATTTTCGCCACGGCGGTTCCATAAACGGCAAACGCGATAAAATTGAAAAATGCCGCCCATGCAACCGCCACGCCGGGCGATAAAACGCGAGTTGAAACAACGGTTGCAATCGAATTCGCCGCATCGTGCATTCCGTTCGTGTAGTCGAAAATTAAAGCGACCACGATGATGAAAACAGCTAAAGCATAAGTAGCGTCCATATTTTTAGTTATGTTTTAAGATGATGCTTTCAATGATGTTTGCAACGCTTTCGCATCTGTCGGTTGCATTTTCCAGAATCTCGTAAAGTTCTTTCCACTTAATTAAAGTAATGGCATCGGTCGGATTGTGAAAAAGCTCGCCGATGGCGCGAAAATAAACATCGTCCGCTTCGTTTTCGAGCCGATGAATTTCAACAATATGCTGATTCATGTTTTTGGGCTTACTTAGCATTGAAACGGCAGAATTTATCTCGATGGTTAAGGCTTGAATAACTTTTGCCAAATGTTTGGCGTGTTCGCTCATTTCTCTGATGTCATACATCAAAATTGCTCTGGCTCCTGCGTCGATGTAATCAACCACATCATCCAAAGCAACGGCTAACGTGAAAATGTCTTCACGGTCAAACGGCGTGATAAACGACTTATTCAGTTTTGTCGTTATTTCGTGTGTGATTGAATCACAACCGTGTTCGATGTCTTTAACTTTTTTGACCAAAGTTTCAAAATTTGCAAAATTGCTTTGTGTTAATTCTACCAAAGCATTTGAAGCCTCTTGCATTTTTGCGGTCATTTGCGAGAAAAGCATGAAATACTCATCTTCTTTCGGCATAAAACTAAATCCCATTTTAATTTTTACACTCCTGAACTGGAAATTTTTACTGCGAAACTAAAATATAACCGAAAGACTCGGAATGTCGAATTCGACAAATAAAGATTTAACAAAAATGTAACATAAAAATAAGGCAAACTTTGTTTCGGGCAAATTCATCATAATAATTCGCATTTTTCTAAACTTTAGCTTAGAATTTAGAAATACCTTTGGAGAAAATTTATGAACAAATCATCATCAAGTGTCGGTAAAAAAATGGTTTTATTAAGTTTGTCGGCGGTTTTGTCGGCGGTTTCCGTTTTGGCGCAAACAGTTGTCAAAATGCCGAAAAACAAAAATCCGATTTCAAAAGACATTGAACTCGGCAGACAGTATTCAGCCGAAGCCGAAAAGGTTTTCCCGGTTTTGAACGATTCGGAATCTACGCGATATGTGCAGGAAGTCGGCAGAAGATTGTCCCGAGCAATCCCCGCCGAATATCAACATCCCGAATTCAACTACGAATTCAAGATTTTGAATTGCAACGATATTAACGCTTTTGCCATCGCCGCCGGGCATCTTTATGTTTGTCGCGGAATGATTGAAGGCGCGAAAAACGAAGGTGAAATGGTCGGCGTAATGGCACACGAAATCAGCCACGCCGCACTTCGCCACACAACTCAGCAAGGTCCCGGATTCGGTACTCAACTTGGCGCCATCGGCGTTATGCTCGGCGGCGCAATTCTCGGAGCGCCTGAACTCGGACAAGTATTAGCCGCCGGAATGATTACGAAATACAGCCGTAAATCTGAAAAAGAAGCTGATTTGGTCGGTGCCAGAATCATGGCAAACGCGGGTTACGATCCGCACGATTTGGCAAACTTATTTAAGACAATCGAATCCCAAAGCGAAGGAAGTCGTCCGCCTGAATGGATCAGCAGCCATCCCGATCCGGGCAAGCGATTTGAATATATCAATACCGAGGCAAATCTTTTGCGTGTTTCACCGAATCCGATTCGCGACACCAACGAATTTCAACGCCAAAAACGACGATTAGTCGCAATGACACCGAAAGCTCTTTCAATGGAGCAACTCGAGAAAAACTCGCAAGGATCGCAAGGGTCGGGTCAAAATCCGACGGCGGGCGGAAAATACGATCCGCGAAACGTCCGACTTCCTTCGAGTCAAACTCGACAGTACAAAGCGGGAAGTATTTTAACGGCGACAGTTCCCGACAACTGGAAAGAATTTCCGGAACAAGACGGCGTTCAGTTTGCTCCCGAAAATGCTTACGGCGATAAGGGAATTACGCACGGTGCCATGCTCGGCGTACAAAAAGGACAAGGCGGAAACCTGCAAGCCGAAACCGATGCGTATGTTCAAGCAATTGCGAAAAGTAACAATTATACGCAGCAAACAGGTTATTCGCGCGGAAGCATCAGCGGCAAAAATGCTTTGCGGACAACCATCAGCGGACGTTCCGACATCACCGGAAAAACCGAGGTTGTAACCATTTACACGACGCAATTAAGCGACGGAAGTTTGCTCTATGTGCTGACGGTGGTGCCGGAAAGCGAATCGTCGAGTTATTCGAGAGCTTTTCTGAACTTCGTTAATTCGATTCGCATCAACGACAGATAACTTTAATGTGAAAGGGAAAAGGGCAAACTTGGTTTTTGCCTTTTTAGATTAAGGCGAAGGTTATTTTCTTTCGCCCTTTTTGTTCGATTAAATATTTTAAAGTATGGATGCTCGAGTAAAACTTGTCGGTTTTATATTCATATTTACGGTTTCAATCGTAATTTCATATTCTTTTGAGAAGTTTGTTTTTAACGATAAAAATGAATCGGTTTTGGATTTTATTATTGCAATGCCGATTTTTTTATCAACAAGCATCTGCGGTTATTTTGCAAAAGATTTCAAAGAACTAGCGGTACACACTTTTTTCTACACAATCGCGTTGTTGATTTTTGTGGTTACAACAATGTCGTTTGAACAAAAACACGGCGGAAACGAGTTTGCAATTCTTTTTAGAAATCAAGAAGCGACTATCAGGTTTTTTACGGCTGCGGCTATACTTTATACAATAAATTTTTTACTGTCGGCATCCGGAATGTTGGTTTCGTTTCTTTATAAACGCATTTTCAAGCATCAAAAGGCTTGAATGATTTGATTTTACGGTTCAATCCGGATATTCTGAAAATACCGATTTAAAAAACTATTATGTGGAAAAACAAGGCTATTTGGCTTTTGTCAGTTAAGGTTTAAGGAGAAAGTTTCCCGATGAAGAGAAAGTTAATTTTATTGTCCTCGTTATTTATAATTATTGGTTTTACAAGCGTAATGGCTTTTTCGCAATGCGACCGCACAAAGTTTAATGCAATTCAATGCGGTTATTACGACCAAGGTTTTGACGACGGTGTCGCTGATGCCAAACTCAAAGCAGTCAATAATTACAATCGTCACAAAAACAAATTCGAACGCCGGTTTGAAACAGTTTTCCGTGAAGGTTACGACAAAGGTTACACGAGCATCATCCCGTTTTTCCGATGGAATAAGTCGCAAAAAGAAACTTATGACAAAGGTTATAAAAACGGACAAGAAGACAAACGGCGCGGTATCAGCCGACTTTATGAACGCTACGAAGGTAATTATTCGAAACTGTTGGAAGCCTATTACAAAACGGGTTATCAAAACGGTTACGACGGAATTTCGACTCAATATGACACAAAAGTAGAAGAATCTGCTTTGCCGCCGTCGGTAAAACCTGTTGAAACGCCGACACCTTCTCCGACTCCGATAATTGCCGCAGTCTTGCCGACTCCGACTCCGACTCCGCCGATTGTCGTGGTTGCTCCGCAACCGAGTCCCAATCTGCCGTCCGGACTCGCTATTTGGAGAGGCAGAGTCGATGATCGCGTCAGTATCAGTTTGCAGGGAAGCGAGATTAAAAACGTTGATATTTCCGGCACGGGGATGCGCGATGTTTCAAATAAATTAGTGCAAGGAACTTTGCCGAATCGACCTTCGGAGGTGTTTGTCAAAAAGCTCGACGGTCGCGGAACCGTAACCGTTATCCAACAACCGAATCGGCAAAACGATTATATGGCGATTATCCAAGTTTCCGATTCGCAACCCGGTGATGATAAGTATAAGTTGGAAATTACTTGGGTGGTTGATACGAAAGAGGAAACATACCAAGCGGGCAAGGCTTTTTGGAGCGGAAAAGTTGACCAAACCGCCCAAGTGAAAATAACCGGAAAAGACATTCAAAGTGTCGATGTTTCGCAATCGGGTTTGACAAGTTTGTTTGCCAATATGACCGGTATGTTGTCGCGTCGGGTCGGAAAAGTTACGGTTAATAAAATAAAAGGTCGCGGAACCGTTACGGTTATTCAGCAACCCGATTGGGAAAATGAATTTACGGCAATCGTGCAGGTCAACGACGACGAAAAAGGCTCGTCCGACTATCAACTCGAAATTGTCTGGTGATTTTTTATAAACATTTTTCGGTACACAGGCAGTTGTCTCGCTTCAACTGCCTTTTCTCTTTCGGTTTTCACGCCAAACGAATTTTCGTTTACCTCAATTTCTTGTAAATAATCGATTTGTCGAAAAAATTCAAACATCTCGGCGGCTAAAAATTCTATGTCCGATTGGATGAAAATTTGTCCGTTTTCCGCTAATTTATTTGCGACTGTTTTTGCTAAACGTAAATCGACCATTCGCCGTTTCGCGTGCTTTTTCTTAAACCAAGGGTCGGGAAATTGAATCGTAATTGTTTGAATCGGCGGAATTTTTTCCAGATAAATATCAAGCGAATATGTCGCATTGATAAATTCGTAGTGTAAATTTTGCAGACCGAATTCGTTTTTGATCTGATTGGCTTCAACCACTAAAGGCTCGCGGATTTCTATGCCGAGAAAGTTGACGAGCGGGTTGTTTGCCGCCATTTCCAACAAAAACTTTCCTCGCGCCGAACCAATATCAAGATGAATCGGTAACGCGGAATTAACAAAAACCCGTTCAATCTCAACAGGTTGCGGTAAAAAACGAAAATATGGCGCGAGCGGATTAACGTGCTGATGAACTCTGATTCTAGGCATTGATAGAAATTATAATCTGATTATTTGCAGAATTAATAAGATACTGAAAATCGAGATAATGATGAAAAAACCGAGCGAAACCATTCCGATCAAGTCAGTATTTGATGAAACAATTCGCGGGTCTTTTTGTAAATCGCCCGGAATTTGAAAAAATCCGTAAATTGCTCCTGCCAAAAGTCCGCCGAGATGCGCGAAATTGTCGATATTTTGCGCCAAGGCAATTCCGTAAAGCGCAATGAATCCGATGTTTATCAGCAAACTGCGCAAAAAACCGGGCGAAAGCAGTTCTCGCCGTTTGTAGGCGTAAACCGCTAAATATCCGAGAAATCCGATAATTCCGCCCGAAGCTCCGACACTTGAACCGACGGGATCAGCCAAAAGGCTCAGTAATCCGCCGCCGACTATCGAAATTAAAAAGACGATTGCCAAATGAGCTTTGTTTGAAAGAAATTCAATCAAATTCCCGAACGAATAAAGCGCGTAAGAATTAAACAAAAGGTGCAAAAGTCCGCCGTGTAAAGCTCCGCCCGTAAAAATTCGCCAATAATCGCGATTATTTATAAAAGCGGGCTTGTCGAAACCTGCCAAATCAACAGACAAATCAAGGTTAGTTGTCTGTTGAACAACGGAAACAACGATAATGCAAGCAATTAAAACAATCGAGTAAGTCGGAATGCTATTTTGCGGTGAAACATTTTCGGTGTTCGATTCGGTGTTCGATGTTTCTTCGTCGGTTACATATTGCATAATAATTACATTGCCAGTCCGCCGTCCGGCTGAATCACTTGTCCGGTAATATATTTCGCCGAATCAGACAGCATAAAGCAGGCGATTTCCGCGACTTCCCGGACATTTCCAAGTCGTCCCAAAGGAATTTGCGACAAGATTTTTTCGCGGTATTCGGCGTTCATCTCAGAAGCCATTTCCGTTTCGATTAAACCCAAAGCGAGTGCGTTGACTGTGATTTTTCGGCTCGCTATTTCTTTTGCCATTGATTTTGTGAGTCCGATCATGCCTGCTTTCGAGGCAGAATAATTTGATTGTCCGAGCATTCCGACCACGCCTGAAATCGACGAAACATTCAAAATCGAACCGCCGCTTTCGTTCTTCATCATCGGACGCAAAACCGCTTTCGAGAAATTCCACGCGCCTTTCAAATTCGTATCGACGACCGCGTCCCAATCGGCTTCTTTCATCCGCATAATCAACCCGTCGCGCGTAATTCCGGCGTTGTTGATCAAAAAATGAACCGTGCCGAATTCGGCAACCGTTTGTTTGACAAAATCCGCAGACGCATCCGTGTTTGCCACATCGCATTGCAAAGCGAATGATTTTACGCCCGACTCTGTCAGTTCTGCCGACAGTTTGTCGGCTTCTGCGATGCTTCGGGCATAATTAAATGCCACGTTGCAACCTCGTTTCGCCAGTTCAACGGCAATCGCCCGCCCGATTCCGCGCGTCGCACCCGTAACAATTGCCGATTTTCCGCTAAATTGTTTTTCGCTCATAGATTAAGTAATTTTAATTCAAACAGTTTTGTCGCCTCGATTATTATAACCGCAAAGGTCGTAAAAGTTTTTGCCGAATAACGTAATTTAGAATTGTTTTGACTGAAATTATTTCGTAAAAAACATTACGCGAAAATAAAAGCGGAAAACCTTTGTGTCTTCAGCAATTTTTCAATTTGCCTTGCGACAAATTATGCGGTTTTTTAAAAATTGTAAACAACCGAAAACAGACAGCTTAACAAATATTCAACATTTCGCAAAAGCGTCAAGTAAAAAGTTGAGAACTGCCGAAATCTATTGGGTTGGGTGGTTTTACGATACTGTGAACCGGAATCGATCAAACGCCAAATAATCGATTATCTGCTCGGTATGTTTAGTGTGGAAAGTATTTTCTCCGGTTCCTTATGTTAACGCCGAATCTGACGGCTAAATTTTTAATTGCTTGGTTGGTTTGCTTGGTTTTATCAACGACTTTGGGCGTAATTTTAGGTTTATGATTCGTTGACGGTTGATGTTTGGGCAGTATCGGGTTTATTTTTATTGTTATTGCAGAAGTCTCCTTGATTTGTAGTGCCGGTTAATCATTGTAGTTATCGGTGATTTTGGAGAAAAAGTTTCCCGGTATTTGTGAAGTTTTTCAAAGTTTGGGAGTGCCGATATTATTTTGCAACATTAAACGTCGTCAATTTATTTAGCCGGAATGCAGCATAAAATTTAGCGGTTACAAAATTTTTCTCGGTTATGATGCAAATTATTGTAACCTGATTTTACCCGCAAATGTTCCGGTCGGATTACGCTTTGTTCACAGAAGAACGCTGAGTGTTAATTACTTGAAAACTCCTTACAAGACGCAACGTCAGACTTTGTGATAAAATTTCTATTCGGAAAATTGTATGGCAAAGAAAAAAATAAACTATGCGAGCGGTTGGCAAGAAGCAAAGGCTTTGATGTGGACTTACCGTTGGCGATTGGTGCTTGGGACATTTTTAATGCTGATCAGCCGAGCCGCGAGTATGGTTTTGCCGGCTTCGTTAAAGTATTTGGTTGACGATGTGTTCGGCAAGGGAAATCACGACTTGCTGAAATGGATTGCGTTGGCGATTGCGGTTTCGACCGTTGCCCAAGCCTCGACTGCGTTCGCCATCTCACAAGTTTTGGGCGTTGCCGCACAGCGTGCCATTACAGAAATGCGAAAACGTCTGCAATCGCACATTGCCCGGTTGCCGATTTCGTATTTTGATTCGGTCAAAACAGGCGAATTGGTTTCGCGGATAATGAACGATCCCGAAGGCATTCGGAATTTGGTCGGAACGGGAATCGGGCAAATGTCGGGCGGAATTTTGTCGGCGATTGTTTCGATTTGTGTGCTTTTTTATCTGAATTGGCAGATGACGTTGATAATTTTTTCGGTCTTGGCGATTCTCGGCGTAGTGTTGTTTTATGCGTTCAGCACATTGCGTCCGATTTTTCGTGAACGCGGCGAAATTCAAGCCGAAGTGACGGGACGCTTAACCGAAAGTTTGAGCGGAATTCGCATCGTCAAAGCCTACACCGCCGAAAAACGCGAAGAGCTTTCAAACGCCCGCAGTTTTCACCGGCTTTTCCGCAATATTGCCAAATCGATGACCGGAGTTTCGGCGACAACCGCGTTTTCATCCGCCGTTATCGGCACTATTGCCGTAGTTTTAATCTATTTCGGCGGAAACGCAATTATTGCCAACCAACAAAACGCGGGAACAGGAATGACTTCCGGCGAATTTATGACTTATGTTGCGTTTACCGTCAGTTTGGTTTTTCCGATTGTAGATTTGGCGAATATCGGGACGCAAATAACCGAGGCTTTCGCCGGGCTTGACCGCATCCGCGAAACTTTTCAACGCACGACCGAAGACGAAGAAGACGCAAAACGCAATGCTCTTCCGGACATTAAAGGTTCGATTGATTTTGAATCCGTAAAATTTGAATACGAAGCCAACACGCCGGTTTTGAAAGGTATTTCGTTTCAATCGCCCGCAGGTTCAACGACGGCTTTGGTCGGTTCGAGCGGTTCGGGGAAATCAACCATTTTAAGTTTGGTGCTGGATTTTATTCAACCGAGTTCGGGCAAAATTTTAGTTGACGGAAAAGATTTGCAAACCGTAAAATTGCGTGATTACCGCAAACATTTGGGCGTGGTTTTGCAAGACAATTTTTTGTTTGACGGGACGATTTTAGAGAACATCCGTTTTTCAAATCCGCACGCTTCGTTTGATGAAATAAAAGAAGTCTGCCGAATTGCGTACTGCGACGAATTTATCGAAAAATTTGAAAAAAGCTACGATACGCTGGTCGGCGAACGCGGCGTAAAACTTTCGGGCGGACAACGCCAACGCATCGCCATCGCCCGCGCATTGCTTGCCGATCCAAAGATTTTAATCTTGGACGAAGCTACGTCAAGCCTTGATTCAGAAAGCGAAAAAATGATTCAAGACGGTTTGAATACGCTCCGAAAAGGTCGTACAACATTCGTTATCGCTCACCGACTTTCAACGATCCGCAGTGCCGATAAAATTTTGGTTATCGAAGACGGACAGATTTTCGAGAGCGGAACGCACGAAGAATTGTTGGCAATGGACGGTCGTTACCGACACCTTTACGACAAACAATATCAGTTTGAAAAAAATCAATTTATAAATCCGGGCGAAGATTTTACGCCGCAAGCAAAAGCAGTTGTAACCTGAAAATTATGAGCGAACCGCAAAACTTTAAAAACCACGCGCGATTTCATCCGTTATTTCACTTTGTCGGAATGCCGATTTTGCTGATTAACTTTATTTACTCGATTGTCCGAGCCGCGCAAGATTTTTCGATTGACCGACTGGAGTTTGTTTTTCTGTCATTCGGAATACTCGCTACGCTTTTTGTTGCGCGACTAAGTGCTTTGAAAGCCCAAGACAGAGTTATCAGATTAGAAGAGCAACTTCGGTTTGCAAATATTTTACCGAAAGATTTGGCGCAAAAAGCCGCGAATCTGAAAACCGGTCAATTGATTGCCTTACGGTTTGCGTCCGATGAAGAATTGTCCGATTTGGTTCAACGAACTTTGAACGGCGAATTTGCGACAACGAAAGACATCAAACTTGCGGTAAAGAATTGGCGCGGCGATTATTTGCGGGTTTGATTCAGTAAAAAACTAAAAGTGAAAAGTGAAAAATTATTTTTAGTTTTGCACTTTTCACTTTCCGTTAAAATTAACTCTCGATTCGGTAATTCGGTGCTTCTTTCGTGATAATCACATCGTGTACGTGCGATTCGCGTAAACCTGCACTCGTGATGCGTACGAACCTCGCATTTTCCTTCATTTCAGCGATAGTTCGGCAGCCTGTGTAACCCATTCCGGAACGCAATCCGCCGACAAGTTGTGTTACCATATCAGCCAAAGTTCCTTTATACGGCACACGACCTTCGATTCCTTCCGGCACAAATTTTGAATCGGAAACCGTGCCTTCTTGCGAATATCTGTCGCTTGAACCTTGTTTCATCGCCCCGATCGAACCCATTCCGCGATATGATTTGAACGTTCTGCCTTGAAACAAAATTAATTCGCCCGGCGATTCTTCCGTTCCCGCAAACAACGAACCGATCATCACGCAATCCGCGCCCGTTGCAATCGCTTTGACAAAATCGCCCGAAAATTTGATTCCGCCGTCCGCGATAATCGGTACGTTTGTGCCTTTCGCCGCGTTCACACATTCGTCAATCGCCGTGATTTGCGGAACGCCTGCACCTGTTACAACGCGAGTTGTACAGTTGTGGACGACAACGCGATTGACGATGTATGTGTGGTCTTCTTCAACTTCGATATTGAAAACTTCCGACTCATTTTGCAAAGTTTCGGTTGAACGAACGGCGACGTAAAAGTAATCGTCGTCGGCAAAAACGTCTTGTTTGACGGAAAGATTTTGCGGATAATCCAAAGCTAATTCAGGAAACTCGGCGGCAAATTCAGCACATTGCGAACCGCCGATTCTGACGTGATAACTTGTCGAATGATTTTCGTATTTCGGTTCGTAACTTTGAATTGAACTTAAATAACCGAGCCGCAAAAAGACTTCGGCAATTTGATAAGCAAGATGCGGAGAAGCGGTTTTGTAGGCAATCCGACGTGCATTTTTCAAACAACCGTCGCCGCGTAATGCGCCGATTAAAAACTGCCGCAAATTTTCGGGCGATTGATTCAAAACAAAGTCGGGAAGTTGTTTGTTTTTCGCGCCTTTCGGCATCAGCCACGCGAAAAAGGCGGCAATCGCGTGATTTGAAATCATTACTTCAACTCCGTGTCTTTGCGTCGGGCGAAAAACCGTTTTCGCATATCCGAAAATCTTTTCAACCAAGTTTTTTACATCTTCGTGATACGCAGTTTCATTTTCGTTAAAAGCAAAACGCAATTGCAGATTATTTTCGTTGCCGACAACATAACCTTCTGCCGTAAAATAACCGATCAAACGCATCAAATTTTCGTCTAAACCAATGTAACGATTAAGTTTATTCGGCAAAATCTCGCGTTGATAATTTGTTTTATCAAGATACCGATTGATTGAAACCGAAAGTTCGTCAACAAGTTTGCGTTTGTTTGTGACGATTGTGCCGATAACTCGCGGCGTAGTTTCAAACATTTCGGCAAGTTGTAAATAATTTTCTTCGTTGGTGTTTCTGCTCGGTTTATTCGCCCAAATTGTTTCGCCGTCGTGATTGTAATGCGGAACGGCATCGAGCAGATCAAAAAAGCAATCTTCGGCTTCGTACTTTTGTTTCGGAATCGCTAAAACGTCTTGCGGCTTTAATTCGTCTGCCCGAACCCAACTTAAACCTTTGTTATACTTAGGTTTAGAGAAAAAATACTTGGCTCCGTTCTTTTGCCGAGTTTTATCGGAAGCCTCAAAAGTAACGGCAAAAAATTCGTGATTCGGCGTAACTTCGATAAAATCGGGACAACCGTTGACGTTTAATTTGACCATTTCGCCGTTGTAATTTCGGCGATAAGTTTTCGTAACTTTCCTTGCCCGTCCAAGATGCGTAATAACCGAATCGCCGACTTTTACATCAATAATTTGTTTGATGCTGTTGTCTGCCATTACAACTTGGGCGTTTTTCTTAAAACAAATCGAACCCGGACCGATTCCGACCTTAACCGCGTCAACGCCGGCTTTTATCAATGCTTTCGTAGCTTCGGCGGTGGCTACATTTCCCGCGACCAGTTCAACTTCGGGGAATTTTTTCTTGATAAGTTTGACGGCTTCGATGACCCGCGAACTGTGTCCGTGAGCCGTGTCGATGCAGATTGCGTCAACGCGGGAATTAACCAACGCCGTTGCTCGTTCAAGAAAATCACCGGTTGCACCAATCGCGGCGGCACATCGCAGACGACCTAAATTATCTTTGGCGGCGTTCGGATATTTAATCGCTTTTTGAATATCTTTGACCGTAATCAAGCCTTTTAACTGACCTTTATCGTCCACCACGAGCAGTTTTTCGATGCGGTGTTTTTGCAACGTAATTTTTGCTTCGTCCAAAGTTGTGCCGATCGGAACGGTAACGAGCGGTTGTTTCGTCATTACTTCGGAAACCGGAATATCGAACCGCGTTTCAAAACGCAGATCGCGGTTGGTGATAATTCCGACGAGATAACCGTTTTCATCGATGACCGGAACGCCCGAAATTTTGAAATGATTCATTATTTCCAACGCTTCGGACACAAGTTTGTTGTCGCGGATTGTAACCGGATCGACAATCATTCCGCTTTCGGAGCGTTTTACTTTATCAACTTCTTCGGCTTGATGTGTAACGGAAAGATTTTTGTGAATCACGCCGATTCCGCCTTGTTGGGCAAGCGCGATCGCCAAACTTGCTTCGGTAACGGTGTCCATCGCCGAACTGCACAACGGAATATTGAGCGAAATGTTGCGGGAAAAACGGGTGGTTGTATCGGTTTCATTCGGCAAAATATCCGAATAAGCGGGAACGAGTAAAACGTCGTCGAATGTCAGACCTTCTTTTATTTCTTTAGTTAGCATAATCTTGAATAACAAAAAACCCGCTCATTTTCAAGCGGGCGTGATTTGCCTAAGTTAATTTTTTTTGATTTTGTCTCGGAACTTTATCATTTATTGTTTAGCAACGTTTGTATTTGCGTTTGGTGCGACAGTTCCGCCGACGCTTTCCGGCGTAATTGCTCCGGCTTGCAAAATTTGGGCAACATTTGTTTTGTTTATCTCAAATTCGATTCCTTCACCTTTTGCTTTAAAAGGTTTTTCAGGTAATGTAATCGGCTTGCCGTTGATGGTCAACTGAAGATTTTTTGCTTGCCATTTTGAATACCGAACTTTAAAAGTTTGTTGCGGTTTATAAACTTTCGTGTCTTCTGTTTGGAACGAATAGCTTTCGTAAGTTCCGTCAATGAATGACGTGATGTTCGGCTTTTCAGGTTCGGTTGAAATTGATTTGAACTGCACGGTTAATTCGCCCGGAGCAACAGGCGGTGCAACTTCGGTGTTTGCATTAGAATTTGTGTTTGTTGCCGGAGTTGTTCCGTTTACGTTTGAAGCCGCGTTTGCAAGCGGTGAAACGTTCGCAGGTTTGACATTTGATGCCGTATTCGCCGTTTGTTGTGTTTGCCACCAACTGACCGCCGACAAAATTCCCCACGTCATTAAACCTAAAATGACCGCCGCAAAAATAAGCGTCGGTAACATTGAACCGCGATTATTGTCGGTTAAAACTTCGGGACGATGGCGTATTTCGGGTTCAGGCTGATTTACGGCTTGCTCGCTGACCAGTTTCGCGTAATCCTGTAACGCTTCCTGTTCATCGACTCCGACATACTTTGCGTAGGATTTGACAAAACCTTTGTTAAAAATTCCGCCGGGTAAAGTCCGATAATCATCAGACTCGATTGCCTCGAGATAATGAGAAGAAATGCGAGTTTGTTCAGCAATTTCGCTTATAGTTACGCCACGAGCTTCACGGGCTTGCCTCAGTTTTTCACCTAAAGATGACATCTTGTTCTTTTGCCTGTTAGTTATGATTGGAAATAATAATACAAGTTTGAAATATAGCGTTGTTAGGGCAAAAATGTCAACAATTATTGCGCGTTTTCTCGATAATTTTCGAGAATCCGAATTTAAAGCGTGAGACAAGGCGTGAGATTACCGCTTCCATTAACATTCCCGATGATTCAGCCGTATAAGCAGGTAAGCAAAAATTTTATGATTCAATAATGGTGTGAATAAACTAAATAAATTTATCAAAACTTTGTCCGAACGGGAATTAGTTTGCGAAAACAGTTGCAGCAAAGTACAACATACTTCAGTTTGTTGCGGCATTTAACTTCATTCAAGCTCAAGGCTATCGACAAGCTGAAGCGTGTCGTACTTTCGCAAACCAATTCCTTTCGGGTATAACGATAAATTG
>JANPBM010000010.1:0-49066 GCA_031430435.1 Acidobacteriota bacterium
AAGGAATTGGTTTGCGAAAGTACGACACGCTTCAGCTTGTCATAAACTTGAGCTTGAATGTTATTAAATGCCGCAACAAACTGAAGTTTGTTGTACTTTGCTGCAACTGTTTTCGCAAACCAATTCCCGTTTGGTATATAATCCGCCAAAAAATTGTTATCCGTAAAACCTATTATCTTCAATTACTTCAACCGCTTAATTCCCTTTTCGCTCATTGTTACAATCGCCGTCCCGATTCGTAAAAGCACAAGTTTTTCGCCTTTTTTGCAAGTGTTGTTTGTTTCAAAAACAATCTCGCCGATGTCGTCGTTTTTAATTTTGTAACCGTTCCAAATTCCGCCTTTGTCTGCCGCTAATCTTAAATCTTTGGTCGCACCCGAAAAATCAATGCAAGTGTTGTCAGGCGAATACGAAAGCAGATATTTAACGATTTTTGCTTTGCCTTTTGACGGCAGATTTTTGATTGTGTCGCCGAGTTTATTTGATTCTTTCTCGCTTATAATATCAGCAATTCTTTCGTTTACGCTGTCCAATGCCGCATTCATCACAATCACCCATTCGCTGCGGGTAACGGCTTTTGTCGCCGACGGATTTGAATTAGCCGAACCGTTAAAAATCTTGGCGATCCAAGTGTAAAACTCTTTTTCCGTCACGGTTTTTGCGGGGCGAAAGTTTTTATCTTTGTCGCAAATATCAATTCCGTAGCGTTCAATTAACGATTCCAAGTGAATATATTGATTGTAACTTGCTTTAATATCTTTGATTTGCGAAATTGACGTGAGGTTTGTTTCATTCGCGGAATAAGTATTGAACAATTCGTAAGCCGCAATGTCTTCATCGGTTGATGCCGCTAAATCAATCAACCTGTCTAAACTTTCATTCAGCAAAACCACAAACTCTTCGCGTGTCAGCGGATCGTTTGCCCGAAACTTTTCTTCGGAAAAAACGCCGTAACGTTCGACCAAAGATTGTAATGCCGTAAAATGTTTATCGGTTGATTTAACATCTTTGACTTGCGAAATATTCGTAATTTGGGCGTTTGCCGAAATAATTCCGCAACTTAATAAAACTGCAAAAACGACAAAAATTTTCACCTGATTTTTCATAATAGGTTTCAGACTCCGTTTGATTTCCCTTGGTTTTTATCTTAACGATGCTTTCTAAAAACTTTCCTTCTAATTATAATCGCAATATTTGTTGGCAAAAAAGGTCAAATATTTGTTAAATTGTTTGTGATTGGCAATTTACAAAAATAATTGCAAGTTTTTTGTCATAATTCCTTTGCGGGCGGTGTTTCTGTTTTGGAAGCAGTTTGGATTTTAAGATGAGCGAGGTCTCAAACAATTTTGTGGACGTTAGGTCCGAAATAACGACAAGCGAGGCGAACATTACGTTTGACGAAGCATTTACGCTTCATCATCGCGTTGTTTTTCGTACTGCTCGTTCAGTTATCCAAGATTCGGGACTTGCGGAAGATGTTACGCAAGAGGTTTTTTTGCGTTTGCATAATAATTTCAACAACATCAAAAACGAAGAGATGCTTCGTCCGTGGCTGATTCGCGTGGCAATAAATACCGCAAAAAATATGATTCGCGGAAATTTCAGAGCAAACGCGAGAGAAGAAAATTACTTCAAAGAAACAACGGAAAACGCCGTTACGGAAGTTGAAGCGGAATACGAGCAACGCCGCCATTTATCGGAAATTCAGCGGGCGTTAGCAAAAATAAAGGAACCGCATCGAAGTTGTTTGGTACTGAAACAACAAGGTTTAAGTTACAAAGAGATCGCCGACGCGCTTTCTTTGAACGAAACGAGCATCGGACAATATGTTGCTCGCGGACGAAAAGAGTTTGCCGGTTATTACGGCAAAACCGGAAAAGACGCATGAAAAATTGCATGGACGAAAATTGTATCGACGAAGGCGTAATTCAAGCCTTTTTAGACGGCGAACTCGCGGGCGAAACAAATGAAACGGTGGCGTTGCACATCGGCGGATGCGATGCGTGCGCAATGCGGCTTGCCGATGCCGAAGAGGAAAATTCATTCGCTTTTGCGGCGTTGGACAATGAATTTAACATTCCTGTCCCGACGCATCGTTTATGGACAAAAATCAACGATGAAATCGAAAAAACAAAGCCGACCGTTTGGCAAAAACTTTGGGCAACTTTCAACTTAAAAAATCCTGCAGTTCTTGCGTTTGCAAGTTTGTCGATCGTTTTCGGCACGTTTGCCGTTGCGTGGAATTTTCGACAAACAATCGATGTTCCGACAAAGACAATCGCCACCGACATAAAACCCGAACAAGTTGCGCCGATAAATACAATTCCACCCGAAACATTTGAAATTAAACAAGTTATGCTGCCGCAAATTGCAAAAGCTCGCAGTATTGCACAAAAGGCTGCCCCGAATTTTAAGCCTGAAAAAGCGAAATTTATCAGTGAAACACCGAAATTGAAAGCCGAAAAACCGACCTCGAAAATTATCGAAGTTTTGCCTGATCCGATAGCCGAAGACCGGAAAACAAAGAGCGAAAATCAAATTCGGCAACTGATTAACGGCGAAGATACTTATATCAAAACGATTGAAACCTTGTCGAAAAACGTTGAGCCGAAAAAAGATCGAATCTTACGTCCGTCTGCGCGAGTAAGTTACGAACGCGACATCGCATTGGTTGAACAAGCCATCAAAACAATGCAAAAAAAGGCGCGAAAAAACCCGAAAGACGAAGGCGCAAAACAAATTTTATTTGCTTCGTATCAAAATAAAATCGATTTGCTGAACTCTGTCGCGGAAAAAGGCGAACTGATTGCGGATTTGAGATAAATACTGTGAAAATAATTCGACGCAAAAAGATAAATTCCTTGCCCGCTTGCTCATTCGCAAGCATTTCCGCCGTACTTATATTTTTGTTTGCGACAACTTTATCGGCTCAACCGAAACCGAAACCGCGAATTGTCGGGGTTGAAAAATCGACGGTAAAAGTTGTTGTCAACGAAAGTGACGTGCCGGCGGAAAAATCAATCCGGACTGACCCGAAAGTAAATATTTCGCTTTGCGTTGATGAAGGAAAAATCACGATAAACGGTTGGGATCGAAACGAAATTCGAGCATTTGTTTCAAACGGCAGTCAAGTCGGCTTCAAAGTATTGCAAAAACTCAGAGATAATCCTGTTTGGGTAATGATTTTGGGTTTTGATCCGCAAAAAATTAACGATTCCGCCGCGAGTGAATGTTTGTCGGGTGAAGAAATTGAACTCGATGTTCCGAATAACGCCATCGTAAATCTGAAATCACGCGAAACCGAAGCGTTAATCTCAAATATCGCCAAAGCCCGCATCGAAAATGCAAGCGGCGACACAACTTTGCGAAAAGTCTCGAACGGAATCGAAGTTAAAACGTATGAAGGTAACATTTCCGTTGAAGATTCGAGCGGCGCGATGACGCTCACAACAACCGGCGGAAACATTTTGGCGTTTGATGTTTCGGCGAATGAAATCGGCGATATTTTCAAAGTTAAAACGGCAAGCGGAACAATTAATTTGAAAAATATCGGCTACACGCAGGTTGAAGCAAATTCAAATTCGGGTTCAATCCGCTATAACGGTGAATTTCCCGATGGCGGACAATATAATTTCGGTACATTAAACGGCTCGATAACGCTTTTAATGCCGAAAGATTCGTCGTGCAAAGTCAACGCGACATACAGTTTCGGCTCATTCAGTTCGGAAATCCCGTTCAAAGCCGAGCAAAAAAGTTCGGGAAACGAAGTTAGAAAACTCTCCGCAATCTTCGGCAAAGGCGATGCGACCGTAAGCCTCACGACTTATAACGGCAGAATTTTAATCAAAAACCGGTAAAAACTTTACGGGACGTAAGGTTATCATTCTTTTTATCTCGACTTAATCTTCTTTCGTCCGCGTAAAACATTATTCTTCATAACGTAATTTTTCGGCAAAATTTGTTACAATCAAAGTCTAAAAGTTTATGATCGAACTTTGGCTGAAATTCAAAGACGAAACCGGCAAACCGCAACGAATTTTAGTTGACACGGACAAATTTTCCGTCGGCAGACATTCCGAAAACAACCTTGCGATTCCCGATAATGCGCTTTCCCGCAAACATATTCAGATCGAACGTTTTGCCGATATTTTCATTGTTTCGGATTGTAAATCGAGTAACGGCACAAAGCTCAACGATGAAGTTTTGAGTGAACCTGCCGCGTTAAAAAACGGCGATAACTTGTATCTCGGCAACAGTTTAGAAATAGAAACAGAAATTCCGACAGAAGAAAACAACGAAAATGAGTCGCCGGAAACAAGTAATCAACCGTCGCCGAATCAACCGAAACAATCGCCGCAAAGTTCGCAATCAAACGGCATTTCGCCGATGTTTTTTATCATCGCGCCGCTGTTCGGTTTATTTGCTTTGGCGATAATCGGCATCGGATTTTACGCATTGCGGTCGCCGCAAGAAGTGGCGAAAAATGATGATATTTTTATAAGTTCAGACGATAAAACGTCGGTAAAAATTGATGATAAAGACTTTGACGACGAACCTAAACCTACGCCGAAAGTCGAAGAGTCCAACCGAGTTACAAACGGGTTAACGCCGCCGGTTTCAAACAATTCAACGCCCGCTGCTTTGCCGATTCCGCCTGTTTCAACGCCCGAAACAACCGCAATCGAGGTACCGAAAATCAACGAAGAAGCAAATAAAGTCGAGCGAAACGCTTATTCGTTTATGCGTAAAATCGCCCAAAACGACAACAATCCGGTTTTGACAAGCAAGCAAATTCAAACGTTATCGGCGAAAATAAACCAGCTTAAATCCTCTCCTGCGTTGCGTGAAAATATGCGTTCGATTCGGCAGGCAAAAACACAAATCACGAATTTTGCGGCAGAGAAAAACATCAAACCGCAGTTTCTTGCCAACGCGGTTTTGACAAAACTCGGCAACGAACGCGGCGATGTGATTGTAAATGCCGGACAAACACGCGAAGTTTTAGACAATTTGGCAATTCCGGTCGGCAATGCTTTGGCAGACGATTGTTTGCTGATGATGGCGGCATATTTTGACGACGACAAACTGAAAATGCGAAATATGTTGGCGGCGGAAACGCAAAAAACGCCGGCAAGTTCAAGACAAATTCGTACAATTTGGTTTTTAAAAGACAATGGCAAAATTACCGATGCGCAGTTTGATTTTGCGCTCAAATTTTTGGCAATCGGCACCATTACGCAAAACCCGAAAGACTTTAGCGTCAATGAAGAGGCAGTCATTTTTTAAGTAAAAGGTAAAAGGTAAAGGCAAAAGTGGAGAATCAAACCGAAGAATTTGTAACGGGAAATATCAAGTTTTCGCTGTACGGCGAGCCTGTTGAAATGCAGATGAACGTACCCGCGAAACCTGTTAAACCAACGCGAATGTTGCCGATTTTTCAGGCAATGACCAACGAGTTTTTGGACATCGGAGTTAATGCTTCGGCATCGAGAGGCGAAACTGTTTCCTGTACAAAAGGTTGCGGCGCGTGTTGTCGGCAGCCTGTTCCGATTTCTGAAATCGAGGTTTATCAACTGGCAGAATTGGTTGACCAAATGCCCGAACCGAGACGCAGCGAAGTTAAGCAAAAGTTCGCCGATGCGTCTCGACGTTTTCACGAAATTGACTGGTTTAATCGGATGGATAATTTCCTTAAATTCGATGCAACCGAACGCCAAGCCTTGGCGATGGAATACTTTAACGAATACATTGCGTGTCCGTTTCTGGAAGACGAAAGCTGTTCGATTCATCAAAATCGACCGCTTGCGTGCCGTGAATATTTGGTTACGACACCGGCGGAAAACTGCGCGAAACCAACCGCCGAAACCGTTAAACCCGTCAAAGTTTTATTCAAACTCTCCGATGTTCTTCGCAAAATCGGTTTGACCGAAAATATGCAAAAGCAAAATTTTGTGATGATGATTCGTTCGCTTGAACACGCGGAAAAATATCCGAACAAATTAGCGGAAAAAACGGGTGAGCAATGGATGTCGGATTTTTTTTCGCACATCAAACTCGATGAAATGTCGAACAAAAAATCACCGGTTAAACGCAAAAAACCGCGTCATAAAACAAAAGGTAAAAAGTAAAAGATAAAAGGTAAAACTTTTTTGATTCCGTTTTTAGTTTAATGCCGGTTTTATCGTCAAATTTGTTGACAAAAAGCCCGATAGAACAGAAAATTAAACTACAAAATCCGCAGTTTCAAGTTAATTCGCAACGAATCTCTATGAGCAAATATCGTAAAATAGTTTGGAATGAAGGAATGTTGCTCACGCCGCATCATTTCCAACAATGGGACAATTATCACGAAGAACTTTTGAACGCCAGAGTACGGGCGGAAATGGCGTTTGATTACGGTATTTTAGACTTGCAAATCAGCCGCGAAGCAATCGCCAACGGAAATGTTCAACTTACGGCGTGCCGGGCAATTTTGCCCGACGGTTTGGCGATAAATGTTCCCGACACCGATTCGATTCCGGATTTACGGCAAGTCGGCGAACATTTTCATCCCGAAATCGAAAAACTGGGCGTGCATCTTGCCGTTCCCGCCCAAAAGTTCGGCGAAGCAAATTTTCAGTCAAACGGAGTGAAAGCGGGTCATAATCTGCGTTTTTTGCAAGAAGGCGTGATGGTCAAAGACGAAGCGACGGGAACAAACGAACAACCGCTGTCATTGGCGAAAAGTAATTTGCGCATAATTTTCGACGATGAATTGCGCGATGGTTTTACGTCGATAAAAATTGCCGAACTCGAACGCACGCCGACCGGAAAACTTAAAATTTCGGAAGATTTTATTCCGCCGGTTTTAAACAGTTCGTCAAACGGTTATTTGGCGAATATGATGCGTTCATTGGTCGAAATTTTAATTACCAAAAGCGGTTCAATGAGCGAACAACGTCGGCAAAGAAACTCCGGTTTGGCAGATTTTACTACTTCGGAAGTCGCGATTTTTTGGCTGTTGAACACAATAAACTCTTCTATTCCGACATTTTCGCATTATTTTCGCTCACCGCTTTTGCATCCTGAAAAGTTGTATTTGGAAATGGCGATATTGGTCGGACGCTTGACGACGTTTTCAACCGAACATAATCCGAAAGACATCGTTAAATACGATCACGACGATTTATATTTCACGTTTTTTACTCTTTACACGCAACTTCGAGACTTGCTTGAAACCGTCATTCCGAGTCGTTGTGTGCCGATTTTGCTGGAAAAAACGCGCGATACTTTGTATATCGGACGAATCGAAGACGAACGTTTATTGAAAGAAGCGGGATTTTTCCTCGGCGTAAAGGCACAAATGCCCGAAGCGAAAATGATCGACGGCGTTCCGCGTGTCGTCAAAATCGGTTCGCGTGATGTGATTGACACGATTATCGGTTCGGCGCTTCCGGGCGTAACGCTGACGATTTGCAATCCGCCGCCCGCACCGATTCCGGCTCGCATCGGTTTCAGGTATTTTCAACTCGATACGACCGGACCGTATTGGCAAGGAATTAAAGGCTCGAAACTGATTTCGGTTTATGTACCGAACGAAATTCCGGATGAGAAATTGGAAATGTTTGCGGTCAAACCGTAAATAATGATTTGGAAGCTCGAATCGAGGATTTTTGAAAGAAAATGAGTGAAGAAAGAAGCAACAGAAGAAATCAACCCGCAAACGATATGGTGAGTTTGGCATCACCTGTGTTCGATTTAATTTTGCGCGTAAAGTCGGGCATCGTTACGCCGTCGTTTGAACTGCGTCCGCGTGTCGCTTCGCTTTTGCAAAGTTTTGAAGAACGGGCGAATCGTTACAGGTTTGACGGTCGTTTGATTCAAGTGGCGAAGTTTGCGCTCGCCGCGTTTGTCGATGAAACAGTTTTGACCAATAATTTTCCGCTCAAAGACGAGTGGGAAAAAAACCCTTTGCAACTTGAATACTTCGGCGAACAACTGGCGGGAAACAAATTTTTCGATAAACTGCAAGCGATGTTAAAACAAATTGCCACGACCGGCGATGCCGTTGAAATCTATTATGTTTGTATGTTGCTCGGTTTCAAGGGTCGTTATGCCGTTTACGAACACGACAAACTGATGAACATTATGCAAACTACCGCAAATGAATTAGTAAAAGTCGGCAGAATTCAAAATTTAGAACTTTCGCCGAATTGGTTGGCAAACGATCAGCCGAAACCGCCCGAAAAACGCGGAATGCCGACTTGGGCAAAAATTACGGCTTTCGGCGGTCTAGGTTTTGCGGTAATTATTTATTTGGTGATGTTTTTGATGTCGTCAAAGTTTTTACAAGACGGTTTGAATAAATTGGGAATTTAATTGAAAGACAAAAGTTTACGAAAATTTGCAGTTCGTAAACCCGATCTTTTATTTTTTAGTTTTACTTGCTTTATATGTGGCAAATCGATCAATTAAAATATGCTGTCGGACTCGGCGGAATGGTTTCGTTTTATGGCGTGGTAACGCTTGGCGTGTGGCTGGTGGGCGACAAACTGGGGGCGAGCAACTCTTATAAAATAGTAACCATCGCGGTCGTTTTGTTGACTTTGCCTTTTGCGCTCGTCATCGGTTTTGTGGCTTCGCGCAAACGCAAAAAAGCCGCACAAGCCGAAGAAGCCGCACAAATTGCCGCCAACGAACCTGCTCCGCAAGTTTCCGCGCCAAGCGAAACTTACGATGATTTCACAAAATCAGCCGAAGAAGCCACAAATTTCCTGAAAACTTCGGGCGTTGATATTTATTCGTTGCCGTGGTATTTAATTGCAGGAACGCCGAAAGCCGGAAAAACTTCGCTGGTGATGTCTTCGGGGTTAAATTTTCAAAATTTACCGAGTCAACGGCAATCGGAATTCGGCATAATTCGTCCGACTCGCGGCGTTGATTGGCGAATGACGAGCGAAGCCGTTTTCATTGATTCGTCGGGACGTTATCAAACCGACGGCGCGGACACCGACGAATGGACGGGAATTATTGAAACGATCAAGAAATATCGCGGTCAACGTCCGCTTGACGGATTTATTTTGACCGTTTCCGCCGAACGAATTTTGAACGCCGATGAAACTGAAATCGAACAAATTGCCAAAACTTTACGGACAAGATTAGACGACGTAATTACTCGCACAAAATCGCGCTTTCCCGTTTATTTGGTTTTTACGCACGCCGATGCAATCGAAGGTTTCCGCGATTCGTTTTCGGTTTCGCAAAAAGATCATCAAAAATTGGTTTGGGGCAGCACAATTCCGCTCGAAAATTCGGACAAAGCAGGCTCGATGTTTGACGGTGAATACGAACTTCTCGCAAATTCGGTGATGAAACGTCGAATTATCAGACTTTCCGCGCCGTTTCCCCCGAATCGTCAGCTTAAAATTTTCAACTTTCCGTTGCATTTCGGTTCTTCGCGCAAAAAAATCGGACATTTTGTTTCGACGCTTTTTCGCCCGAATCCGTTCAGCGAAATGCCGTTTTTGCGCGGATTTTATTTCACCGCCTCGCCGATTCAAAAAAATCAAACGGTCGGCGAATCGTATTTTGCCAAAAAACTTTTCCGTGATGTAATTTTGCGTGATAAAGATTTGGTCAAAAATTTTATCGCTCAACGACAAAAGCCGCCGGTTTTCGGTTGGTTGATGACAATTCTCGGCACGCTTTTGGTTTCGGCGTTTCTGCTGATGTCGGGCATTTCGCTTTATAAAAACAAACAGTTGGTTGACGAAGCGGCGACGAACGGCGAAAAGGTTTTGACGATTTACAAAGCCGATCAAGGCAGAGATTTGTTCAAAAAAACGTCCGATGAAGTTCGTACGGAAATTACGGCAATCGATGAATTGCGGATAAGTCTTGAGGAATTGGATAAGTTTGAGCGAACTTCACCGCCGATTTGGATGCGTTTCGGGCTTTATTCGGGAAATTCGATGCGTGAAAAATTATTCCGCGATATTTACGCTTCAGCGGTCGAACAACGTTTCAAAAGACCGGTCGTGGCAAAGTTGGAACAAGATTTGCAGAGATTTGCGGCAAATACCGGAACTGAAAATGAAGAAAATCTGGAAAAGAATTTTAATAATTTATCGACTTATTTGATGCTTTCGGACGGGCAAACCAAAAAAGGCGAAAGTTACCGAAAGTTTACCCAAGGCGATTTTATTGCCAAATCTTTGCTTGATTATTGGAAAACAGAACCAAAACTTCCTGCGGGTTATGACGAAGTAGCGAAACTAAATCTTGAATTTTACGCGAAACAAATCGACCGCGACGAGTTTCCGCGAATCAAATTGGATCAAAATTTAGTCAATTTATCGCGTAAAAAACTGCAAGCATATCCGGCGTATTTGCGGCATTACCATAAAGAAGTCAATAAAATTTCAAAAAGCGTCGAGCAAAGTTTCGGCTCGTCAACCGTTGCTTCAATCTTGACGGCAAACAGCGGAAACTCGGATTTTATCGAAGGAAGTTATCAAGTTCCGAGCGCTTACACGCTTGAAGGCTACAAATTGATGAAGGTTTCAATCCGCGAAGCGGACGTGAAATTGACCGAAGATGATTGGGTAATGGACGAAGAAGCGAAGAAAGATTTGCTTCAAGCGACCGACGCGGCAAACGTTGAAACGCGATATTTCAAGGATTACGCCGACCATTGGAAAGCGTTTGTAAAAGGCGTGAATGTTGATAAATACGACAAAGAAAACGCGGCTCGCGCGTTGGGTTCGCTTACAAATGCGAACTCGCCGCTCGATATTTTGTTGAAAGAAATTAACCGTCAAACGTTTATTTCGGCAAAACCGAAACCGCGAACTTGGTTTGAAACGGCAAAAGATTGGGTTGGACTGTTGGAGCGTTTGGAAACACGCGACAACCTCGCCCCCGAAGTTGAATTTCGTCCGTTGCAAAGATTTATCGGCGATTCGGATAAAATTGAAACCGCGCCGTTCGGCAATTACAAAAAGGCTTTGGGCAATGTTTTCAATAAGTTCAATCCGATTTCGCAAGACGCGGGCGAGTTTGCCGCGTTGGCAAAATCAACGCCCGAAGACCAAGATAAAAAAATCGGTTTACGCAACGCAGACACGACAATTCAAGGTTTGCTGGCGAGTTTCGATACGCCGTCGGCTCAGGTAATTGCCGATTTATTGCGACAACCGCTCGGTAATTTAAAATCGTTGCTCGGTTCGGATGCAACCAGCCAACTCGGGAAAACTTGGACAACGGAAATTTTATCGAAAGCGAAAGAAGCCGAAAAAGGTTTCCCTTTCGATGACAGCGGCGAAGCGGATTTGGCGAAATTAACCGCCTATTTGAATCCCGCCAACGGAACGCTTTCCGATTTTTACACCAAACGGCTGGAGAAGTATTTTGAAAAAGATACGGGCGGTAAATTAAAGGTAAAAGATTCTTCCGAACTGAAATTCAGCGATGAGTTTGTCGCATATTTAAACAATGCGTTTGCTCTGCGCGAGGCTTTATTCGGCAGTAATAAAGATGCGAGTTTTGAATACGATTTCCGTTTGACCGCAATCAAAGAATCGATTATCGAAGGCACCATCGACGGACAAAAAATCTCGGCGGAAGGAACAGCTTCAATCAAGTTGAAATTCCCTGCCGGCACAAACGCGGAAACCGGCGTGTTTATTAACTATACATCAACCGCCGAAGGAAGTTCGACATCAGGCAAACCGCTTGTCAATACAAATACTTCCGCAAATACCGCGAATTCCAACGTCAATACTTCAAGCAATACGAATTCCGCTCCGGCAAGCAAATTCCAAACCGCTCCGGCGGCAAACAAAACACCGAGTTCGCCAAGCGGCGGGGCAACCTCGATCAAACGTCCGGGAACTTGGGGATTGTTCACGTTTTTTGCGGACGGACAACCGAAACCAAACCCGAGCGGCGGTTACGATTTAACTTATACACTCGGCGGCAAAAAAGTTACCGCCACGATTAAAGGAGCATTATTTGATCGAAATTTGTTTAGGAATGTCAAAGCACCTGAAAGATTATTGAAATAATTATGGAAAAAGCAAAAGAACTACTCAACGCAGGAAATTTGAGCGGAGCCGTCGAATCCGTGCTTTCGCTCGTTAAATCAAAGCCGACAGACGTTGCGGCTCGCACATTTTTGTTTGAACTTTCGCTTTTTTCGGGCGATTGGGAACGTGCGGACAGGCAGCTCGACGCAATCGGACACCAAGACGCAAACACGGCAATCGGTTCGCTGATTTATCGGCAAACACTCGCGGTCGAAAAAGAACGAGCAAAGTTTTTCGCGTCCGGCGGGCAACCCGATTTCATTTCCGGCGTGCCGAAATATGTGAAAAAATTAGTTCAAGCAAACGAAAAAATGCGGAGCGGAAATGTTGCCGACGCGCGAAAACTGCTTGCTAAAGTTGACGAAGAACGTCCCGCGTTTGCCTGCAAAATCAACGGCGAAGATGCCCCGGATTTCCGCGATTACAACGATTTAACCTCGTGCGTATTTGAAGCATTTATCAAAGACCAGTACGTTTGGATTCCGTTTGAGCAAGTGCAAAAAATTGAATTTTTCAAACCGAAATCATTGCGCGACACTTTTTGGATTCAAGCCAAAATCGACACAAAACAAGGTTTGGGCGGTGAAATGATTGTTCCCGCCCTTTATGTAAATTCGTTCAAAAGCGCGGATGACGAAATTCGTTTGGGCAGAACAGTTGATTGGCAAGATGCGGGCGAAGATGTTTTTGTCGGCGAAGGCATAAAGTTTTATTCGGCAAACAACGAAGGGAAAGCGATTTCGCAGATTGAAACGATAGAGTTTGTTTAATTATTCAACGATCGAGAAATCGGGGCATTATTTTTCAATAATTCAATGGATAAATCTAAACATTATGCCGATAATTACAGTATATTTAGGTGAACTTTGCAATAACAGCGGTTTGAGCGCGACGGAAAAAACGACAATTCAATCCACGTTGCAAACTTGGTTCACAACTATTTGTCAAACAACGACTTACACGGCTTCGGTCGTTTGGACAAACGCGGTTCCGGCTTCGATTACCGCCGCTGATTTACTTTGTTATTTTATGCCGAATCAAAGCGCGAGTGTGATAAAACTTGCTCCGGGTTATGCGGGCGGAGCGGGAGTTTCACACGGTTTTACGCTGATAACGGCAACGGCGAATGTTTCCGAAGTTTATGTTTCGAGTTGTCGCGGAAGCGGTTCAATGTGGGTTACTGAGATTGCTTTTCACGAACTGATGCACAACAAACTGAATTTAGATAATACGGGTTTGCACGGCAAAGGCGGAATTGCCGTTGCAAACGTGAGTGCGGGAATGTCGCCTTCCGGCACAAATACGACCGATATGCGAACCGCATTAAGCACAAATCGTCCGCAATGGACGGGCGGTTGGGCGGCAAGTCCGTGTCCTGACCCGAACGATCCGTTAGCAGGAATTTTGTAATTTATGGAACTGATTTCACAACCACCGGTTATAGATTTTGATTCGCTTTTGACCCCGATTTCCGAAGAAAATCCCGCAGGTGAAAGTCTTCAATATTCGGGCATTTACGATGAAATACGCGAATCTCGTCGCGCTGATGAAGACATTGCCCAAGGCGATTGGCAGTACGAATTAAAGGTCGCCGATTTTCGCAAAGTTGTTGATTTGGCGGTTCCGGCACTGGCTTCGCAGACAAAAGATTTACAGATTTGCGCGTGGCTGGCTGAATCTTTGTCGCGGCAAAGCGGCTTTGTCGGATTGCGCGACGGTTTGCGTTTGGCACGCGAGCTTCAGGCAAATTTTTGGGAAACAATTTATCCTGAAATTGACGAAGGCGATATGGAAGGTCGCGCCAATGCTCTGGAATGGCTCGACAAACAATGTTCTTTGGTTGCCCGCGAAACTCCGCTGACGGCAGGCGAAGGCGTTAGTTTTATGGGTTTTGAAGACTCGAAAATATTCGATATGCCTGAAAATATCGATGATTTAGACAGCGATAAACGACAAAAACTGCAAGACTTGCAGTCCCAAGCGGAAGCGGAAAATCGAATTACAGGTGAACGTTGGCGAAAGGCAAAAGGTCAAACGCGGCGACAGTTTTACGAAGAATTGACTTTGACGCTCGAAGAATGTTGGGCAGAATACGAACAACTGGACCGCACAATCGAAGATAATTTTGAGCGGAATCAAATGCCCGCGTTACTGCAATTAAAAAAATCGCTCGATGCAATCCGCGATTTGGTCAAAAAATTATTGCAGGAAAAACGTCAAGCCGAACCGACCGAAGAAGAATTGGCAGCCGGCGTTGAAACAACCGAAGAAACAATCTCGGAAAACGGTGAAACTATTACGGTTTCAGGTGGCGCAGGAACATCGGGACCGATTAAATCACGGCAGGATGCGTTAAAAAGATTATCGGAAGTCGCGGAGTATTTTCGTAAAACCGAACCGCATTCGCCTGTTTCGCACCTTGTTTCGCGGTCGGTTAAATGGGGCAATATGTCGCTTGAAAATCTCTTGCAAGAATTAGTCAAAGACGAAGGTGTTCTCGGTCAAATCCGTGAAACACTCGGTTTTAACACGGCTTCCGATTCAACCGAAGAATCAAGTGAATCAAACGGAAACAGTTGGTAAATAAGTATTTAGTAGTTAAAAACAGTTTTTTGATTGTTTAGGTCTTTGGGATTCGGCTTTTGGTTTTTGAAAGAAATTACTTTTACGGTAAAGTTTAATTTCAAGAAAAATCTAAAGTTGAAAACTGAAGATCTGTTCAGTTTAATAATTTCTTAATAAAAAAAAGGAGCATAAATAAATGGCAACAAAAGAAAGTCTGCAACATAAATTAGACAGAGTGCGTCCGCCGCGTGTCCAAATCACTTACGATGTGGAAGTCGGAGGGGCGATTGAATTGAAAGAATTACCTTTCGTCGTGGGTGTAATGGGCGATTTTACGGGCAAACCCGAAGATCCGATGGCACCGCTCAAACAGCGTAAATTTGTTGAAATCGACCCCGATAATTTCAATCAAGTGATGGCTGGAATGAAACCGCGTTTGGCGTTTACAACCGAAAACAAAATGCAAGAAGACGGCAGTAAAATCGGCGTTGACTTAAAATTTAACAACATTGAAGATTTTGAACCCGATAATGTTGTTCAACAGGTTGATCCGCTTCGCAAATTGGTTGAAGCGCGTCAAAAACTTTCGGATTTACGTTCAAAAATGGACGGAAACGAAAAACTTGAAAATATGCTCGAAGACATCATCAACAATGCCGATAAACAAAAGGCAATCAACGATGAAATAGGTAAGGAGGAATAATTATGGCTGAACAAAAACAACAAGAAGCCCAAGTTGAGGTCAAAGAACAGGAAAGCAGCTTGCTGGACCAAATTTTGACCGAGGGCAAACTGGCTCGCGACGATTATCAAAAAGAGCGGGCAAAAGATATGATCGGCGAATTCGTCAATCAGGTAATGGCGGGTGAATTGACGATGACCAAAGATATGGACACCGCCATCAACGCCCGAATTGCCGAAATTGACCGCCTTATTTCATCGCAATTAAATGAAATTATGCACCACGACGATTTTCAAAAACTTGAAGGTTCGTGGCGCGGGCTTCATCATTTGGTCAAAGAAAGTTCGACCGGAACGCAGTTGAAAATCCGCGTGATGAGCGTCCAGAAAAAGGAACTTTTGAAAGATTTTGAACGTGCTTTGGAATTTGACCAATCGTCAATGTTCAAAAAACTTTACGAAGAAGAATTCGGTATGTTCGGCGGAGCTCCGTACGGTGCATTGATCGGCGATTTTGAATTCGGCAATCATCCGCAAGATATGGCGTTGCTCGAAAAAATTTCGCAAGTTGCCGCCGCTGCCCACGCACCGTTTATTTCGGCTGCTTCGGCGGGTTTATTCGGTTGGGACAGTTTTGGCGAAATGTCCGATGTGCGTGATGTTTCCAAAATTTTTGACCGCACGGAATATATGAAATGGCGTTCGTTCCGTGAATCGGAAGATTCGCGTTACGTCGGGTTATGTTTGCCGCATACGCTGATGCGTGAGCCTTACGGACAAAATACGCGACCGACCGAAACGTTTAATTTTGAAGAAGACGTTGACGGCACCGACAACAGCAAATACTTGTGGGGAAATGCCGCGTATTCGTTCGGAACACGTTTGACCGAAGCATTTTCGACCCACGGTTGGTGCGTGGCGATTCGCGGTGTCGAAGGCGGCGGACTTGTTGCCGGACTTCCGACTCATACGTTCAGAACCGACGAAGGCGAAGTGGCAATGAAATGCCCGACCGAAGTGGCAATCACGGACAGGCGCGAAAAAGAATTTTCCGACAACGGCTTTATTCCGCTCGTGCATTGCAAAGGAACTGATTACGCCGCGTTTTTCGGGGCTCAATCGGCGCAAAAACAGAAAAAATACGATACCGATGAAGCTAACGCAAACGCCCGTCTTTCATCGCAATTACAATATATTTTCGCCGTATCGCGTTTTGCGCACTATTTAAAATCAATGGTGCGAGACAAAGTCGGTTCGTTTATGTCCAGAAAAGATGCGGAAATTTTCTTGAATCGTTGGATTCAAAATTACGTTACCGAAGACGATACCGCATCGCCGACGACCAAAGCCCAATATCCGCTCCGCGAAGCGCGGGTTGAGGTTGCCGAAATCAAAGGAAAACCGGGTTGCTATCGTGCCGTTGCGTTCCTGCGTCCGCACTTTCAACTCGATGAACTTTCGGTTTCGTTGCGTTTAGTGGCAGAATTACCGCCGCCGGCAAAAGGCTAAACTGTTAAAAACACAAGCGTTAAGAATTATTTTCAACTTAACGCTTATTTTTTTCGCAAAAGTTTCCAAGCCTTGCGTCTTAGAAATGTAAGCAAAAAAGTTGGAAACAACCTAAAGCTAAGTAAGTTATTTTGAGAAAATTTTGAGTTAGAGAATAAGGAGTTTAATAATATGGCAGCAGCAGATTTTTTCCTGAAAATTGACGGTATCGAAGGCGAAGCCCTTGATAAAACACACGGCAAAGAAATTCCGGTTCAGTCATGGTCTTTCGGAGCGCAACAAAGCGGAACGAGTTCGCACGGAAGCGGCGCAGGTGGCGGAAAAGTAAATTTCCAAGATTTCCATTTCGTAATGACAGTCAACAAATCCACGCCGAAGTTACTTGAAAAATGTGCGGACGGTTCACACATCAAGAGTGCAATTTTGACTTGCCGCAAAGCAGGTGGAACTCAACAAGAGTATTTGAAAATTACATTTACCGACATTTTGGTTTCTTCGTATCAAATCGGCGGATCGGGTGGCAGCGACATTATCCCGACTGACCAAGTTTCGTTGAACTTTTCAAAAATCGAGTTTGAATATAAAGAGCAAAAGCCGGACGGTTCACTTGGTGGAGCAATCAAGACAGGCTACGACCAAAAAATCAACCAAAAAGTTTAGTTTTTTTAATCCTACGACAAGCCCGCAGTCTAAAAACTTCGGGCTTTTTTTATTCGCCGCAAAAGTATTTATCGTTTCCTGCGGTGATATTTCATCAATTTTTCAATGGCTCGAACAGACAATGAGATTAGGATAACGCCTTCGGTGCTTGACCGGTTGCTTGATTTTGAGCCGGACGCAAAGACCGAATCGGCAAAGTCTCGTTCTAAATCTCTGCGAGAATTGAAACAATCTGTTCGCAGAGACTTGGAATGGCTTTTGAACACACGCCAAATTGCCGCAGAAATCCCCGAAACCTTGGTCGAATTAAACAAATCGGTTTTCGCTTTCGGTTTGCCCGATATTACCGGCACAAGCGCCAAAAACCCGGCAGAACAAAAACAACTTATCAAACGAATTGAAACTTCCATCAAAAATTTTGAGGCAAGATTTTTAGACGTAAAAGTTACATTTGAACCGACTAACAGTATTGACCGGACAATCAGATTCAAAATTGAAGCCCGACTTGATATTGAACCGACCCCCGAACCGATTATTTTTGATACGGTGTTACAGATCGGAAGCGGCGGTTTTGCAGTTAAGGAGAGTTAAAGTGATAAAGTTGTCGATTGAAAACTATACAACCTTTCATTCGGATTTGACGACCCGCAAAAGTATCACCGACAATCACGTTTTACGCTTACGTCCGAGCATTTGTCTGCAAAAAATCATTGCGCCGCCGACTGCTTTCAATAGTTTCAGCGTTGAAAATACAGTTCAACGCCGTCATCAGAATTACAAATTTAAATAAAATAAAATGGCAACTTATTTGGTTCACGACAGAAGAATTCTCGGACGAACACCGATGACTATGGCGGGCGGCTTTTTTCAAACAAGCGAAAACACTCCGTTATCAACAATGATTGCAATGGTGAATATATTCGCCGCCGCGACCGGAAAAATTGATTGGCTCTATATTATGGCTCACGGTATTACGGAGGTTAACTCTGAGAGTCTGGGACGATATGAAAGTCTCGGTCTCGGAATTAAAATTTGCAAAGAGAACTTGCTGATTGGAAATCTCGGACTTCTATCGGCTTGGAATGGAAAAGTTTCAAACATATTATTGCTCAGTTGCAGTATCGCAGGTGTTACTCCGGCAAGCAAAAGACCCGTAAATCCGCATATTCAAGAACCGGGCGGCGAAGTATTCTGTCAGACAATAGCTTCTGTTACAGGTGCGACCGTGATGGCTTCGGACGCTAACCAGCTTTACACAAGAATTACTCGCCAAGCAAATTGGAAAGGATGGCTCGGCATGAAAGAAGACGAAGGCGATATTAATTCCGGGTCATTCCTTCAAATGGAAGGAAATGTTCGCCTTTTCAAACCGTAGTAAAGTTAGTTGGGGAAAGGTTGTCCGGCATCTAAAAAGAGCGGTGAACCGTGAAATCGACTCGGCACCGCGATTGCCTTCTAATCTTGCTTGATTGCCTTCTAATCTTACTTGATTGCAAAGTAATCTTGCTTGATTGCAAAGCAATCTCACTTGATTTCTTTGCAATCAAAGGCATATTGAAAGAAACCGGGCTTGATAAGTTTTATTTCGGAAGACAAAATGATAAAAAAACAAGATAATTAAAAAATGCGAGATGAACTTTTAGGTTATTACGAACGAGAATTGATTTTTCTGCGACGAATGGGTGCGGATTTTGCCAAAAAATACCCGAAAATTGCCGCTCGTCTCTTATTGGACGAAGAAAAAGTCGAAGATCCGCACGTTGAGCGAATGGTCGAAGCGTTCGCGTTGCTGGCGGGCAGAGTTTCGCTCAAACTCGACGATGAACTTCCCGAAATTACCGAATCTTTCCTTAATGTTCTTTATCCGCACTATCTTTCGCCGATTCCTTCGATGGCAATCGCTCAGTTTTCCTTTGGTTCGCCGACCGATAAAATCACGAATGTGCAAAAATTGGAACGAAACGCGAAACTTTATTCGCGCCCGATTAACGGAACGCCGTGTCGTTTTCGCACTTGCTACAACACGCAACTTTTTCCGATCGAATTGCAATCGGCAAAATTAGAATCGCCCGCCCCGAAAGATGCGCGCGGAAAATTTGCCGAAAGTTACATCAAATTAAGTATGCGTTGTTTCGGCGACGCGAGTCTGCACGAACTGAAAATAGGCGAAACAGGCGAGCCGCCCGACTCTTTGCGGTTTTTTCTGAACGGCGATCCGCAACTTACTTTTCCGCTTTACGAAATGATTTTTAATCACGCGTCGGCGGTCGAATTTCGGGCAAAAGAAACGCCGCTCGGCGATAAAGGAATGATGACAATGACAAACATTCCGCTTGCTCCGCCGAAACCCGTGATTCTTTCGGCAGACGCGATTCGGCAAGTCGGGTTTGACGAACCGCAAGGAATGTTGCCGTACACGAAACGTTCGTTTATCGGCTATCGTCTTTTAACCGAATACTTTACGTTTCCTTATAAGTTTTTATTCTTTGACATTTTCGGACTCGACCAAGCGATTTTGAAAAAATTCGGCTCGCATTTTGATGTCATTATTCACCTCAAAGACATTTCTCCGCCGCGAAGCGAAATAACCGCCGACAATTTCAAGCTCGGTTGCACACCGATTGTCAATTTGTTTTCGCAAACTGCCGATCCGATTTATTTGTCGCAAAAAAAATACGAGTATCACATTATGCCGGACGTTCACAGGCAAAACACGACCGAAATTTATTCGATCGACGAAGTAAATTCGACCGATCCGCAAAGTAATACAAACCGCACGTTTGAACCGTTTTACAGCCAAAAACACGCTTACGGCGAACAGATGGAAAAGGTTTTTTGGTACGCGAATCGCCGCCAATCGCAACGTCAGGACGACGACGGAACAGAAATTTTCATGACCACGGTTGATATGCAGTTTAATCCGCGAACTCCGGCGGCTGAGGTTTTGACGGTCAAAACGACTTGCACAAACCGCGATTTGCCCGCGAAATTACCGTTCGGCGGCAAAGAAAGTGATTTTGAAGTTGAAGGAACGGCGTTACTTTCAAAAGTTCGCTGTTTGACGAAACCGACGGAAACAATTCGTCCGCCGCAACGCCGCGCGGCGCAATGGCGATTGATTTCGCACTTAAATTTGAATCACCTTTCGCTGACATCGACCGATGCTTTGCAGGAAATTTTGCAACTTTATAATTTTGACGACAGTTCTGCGACGCGGAAACAAATTCTCGGAATAAAATCGGTCGAAAGCCGAAAGATTGTCAAGCAAATCGGCGGCAGAATCGGCACGGGTTTTGTTCGCGGACTTGAAACAACCATCGAATTTGACGAAGAAGAATTTGTCGGAAGTTCGTATTTTCTTTTCAGTTGCGTACTGGAAAGATTTTTGGGCGTGTATGCGTCAGTCAATTCGTTCAATCAATTAGTCATCAAAACCAAGCAGCGCGAAGGTGTCGTCAAACGATTCGACGCGCGAGCAGGCGAACAGATTTTACTTTAAGTTATTTCAAAATAAGGAGTTAATGATATGGCAGTTTCAATTATTGCGTCCGTCGGAGCAGACGGCAAAAATAACACGACCGATATTACGGCGATTCAAACTTTGCTGAATAAGTATGTTGACCCGAAAATTGTCGTCAACGGCGTTTGCACCGGAAAGGCAGACGATCCGACCGTGATTGCGATTAAGTCTTTTCAGTCAACCTACACGACTTCGCCCGACGGTCGCGTTGACGCAGGCGGCGGAACTTTGAAAAAACTGAACGCCGAACCGCTTATTTTGCTTCCGCAATCGGGCGGAAACGGTTTTTATTCATACGGATCGGGAATGGACAAACGCCAATGGGGAACGCAAAAAACCATTGATACTTTGACTAGTGTTGCACTTGAGTTTTTCTGGCAATATCCGGCGGTAAAAATCGGATACGGCGATATAAGTTTCCAATTCGGCGGAACAATGTCGCCGCACAGCACGCATAAAGACGGAAAAAATGTTGATGTTCGTCCGTGCCGAAAAAACGACGAACAAATTCCCGTCAGTTACACGGACACAAATTACGATTTTGATAAAACCAAATACTTGGTTGAATCGCTTTTGTGTCAGGTAAATGTCAAAGGGATTTTATTTAACGATAAAAACATTCAAGCCATCGACAAAACAAACGTACGTTCCTGCACGGGACACGACAACCATTTGCATATTATTATGGTTGAATAATCCGTGTTTGCCGATTGACGATTGAATCATTTTGCGAAATATTAAGTGAACGATAAACCGCTGAACCAACAATTATTGGATGAACCGTATCGGTTTGAATTTTTTCAAGCCGTGCGATTGCTCGAAAAAATATATCCCGAACGGTCGAGTGTCGGGCGTGATGCGTTGCCGAATGATGAAGTTGTACGTTTTCGTTCGCGTCCGACGCTTGAATTTCCCGCCAGCGAAGTTCACGAAATGAAAGAAGTTTTTGAAGAGTACTCCGATGCAAAAAAGCTGGAAATGTTCGTCAATTTTATAGGACTTATCGGACCGCAAGGCGTTTTACCTTCGCATTATACTGAAATTATCGCTGATCGCGTTCGTTACCGAGACACGGCAATGTGGGCGTTTCTCGATATTTTTACGCACCGCATCACGTCGATTTTTTTTCGGGCGTGGGAAAAATATCGTTTTCCCGTGCAGTACGAACGCGGGAACGATGAGTTTACCGAGTATTTATTTGATTTTATCGGACTCGGCACAAGCGGTTTACGCGGTCGTTTGAACATAGACGATGAAAGTTTACTGCCGTATGCAGGTTTAATTTTGCAAAAGCCGCATTCGGCAAGCTCGATCGAACAAATTTTGTCGGATCATTACGGCGTTCCGGTAAAAATCGAACAATTTCACGGACAATGGTTGGCATTAGAAGAAGAAAGTTTTACAAAACTCGGCACGCAAAATAATCGACTCGGTGTTTCAACCGTTGCCGGAGCGCGGATTTGGGACGAACAATCAAAGTTTCGCATTAAGCTCGGCGGATTAACGTTCACGCAATTTCAAGCATTTTTGCCGAACGGAACGGCGCATAAATCTCTGTTTTCAATCATCGGTTTAATGGTCGGCGTTGAATTCGATTTTGATGTACAACTGAAATTAAAAGCAAAAGAAGTACCAAGCACAATTTTAACGACTCGCGCAAAGCGGAAACCGATGCTCGGTTGGAGTTCGTTTTTGAAAACGAAACCTTTTACAGAAGATGATGAACAGGTTGTTTTGAATTCGGCGGAATAAACCGCAGAGACGCAAAGACACAGAGAAAAAAATGAGAGAGGATGAGATAACCGAAAAAATTATCGGTTGTGCGATTGAAGTTCATCGGGCATTGGGTCCGGGTTTGCTTGAATCGGCTTATGAAGAATGTTTGTGTTATGAACTTTTGCAAATCAGATTAAAATTTGAGCGACAAATGCAATTGCCTGTTGTTTACAAAGGCGTGAAATTAGAATGCGGCTATCGGATGGATTTAGTTGTCGAAGATTTAATAATCGTTGAAATTAAAGCAGTTACGGCACTTTTACCGATTCATAATGCACAGCTTTTATCATATCTGAAACTCTCCGGAAAATCGGTCGGATTACTTTTGAACTTTCATTCACCAACGCTTAAAGGCGGGCTTAAGCGCATTGTCAATGATTACAAAGAAAACTCTGCGTCTCCGCGTCTCGGCGGTTAAAATTTTATTAAAAATCTTTTTTAGGAACGAAAAACTATGAACGTAAATTTGAAATCACTTATCGGCAGATTAAACGATACTTGCCGCAACGCCTTTGAAGGCGCGGCGGGCTTGTGTCTTTCACGCGGCAATTACGACATCGAAATCGAGCATATTTTGGCAAAAATACTCGAAAACGATGACACTGATTTGCACAAAATTGCTCATCAATACAACGTAAATGTTGACCGTTTGACGAAAGATGTGGAAACTTCACTGAATCGTCTGAAAACCGGAAATACGGGTCGCCCCGATATTTCTCCGCGAATTCCGGATTTAATCCAAGACGCTTGGTTGTTGGCTTCCGTCAATTACGGTGCGGGAAAAATCCGCTCCGGACATCTTATTTTGACCCTGCTCACCAACGACAGATTTGCCCGAATCGCCCAAGATATTTCCAAAGAATTTGTGCTGATTTCGCCCGAAAAATTAGCGAAGGAATTGGACAATACTACGTCGGGTTCAAGCGAAGCGCACGAAGCAACGGCACTCGGAGAAATGCCGAGTAACGACGGTTCGCCTGTGGCAAGCGGCGGCGGAAAAACCAAAGCGCTTGACCAATACACCGAAGATTTAACCGCCAAAGCTCGCGCGGGAAAGATTGATCCGATTTTGGGACGCGATGCCGAGGTTCGTCAGATTGTTGATATTTTAACTCGGCGGCGGCAAAATAATCCGATTTTGACAGGTGAAGCCGGCGTTGGTAAAACTGCCGTAGTCGAAGGGTTTGCGAACAGAATTGTCGAAGGCGATGTTCCCGAACCGCTCAAAAATGTCATCGTTCGGACGCTCGATTTGGGACTTTTACAAGCCGGAGCAAGTGTCAAAGGCGAGTTTGAAAATCGTCTGAAAGATGTAATTAACGAAGTAAAATCTTCGCCGACACCGATAATTTTGTTTATCGACGAAGCTCATACAATGATTGGCGCGGGCGGAGCGGCAGGCGGAAGCGATGCCGCAAACTTGCTCAAACCTGCGCTTGCGCGCGGTGAATTGCGGACGATTGCCGCCACAACTTGGGCAGAATATAAAAAATACTTTGAGAAAGACGCGGCTCTTGCCCGACGGTTTCAGGTTGTCAAAATTGATGAACCGGACGAAGAAAAAGCAATCGGAATGATGCGCGGCTTAACCGAAAAAATGGAACAGCATCACAACGTACGCATCTTAGACGAAGCAATTGTTGATTGTGTACGGCTTTCAAACCGTTATGTTACAGGTCGTCAGTTACCCGATAAATCTGTCTCGGTTTTAGATACGGCGTGCGCCAAAGTCGCCATCGGACAAGGCGCAACTCCTGCGTCGGTCGAAGATTCGACGCGAAAAATCGAGCGTTTGACGACCGAAGTTACCGCCCTTGACCGCGAACTTGTTACCGGTGCGAAACACGATGAGAAAATTGCCGAAGTAAAAGCCGTGATCGAAACAGAGCAAGCCAATCTTGCCAAATTAAACGAACAGTGGGCGAAAGAGCGAGATTTAATCGACCGCATTCGTGAAATTCGGCAAACGCTGGAGCAGTCGGCAGAAACCGGTAAGCAGTCGGCAGAAGGCGTTGAAGAATCACCGTTAGGTGTCGATACCGATAAATTACGCGCCGATCTCGAAACGCTGAATGTCGAATTAAAGTCCGTTCAAGGCGATGATCCGTTAATGCAAGCGGTGGTCAACGGGCAAACCGTCGCCGAAGTAATTTCGGGTTGGACAGGTATTCCGGTCGGTAAAATGGTCGCGGACGAAATCCACGCGGTGCTTAATCTGCAAAAAACTTTGGCTCAACGAGTCATCGGACAAGACCACGCTCTCGAATCGATTGCCCAACGTATTCGCACCAGCCGAGCAGGTTTGACCGATCCGAAACGTCCGATCGGCGTGTTTATTTTGGTCGGAACTTCGGGTGTCGGTAAAACCGAAACGGCGCTCGCGCTTGCCGAATCGCTGTACGGCGGCGAACGAAATTTAATCACGATAAATATGAGCGAATATCAAGAATCGCATACAGTTTCGAGTTTAAAAGGTTCGCCTCCGGGATATGTCGGTTATGGCGAAGGCGGCGTTTTAACCGAAGCCGTGCGGCGTAAACCGTATTCGGTCGTGTTGCTCGACGAAGTTGAAAAAGCGCATCCCGACGTGATGGAATTATTCTTTCAAGTGTTTGACAAAGGAACGTTGGAAGACGGCGAAGGACGCGAAATAGATTTCAAAAACTGTGTTATTTTGCTGACCACCAACGTCGGCACGGAAACAATTATGAAACTCTGCGCCGATCCCGACACCAAACCCGATCCGGAACCGCTAATCGACGCATTACGTCCCGAACTGCAAAAGTCTTTCAAACCCGCGCTTTTGGGCAGAATGGTGCCGATTGTTTATTATCCGATTTCCGACGACGTGTTGCGGTTGATTATCGGTTTGCAGCTCAAGAAAATCGAGAACCGCATTATGGAAAACCATCGGTCGAAATTTACTTGCGACGACGCGGTTGTTTCGCTGATTGCGGGCAGATGTACGGACGTGGACAGCGGCGCGCGAAACGTTTACAACATTTTGACCGGAACAATGTTGCCTGATATGTCAGCCGAAGTTTTATCGAAAATGGCGAACGGCGAAGCTATCGACAAAATACATGTCGGCGTAAAAGACGATAAATTTACCTACGACATAAGTTAGAGGAGATACTGTATGAACAACGTAATTCAAACAAAATTAACCGGCAATGACCGCGATAAAGTTGATGATTTACTGACTCAGTTGGAAACGGTTTTATTCGGCAAACTAATCGAGCTGTCTGATGATGAAAGGCTTCAATACGGTTCGATTAACGAGCAAAATAAACTTTTGGTCAATAAAGTGCGGGATTATAATCAAACTAATCCCGTTCTTTCGACACCTGATGTGGATTGGGTCGAATTTGAAGCCGATTATCAAACCCGCGTCTTTTTGGAAACTCGTATTTCGCGGCTGAATAATTTGATGCATCAAATGGGCGGCACAAAAATACTCCACGATTATGATAATTTTCATGATGCGTTGAATGATTATGCTTACTCGCAATATAAAAAAGGGGCAAATGTAAACGGTTATGCCGAAAAAGTTGCCGATTTAAAGCAATTTTTTCCGCGCACCGGACCAATCACGCCAACGCCGACACCTTAAACCTAAACCTTTAGGTTAAAAGGTGTTCGGTTTAGGTCAAAACATATTCCGTTTAGGTTCAGAACCTAAAGTTTTAGGTCTGACACCTAAAGTTTTAGGTCGAAAGGCTAAAATTTTAGGTCGCTGACCTAAACGGAACATTAAATTACCTAAACGTTTAGGTTTTACCGCGAACAGAAATCAGTTGGCGGAAAGGTATAACGTACTCTAGTTTGTTGACAGCCTTTAAACTTATTCAAGCCGGAGTTTACCGACAAACCGACGCGCGAAAAGACAAAAGAAAGTTAAAACAAGGATTAAAACAAAGGGAAAAATGGAATACCGCTATTTAAAACAAGGCGAAAAAATAATTGGCGAAAGCGTCTTTAAGACTTCGGTGGCATACGATTCAGTATTTATCGCCGATTACTTTCTGCCCGGAAATGTTGTCCCCGTTACCGTTCAGCACCCGATAACTACCCCGATGCCGATTACCCGCATACCTATTGTTACAGGTTTTTACTTTGTAATTTACTGGGGAGTAGATGTGTATCGATCTAGTGCTGAAATACTTGGAGAAGGGTTTTCAAACACTCTTGTTCACGAATTAACTCATGTTTGGCAGGGACAACACGGAATGCCTTTTGCATATATGGTTAAATCAATGCTTGCTCAAGGCAAGGCAATTGCTCAACATTGGGACAGAGAAAAAGCATATAATTATGATAAAACCAGTTATAAAAATTGGCGTGATTATAATGTTGAACAACAAGGGAATATTATTGAAGATTGGTTTAACCCAAAAGAAGGGAAGCAATCTGCTTCCGATCCACGTTTCCCCTATATCGAAAAAGTAATTCGAGCAGGAAAGTCAGGTGCTGATTATGCTCCGCCTGTGCAGACAAACGTTATTGTAGTTGGTGATCCGATTGTTTTTGAAGCCCAAACAATTTTAGTAAAATGGGGCTATAAAATTACGATTGATGGAAGATACGGCAACATCACACGAAATGCAATATCAGATTTTCAAAAAAATAACGGCTTAAAATCTGATGGGAATCTTGGACCAAAAACTATTGCGAAGTTGAGGCAAATAAAATGAAAATAAGATTTATTCAGTTAATTTTAGTGGCGAGTTGTTTTTTCCAAGTTAGTTGTCAGCTTCCGGGAGGAAATTTTGTTCCTATTTTATCTGATGGCACAATTCTTAAACCAATGTTCAGTAAGAAAAATATTGCCTTGCAATACAATAATGAAAAATTTTCAATTAAAGTGGCGGGAGGCGAGTGGGGCGTTAAAGGTTATAGTTCATTGCAGATCATTCTTAAAAATAATAATGCAAACAAAGTTGTCGTAAATCTAAATAGTATACTTTTAAAAAATAGCTTAGAACAAAAATTAGAGACTTCTTCCTTAATTCAATTATTTCCGAAAGATGAGTCTGCTAATACCTACCGGCAGTTTGAAGTAATTCTTTCAAAAGGCGAAATACGGGCATATACCATTAGTATATGGGATACTAACCATAAAGAAATTGATAAACGAGAAAAATATCTTGGGCAAACCCTTTCACTGACAATTCCGGTAAAAATTGATTTGGAAGATAAAAATTACGAATTTCAATTTACATATGGTGATTATCTGCCGCAAGGCGACTATAACGAAACTTTGATTGATTGACATAACATTGAAAAAGTAATTCGAGCAGGAAAGCCAAGTGCTGATTACGTTCCGCCTGTGCAGACAAATGTTATGGTTATTGGTGATCCGATTGTTTTTGAAGCCCAAACTATTCTTGTAAAATGGGGATATAGGATTGCAATCGACGGGAAATATGGAAATATCACACGGAATGCTATTTTAGATTTTCAAAAAAATAACGGCTTAAAATCTGATGGGAATCTTGGACCGAAAACTATCGCGAAGTTGAGGCAAATGAAATGAAAATAAAGTATATTCGGTTACTTATAACAGTCGGCGCAAAATAAAATCGGCGAAAACGACAGAATAAAAACCGACGGCGGAAAAAGACGAAAGAAGTTAGAACAAGGATTAGAATAAGGAGAGACGACGATGACGATGACTATATTAGTTGGGATTGACGGGACAGGTTCGGCAATTTTGCCCGGAGCAGATCGGAATGCCGCATACGATGTGGCGTTTGCCAACAGTTTTGTTAAACGAATGTGCGATGCAAATCCGTTTGCCAGATACTTTCGCGGACCCTTGGCGCTTGGCGGCGAACTGCCCGAAGCAATTGACGGCGGAGTTAATTATATTCTCGGCAGAAGACGGCAGTTCCCGAATGCCCCGATTCTTTTGACGGGCTACAGTCGCGGAGCCACGGGAGTCGTGGTCGTTGCCAAACGATTAAAAAAACTTGATATTCCCGTTCGAGCATTGATGATGTTTGACTGTGTGGACAGACATCTTGCCTTTGATGCGGATATAGTTCCGAATAACGTGGAAAATGTGTGTCATGTTATCCGCGATCCGGCGGGAAAATCGCGGTTGAGCTTCGGCAACGACGGTTTACGATTTAATCCGCCGACCAACTATATCCAACCGGTTAGAATGTTTATGTGTACGCACGGCGGAATGGGCGGAACTCCGTGGACAATTCCGGCGGGAAAGGTTTCAACGGATTTTATTGACGAAGGAGCGCTTGAGGCGAGTATTTCCGCGAGAACATCGCCGGAGTTGGTCGATATTATTCCCGGCGTACGTACTGCCCGCGAACTGCAAACTATCAGCAATTACCGTACCAATATCACTTACGAACAGGATGCGCGAGTTTCCGGAAACATTTGGGATCACGTTCAACCTTTTTTGCGGACTCATGCTTTTCTCGGTTAAAAGACGCATAAAATTGTCTGCCGAGTATTGAGGTTACGACCGCAACGTCAACCGTGTTTTTCAAAGCACGGTTGTTTTTTTATTCGCCGCAACAATTTATCCGCCGACAAAAGTTATTAAAAAAGTAAAATTTCAATTCATTTTATTGCAAATTATCGGCTTGCTTTCGTCTTTTATTCAACGGTGCGGAAGTAAGCAGAAAAATGGCATGAGCCTTCAAGCAGATTTCCAACCGTATGAAATTACAAAAATTACAAGGAAGTATAATGAACAATGGGATTAAGACGTTTTAGTGAGAGTGAGATTACTTTATCGGAGGAAGAGGCAAAGCAAGCCCTAGTTTTCTTTTTTGGCGGAAATGCCCACGTAAACCAAGTAAGCATAGGATTGCAACAGAGAGAATTTGCACAATCCTTGTTATATGAGGCTCTTAGAAGGAGTAGTGAATGGGGCTTTGCTATGGCATTTATGAGGGCTAGTATGAATCCAACGCTAAAAAATATCATGACAAAATTGGCAAAGGAAGCCTGGACTCAATTTAAGAACTCCGACGATTTTAAAAAAGATCCCAAAATATACACGAAAGTAAAAGAGGAGATAGCGAGAAGGTGGACAACTAAGTGGTTATACTTTGTCCACGGCGGCGAGCTTGAATGGGATTAGAATTAACGGTAAACCTGGTCGAGAAAATTCTTAAAACATTGCTTAACAAATACTTGGTATGAGTCAAATATAAGAGTTTCTCGAACAACAACTTTTGCGTCCTTTGCGGTTAAAATGAATTTAATTGCAAAGGACGAAATTATTTGCAACAAATAATGAGCAAATGAAAAATGAATATGCGATAAATGTAAAACTTTATTCGGTTGCTTTTGAGTAAAAATTTATCGATAAGCTAAAGAATATAAAACTTTTTGTCGCATATTTTTCTAATTTAAAAGCATCGCTTAATTTGTTTTCGACGCTTGATTACAACAAACCGGACAAGTTAAATTATTTAACAAGCAAAGTTTTCGGCTATTACGATTGAGTCAGGCAAAAATAAGTGTGAAAAACGTCTAACTTTGTGTCTGATTTTGTTAGACTTTAAAACGATATGGCAATTACGCAAGCAAACAGATTGATGAGTATTTCGACTCCTTTAGGCAAGGATTTTTTGCTCGTCAACAAATTACGGGCAACCGAAGGGCTTTCCGAACTTTTTCGCTTTGAAGTAGAACTGCTTCACGAAGAAAATGAAGCCGGAACAGAACCGACAGTTGTTGATATTCAAAAAATTCTCGGCGAAGCAGTTACGGTTTCGGTGATTGCCAGAGACGCTGTTTCACGCAATTTTTCGGGCATCGTCTCTAATTTTTCGCAAGGCAGCCGCGACATACGTTTTTCGTATTACTATGCCACGGTCGTTCCGCAAGTGTGGGTTTTGACGCAAATCGTTCAAACTCGCATCTTTCAGCACATTTCCGTTCCCGATATTTTAAAGAAAGTTTTTGCGGGTTTTGATGTGAAGTGGGAAATTTCCGGTAACTTTAAGCAGCGGAATTATTGTGTTCAATATCGTGAATCGGATTTTGACTTTGCCTCGCGGTTAATGGAAGAAGAAGGCATTTATTATTATTTTTCGCACGATGCGGGCGATAAAATGATTGTCGCCAATACACCGCAATCGCACCGTGATTGTCCGAATAAATCCGACATTCCGTTTGTTACCGAACTTACTCAAGACGATGAATTTATCGGCTCGATTAATGAATGGTTGACGGATTATCGGTTGCAAACCGGCAAAGTTACGCTGTGGGATTATAATTTTCAGCTTCCTAACAACAAATTGGATGCTCAACAGCCAAGTCGTTTTAATGTCGGCGGAAATCAAGAGTTGGAAGTTTACGAATTTCGGGCAGGTTACGCCCGCAAATACGACGGAATCGACAAAACCGGCGGGGAAAATCCGGGCGATTTGCAAAATATTTTCACCGAAAAACAACCTATTGCTGAAATTTTGATGCAAGGTCTCGATTCGCAATATAAAACCGGCAACGGCATCGGCGATTGTCCTTCGATGATTGCGGGTTATCGCTTCAAAATGATAAACCATCCTTACGCCGCCCAAAACACCCAGTATGTTTTGACCAAAATTTCGCACGAATGCGAACAAAGTCCGAGCTACGTTTCAGAATATGTTAATCCTCAAGCCTATCAAAATCAATTTACCTGCATTGCTCACGGGGCGGGAATGGCTCCGTTTCGTCCGCTTATCAAAACACCGAAACCGATTATGCGCGGCAGCCAAACGGCAATCGTTGTCGGACCTGCGGGCGAAGAAATTTTCACCGACAAATACGGTCGCGTAAAGGTTCAGTTTCAATGGGACAGAGAAGGAAAACTGGACTTAAACAGTTCTTGTTGGATTCGCGTGGTGCAAAATTGGGCGGCAAATAAGTGGGGAACGATGTTTATTCCGCGAATCGGAATGGAAGTTATCGTCAGTTTTCTGGAAGGCGATCCGGATCAGCCGACCATTACGGGTTGCGTTTATAATCCGGAAGCAATGCCGCCGTATAAATTACCGGACGAAAAAACAAAGTCCACGATAAAATCAAATTCAAGTTTAGGCGGAAACGGGTTTAACGAATTTCGCTTTGAAGACAAAAAAGGCAGTGAGCAAATTTTTATTCACGCCGAAAAAAATCAAGACATTCGGGTAAAAAACGATTGTATGGAGTTAATCAAGCATGACCGACACTTGATTGTTGAAAACGAGCAATTTGAAAAGGTAAAAAAAGACAAGCATTTACAGGTTGTCGGCGATCACAATGAAAAAGTCGGCGGCACAATGTCGTTAAAAGTCGGCAGTGATTTGCAAGAAAAAGTCGGCTCTAACTACGCCCTCGATGCGGGTTCAGCCGTTCACATCAAAGCAGGTATGACGGCGGTCATCGAAGCCGGCACGTCACTGACCTTAAAAGTCGGCGGTAATTTTATCAACATCAATCCCGGCGGTATTTTTGTCAAAGGAACGATGGTTATGCTGAACAGCGGCGGTGCGGCAGGATCGGGTGCGGGAAGTTCGCCCGAAGCCCCGAAAGATCCGAAAGAAGCGGATAACGCTGAACCGGGGAAAAAAATAAACCCGAAAACGCCGCCGCCGCCGCTGAAACCGAAAAAATTCAGCCCGAAAGCCGCAATGATGCAAAGCGCCGCCAAAGACGGAACGCCGTTTTGTTCCTGACCGGCTTAAAAAACCGATGACTCGTGTAGTTATCATCAAAAAATAAAATGACAAAGGAAGAATTAGAAAGAATTCTGTTCGGCGAGCAAACGTTTGTTTACGCTGTGTTGGACGGTGCCTCCGTTTCCGATTTGCGGATGAAATTATATGAATTGCGTCCGAATCATTTTTGTTTGCTTCGCGGCGAACTTGAACCCGATATGCAGGAAGTTGCTCCGTATCTGATTAACTTGGTTCGCGGAGCTCCTTTTACCGATTGGGTTTTGAGTGAGAATTTCGGAAACCATTGGGGAATTTTTTTGCACAGCAGATATTCGATAAATGAGATGCGAAAACATTTTCGAGCTTTGCTGACTGTAACCGACGAAAAAGGCGATCCGATGCTTTTTCGATATTACGACCCGCGAGTTTTGCAGAAATTTTTGCCGACTTGCGATACTGATGAATTGAAAGCACTTTTCGGAAACGTTGATGTGTTTTTTGCCGAAACCGATAACGGTCAACATTTTGCTTCTTTTCAAAGACAAGACAACGAGTTGAAAATAACGGAAATAAGTTAAAGGAGATAAAATTATGCCGACAGGACCGGCTGCCCGAACAACCGATAATGTGATCCATCCTTTGCCGCCTGTTTTAACGCCGGGACCCGGCAGTTTGAATGTTTTAATCGGCTTTCTGCCCGCGTGGCGCGGAATTCCGTTGGCGGCGGCAGGTGCTTTGCAAGCCGCCAAAAAAGTTACCGACACAGCAATTCAAGTCGCTGAAACGGCGACCAAAGCGGCTGGGGCAACACCTGCCGCACCTGCTGCTTTGGCGGCGGAACAGGCGACCAAAGCGGCGGCTTTAGCTTCGATGTCGAGTGCCATTACAGGTGCCGCCGGCGGTGGTTCGGATATTCATATGTGCGCCACGCCGTTGCCGATTCCGCCGCACGGTCCGGGCGTGGTCATCGACGGTTCGGCAACCGTAATGATAAATAATTTGCCTGCCTGTCGGCTTGGCGATACTGTTTTAGAAGCACTCGGACCGCCGAATAAAATCGTCAAAGGTGAAATGACCGTGATTATCGGCGGATAAAAATTTAGAATTTTGAGGTTAAAAGATAAAATGTTAGTTATCAGACAAGAGCAAATAGATACGTTGATTATGGGAAGCGACGATGAATTCGTGGAATTTTTAGTCGATCACGTCAAGGAAGAACATCCCGATTTATCGGATAATTATGACGATAATGCTTTGCGTGAAATGGTCAAACACGGCATTAAACGAGCCAAAAGTCATCAGCTTTCAACCGCCGAAGATTTAACGGCGTTTGTTTCCATAATGTTTGAGATTGCTCCTAATTTTGATGAGCAACCTCAAATCAAAGCGGTTTTAGATGATGAAACTTTTCCACCGGAAAGTAGAATTGAGAGAATGTGGACGGACATTGTTTCAGAAGAAGCGTGGGAAGAAGCCGAAAATAATTTTGATGAAAAGGCTTGGACATTTAATCAGTAAAGCAAGAGAATTATATGGGAAAAGACTCAAAAACAGCTAAAGCATCTGCAAAAACATCCGTCTTAAAAGTAGTTCCAAAGGTAAAATCCAGGGGCGTTACCGTGTGTCTGACAGAGATTCCTTTTATGGCACAGCAATACGCTGATTTGGTTCTGAAAAGTGAGAGTAAAACCTGGAGTTGGTTGGATATTAAAAGCCGTCAGGGCGAAACCGCAAAAAGGTCGCAACAATCTAAAATCAGAAAATATGCGATTGATAACTTAGGGGTACCCGTAATTCCTGTTGACAAAAATAAATTCCCTGATTTCACCGGATATGTTGCCTTTGAAACTGTGTTACCTGAGAGATTCCATAAGAATACGAGTGATTCTGTACAATTTGGTATAGCAAATGAAGCTGTCAAACTACTACATCCGACTTATGACGCGGCTACCGGCAGTTTTCCGCTGGACGGTAAGAAACGTTATACATGGCATCACCACCAAGGACCTCCCGATGGTAAAATGCAGCTTGTAGAATTTGGAGTACACAACGCTACCAACCATAAAGGCGGCAGAACCACTTGGGCAACAGGATCAAGATAATTAAAGTTTATGAATCAAGAATTTAATATAGAGTTTGAACCGCACACAGTAGCGGGAAAATTTACCGATGAGTATGTCAGTGCCGTTGAAGAAATGACGGAGCTTGAGTTTACCGAAGATTTTATGGATTTTTTGAACCGGCACAACGGCGGCACACCAAAAAAGCAATTTTTTCCGTTAGACAAAAATGTTAAGGTTTTACAGTTTTTTCTTTGTCTGGAACCTAATTATAAAGAAAGTGATTTTGGTGAAACTGATATTGCGGTTGTTTGGTCGCAAATCGGGGATCGTCTAAACGATTATCTGATCCCGTTTGCCGCTGTCTTTGCAGGTGATTTTCTTTGTTTCGATTACGAAGATAATGATGAACCGAAAATTGTTTTATGGAATCACGACTTATCTGAGGAAGGCGAACCTGTAACTGAACCCGTAGCTGATAATTTTGAAGAATTTTTGTTGATGCTGACTGATGATGACGGCGAAAAGTCATAGAGAATGAAAAAATCCGGCAAGAAAAACCTTAAACAATCAAAATCGGGAGCAAAGTTAAAAAATGCTCCCGATCAACAAATACCCGCCGCACCTGTCGTTGAACCGCCTGCAATTAAATTAAATTCGTTTTTGGAGCGTGTTCGCCAACGCACGGAAACTTCGCGCAAAGCTGCTTTGAGTCGGGTAATTATCCGAGTTTCATAAGTTGCTTAACAGTATTGCGGATTACTGTTCATCGCGTTTTATAAACTTTACTTTTGTCTGCCACTTCCCTTTGACCAAATTTTTTGTCGTAATTTTTACCTTTTTTTCATCGGCAATCGTCGCATCTTCTTCTTGGACAAAAATTTTTACGGGACGATTATTGACCACCGCATATTCTTCGGTAACGTGCCAACAACAACCGCTTTTATCAAAGATTCGCAAAACCTTTTTCTTTTTATCAACCGTGAACATTCCGAGATGTGTGCCGAGTTCGCTGAAGTTTTCGTTATGAACAAACTTTCCTGCCGATTTTGACGACAAATAAATCTGATACGAAGGTCCGCCGTAACTGCCGTTCGCACCGTCGCAAATCGCGATGTCTTCTATTCCGTCAAAGTTAAAATCGTCAATGTTTACAACACTTTGATTGTCATAAAGCATTGATATATTTGCTTGAGCATTGCCGCTTTCATCAAGCTGAATTTGTGTATCTTTCATTTTTATTACTTGATACGCCGAGTTTGAACCTTTTTTGTAAAACGAAAACATTGCCATTCCGCCGCAAAAGCCGTCTTCGCAACTTTCCACGGAAATTTTGATGTCAAAATACTTTGAAGCGTCTTTTAACTCAAAAGTTTTTTGACCATTTGTGATTTTATCGTCGGGAATAGTTTTGTAAAAAGAAAATATCGAATAAACTTCATATTTCGTGCCGGAATTCGTAACGACCGATTTAACGTCTTCGTAAAGCAAATCAATGACTTGCTCTTTGGTTTTGCCGGCAAGGTCTTGGCGTTTATCCCATTTTTCGGCGACCGCTGCAGATTTTTTCGCGTCGGATTCGGTTCGTGAAACTACGCCTTTCAGTTCTTTGACCAAAGCAGTTAATGCCTTTGCATCCAACGGTTTATAGTCGTTGGTTTGGGCGATTACACTAAAACTGAACATTGAAAATATAAACATTAAAGCGATTATCAGATTTGTTTTGAAGATTTTATTCATCTTATTTTTTCTCCTCAGCCTTTCGGCTTTCCAATCCAGTAAACGAGAACTGTTTAGAATTCGGGTCATTTTTTATAACCTATTTTACCCGTAGCTTGTTCTTCCGGTAAATTTCTTGCGATACTTTAAGTCTCGAACTCATTAGAAGAAATTTGTCATGAAACGTCCCTTTTCGCCACGCTTCGTTTGTAAATAAACCCGCGTGTTTTAAAGGCAATTCATTCATTTTCAACTTAATAATTGGTATCTTATTCGCTTTCGTTGTCTATCAAATATAGTAGTACTTTTATGAGAACTATTCAAAAACTAGAGTTTATTTCGGGTATTTTTACATTAATAGCTACTGTAATTTACATAATCTATATATACATGCCATTTATGAAAAAAGTGGCTGTGTCAAATAGTGATTCGGATATTTATCATTGGTACAGTGCTTTTTTTATACTTATTCTTCCATCTTTTTTAATTGGGGTTAGTTCGTATTTTCACGCGTTTAAGCAAAGTTATATTGGTGGTCAAGTTAGCGATACACAAAACTCTCTCTGCTCCTTTGTTTATTTTTGATTTTCAGTTCTTTTTCAAATTCCGCCGGACTTTTTCCTAAACTTGAATGGATTCTTGTCCGATTGTAATAGCCTTCGATGTAAGTAAAAGTTTCCGATTTCGCTTGTTCGACATTCTCGGTTGTTTGCGGCTTGAAACTCTTCGGCTGAATCGCTTTTAATCCTTTATTTTCTCATCTTACCGGAGAGTTTTGTGTATCGTTTTCTTATACCATCTCAAAATTTCCGCGTCACTTAAACGATACGGATTCGATGTTGCCGCCACTCGTCCCAAGTTGTCATACTTCGTTTCCGTGAACACATCTCCTTGCGAATCTTTGGCTTGCGTCCGTATCGTTCTGCCGAGTGAATCGCTGAAACTTTCAGGTTTTGACAGATTATCATTCAAGTAACTTCATTTGGGAACTTCATGACTATTAAGATTAAAACCAATCAAAATCTTTCTGTCTTCCCGCCATCTAACCCAGCCTATTACTTTGCTTACTGAGAGCTTTACTTGGATCCAATCACGATCAATTTTCTGAACCACATATTTATCAAACTCATCAGGCTGAAAATCTTTTATTACTTCGCCATTCAGACTTTCTCGCAGCGGATTTTTCTCTTTGTCAGTTTTTACCGATATGCTCTGTTTGATACTTTGCTCAAAAGTACCTCTGCCAAGTGCTTCATCAAATTTATAAATATATTTGGTTAGTCCGGTTTCTTCATTTACAGTTACTTCATACCAATGTTTTGATGATGCCTTGATCCGGAATATCAAAAAACCTCCGCCAACCTTATCATTTACAAATGGTTTCAGTTCATCATTTGGCTCACCGACCCAAACATTTCGTTTGTTATAACTAAACTCATACCATAACGAACCGTCGTAATTGTAAAGTCGGGCAATTTCATCACCTGTTACGTCAATTGGTCTTTTTGTTCCGGCATTAGTAGCTCGTTCAACAAGTCCGTCATCGTCCTTAAATTTCTCTTGCGATGGCGTTGTAGTGATTGGTTTATCTTGGGCATAAATACACCTACCTCCAAAAGCTAACACTAAGCCAATAAACATTAACATCACTTTTCTATTTATTATTTTCATATGATAGGTTCTCCTAACAAAATTAAATATTCTCATCCGCACGGTTTAGGAGGATACATCGGCGGACAAGGGTCGTCAGGTTCTTGCACCACAGGTTTTGATGAAGGCGGAGTCTTCCGGTTCCTTCAAACTCACGAATTCCATTCTGATCACGACTAATCATGTCATCCCCCACAGTAAATACCCTAAGAGGAGGAAGTACGATTGTGTATAGTAATGAGCCATTCCAAGTGACTCTGGGAGCAATCCCCAACTCCCGCCTCAACTCTGCTTCTGCTTGATTACCAACCTGATTTCTTGCAAGTAATACTACCGTACCATTTCCGGTTGGCGATTGAAGTACAACAGAATCATTAACACCGCCAACACCAGTTGCAAATATAGAACTCGCAATTGCTAGCTGCCTACCTAAAGTGATTGCAGTTGTACTTTCTCCTTCTGCTCCACCATCTTCATCTTCGGCGTTGTTTGGATCATAAAATACCTGTGTGCTACTTATCTCTTTTCCATCATTTTTTGTCGTGTAAAAAGTACTTCCTTTTATTAAACTTTCTCCGTCGCTTCCGGAATCTCCGGCACTGCCTGTGTATATAAAAGCATTTTCTGTTGTGCTTGCCGCAAGGTCTCTAACTGTTCCTCCCAGAGTACCGGTTCCTCTTAGTATGTTTAGATTACTATACGTTTTTGCAACCATCGCGTTATTACCTGAATATGCTGTATTAGGATCGTATTGGGTAAATCGTGTTATTGATTTCCCGTTTTCTACTACTTCGTAAGCTATCTGTATTTCTCTGCCGTTTCTGTCAACATATTGCAAAGGGTTATTTCTTACATACGAATAAAGATTCCAACTTTGCGGGGCTAAAGTGTGCGTATCATTTTTAAAGTCATCGGGACTTGTAAATCTCCCAACTCCACTCCCAAACATTCTAGCTTTCGCATAATCAAGATTCGTTTCGTTATCACGTTCATAGCCGGTAAATTTTTGTCTTACCGAATCACTTCCATAACTCGCTCTCTGAACCTCTTCACCAAATGGCATAAAATCACGCCGTGAAACAACTTTACCTGTCGCATCCGTAGTAATTCGCGGACTTCCCAAATGGTCATTTGTCAAATAACTAATCTTGGCTTCCTCTTGAGAAGCAGTAACCGTCGAGTATTCCGCAACCATTTTACCACCTGCGTCATAAACAAAGATAGTTGTTTCGCTTGTTGACGGAACAAACTTTTTAACACGTTTTCCATCTCCGTCATAAAAGTATTTTCCGACGATTCCGCTCGTATTATTTACTTGAACTTGTTTGTTTTCAGCATCATAATCATAGCTTTGACCGCTTGCTTCTATCTTGGTATTTCCTACTTCGTCATAATTCGTGCCGATTAGTTTATTATTTTGCGTATTTGCTGACGGGTTACAAATATTTACAGGACAACCACTAAGCAAAGTATTTGTGTTATTGTTCGCTGTGTCGAAAGTCCGATTTCCGTATCTGTCGAATATGAACGTTTGTTTCCAGCCTGTTTGATTTGGAATTGTTTCAACTGCTGATTTTAGACGATTTAGCGAATCGTAAGTATAATTTTGCGTAGCCGTAAAACCTTGATTTGTTCCAATCGTTGGCACAGTAATTGTTTGCTTCGTCACATTGCCGTTATTTTCGGCATCGGTTGTTCCATATTCAAAGCTAAGTTTGAGCAAATTCTGACTCGTTGCACTTGAACCCAACCCAATTTGCGTTGGCTGTAATCTCGAATTAAACGTTGTATTCTCAAACTTTCCGTTGCTCAAACGCAGACTCGAAACCGCACCTGCACTCGTGTATGTGAAGGCGTTCGCGTAGTTTTGGAAAGTTCCGTTCAACTTTTTACTTTGAACTTGTGCCAAATCGCCGTCAATATCAAGCGTATTTTTCACAACTCTTCCCAATTTATCAAATGCTAAATATCTTGTTTCTGAAATGCTCAAATCTACTTTCTAAACTCACTATCTTTAATATGTAGTTCCATACCTGCTGCATAATCAATTTTGCGAATTTTCACTTCTAAATCATTTCTGTTCTGAAACTTTCCGTCTACAAACAATGAAGAATCGCCGCAATTAAACCTTTTGTTGCTTGGAAGCGATTCAAACAAGACTTCACGCTCATTATAATTCAGAGTTTTCCATTCCTTAGAAGGATTGATTATTCTTCTAATTTCTTCATCTCTCAGAGTCTCCATCAAATACCCTTGTAATGAAGAAATACATGACTCAAGTTCAGCCTCTTGAGCATCAGTAAATGCTTGATATATTTCGTATGTTACGAACACTCCAAAAGCTATAAACAAAACCAATAGCATATTTCTAAATATTTTCTGCTTAAACATATATCTCACTTAATGTTGATAACTCAATACAAATCATCTAGGACGTGGTGGATAGGAGTTTGAACAAAGTACTGCACAACTTCCGTTAAAATCGCTCAGAAAATCTCCTATATCTTCTGCTCCCATATCAGACGGACTGTCAGGATTGCCAGAAAACCTTTCATTCCAAAGATCCCATCCTATCCTTCCTATTCCACCGAACATATCGTACTTCCTGATTAGTAAACAACTACCCACGCAGTGGCGAAGACCTCCATTATAATATTCAAATCGATTGGGATTAGGGTCCCCAATCTGTGCAAAAACATCTTGGACTTTCTTTGATTCTTCGTGGATGTTTTTGTTGTAAGTACTTAAGTCACGATCCGTATCTGTAGCAACCATTGGAGGTGTTTCAGGATCAAACCCTGAACGAACAGTACCTAATTCAAGATCGTCATTTGTAATTTCAAACAATGCCCCGCCATCACCTAAAACTACTTTTTTCCCAACATACGGAGCAAATATACCACTAGCTCCTTCATTTACACTTATTACCGTTCCAGTTGGAAGTATTTTGAACTTACCAATTTGACCTTCAACCCCTTTTTGTCCTAGCGAGTTATAGTCTTTGTCTTTATAATAATATATTGTGCCGTTTGCCTCGACAAAAATTAATCCGGTTGGGTCAGAATACTTAAGCGGGTTATTTAAAACATAAATATAACGATTCCAATTTTTGGGTTCTGCAATAAACCTAGAAAAGATTTTATACTTCTCTCTTTTGTTTCTTCCTTTCTCTTTTTCAAAAATAATATTGTAGGGATCAGGACTCGTAAATCTCCCAACACCACTACCAAACATTCTCGCTTGTGCAAAATCAAGTCCAGTTTCACCGTCACGCTCATAGCCGGTGAACTTCTGCCTCACCGAATCTGTGCCATTTCCTGCTCTTGCAATCTCCTCACCAAATGGCATAAAATCACGCCTTGAAATTACTTTGCCTGTTGCATCCGTAGTAATTCGCGGACTTCCCAAATGGTCATTTGTCAAATAACTAATCTTGGCTTCTGTTTGCGAAGCCGTAACTGTCGAGTATTCCGCAACCATTTTACCACCTGCATCATACACAAAGATAGTTGTTTCGTTTGTCAACGGAGCTATTTTTTTGACACGTTTTCCATCACCGTCGTAAAAATACAGTCCGACTATTCCGCTTCCGGTTGACACCTGAACTTGTTTGTTTTCAGCGTCATAGGTAAAAACTTGTCCGTTGGCATCAATCTTTGTATTTCCGACAGAATCATAATTTGTTCCAACTAATTTATTATCGTTCACATTTGCACTTGGATTAAACTTGGCAATATCGGCAGCACAGACAACCTTGTTCGGAGCAGTTCCGCAATTTTTCGGCAAAGTCGTTGTGTTCGCTTCATCGAAAGTTCTGTTTCCGTATCTATCGTAAACAAACGTTTGTTGCCAATCTTGTGCCGGCTGACCTGTAACAACTTCAATCGCTTGTTTGATTCGGTTCAGTGAATCGTAAGTGTAATTCTGGGTAGCTGTAAAACCTGTAACACTTCCAATTGTCGGCGTTGTGATTATTTGGCTTTTTACATTTCCATTGTTGTCTGTTACTCCATAATCAAAGTTTAGCTTCAACAAATTTTGGGATGTTGCAGAACCTCCCAAACCAATTTGAATTGGCTGTAATCTCGAATTAAATGTCGTGTTCTCAAACTTTCCGTTCCCTAATCTCAAACTCGAAACCGCACCTGCACTTGTGTATGTGAAGGCGTTAGCGTAATTCTGCAAAGTTCCGTTTAACTTTTTACTTTGAACTTGCTGTAAATCTCCATCAATATCCAACGTATTTCGCACAACTCGACCGCTCGGATAAGTTTCTTCAATCAACGCACCGCTCAGATTGTAAACGTAGCTTGTATTATAAGTATTTCCATCGGTCGTTTGCTTGTGATTTTGCACTCTTCCTAAGATGTCAAAATTCAAGTATTCGGTTGTCGAAATTCCGTTCGCAACTTTTATCAACTTTCCTTTGGCGTTCGTTAAATTGTCATAAGTATATGCAACATTTGGTGTTATTTGATAATTCGGAAGGTTCGCAGGTGCTGTGTAATTCCGGTTTGTAACTCGATTCAAGTTATCGTAAACATAATTTGTCGTGATACTTCTCGCGTCCGTTTTGCTCGTTAAATTCGAATTATTGTCGTAAACATAATTGATTATGCCGCTTTCAGGATTGTTTGCAGACTTCAACCTTGAAAGCGAATCATAAACAAAACTTCGCGTTTGAACGCCTTGCATGACTGTTACGAGATTATTCAAAGTATCATAAGTGTAATTCGTAGATTGTGCCGGAGCATTATTGACATCAAGCAATCCCGCATCATTCGGCTCGTCAATTCTGATAAGCTGCCCCAAAGCATTTGTTACACTTCGCCGCTTTTTGCCTGATTGGTCGGTAACAGTTACAGTATTTCCAAAATAACTTGTCGTCGCTTCTGCACCATCGGGCGTTTTTACTTTTATCGCTCGTCCAAGTGAATCGTAAAAACTTTCTGTCCAATATATCGGCTCATTTCTCAACGGACGATACGGATTGGTCGCTCGTTTTGCTCTGCCTACGCCGTCGAATTCTGTGTTGGTTTTGATGTATCCGCCGTCTGATTCATACTTTCTCGATTCAAATGTTCTGCCTAATCCGTCGTAAAAACTTTCAGATATAATTATTTACTAAGCATCGTTCTGCGTATAGTATTTATATTTGCCATACACAACGTCATCTAAATTCTTTTTTGCAGTTTCAAGCAATTCATAAATTTCGTGATTTTCATCTAATGCCTTTTTAAAAAACTCAGCAACTCTAAACGGCTCTTCAATAACAATTAGCGTACCTCCAGAATTTTCTTCAATATCACGAACTTTAGTCTCAAAATCTTCAAAAGTAACCGCGTAAGTAACTACCCTTGCAACTACTCCTATTGCATTTGGCGGCATCTCGTCTGAAACAAAATCAGCTAAACCTGTCCAATAGTTGTCAACTATCATGCCTAATTGATGCTTCCTCATATTCCCAAAACCCAGAATCCTCACCTTTTTGCAAATAATCAGCTACTTTATTAAAAGACACATCCGGCGGCACATCTACAGCAATTAATACACCAAAATTGTCAAGTTCTGACTCACAACCCATGCTTTTCAAATTACTTCTTAATTCATCTTTTTTTCCTTCATTTATTATAATTATTCGTATAACGCTATTTAGTGAAGCCTCTATTATTTCTTCAAAATTCAATTCTCCATCAACCTCATTGACTTCAATTATGTCGTTTAAACTTAAACCTTGAATATAAAAAGGTATATTGTCTATTTTGTATTTATTTTCATTAACTTTAGTTGCCCACACCGATTCCCAGCTAACAGGTGGATAACCATCATCTTGTTCTAGCTGGAATAAAATTTTTGCTTGTTTATGATTCATACTGGCATTGTATCCTAATTATTGGATTTTTTTCTGTTACACCCTCGACATAATACTTGTCCATTTTCAGGGGTGCCGCTTCCACCTTTTGATTTTGGGTTTCTATGGTCAATTTGTGCTTCTCTTCTATTGGGGGTAATTCCACTCTTAGATTTTTTAGACTTTACTGTTGTTACTCCACATTCCTCGCACTTGAGCTTACCGTTGTTTTTAGCTTTATTCGCGTCTTTGATAATGTCTTTTCCTTTTGGGGTAAAATTCTTACCAGACCTACTTCCAGGTGCTCCACCAGGCGTTTTCTTAGGTTTAGCACTCGGACTAGCTTTAGCACTTGCTGATATTCCACCTATTGCTGATGGTCTACTTGAAGATTGGTTTCTTGAACTACCTGATTCTAGTCTTTCTCTACTGTAACGATTCCATCTATCGCAAGACGGACAAGAACCATCTCCTAAACTTGCATTTGGTGTAGGACTTGAAGTGGAAACCACACCTGCACTTGTTGTAATACCTAGAGCGGTGGCAGCGGCGGTTACGCCGTCAACAACTATCGGACCAACCCAAGGCAATGCAGGACATAGCGGGCAATGCCCTGTCGGATCATTATATTTATACGGATTGTTATAAGCATATTGATACTTATTCAGACTTTGCGGATTGTCCAACTCGGCATAAAATGTCGGGTTATCGCTCGCATCTTCTTCAAAATCAAAGAGTTCATCGGGTCCGCCTTTGAATTCATCGGGACTTGTAAAACGTCCTTGCATCGGTGAATAATATCTTGATTGGGCAAAGTCAAGATTCGTTTCCGCGTCTCTCTGATACGTTGCAAATTTCTTCCGAGTATCATCGCCGTTCGCCGAGTATTTTTGGTTTGTATTGCGGTTTCCGATGCCCGAATAGATTTCTTCACCGAACGGCAAAAAGTCGCGTCTGGCTTTGATTTGCCCGCTCGAATCCGTGATTGCCCTGACACTTCCGAGTGCGTCTTCTGTCAAATAACTAATTGTCGGCGTAGTTGGTGACGGAACATTTATCGTATATTCTGCCGCTAAATTATTACTCGCATCATAAACAAAAAGCGTTGTTTGATTGGTAATAAAATTATGGGTTTTTACTCTTTTCCCATCGCCGTTATAAGCATAACTTACTGAAAGATTATTTCCAACTGCCGTTATTTGTCGGTTTTCGCCATCATAAGTAAATGTTCGTGCCTTTGCATCTTTTGTAACATTTCCGCTTAAATCGTATAGATAATCAGAAATTCCATCATTATCTTGGTCAGTTTTGTATTGATTATTAGATGGCAAAACTTCAGGATTTGCGACTTTTGAAACATTAGATTCAACGCTTCTTAGAGTTGTGTTCTGATCGTCAAAATTTCTGTTACCAAATCGATCATAGTTAAACGTCTGTTTCCAACTTGGCGTTTCTCCAATCTTTTCCGTCGAAGATTTCAAGCGGTCTAAACTGTCAAATGTGTAATTCTGTGTTGCCGTAAAACCTGCAATATTTCCAACCGTTGGGGTTGTAATCGTTTGCCGTGCTAGATTTCCATTATTTTTCAACGTATTTATCGCATTGTTTTCCCATTCGCCATATTCATAACTCAGTTTCCAGAGACTTGTGTCAGTGGCAGAATTGCCCAAACCCATTTGTGTAATCTGCCGAAGCGAATTGAATTTAGTCGTTTCCCATTTGCCGTTCCCAAGCCGCATTCGTTCAATTTCGCCATTCGCGGTTTGGCTAAACGAGTTTGCATAAAGACTATTTGTTGACCCGGTTTGTCCGCTAACTCTCGAAATATCGCCATCAGAATTGTAATCATATTTAACAACTTTGCCCGATGGATATGTTTGCGTTAATAAATCATCACTCAGATTGTATGTGTAACCAAAATTGTAGGTTTGACCGTCAATCAACTGCTGACTCGATAAAATTCTGCCTTGCAAATCAAACGAATTGTATTTTGTCTCCGAAACTGAACTGGAAACTTTTGTTAGCTTACCTTTAGAAAAAGGAATTGCCGGATTATCATAAACATAAGAAATATCGGGAGTTGCATCTGAGTAATTCCTCAACGTTGCTCGGTTTAATGCATCGTAAGTATAAGCCGTAGATATTCCGCGGGCATCGGTTTTAGTTAATAAATTTCCGTTCGGATCATACACGTATAGAAATGTTCCACTTTCGGGATTTGTTGATTGAATCAATCTTGATTGTGAATCATACCCAAACGTCCGAGTTTGTCCGCCTTGAATAATCTGTGTTAAATTTCCACGCGAATCATAGCTATAGTTTGTCGGCTGACTCGGGTTTGAAACTGAACCTAATTCGCCATTCAAATCTGGTTCATCAACTCTGATTAAATTATCAAACGCATTAGTAACACTTCTACGCTTTTTGCCTGCTTGGTCGGTAACAGTTACGGTGTTTCCGAAATAACTTGTTGTTGCTTCTGCACCATCGGGCGTTTTTACTTTAATCGCTCGTCCGAGTGAATCGTAGAAATTTTCCGTCCAATATATCGGCTCGTTTCTTTGCGGTCGATACGGATTTGTTACTCGTTTGGCTCTGCCTAAACCATCAAATTCTGTGTTGGTTTTGATATATCCGCCGTCAGATTCGTATTTTCTCGCTTCAAAAGTTCTGCCTAACCCGTCATAAAAACTTTCTGATTTTGAGAGATTATCGTTCAATGCAAATAAATCGCCTTTTGCTTCAATCCTCTTATTTACATCATCGTAAATAATATTTGACTGCATCTCATACGGCGTTCCGATTGCCGAAACGGTTTGCGTCGGACGGTCAAGCAAATCGTTGTAGATTGTTTTGGAAATTACGCCGTTGATGTCTTCGGAATTTACTGTCGCACCCGTGAAATAATCATACTGAGCGTAACCTGTTATCCAACCTTTAGCGTTTGTTCCGCTGGTTGGGAAGGCAAACGTATTCAGCCCGTTTAACTGTGTCGGTTGAGTTGTTGTTTGGGCGTTATTGTCGGGCGAACCGAAATTATCGTTGTAGCTGATTGTATTCTCGTTGCCTTTCGCATCAATGGTTTTAACGACATTTCCCAAAATATCATATTGCGTTTTGGATGAAATCGCCGTATTCGTATCATTTACATCGCTGTAAGTCGTTACTTTGGTGGCGTTTCCGCGTATCGTTTTGGTTACGCCGTAATTCGCCGTATCGTGTCCGATGACATTTGACCGCGAAACAAGCGGATTTTCGGTGTAATTATCGTATTCGATTTGGCTTAACGAAACTTTGCTGTTGCCCGCAATGTCTGATGAAACCCAAGTCTGCCACGGCAATCCGCGTAAATGTACGCCTGCCGTGTATGACGTATAGTTCGGGTCTGTAACATAATCCGTGTGCGTTCTTCGCTTAAATGTACCAATTCCGCCTACGCCGTAATCATACTCGTAAACATCGGTTTGATTATTGTCCGCATCGTATGAAAAATCTTTAAAACTAACTAAGTTTCCCTCCGTCAAAGTTGTCTTAACGCTCTTCAAATTTACATTTACCGCCTTATAATCGCTGCCTAAATCGTTTTTATATTCTTGCTCCACAACCTGAATAACATTGCCTGCTGAATCAAGTGTTTCAGTTCTGTATTCTTTTCCTTCCTTCCATTGCGAGTAAAATCGAAACGTAGTCGAACCCGCAGAATGAAAAGGAAATAAATAAAAATAATGACGCGATTTTCCTGCTAAAACTTCTTGTCCGTTTTCACGAATATACTTGCTGACTTCTATCGGACTGTCGCCTATACCGTAAAAAGCGTAAACTGTGCGATTTTCCCACGCCGTCCCTGTGCCGCCGCTTTTATATTCTCGGCGTTCATATACTCGCCGATAAACAATATCTCTTTTATACTCTCTTGCGGCAATCCATTCATATTCTATTGCCCCACCTGTTGGCAGCTCAATTCTGGCAACTTCGCCATATTCATTATAGAAAAATTTGTATTCTCTTCCATCGGGCAAAACAGCCTTTGAAATTACTGAATCATTGTATGGCGAACTTCCGTTTTCAATATAACTAACCCCCGGGAAAAGCTGACTCATTGTTTTGATACTTCTTCCGCTGATTAATACACTCTCTAATAAACTGCTCACTAGGGTAATAGTTCTGTCTTGTCCTTGAGAACCTTTGAAAATAAGTGAACCGCTCCCTGTCCATTGTGATTGATTAGCTAAAACGCTTCCAATACCCGAATCCGTAATTGGTCTGCCGATGTTGTCGGATGTTGGTGAGAACAAATAATTATTAACATCAAAATTCATTTTGTTACCGTTACGGTCTTGAATCCAAGCCACACGTCCGGTATCAATCCGATAAGTTAATCCGTTCGGAAAATATAAATAACCTGACGGCGAAAATGTTTTAAATCCGTTTATCAGAGCAAAATCCGTATTTCCGCAAGATACGTCTGTGATTGGAGTATCTGAGACAAAAAACATACTTCTCCCGACTCGGTCTTCAAAATTTTGTCCGCGAAACTTACCTCCGCCTATGTGTCCTAAACCATCTGTTAAGGTGTCTCTTAATTCTGTTTCGGTTCCGTCGGGTTGAATAAATGTCAAGCGTGTGAGAGTTTCACAATCCGGAGCCGGTGCCGGTATTATAATATGCGGATCAGGATTTTTGTCTCTGCCCGGTCTGCCTTGCATCACACCTGCTCCCAAGGCAACAGGCAACGGATTCCAAAATGAAGCATGTGCTCGCGTCCAAGTGTATGGAGTTGTCGAACTGCCGCCGGGTCCGGTTGAATACTGCCACGACCTGAATTCCCAACGCCGACTCAAATTAAGAACTATCGGATAACCTGTCTCGCCGCGTCCGCCAACTTGGTAAAGAGGAAGTGTGATGTTCAAATTACCGTTATAAAGATTGACGGTTTCAAAATTACTAATAGAATACGACCCAAGCGGAGAGCCTCCAGCCATTCCGACAGGTGTTTGACTACTCGTCGGGGTTTGAAATGCCTGCCCGAAAACCGCCGCTGAAATACCTAAAATAACCAATACCGCAATGATGATGTGCTTGATTCTCATATTCTTTTCTCCAACCTCTCTGCCTCTCCGTCTCTTTGTCTCTTTGTCCCGCCGTCTCTCCGTCCCGCCTACGCTTTCGGCGGTTCCTTCCTGCGTTTCGCCGCTCGTTCCAAATGGCTCGCGGCTGTCCACGCGGCTAGTTTGCTCGGATTATCGCGGAACAGGTTTTTGATGATTGCATCGGCGACCCGTAAGCCGATCGAGCCTTTTTTGACTGCTTCACCAATCTCTGAGGTTGCCGTAACTTTCATTCCGACGGCA
>JANPBM010000011.1:0-28887 GCA_031430435.1 Acidobacteriota bacterium
GGCGGTCAATTACCCGTTGCTTTTCCAAACAACTTTCACAATTATTGACTCCGTAATCTCTGTTTTTCGGCTCTTGATAACTCACATCCGAAAGAAACTGCCAATCAATTGCTTTTTCTAACTTTTTGTTGGGGCATTACCGATTTTTCCGGAAAAACCTTTTCTTTTAGTTTCTCGTATGCTATAAGTAATACAGATTGCTTTTATAAGTAATCTATATTACAAGCAACTAATTTTGGATTGTTTTCATCAGATAGTTTGTCGTTTGAAAACCTAATTGTTTTCAATGTTTGGTAAAAAGTTGGTTAAATGTGGTATAATCCTTTTAGTGTTTTCTTGCTTTAGGAAGCCTGCCACTAAATTAAAAATAATCGGAGAATAAAATATGAAGTCAGTTTTATCGGTTCAAAAAAACCTTCGGCTTGGTGTCGTTACAATTATATGGATTGGGTTAGCGGTTATCGCCAATTTTGCCCAACCTGTTTATTCCAGACCTGTGCAACCAAGTCCGACTCCGTTTATGCAACCGATTATTATTCAATCGGGTCAAAAACCGACACCGACACCGGGCGTTAAAATAATCGACCAAGTTGAAGGACCCGAACTGATTGAAAGAATTCCCGGTTATTCAGGTATTTTAGTTGAAACGATGGACGGTAAAACTGTTCGTGAAAACTCTGCAAACTACGCCTTTAATCCTGCTTCGAATGTCAAAATTTTGACAACCTACGCGGTTTTGAAAACACTCGGACCTAATTTCCGCTTCCCGACCAATGTTTATACCGACGGAAACATTGATAATATGGGGAATTTAGTCGGAAACCTTTATATTACCGGACGCGATCCGGCGTTTAACTTTGAACATGCGGTTGAAATTGCCGAAGCGTTAAATAAAGGCGGAATTCGCACGGTGCAAGGCGATATGATTGTAACGGACAGATTTGTAATGAACTTTACCGAATCGACCGAACGTTCCGCTCAATCTTTATTCGCCACCATCGATGCAAACAAACGATCTGCCGCCGCCACTCGTTCATGGCAGACTTTCCTCGCTTCGGCGGGCAAATTCAATCAACTTTCAAGTATTCCGAGCGTTTCGTTTACGGGCGGACTTTATGTTGACGTAATGCCGAGCAATGCAAGAATGCTGTTTTCACACGAATCGGCTCCTTTGAAGGAAATCGTCAAAGTTACAATGGCGTATTCAAACAATTTTTTAGCCGAAAGATTAGGAGATTATGTCGGCGGAGCGTATTCGGTTGCCGCAATTTGCCAGCAAGGCGCGGCAGTCGCGCCGCAAGAATTAGTTTTGCAAACTTCGAGCGGTTTAGGAATCAATCGCGTTACACCGCGAGCGATGATGAAGGTTTTGCGCACGCTCAATAAACTGCTTGAATCACAAAAACCTCAGATGAGTTTCGGCGATGTCATGCCGATTGCGGGAATGGATGTCGGAACGCTTCAAAATCGTTTCAAAGAAGGCTTTTCTCGCGGAAGCGTGGTCGGTAAAACCGGCACGTTGGGCAACACCGACGGCGGTGTCAGCGCTTTATCGGGGATGATGAATACAAAAAAAGGTAAACTTTTCTTTGTGATTTTCAACCAACGCGGCGGAGTCAACGGCTTCCGCAGTTTCCAAAACAGCTATGTTGCAAGAATTCAAGACGAATTCGGCGGACCGCAACCTTTCGGTTACACAACTCTGGCGTTTGCGACGCGGTTGGCAAATACAAAAACTTCGTACCCGGCATCACGTCCGCGAAATTAGTTTAATTCCAAATTAAAATTAAACGGCATCAACGCAAAGTTGGTGTCGTTTTTTTGTTTTTCGGCTTGTTAAAATCAACTGAAACAACGATAATCTTAAGTTTCAAAGCCAATGAGCGATAATAACCAAACACAGTCCGCACCGACTCCGACCAAACAACAAAGCGTCGCCAAATCAGCCGGAATTGTTTCGATTGCCGTAATGTTTTCGCGTGTTCTCGGACTTGTCCGCGAGATAATTTTTGCCCGTTATTTCGGAGCGGGGTTTTTAAGCGATGCTTATCAAGTCGCTTTCAGAATTCCGAATGTGCTGCGAGATTTGTTTGCCGAAGGTGCCTTATCTGCCGCGTTTGTCAAGGTTTTTACCGATTATCAAATTAACAAAAGCGAGAAAGAAGCGTGGAAACTGGCAAGTTTGGTGATGAATGCTTTAGCGATTATTTTGAGCGTTATAACCATTGTCGGCGTTGTTTTCTCAAAGCAGTTTATCGACTTGATTGCCAAAGGCTTTTCGCCGGAAAAGGCTGCGCTTGCGACAACTTTGACACAAATAATGTTTCCGTTCATTTTACTGGTCGCGCTGGCGGCGGTCGCAATGGGTGTTTTGAACACAAAAGGTATTTTCGGCATTCCCGCATCGGCTTCGACTGTTTTTAATATCGTTTCATTGGCGGTCGGACTCGGAACAGCGTATTGGTTGAGCGGCGGCGGTTGGGAAAAGTCAATCGACAAAAATTCCGTTCCCGAAATCTCCGCGCAATGGGCGATTATCGGAATGGCAATCGGCACACTTATCGGCGGTTCAGCCCAATTTTTGATGCAAGTTCCGGCGCTTTACAAAGTCGGATTCTGTTTTTCGCCGACCGTCAGTTTCACCGATGAAGGCGTGAAACGGGTGATGTCGCTGATGGCACCCGCGATTTTGGGAACATCGGCGGTTCAAATCAACGTTTTAATCAATACTTTGTTTGTTTCGGGGTTCGACGGCGGTGTTTCGTGGCTTAATTATGCCTTTCGGTTGATGCAATTTCCGATCGGCGTATTTGGCGTGGCAATCGGGACAGCGTCCGTTCCCGTGCTTTCACGGCTCGCCAGTCAAGGAAACTTCGGCGAATTCCGCACCACGCTTTCGCAATCTTTGAAGCTGGTTTTTTTGATGACATTGCCGTCGGCGTGCGGTTTGGTCGTGCTGGGCGAACCGATAATTCGTTTGATTTACGAACGCGGAGCTTTCAGTTCTGCGGATGTTTCGATGACCGCTTGGGCGTTAGGCGGTTACTCGATCGGCTTGACGGGTTATGCCGCGATTAAAATTTTGTCGCCGGCTTTTTATGCGATGAACGACGCAAAAACGCCGATGATAATTGCGGTTTGTTCGATTGCAGTCAATACCGTGGCGAGTTATTTTTTCCGTAATTGGTTGCAACCGTATAACTTGGGACACGTCGGCGTGGCGCTTGCGACCTCAAGCGTGGCGTTGGTCAACTTTTTCGCGTTGGCATTTTTGATGCGGAGAAAAATTGACCGAATCGACGGACGCGAAATTTTGTCGTCGTTTATTCGCATCGCCGGTGCTTCGGCAATAATGTCGGCGGTTTGTTATTTCAGCTATACTTTACTCTTAAATCAACTTGGAATTGAAGGATTTACCGTTCATTTAATCGAAGCATTTGTGCCGATTTTGCTCGGCGGAATTACGTTTGTCGTGGCGGCAAAACTGCTTGGCATCGACGAATTGGATAAAGTTTATAACGGTTTAGCCCGAAAGTTTGCAAGATAGCCGACGGCTTGCGTCAATTTACAGTTTTTTTGTTTGCGAATAACAAATTTGAAATTACGAAAATAAACGGCTACGATAGGAGGCAGTAAGTAAATAGTTAAGAATTACCGAAAACTGTCAGTTTGATTGATTTTACCGAATTAAATCAATCAACCGCAAAACTTTTACCGACCCGGATTGTTTGATTTATTTTTATCGGAAAACACTGTATATTTTCAGCCGCAAACTTTTGAATCAATGATTCAGTCAACTAATCGTAAATTATTTGTGTCTATGGAAGCCCTTGAAAAAGTAAAAAAACTCAAAGTGGAACTGGACGGATTACGTCCGCTTAATCAATTTGTCGAACAACGAATATTGCAAAAATTTCGTTTGGATTGGAATTATCATTCAACCAATTTATCGGGCAACGGCTTATCGTTCAGCGACACTAAATCATTGATTATGCACGGCTTAACGGCGAACGGCAGATTATTGAAAGACTGTATCGAGATGAAAATTCATAACGATATTGTTTCTTGGATATTTGATATTGCCGATGAAAACGTGATTATTTCCGAAGAATTTATCAAACAAATTCACGAAGTTCTGTTGCTGGAACCTTACGAAATCGAATCGCTTTCGATTGACGGAAAAACTGTCAAGAAAATAGTCAGTCTCGGTAAATACAAAGAAACGCCGAATCATATTTTGAGTAAAACGCGCGAAATTCTGCATTTTGCCACGCCGAAAGAAACGCCGGCGAGAATGAAAGAATTGATTGAACGGTTTGAAGCAAAACGCGATGAAAATGATGTCAATCCGATTATTTTGGTCGCCGAATTTCATCATAAATTTCTCCGTATTCAACCGTTCGACGATGCCAACGGCAGAGTTATCAGACTTTTGACCAACTTGATTTTGATGCAATACGGTTATCCGCCGATTATTCTTAAAGTTACCGAAAAAGACCTTTATTTGTCGGCATTACATCAAGCCGATAACGATAATTTCGAGTTGTTTTTAGAACTCATCGCCCGCAATGTTGCCACTTCGCTCGATATTTTAATCAAAGGAGCAAACGGCGAAAGCATCGAAGAACCCGACAATTTGGACAAAGAACTTTCATTGCTGGAACAAAAACTTCGCAAGTTCAGCAGTAAAATCGTCAAGCGCGAAAAAGTTGTGATACTCGATATTTTCGATAAATCGTTGCAACCGCTTTTGGAACGTTTGCTGGAAAATTACGCAAAGTTCGACAAATTTTACATCGAAAATAAAGTTACCGTTGCGGTCAGCAACACAAATAAATTAAACGTCGGCGAATCCGACAAAAACATCACGCAAGCCAAGACAATTTCGCATTTACGCGAACTTTTGCTGAATGAACCGCTTGAGCTGAACCCTTCGATTATCGTTACTTATCGCTATAAAACGCTTAATCGCGACGGTTTCGGCGATGTTGAATACCGCAACGAAGTAAAAATCAGTTTTGCCGAACTTGAATATAAAATTACCGAATCAAACGGCGACGATACACTTTCGATTTATCAGAAAAAATACTCGGAAGAGCTTTTGCACGATGAAACGGCAACAATTTTGAATCAAAGCGCCAAGGCTCATCAAAAGTTTATCGAAAAGAAAATAGATGAAAACGTGGTGGTGAGTTAAGAATTGATTCAATCGGTCATCTCTTGGTTTTTGCCGGCGATCGAATAAAGTGCGGATTTTACTTGAAACGGTGTCAAATCGGGGTTTTCTTCGAGCAAAAGAGCGATGATTCCGACGATATGCGGACATGCGAAACTGTTTCCGGTCAGGCTTTTACGGCTTTTATTAAGCCAACTTGTGCGGATATTTACGCCCGGAGCAGTCAGTTCGATAACTTCGCCGTATTTGAAGCCGAATTTGAAAGGATTTGTTTCTTCGGACTTTCCGACGGAAATTAAAGATGACGAAAAAACCGACGGAAACGAAGGTTGCGGTAAATTATTTGCCGCCGCCACGACAATGCAACCCGCGTGATACGCGCGGTCAAGCAAATCGTGAAGCGGGGCGAAATACTGCGGTTTCGTTGTTCCGAGGCTGAGATTTATGATCCGAAATTTTCGTTTTATCGCGTATTCCAAACCGGCTAAAAACGCATTTCCGTCGCCCGAACCGCCCGAGCCCAAAACTTTTATACTGTAAATTTCCGCATCAGCCGCAATTTTTGTAATAATTCCCGCACACGCCGTTCCGTGTCCGGCAGAATCGCCCGCCGTTGACGGAACAAATAAAACTCGTTTGTTTTCAGCTTGGGCTTCGACCGATTCTTTGACTTTGCCGAGCAAATCCGGATGATCTGTTTCAATTCCGCTGTCAATTATTGCCACGCTCACGCCTCGACCTGTCCGCTGTTTCCAGTTTTCCGAATCAAAAAAATGTGTCTGATTGTTTGTACTTGTCGGCATTAAAAAAGAGTTTAATAACTTAAAAAACCGGTTTTGGAATTGCTCTCCTCGTGGCGCAAAAAGGCTTCCAAGACTTCTTTGCAGAGTTTGCGTTCGGATTCGCCGCGAGTCGAAAACTCCCGAATTAAAAGCGCCAGTTCAAGCAGTTCTTTGTGTTCGTTGGCTGATCGCAAATCGTTGACCCAAGCTCGCATAGTTGAAATATCTTCTTTGTTATTGAGCATTCTGTCGCAAACAGATTCGGTCAAGACAGCGGTTTCATGGGCGTTTACGAGCGAAGCCAGAGCTTCGGCAAACAACGCGGCTTTGTCCATTTCAAACGGCGTAAACGGCGTGAACGGCGGTTCCCCGATGCGATTGACAAATTCTAACACACCGATAATTTCGCCGTTGTAACGAAGCGGTGTGGCGAGAATCGTTTGCGTCGAATAACCTGTTTGTTTATCGACCGCATCGTAAAAACTTTCTTCTTGCCCGACATCGGCAACCGCCATCGGCTGTCCGGACGAAATCACAAAACCCGCAATTCCCTTTCCCGCAGGTATTTGCAAGCCGATTAACTGATCTGCCACTTTCCCGATTGCCTGAAAAAATTTCATATCGCCGTTGTTTCCGTCACGGACAATAATCGAGGCTTCTTCGCTTTTCATCGAGTTCGCGGCAAGTTTCAGCAAATTTTCAATCGAATGTGTCAGCGGTTCAGTCAAAATATTGGCGACATCAACCGTTTCAACTATTTTCCGCAAAGTTTCTTGGATATTGGATTTAGGCATAGTTTTTACTCCCTTTGCTTTTTAGACAACAATTTACACTAAAACAATCATCGAAAAAAGACAAAAGAAAACATTGGAATATTTTCGGCATTGTTACTTTACATCAGCATCAGTAAATTCGGATTATTTCAACTAAGTTTTTTTAACTTGCGAAATGCGTTAAATATTCGTAACATCGCAGAACATAAAAAAATTTGGTTTTTGGGAAATTCTTGTGTTGTTTGTATGAGAAGAAAAATTTTTACAGCCCTCTTTATCTTGCTTTGCGTAACATTGTCGGGCGTTGCCCAACAGTCTTTCAAACCTGCGAAACAAGTTTCAAACCAAGAGATCGAGCCGTTCGGCATCAGTCGCGGTAAATCTTTTTCGATTTCAACCGCGAAAAAACCGGTCAACGATTCATTTACCGAAGCAAATCAAGCAATCAAGCAAGACTTAATCAAAGAAGATTTTTCCGAAGCCTTAAACATTATTCGCAACAGTTACGTTGACGCAAAACGCATCGATTACAACGAATTGACTAAATCTTCGATTACGGCAATGCTCCGCACACTTGACCCGCATTCCGGCTTTTTCGACAAAAACGAGTTTCAAGAGATGCTTTCCGAGCAACGTTCGGAGTACAGCGGAATCGGAGCCTCGATTGCCAATTACACGGTTGACGAAAAAACCGACACATACATCACCGCAACTTATCCGGAATCGCCGGCGTTTCGGGCAGGTTTGCGTTTCGGCGACAAAATTGTTTCGGTCAACGGCGAACAAACCGGCGAAAAAGATTCGGCTGAAGTGCGTGAAAAAATTCGCGGCGCAAAAGGAACAATCGTTCGTTTGATGGTTGAAAAAGGCGACACAAAACGACTCGTTTCAGTTGAAATCAGACGCAATCTTGTTCCGCAACCTTCGATTCCGGATGCTTATATGCTCCGTCAAGGCATTGGTTACATTGCGCTGACGGGCGGATTTAATTACACGACTTCAGACGAATTAGATGTTGCCTTGAGCGAATTGCACAAACAGGGAATGACTTCGTTAGTGTTGGATTTGCGAGATAATCCGGGCGGAATTGTTGAACAAGCCGTCAAAGTCGCCGAGAAGTTTTTGCCGCCGGGACAAGTTGTTTTGACTCAGAAAGCGCGTTTTGAAATTGACAATCGAACTTGGAAAACCAATAATCGCAACCCTGAAACAATGCCGTTGGTTGTTTTGGTTGACGGCGGCACGGCTTCGGCTTCGGAAATTGTCGGCGGCGCGTTACAAGATTACGATCGGGCGTTGATTGTCGGCGAAAATACGTTCGGCAAAGGTTTGGTGCAAAGCGTTTTGACATTGCCGACGGGAGCAGGTTTAACGCTGACCACCGCCAAGTATTACACGCCTTCGGGACGTTTGATTCAGCGCGATTACGAACACGGAAATCTTTACGATTATTATCGCCGCACCGAAAAAGTCGTCGATAAAAAGAACGCGGCGAAAACTGTTACGGGCAGAACGGTTTACGGCGGCGACGGCATTACGCCGGATGAAATCGTCAAAAATCCGCTTATCGGAGATAACTTGCTAAACTTTTCAGACGCGATGTTCTTTTTTACCCGCGACGTTGCCAACGGCAAAATTACGGGGTTTGAAAATTACGCGATCGGTCGCCAAATCCAATTCGGACATCGGGTTCGTCCGAGTGATTTCCCCGTTACCGAGCAATTTATATCGGCGTTTCAAAAATTTGTCGCCAATAACCGCAAGTGGGCGGATTTATCGACGCAAATCACAATAAATAAAAAGTTTATCGGGACTCGTTTGCGGGTAAATCTGGCAACTGCGGCATTCGGAAGCGTTGCGTCCGATCAAGTTTTGGTTGAAAACGACATGCAAGTAGCCAAATCGGTGGAAACATTGCCGAGAGCGCAGAGTTTGGCATTGACGGCACGCAAGAAGTTAAATCAATAGCAAATAAGATTGTCGATCGGAATTCAAAAGCCGTTTCAAAACTTGGATTTCCGAGTCTTGAAACGGCTGATTTGATGTCGGCATCGCAGTATTCTCTATTTTGGAGTTGTTTAAAAATCTCGGCTTTTGTCAATTCAACCGAAACATCGTCTTCGTCTTTTTTGTTTTTTGCACTATTCAAATTATCCGTAATTTTTGTCAAATGTCCGGTTTTATCGTTGACGTTTCCGACTGAATTGTTTATTACGTTGTCTTCCGCCAATACTCTCGTTTGATTCCGATTCAAACAATATTTATAAAGGTAACTGTCAAGAGTCTTAATTAGCGATTATTCCCTCAACTCCAAAAGAATACTGACATTTTCCGTAAAAAACAAATCACGATTTTCAACACCTTCTTTTACTAATTTAGTCAATCTTTTCTTGGCTTTCTCTCCTCCGGTATCGAATAGGTCGCGGACTTCATATCCTGCTTTCACAAATTTATTCATTGTCTTTTCTGTTTCTTTAGATGCATTAGAAAGTTCATTGTAAACCTTTTTTTCATCGCTTTTTTCCCGTGAATCTACTTCGAATGTTAGAACTTGGAATTTTGAGTCTTTGCCTTCATCTTTAACTTTTTGTTCAAAAATCAACGTTTTTTTATTCCCATGTTTGTCCTGATATGTTGTTTTGTAGATTGCGGCTTTTGCCCCCAATCTTACCAGTTCTCTTTCAAAATGTTTCAGATTTGCTTTAACCCAAATATATGAAACCAAATTCTGAACAGTTTCGCTATTCCGATACATTATAGCAATTCTGTTATGCGTGATTGCCATTCTGTAACCTTGCTTTGCCAGCACTTTAGATTTGTTTTCAATGTCGCCGATGATAACACGAATCTCCGGTTTTTCGATTTTATGATCATCCGTCTTTTCAAGCAAAATTTCGAACTGAGAAATGATGTTGACCGGATAAAACCCTTTTTTTAAGTTTGCATTAAGTTGCTTTTCCAATTCGACATCAGCCTTCACACTCCAACCGGGAACAGTACCAATAAGTATTTGTTCCTTTGGTTTCTTTGCCTCTTTTTCTTTTTCAAGCAGATATACATCAGAAATTTGCTCATTAATAATATACGGAATCTCCGGGTCAATCCACATATAGCGACTTAATAAAGATGTCTGAACAAGACGAAACCCTTTTTCAGACATTGCGTGAAGCTTTTTTTCTAATTCTTTTTTTGCAAAAAAAAGCTCACTTTGCGTTTCAAACCATTCATACTGAAATTGAGTCTCATCCAGTTTGACAATCGCATACCGACCATTAAGTGCGGATTCAAGTTTGTAGCCTTTTGTGCCTGTCTCATTTAATTGTTTAATAAAATTATCGCGACCGGAAAATCTCCATCGATCTACCTCGTCTTGTTGTTCTGCGGTAATCCGCACCTTTCGCTCATAATCTTTTCCAAATACAAATTTGTATTTATCGGCGTTAATATCCGCCGGAAACTTTGGTCCGGTTGTTTCTTCATTCGGTACCGTTTCCGGCGAACTTACACTTTCAGCAGGTTGCGGTTGTGTTAATCTATGTGGTCTCCCCGATTGCGCAACGCCGATTAAAAACAATGTAATGAAAATTATTGGCATCAGCATCCAATTGATTTCGGTTAAATTATCAGTTTTGTCTTTAATAATTTTTAACTTTGTAAATAACTATTTTATGATAATGCCCTGATAATAAGTTTGAATCTTTCAAAACACTTTGCTTATCTTCCCAAAGCAATACCTCTTTCAACACGCCCAATGATGCTGTTAATACGTCCGAATTGTGTCCGGAGGCTTGGGAGGTAAGTGCTTGTAAAAAATATTCCCAATTGAGCTCTAGTCAGCTCATCGCCGGTTAAAGCAACCCTTGTATTTTTTAGGAATAACAGTTTTTTAACGTCATTTGGCGGCAAACTTATTGCTTTCTTGCCAAAATTGTAATAATCGACAACATCTTCAGCAATTCCAAGTACGTTTAAATAACCGGCAACTCGTGTCGCCCCGAAAATGGTTGCAGTTTGTTCTGCTGTGCTTCTGGCAAACTTATATATTTCAAATTTTGTGACTTGGAATTTGAATCCTTTACTCAGGTCGGTATCATCTTTAGGCTTAAGCCCGCCTGAAATAAAACCTGTAACGCCCGCGACAAGTCCAAATATTTGCCCAAGTTTTCTGTAACCAAAAGCAGTTAGTGTTCGACTTACGGCAGTTGCCCCCGAAGAAAACGCGGCTAATATAGTTTTCCAATTTAATGAGCTTCGAGCTGCAATCAGTGATGAGCCGAAGGATGCAAATGCGGCTACAATCCCGAAAATTGCGGCAGCTTTTGACAACCCAAAGGCATTCAGAACAGTCGAAGCTGCTCCCGCCACTGCACTAATCACCCCAAAAACTAATTGTAAAGAAGTTGTAAATAAAACAGGTGCGAAAACAACCGTCAATACTGCAATTGCGACTGCAACAGCGACTGCAAGCCACTTAAATGCTGCCTTGAAAAATCTCCCGATTGCTCCCCAAAATAACCCGTCCGGATCTGTATGATTTATCGGATCATTACCGCAATAGTTGTAAAGATTTAAGGTTTGCGGGCTTTCTAGATTCGTCGCCCCCATTCCTATCGGATCAACCTGCGTAAACCTGCCAAGTTTCGAGTCATAAGTCCTGTTTACTGCATAATCCAATCCTGTTCTCGCACTTCTTTCATACGATGTGAACTTCTTCGTATTATTATTCGGTGTTGTTTCGGACGCTAACGCAGTTCCGAAAGGTAACGAAGTTTGCTGTGAATAAGTTCCGTTCTGCTGACTTGTGGTTAGCCGTGTCCCTAATCTGTCAGGATGATTAAATTCTGTTGTTTCTCCGCCGCTTCCGTTCGGAGTAATTGTTGATAAAAGCCTTTCGCCCAAGTAAACATAGCTTTTCGTCCACGTCATTACCTGCGAAGTAAACTCGTTATATTCTATTGCTCCGCCGTTTCCAATGATTTTGAACTGACCGCTGATATAATCGTAATCCATCAACCTTTGATTACTCGATCCAAATTGAAATGCTTGCAAATAAGAATTATCGCTGTCTTTTTTGATTATTTGTAATCTGTTAGCCCCGTCATACTCATACTTTAACCACGTTACGCCGTCTTCCGCCAACGCTCTCGTTTGGTTTCCCGCAACATCATATTGAACTCCGGCGTTGGTAATACGGTTTGTTAAATTATCGTAGGTTAAGTTTGGCGTTCCGTCTTTCTGCATCGGCAAATTATCAACGCCGTTTCCGGTGGCGACAACATTTAACCTGTTGCCGAATCGGTCATAGCTGTATTGTTGCGTCCACAAACCGGTTGTTCCGCCTTTAGCCTTTGTCAATCTGCCTAATGCGTCATATTCGTATTCTTTATTCTTGGCAGTATTTAGGTTATCGGTAACTTTTGTCAAATGTCCGGTTTTGCCGTTTTCATTTCCAATACTGTTATTTCGGTTGTAATCGTAACTTAAATCCAACAAAGTGGTACTTTTTAATGTTACCCCTCTTCTGGTAACTTTTTGATTCGTCAGCAATCCGTTTTGTTGGTTGTAGGTATAGGTTTCCGTTACTTGATTCGTTCCCACCGCGCCGATTTTGATTGACTCTGTTTGGTCGGACGAATTATAGACAATATTGCCTGCTTGTTGTACTCCGTTTACTTTTAATGTCGTCAAACGTGATGCCGTGTCGTATGTCGGCTCAATGATCTTTCGCGGACTTCCCGACAAGCCGTATTGTGCCGGATGACGGATTTCTTTTGCGCGGTCCAGCGAATCATACAAATAACTGGTCGTCATCGGATAACTTGTCCGAGCGTCAACCGTTTGCGTAAAATCCGCCACTCTGCCTTCAACGTCGTAGCTGTAGTTTTCCGTCAAAATTCCGTCCGTTCTGATTTGCTGAATTCGTGACTTGTCGCCCGCCGTCATATACGAATAAGTTACACCCGGAGCATGTAAAACATTGGTTGCGCCGCCGATATCATAGCTGACTTGCCGAATCCGGTTCAATGCGTCGTCGCTTCCGTCGGGTTTGAGATACGAATAATTCGATTTTACATTTCTCGCATCGGTCTTTTGGACAAGATTCGAGCGATTATCGTAAATAAAGGATTCACTCCATTTGGCATTGGCATTCCCTGCACCGATATAAACGCCGTTATCGTCAAGCGTCGCGGTTTGTTCAGCCATTTTTTGTCTGATTAAGCGTCCAAGCGAATCGTATTTGAAAAAACGACGTTGTGTGCCTTGTTCGGTTTCAATCATTCGTCCCAAAGTGTCGTATTTATAAGTTGTTTTCAAACTTCCGGCGGCTAAAACAGAGCCGTTGCCGTTCGGATTCGGTTCGACAACTTCGGCAAGTCGTCCTTGTTGGTCGTATCTTCCCCAACGCTCTCTGCCCCACGCATCCGCAACTCTGGTCGTGTTTCCGATTCCCGTTGTCGCAGACGTTGCCGAATCAGGTCGAGTCGCTTCATTATAAAACGCTTTCGAGATACTTCCGTCCGGTTCGATTACTTGTTTGGTTCTGCCTTGCGAATCATAGATATTTTCGCTGAAAATCGGTGTTTCGCCTGTTCTAAACGGACGTGATTGTTTCCAAACTTCGCCCAATTTGTTGTATTTTATTTCAACAAAGTCCCAAACGTTATTTGCCCCAAGAGCTTCTTCGCGTCTGACTTTCCCGATTCCGTTTAAGTATTTAACACTTTTGCCCGACAACACATTAGTTGACTCATAAGCCTCTTCGGCAGTCGTCATCGCCGTATCATCATACGCAAAGGAGGTGTAAGCGCCGGTCGAGGAAATAGATTTAACCGGACGCAATGTTGCCGGATTAAAATTTGTTACAGACGTTCTGCCGTTTGCATCTGTGCCTTGCTTCATCAAACCTGTTTCAAAATTATAAACCGAATAAGTTGTAATTCTGTCGGGTGAATTAGGGTCGGACGATCCGCGTGTTTGTGAAATCGGATATGCAAATTGATTGGAAATATTGTATTCAATACTCGTTTGCTCACAGCACGAAGTCGAGGATTTAACCAAATTTCCCGTAATGTCGTAAACACTTTTGTTTTCAATCGCTCCGGTTGCGTTTTGGGCATCGGCGTAAGTTGTCTGTTTGGTAACATTTCCGCGTTTATCGGTTGCCGGATCATAAACGCTTACTTGGTCGAACTCTTGACATTGGCAATAATCATAATATCCGCCCGAAGTCGGAACCCAAACTTCTTCCCCTTCAAATGAGCAACTTGGGACTGATTGAGAAGGTTGCCACACTAAACACGAGCCATTTTGTAATTGAGTTGTGAACGGATCACTGACCGGATCGTGTTTAATAACTCCGGGTGTATTTACCAACGGCTGGCTTTGATAATTATCGTACTCGTAATCAGTTCTTGATGCGATTGTTCCGTCGGGATTTTCAACATTCGACGTTTTCAGCAAATTGAAAATATGTCGCCCCGAACTGAAGTACCAGTATACTTGGTTCCCCGATACAACTGAATTCCAAGTGCCTTTATACGGAATCGAATTTTCATACACGGCATTCGCGCATTTCAACAAAGTTCCCGCATTATCATAATCGCAAGAGCGTGTAATTTGATTAAATAACCCGTTTGCATAGCTGTATTCAGTTCTGACCTTTTTACTGTTTTCATCATAAATTTCTGCGGCAAAAGGACGCGGTGAATCATAATCGCCTTGCTGCCACCCGACCCGTGAAGATGAAACGGGAGTTACCGAGTTTTCCGGCACAAAAGTTTCATCGGCAAACACCAAACCGTCTGTCCATGCATTCGGAGTTCGATAAGAATATTGTTTGCTGATTGAACCGTTCGGTTGTGTAACTCTAACCATTCGGGCAGGACTATTGCTCGCCCCGTCCCAATAAGTTGTGTTGTTATCAAAAAAGTAATTTGTTACCGCATTTTCGGCAACATCCATGCCGTCCCAATTTTCCGTCAAATTTGTATATGTCGGAGCATCGGTTAAGCCAATACCGTTGGTTCTGCCTACTTCATTTGCGGCGGTCAGCGGATAATTATAAAGAGCTTGTTTAGTCATCTGTCCGCCGGTTACAACTCCTTGCGTTTCTGCTCCTGTTGTCCAACTCATTCCGCGTTGCTCGATAACTTTTGCGAGCATTCCGTAGCTCGAATAAGAATCAGTATCACCGAACCAATAACCCGTATTGGTGGAAGGATAATAAACCGAATCAATCAAATACTGAGGCGCAGGATTTCGAATAACCGGCGTAACTCCCGTTCCGAACGAATAATTTAACGTCAGCGGTTTATAGTGCAATTGGAGCAAAGTTCGCCGTGTGGTCGAACCGACTTCACCCTGCATTCCCGGCGTTTGCGCCGACAGCAGACGACCAAGCGAATCGTATTGAAAAGTAATGACACGCCCGATTGTGTCGGTAATTGTTTGCAGAGCAGGACCTTGATTATTTATGTATGTGATCAGAATTTGATTACCTTGCACATCGGTTATTCTCGTCGGATAAACCGCACCGTCATTTTTTGCCCCATAAATAATAGTTGTTCCGTTTGGAAACCACGCTCTGCCTGAATAGATTCCGCTTGAATCTCTCGAGCTTTCGTAATTGATGAATTTACCGTCCACTGTATAACCATGAAAAATACTTGAACCGGGTGTAAAGAGTCCGCTATAACCATGTCGCGTACCGTCGGCATCAATCAACATACTGCCGCCGTCTGAACCCATATCCAGCATTTTGCCGAAACCCAGCGACCAACCCGGAGCGGGGAAACCTCTGTCAATATCGTATGTCAATTCGCTTGAACTACTCGAAGTTAAAGATTTATTCCACAAACGAGAGTTGTAATTTAAGTTCAACGCCAAATCGATTCCGCGTCCGGGAAGTGAAACAACAGGTGCGGAAATTTGAAAGTTTCCGCTTCCGGCTCCGTCATCGGCAGGGCTTCCGGTCGGATTTCCGGTTTGATTCCCCGGATCGTCGGCAGATTGCCAATTTCCGTTATTCCAGTAACCTTCTTCGGGCAAAAGATTTTGCGCGGCTTCGGGAATTTGACCGCTTGAACCTTTATTTGATTTTTCATCCTCATATTTTTTAGAATTTTCCTCGCCTTTTGAGTCTTGTATGCCTGAGCGCGAGGAGATAATACCGGTCGGTGTTTGTGAAATAACTGCCCGATCCGGATTTTCTTCGGCAGACGGCAATACAGTAATGTTTGCTCGGACTTTCTGTCCGTTACTTTTAGCTGAAATATAAAATGTTCCGGGATACTTTGCCTCAAAGGTTGAATTCTGCAGATGACCAAAGGTTACGCCCCGTTTTACATCAGTCGCTTCCCAGTCCAAATCTATTCCGCCGATCGGCTCATTTGCGGAATCAAAACTAATCGCTGAAAAAGTCACCTTTTCACCTTGCTTGACGGTTACATCGCCCGGAAACACCTGAATCGAGGCAACTGTTGTTTGCGAAGAACTGTTTGGGCTTAAAAAACTCAATAAATTATAAACATTAAATGCTGATAAACTGCTTGAAAGATATGCAAAGCGTATATCTTGCAAAAATTCTCCTCCTGAATCAACTACTGCTTTTGGTGCCGCAGGAACTGAGGTTGTAAAAATTGTGATTGCCAACAAAATACTGATGAATCGGGCATATTTGTTGTATTTAAATGTTATTGTTTGTTTTTTTGATACAGGTTTCTTTTTCATAGTTTTATCTCCGGTTTTGGTTTCTGACTATTTAACCACTCAAAATAACTAACCTTGCCTGAACATTAAAAATTTTTCCGGAGAAACAAAAAAGCCGCAGAATTTGATTATCAAATTCTGCGACTAATCTGTAATTTATTGTAAATTTTATCCCAACACCAACGCTTGCTTGCTTCTAAGGCAAACGCAAAATTATCCGACCTTTGTCAATTTAAGGTGAGATCGGGCGGCAACTTTTTGAGATAAGTCTTTCATATCGCTGTAAAACTGAATACGAGATAACTATGTAACAGGTTTATTTATTTGGCAAGTGTCGGAAAGAAAAGGTACGACTTAATTCTACTTTGTCAGGTTAAATTAACTGCCGCACATTTAGTTTTTAGCCCGTGAATACGGGCGACAGCATAAAGCCCCGTGCGTGAACGCGGGGATCAAATACAAAAAATGTCAAAGCTGTCGAAGATAGCGACAACTCTTTGATTTCAACGGCTGTCGCCCGTCTTCACGGGCTGATTCGCTGTTGTGATGTTTCCCCCGCACTGACGCACGGGGCTTTATGCTGACACCCGCCTCACGGGTAAATAAGTTGAACAATGTCAGAGTTTAAGATGAATTTTTAATCCGGCAAAGTAGAATTAGGCAGACAAGCAAAAATAATAAGGTGTTTTGAATGTCCGGAGTTCAAACTTCAGTTTGATAACAATGCTTAAGCATCAGTAACACGATGAATCGTGGACTCCAACCACGACGTGAACGCGAAAAGTAAAGTTCATATGACTCGCTTACTTACGGCTTATCAACCGCTCATCCGCTCGACATCGATTACGCCGTCGACTTTTTTAATCGAACTGACAATTCTATCCAAATGTTTTACGTCGAAAACTTCTACCGTAACTTCGATATGTCCGCGATTATCTTTTGAAACCGAAGCGCGAGCATCGCGAATGCTGGTTTTAATTTCGGCAATCGCGTTCGTAATACCTGCCAACATTCCCGTCCTGTTTTCGGTTATTGCCGTTAATCTGACGGCGGTTGCTTCTTTTTTATCTTCTGTTCCAGCCCATTCGACTTCAACAATTCGTTCGCGATTTATCATCAACTGTTTGACATTTTTGCACCGTTTATTGTGGATAACAACGCCTTGTCCGAGCGAAATATACCCGATAATTTCTTCGCCTTTAAGCGGCGTGCAACATTTCGCGCGAGTCAGCAATAAATTATCGACACCTTTGACAATAATCGCTTCATCGCCGAATCCGACAAATTTTTTGACGGCTTTGACGGTTGTTTGTAACGTTGAATCTTTTTTCTTGTCGGGGTCAAATTCATCAAACTTCTCTTTGCCCAGATACTTGGCTAAAACATTACGCGGCAAGGTTTTACCGTAACCGATTGACGCAAATAAATCGTCCGCTCTGCCTAATCCGTAATCGTTTGCAACTCGTTTTAAGCCGTCGTCGTCGCTGAAAATCTTTTTGGCGGCAAGCCGAAATTTTTCAATCTCGATCGAAAATAACTTGCGACCCGTTTCGATTGATTCTTCGCGTTGTTGTTGCGAAATCCATTGGCGAATGCTGCTTCTTGCACGCGAAGTTATAACAAAATTGAGCCAATCCTTTGAAGGTTTCGAGTTTGCGGTTGTCAAAATTTCGATGACATCGCCATTCTGAATCTCTGACCGAAGCGGCATAATTCGACCGTTCAATTTTGCTCCCGTGCAGGTATCGCCGACCTTTGAATGAATCGCATAGGCAAAATCAATCGCCGTGGCGCCACGCGGAAGTTGGATAACTTTTCCTCTCGGCGTAAATGCAAAAATATCTTTCGGATATAAATCCAGTTTCAAAGATTCGATAAAGTCTTGCGAATTTTGATTCTCGTTGGTCGATTCCATCAACGGCAACAATAATTTTTCAACTGTTTTACGCAACGAATCGATTGTTTTATCATCGGTTTGTTTACCGAGTTTTTTTTGCTTATATTTCCAATGAGCCGCCACGCCTTCTTCGGCAACATGGTGCATTTCTTCGGTGCGAATCTGAACCTCAAACGCTTGTCCCGTTTCGTTGATTACCGAAGTGTGAAGCGATTGATAAAGGTTATCGCGCGGAATTGCAATCCAATCCTTGAACCGTTCCGGCACAGGTGTCCAAATATCGTGAACAACGCTGAGTGTCAAATAGCAATACTTTTTATCGTTTTCCGTGATAATCCGAGCCGCGATTAAATCGTAAACTTGCTCGATTGTCAGATTTCGTTTTTTCAACTTTTTCCAAAGCGAATAAAGACGTTTGACACGACCTTCGATTTTTTTGAAAGGGACTTCATTTTCTTTCAGCTTTTCTTCGATTGTTTGAGTTATTTTACCGATGGTGTCTTCGAGTTGCGAACGTTTGGACTCAACCAATTCGCTTAAAGTCTTGTATTCTTCGGGATAAAGATTTTGAAACGATAAATCTTCGAGTTCGCTTCGCATTTTTCCCATCCCCAAACGATGAGCAATCGGAGCATAAATATCTAAGGTTTCCTGCGATATTCTGGCGCGTTTTTCGGGTTTGAGAAACGTCATCGTCCGCATATTATGGAGCCTGTCGGCAAGTTTGATAATGACAACACGAACATCGGTTGTCATTGCCAAAACCATTTTGCGGACGTTTTCGGCTTGTTGATCTTCTTTGGAAAGATTGCTGATGTGGGCAATCTTGGTCAATCCGTCCACCAGATTTGTAATTTCATCGCCGAAATAGCTGCGTAAAGTTTCCAGATCGACTAAAGTATCTTCGACAACATCGTGCAAAAGTCCCGTAGAAACCGAAACTTCATCGAGCCGCATATCTGCCAATAAATCGGCAACTTCAAGCGGGTGAATAAGATACGGTTCACCCGACGCGCGTTTTTGTCCGCGATGATGCAAAGCCGAAAACAGATATGCTCGCCGAATTAATTCAACGTCCGCGTTTGGACGATTAAGGCGAACTTTATCTATGACATCTTCTATTCGTATCATCATAAGCGAATAATAAAAGGCGATACTCAACAATTAGTGTAGTCGAGTATCACCTTTAATTGAAAGTTTTTTTGAAAAAACTACTTGTCTTTTTCTGCGTCGTCCTTGGCTTTTTGACGTGCTTCCTGTTCGGTAACTATGTTTTTCCCGACTTCTGCAAGTTCAACAAACTTAGCTTTTGCCTCGTCGGATTTTTGTTTGAAAGATTCTTTATCAGGCGTTTTGCCGTCCATTTCCGAAAGTCTGGCATTCTGCACCAAAAGACTTGTTTCATACGAACGCGTAGATTCAAACTTCTTGAGTCTGGCACCAAGCGCGCCTAATTCTAAATCACTCAGCGCTTTAATATCTTTGGCTTTGGCATTTTTAGCCTCGTCAGTTTCCAAAGCAAGAGCTTTATTGATTAACTCCGTGCCGCGAGCAATACAGCCTTTCAATTTTTCATAGTCTGCCGGAAGCACAGGTTTTGTAAACACAAACTCTGCTTTTCCCGCAGTTTTTTCAACTGTTTTTTTCACCGGTTCTTGGTCGGTAATGTCATTGGCGCAACTGTAATCTTTCGCAGCCAACAGCGTAAAAGCCTCTGCCCGTTGCTCAGGCGGCACAGCCGTGTCTTCCGATCTTTTTTCCAACCAAAGTTTTAAGTCATCCGGTTTTTTCAATGTATCTAAAAGATTGGCAACTGCCTTAAACGAACCTTCGTCTTTCGGATCGTCGATTAAGACCTTTTTATATGCGGCAATCGCGGCTTCGGCTTTATCGGTTTTGGTTCTGTCGCCTGCAAATTGTGAATGCAACGTTCGCGCCAAAAATACCTCCGCAGTTTTTTGGGTCGGATCCCAAGTTAAGGCTTTACGAAACAAGACTTCGGCTTCGTCAAACTTCCTGTCTTTGTAGGCTTTCGCCCCATCGACAATATCTTTCCGAGCAATTACACGCCCAACACAACCTGTTGACGCTAAAAGTGTCAGAATAATCAAAACTAATATCCCTAGCCGAGACATTTTCATCATTTTAACTCCGTTAAGTTTAACTGTGCAGTAGTATAAAACTACTGCAAGTCATCAATTTGTAAACCAACCGGCGTAGCACCGGCAAATTTGATTGCGTCTATAAGTTTTACAACTTCACCATACTTGACCGCACGCGGCGCTTTCACAAAAACTGTTTTCTCAATCTCGTTTGTCCCTTCTTTATAGGTCAGATTGGTTTCTCTTTCTTTAAAAAGAGAAAGAAGTTTGTTTGTCAAAGTACTTGTGTCGGAAATGTCGCCGAATTCGTCTTTGTTCAGTTTAATTTTCATATCGGTTCCGATAGAAACAACTAAAGTCAGAGGATTCGGTTTGATATTCAAGTTCTTTTCTTCATCTTTCGGTTCTGCCGGAACTTTCGTTTCAAACCTGGCGGGTTTGAGCGGCGAGATAACCATAAAAATAACCAAAAGAACCAACAAAATATCAATCAATGGTGTTACGTTAATACTTGGTGTTGCTTCGTCTGCTTTATAAGCGCTGTTCGACGTTGCCATAATTAAAAACTCCTTTGCTTAAGGTTTAGCCGGAATAGCACCTTTTTTCTTGTCGGCGACCAGTCCGATTTTATCAATGTCTTGTTTGCGGATAATATTGATTATTTCAACAACCGTGCCGTAATCAACATCTACGCTGCTTTTGACATATACAATTTTCTTGTCACCAACCTTACCTTCCATCAATTTGGCTATTTTTTCGCCCAAAACTTCTTTTGTGTATGGATCTTTACCAAGATAGACTTGGTTGTTATCAGGTATTGAAACAACCACCGCACTTTCTTTGATAATTTCCGGATCAGGATCCGGACTGTTCATATCACGCGGAAGACTAACGGTAACTCCGTTTTGGAGCAACGGTGTAATGACCATAAAAATAATCAACAACACCAGCATGATGTCAACCAACGGCGTTACGTTAATATCGGCGTTGTATTCTCCGCCACCCGAACTCATTCCCATTGTTTTTCTCCAATTACAAAGTTTTAGTTAAGCTGTTTAGTGCGTTGTTTGATAAAGTAATCAATCAATTCGGAAGCCGAGTTGTCCATTTCCACGCCAAAGCTCGAAACTTTGTTGGTGTAATAGTTAAATAACCACACAGCGGGAACGGCTACAAGAATACCAAAAGCTGTTGTAACAAGAGCTTCGGAAATTCCACCCGCGACAGCCGCAATTCCTGCGCCTTCGTTGGCTTTCATACCTTGGAAAGCGTTAATAATTCCAACAACCGTTCCAAACAAACCGACGAACGGAGCGGTTGAACCAACTGTTGCAAGCCCTGAAAGACCGCGTTTCAATTCAGCGGTTTTGACGGCAATTGCACGTTGTGTTGCACGTTTCGATGCATCCATTTCGCCGCCGGAAATATCGCCGCCTTGATGTGCATTGAATTCTTTTAAGCCTGATGATACGACCATTGCCAAATGCGAATTTTTAAATTTATCGCTGACGCTGATAGCTTCATCAATGTTGTTTGATTTCAATGCTTGAGCAACTTTCGGGGCAAATTGGCGTGATTGCGTTTTTGCTCCGTTATAAGTCATATAACGTTCAATGCCGATGGCGATGATGTAGATGGACATTAACAAAAGCACGATTACAACGCCCCAACCGGGAATTGTCAAGGCTTTTGCAATATCGTAAAGACCGAAAGATACTGCACTTTCGCTTAAAAACATTAATAGTGTCATGGTTTTCCTCCAAAGAAATTCAGAAAATTTTATTATTGCTGAAATATAAGGAACAGTAACTGTCTTGTTCCTTCATTAAAAAAATTATTGCGCAACGAAGTTATAAACGATAACTCCGGAAACTTTTACTTTTTGCCCTGACAACATTGTCGGGCTGAATCTGGCGCCTCTTGCGGCTTGTTCGGCGGCGGCGCGAAGCAACGGATGTCCGCTGGTTGCATTTGCCGAAAGAACTGCACCGTCTTCGCTAATCAAAACTTGCACGCTGACTGCACCGCTGGCACGAACAGCTTTTGCCGCTGCCGGATATGGCGGTTTCGGTAAACTTGTTGCCTTACCGTTCACTACTCCGCCCGAAACAGGTCCGCTCGGTGCCTTCGGCGTTGGCGTTGGCGTTGGCTTTGGGGTCGGCGTTTTGGTTACAGGCGGCTCCTCTTTCTCCTCTTTCTCGGGAGCAGGTGTTTTCTCTACTTTTACGGGTCTGACGGGCGTGGTCGGACCTTCGTTTCCACCCGGTCTTTCAGGTCCTTCATTCCCGCCTGTCGGGGTTGTGTTTTCTTGCCCGATTTTGACAGCTCCGTTTGGTCTGGCAGGAACATTACTCTTGACAACAGAGGTTACATCCGGAATTTTCGGTGATTCGTCCGCTCTTTGAATCAATTCTGTTCTGACAGCAATGTTTGTATCTTTTGTTTCGGTTTGCTGTTTTTTCTCTTCCGGTTTAATCGGATCGGGCTTCGGCGGTTCTGATTCGGGAACCGGAACCGGGGCAACCAAACTTGAAAGAGTCAGATCGTCGCCGCTCATATTGAAATCCTTTGCAAAAAGACTCCACAGCATTCCGCCGCCGAAAATAAGCGCAACTGCCACTAACGAAGTAGCCAACAACCCATTTCTGAGTCCGCCGTTGCTGCCGCCGGATTTTGATTCAACTAATTGGTCAAACATATTTTTTATTTCCTTCCTCTATTTTCGGTGCCAACCGGTTTAAGGATGCGAACTTTATTATTACAAAATTATTTTATGTTGATTTGTGTTTTTACTGTTGCAATTTAACTTTGCCGTTTTTTTACACAAAAAAGCCTTGCAACTTAAACCGTTTTGTAAAATTAAAAACGATTAAAGTTTTGCGCGAACTATTAAATTGACTAGCAACGTAATGAAGTCTAAGACTTCATAAAAAGAAAGTCAAGAGACAAACGTTATAAATCTATGATTTTTATAAAATTTATTTTCGCTTAAACGGTTCGTCTTTTGACCGACCGTCGCGAAGCCGAAGCAAGCCTATCTTCTTTCTTTGTTTCAACTTGCACCGCCTTTGCAATCTTCGCCGAACCGATTTTATCTTCCCACCAAATCGCAATCGGACTGGCAATCGCCACGGTCGAATAAGTTCCGAAGGTTACGCCGATGAGCAAAGCAATCGAGAAACTGAAGAGAACTTCGCCGCCGAAAATAACCAGCGCCAAAACAGAAAGCAAGACGAGTCCGCTGGTAATAATTGTGCGCGACAGCGTTTGGTTGATTGAACGATTCGTAATGTTATAGAGCGAGTCTGTCCGATTGTCCGCCAAATTTTCGCGCACACGGTCAAAAATCACGATCGAGTCGTTTACGGAAAACCCGACAATCGTTAAAATCGCCGCAATTACCGTCAAATTGATTTCCCATTGAAAAATAGAGAAGCATCCCAAAACCATCAAAACATCGTGAAAAACGGCGATAACCGCACCGGCGGCATACGTCCAATCGTAGCGAAACGCGATGAACAGCAGAATTCCGACTAAACCGAGCAACGTGGCGGCAACGGCTTGGTTGCGAAGTTGCGAACCCGCCACCGCGCCGACCGAATCTGTGCCGACGATTTTATACGCAAAATCACCGGAATCCAGCGTTGCTTCGCCTGCGGCTTCCGTGCCAAAAGTAGCAAGTGCCGTGTTTACTTTTTCTCGCCCCGATTTTACTTGTTCTTTGACAACGGCTTCATTCGGTTGTTCGGTTTGTCCGGCTTCGTCGGCAACTTCGAGCAACGGAATTTTAATCAAGACATCGGTCGAATTGCCGGTCGAGGCTTGAATAACCGCATCGTTGATGCCGTTTTTTTGCAATGCGGCGCGAATTTCATCGTCCGCCGGTTTTTGCTTAAACTTTGCCGTAACAACAGTTCCGCCTTTGAAATCAACGCCGAGGTTGAACGAATGCGTTCCGCCGGGAATCAGTTCCCGCGAAACGGCGGACACCAAACCGGCTAACATCACAAATATGGAAAGGAAAATAAATAATTTCCGCTTGCCCATCCAGTCAAACTTTACGTCTTTGAAAAATTCAATCATTTTTATCCTAATGCAAAATTAAAAATGTAAAACTCTTAATTTTTAATTCTTAATTTTTAATTCTTAATTTTTTTTAGATACTCATTTTTTCAACTTTTTCTTTGCCGTTGAAAACCCACATAAAGATTGTGCGTGAAACAAATACGGCTGAGAAAAGATTGATTAACAATCCTAAAATCAGCGTTACCGCAAACCCTTTAATCGGACCTGAGCCATACATAAACAATATCAGCGACGAAATAATGGTCGTGATGTGTGTGTCTATAATCGTGATAAACGCGCGACTGAAACCTTCGCCGACCGATTGCAGAACCGGAATGCCGAGTCGCAATTCTTCGCGAATGCGTTCAAAAATCAGCACGTTCGAATCAACCGCCATCCCGATTCCGAGAATCAATCCCGCGATTCCGGGCAATGTCAAAGTTGATTTGAAAACAACCAAGGCGGCAATCGTCAATAACATATTCAAGAGCAATGCGACCACCGCATTGACACCCGAACCGCGATAATAAAAGAGCATAAACAAAACCACGAGAGCCAAACCGCCGAGCGATGCGGCAACGCCGGAGCGGATCGAATCGGCACCTAAACTTGGTCCGACCGTGCGTTCTTCTTGGTATTCAAGCCTCGCGGGTAATGCTCCCGATTTCAGCGTTAAAACTAAATCTTCGGCTGATGTTTTGGTAAAACGTCCGTCGATTTGTCCCGAATCAAAAATTTGTGATTTGATAAACGGCGCGGATTTTACTTTTTCGTCCAACACAACCGCCATATAAGCGCCGATATTTTTACCTGTCCAATCACCGAATTTTGCGGCTCCGGCAGGTTTTAACGAAAATGAAATTTGATAATCATCGTTTCCGCCTGTGCGTGGAGCAGGTGTTGCATCACGAAGTTCGCTGCCATCAACTATTGCAGGGCTTTCGAGTACAACCCAAGATTTCGGTTTATCGTCGGGAGTTGTTTTTGCGGCGTCGTCGCGTTCAACCAACGGCAGCACGCGACGATTTGACGGAACTGTTCCGCCAAGCGAGGCAAGCGCTTCTTCTTTGGTTTTATAAGTCGTCATCGGTGCCGGATTTGTGCCGCCGACAACTTTCATCAATTCAAGTTTTGCGTCTTTTCCGATAAGGTCTTTGACCCGTTCAGGGTCTTCCATTCCCGGCATTTGCAGCAAAATTTGTCCCGATTCTTCAGAACCGATTTTTTGCAATGTGGGTTCTTTGACACCGAACGAATTGATACGGCTTTCAATAATTTTCAGCGATTGTTCAACCGCTTGCTTGCCTAACAGCTTTTGTTGCTGAGAACTAAGCGTCCAGGTAATCGCCGAATCCGTGCGGCTTTCCGTCCACACGTTAAAATCGACTTTCTTTTTGACCGCATCAATCACATCTTGGACTTTCGCGGCATCGGTTACGTTTACCGTTACCGCGTAATTTTTATTATCCGCCACAATGCTGCCTTCGCCGACCGGCAGTTGGGCTTCTTTCGCCGCATTCAGAGCCGCGTCTTTGTTGTTGGTCGTCAAGGTTTTCAGATAATCGTCAACCTTAACCCGCATCACCAAATGCGAGCCGCCTTTCAAATCTAAGCCGAGATTGATGTTTTTGGCAAGATTTGCTTTTATGCCGTCCAACGAAAAATCATTTGCCGTAAACGATTCACGCGGTCCAAAGACCAAATATGCCCCGATTAACGTAATCACGGCGATTATTGCTGTTCTAATCAACAAACTTGTGTTCTTCATATAAAACTTTTCAGGTTCTCAGCTTTGAGCCTTCAGCCTTCAGCTTTTTCGGTTTCAAACCGATAATTTCGGAAACATACCTTACTTTCAATTCCTATTTTTTGCCGACAACTGCACTTTTCGCAATTTCGAGCATTGATTTATCCGCACTCATCACGATAAAACTCGTTTCTCTGACTTCCTTTATTTTGCCGATAATTCCGCCGGTTGTTACGACTTCATCGCCCGCTTTTAAGACTGCAACCATATCCTTAACTTCTTGTTGTTTTTTGCGTTGCGGCATAATCACCAAAAAATAAAAGATTCCGAAAATAGCGACAAACGGTAACAGTTGTAAAATGCTGAAACCGCCGCCGTCTTGAAAAAATAGTAACATTGTATTCATTTTGTTTTGTGCAGACGGAAAAAACGTAATTATGACAAATGAATGCGAATAATTCAAAGCAGGTTTTCTACTTTACCAAATTCTTGACAAATTCTTTGTGAGATTTTGATGTAATTCCACTTTGCAAGTCTTGTAAAACCTGTGTTAAATCATCATTTAACAAGGCGTTTACGTTTAATCGCAAACCAATAAAAACTTTGCTTTCGATAATTCCCCGATTATTTGCCGAAAGTCTTTGATATTTGCCCTTTTCCAAACTGAACCAATCTATTTGTTTATCTAAAACCCGCCACACAATATATTCTTGAACGCTTTTTTGTTCATATATTTCAAGTTTATCGTGCAGATCGTATGAAGCCGTACTTGCCGCAACTTCAACCGTTAATTCGGGCGAACCTTCCAAATAATCGTCGTCGTTTATCCAAGATTTTCCGCCGCAATCTTCTTCGATTCGCAAGATACAATCAGGCTGAAATTCATTATCTTTATCAAATTTCCAAGTTACATGGTTAGACAAATTCAAACCAAAAATTTTCATCGAATAAAATCCAAGAAATCCGATTATTTTAGCACTTGCTTTCGCATGACAAGATTTAACTCGATTTGATGAAACAACAACTCCTTTAATTAATTCGGCTTTGACGTTTTTGGGCATTGCTTCATAACGGCGGTGAAATTCTTCGCGGGTCAACCTGTCGCCGTTTTCCAACCAAGGAATTATCGGGAAATTTTGAGATTGTGTTTGCCTTAATTCTTTTATCATTCAGCCATTATCACTCAATTTCGATAAAAAATCACGTCTGTATTCGCCGAATTTCCCTGCTTTTATCGCTTCGCGGACTTGTTTCATCGTATTTAAGAAAAACGCGAGATTGTGATGCGAAATCAGCGTTGCGGCAATCATTTCGTTGGCTTGATAAACGTGGCGAAGATATGCCCGCGAATATCTTTTGCAAACCGAACACGGACAATTTTCGTCCAGCGGATTTGTATCTTTCGCAAATTGAGCGTTGCGAATATTCAGTTTTCCGCTTGTAACAAAAGCACTTCCCGTGCGTCCGTTGCGTGTCGGCATGACGCAATCGAACATATCAACGCCGCGAAAAACAGCTTCGACCAAATCTTGCGGAGTTCCCACGCCCATCAAATATCGCGGTTTATCTTTCGGCATTTGCGGGGCGAGAAAATCAATCACTTCATACATCACCGATTTTTCTTCGCCGACGCTCAAACCGCCGATGGCGTAACCGTCAAACCCGATTTCAACCGTTCGTTCCAAACTTTCACGCCGCAAATCAAGATGTCCCGCACCTTGAATAATCCCGAATAACGATTGTTGACCGGTTAAAGATTTCAAATTCAAAATTTCAGATTCCAAATTTTCTTTATTTTCCGGTTTCCATTCTCCATTTTCCATTGGATTAAGAAAACCTGTGTCTAAACCTTGTTCTTGCAGTTCAATAAACTTATCTTTCGAGCGTTTTGCCCAACGTGCGGTCATTTCAAGGCTTTTTCGAGTTGTTTCAATATCTGCGTCGCCTTTCGGGCATTCATCGAAAACCATGACGATTTCAGAACCCAACGCCGCTTGGATTTCCATCGAAACTTCGGGCGACAAAAACATTTTCGTCCCGTCCAAATGCGATTGAAATTCAACGCCTGATTCGGAAAGTTTGCGTAAATTGGTCAGCGAAAAAACTTGGAATCCGCCCGAATCCGTCAAAAGCGAACGTTTCCAAGTCGAAAATTTATGCAAACCGCCGCACGCCCGAATAACTTCCGGCGTTGGTCGCAGCCATAAATGATAGGTATTTCCTAAAATTATTCGAGCGTCGAGTTCGTCTTCAAGCCATTCATAACGAACGCCTTTGACCGTTCCCTGCGTGCCGACGGGCATAAACACGGGCGTTTCAATCACCGAACGCCGTGTACGCAAAATCCCCGCTCTCGCCTCGCCTTCTTGGGCGATTACTTGCCAATCAATCGGTTGCTCCATAGTCAGAAATGAAAAGTAAAAAGTAAAAAATTTGTTCGGGTTCGGTAAGTTTATAAGATTATCCCAACCGGGAACCGGTTTGCGAAAATAATTGCCGAAAAGTACAACATACTTTAGATACTGTCTTGAAAGTCAACCTAAAAAAGCCAAATTCGGGTTAAACGGCATATTGTGTTTTAAGACACCAAAAGCAATATGCAGCAGTTTTCTCATTGCCGCACAGATTATTTGCATT
>JANPBM010000012.1:0-48497 GCA_031430435.1 Acidobacteriota bacterium
GGCTTAACGTCAATGTCGCCGAGTTTATCAGATAAGAGAATCGTCGCAAATCACAACTGTGACAGTTTTGCCTTCACCCGCTAAACTAGTTTATCAGATAAGAGAATCGTCGCAAATCACAACGCTACGGTTCCGGGCAGAAAACGGTATTGAAGTTTATCAGATAAGAGAATCGTCGCAAATCACAACACAACTGTTATTGACGGAGTTGTTACCAATAGTTTATCAGATAAGAGAATCGTCGCAAATCACAACGGAGCAGTTCAAACAGTCGCAGACAATCCAAGTTTATCAGATAAGAGAATCGTCGCAAATCACAACCACCATTGATGGTTTCACGAAAATTAACAAAGTTTATCAGATAAGAGAATCGTCGCAAATCACAACTAAACTTTTACGGTATGAATCAATTACGCAGTTTATCAGATAAGAGAATCGTCGCAAATCACAACATCTTACAAGCAACGATACGCAACAGGCATAGTTTATCAGATAAGAGAATCGTCGCAAATCACAACGAGTGCAAAACGGATTCGTTCCAGTTGCGGAGTTTATCAGATAAGAGAATCGTCGCAAATCACAACGTCAATCAAAATACTGCGTCCCGTGCCGAAAAGTTTATCAGATAAGAGAATCGTCGCAAATCACAACCATCTTTTTTGATTGCGGTCGTTGTTCGTTAGTTTATCAGATAAGAGAATCGTCGCAAATCACAACCGATGTGGCTTTCGTTGTCATCCCACGCCGAGTTTATCAGATAAGAGAATCGTCGCAAATCACAACGTCGTCAAGCCTGCAAGCTGAGTTCGTGCGAGTTTATCAGATAAGAGAATCGTCGCAAATCACAACTCATCTGATAAAGTTCAATTATGTTGTTAAAGTTTATCAGATAAGAGAATCGTCGCAAATCACAACGAAATGCGTCCACGAAACTCATTTAAACAAGTTTATCAGATAAGAGAATCGTCGCAAATCACAACAAGCGACCTGATTTGCCCTCCACTAAATTTAGTTTATCAGATAAGAGAATCGTCGCAAATCACAACCTCGGATTGACAGACAAATCGTTTATAAATGAGTTTATCAGATAAGAGAATCGTCGCAAATCACAACACAAGTTATCTTTTTAGCGGTAGAAAATTAAGTTTATCAGATAAGAGAATCGTCGCAAATCACAACGATTGAATATCCGGAAACGGATACGGAATGAGTTTATCAGATAAGAGAATCGTCGCAAATCACAACTTTCACCTAGTAAAGGCTCACACGAAACTTAGTTTATCAGATAAGAGAATCGTCGCAAATCACAACCAACTTGCGGTCTTGGCAATGGTATTTGTATAATCAATAATTTTTTGCAAAATTAGATTCTATGCTAAAATTTTTTTGAGGTAAAAGTTATGGGACAAATTACAATTGATGTGCCGACAAAAACACATCTAAATTTTACGGCTTCGAGCATTCAGGCAAAAACTCTTTCTAAAAACATCCAAAACCTAGGATTAGAAGAAATTGAAAATCCGGCAATCGAACCGCCGAGAAGAAATTCCTTTGCACAAGATTTGAAAGCCGTGGCAGGTATTTGGGCGGACAGAGAAGAAACCGGCGAAGAAATTGCTATGGCAATCAGAAAAGCTAACCGTCGGCAATAATGGAATATTTAATTGATACAAACATTATTATTCAAGTTTTACGCGGTCATACTCAATTGATAAATTTAATAGCTCGGTATGATTGTGTAATTGATGCAACTGTTTACGGCGAAGCACTTCAAGGCAGTAAATCAAATACCGAAAAACGTAAAGTGAAAAATTTTATGGATAACCTTCCGTTATTCCATTTTACGCCTCGCATTTCAAAGAAAACTCTCGAATTACTTGATACTTATTCAACTTCGCATAATTTAATGTTGCCCGACGCTTTAATTGCGGCTTGTTGTTTGGAATATGATCTAAATTTTCTTACTTACAACTTTAAAGATTTTAGGTTTATAAAAGGACTGAAAGTTTTTACTCCGCCGTTTCCGCAAACATAGTTAATACATCGAGAAACAAAAGTTTATCGGATAAGAGAATCATCGCAAATCACAACTTCAGCAACACGGATCCGCGAAAGCTCGCAACCGCATCAGCTTGTCTGAAGGCGAAAACCGTTTCACAGATTAAACAACGCTGAATAAATCTAAAATTTCAAAACTTACAATCTTTCCGTTTTGATTAAAGTTGAAAACAACATCTTTATCAAAATCGTGATTACTGTTTGAAATCGGTTCATCGGAAACTTGAACAAATAAACTTCCGACTTCATCGGAATAATGAAGTTTTTTCCAATTCGGCGGAAAGGCATTAACTCGCATCTTACCGGCTTTTATCAATGCCGCTTGTGTGATTGATTTAGTTGAAGTTATCGCTCCCATAATATATTCGTTAAATCTACTTTATTAGTTTTATATGCTGTGATAATAAAACCGTCATTTTCCGAAATTTCTTTGTAAACCACGCTTAACCACATATCATAGCCGACATTGACGATTGCAATTTTACTTCCTCTTTTGCCTCCGATCACAAATTCCGGATAATAAACGGTATCTAAAACGGCTTCGATATCGAGATACAAATGGTTTTCAATATGTTCGATGCGTTCATCTGTCAAACGAATTTGAACGCCTTCAACTGATTGTACCGTAATCATAAAATAAATTCTATCTTATTTTAGAATTTTGCTGAAACGGCATCAATTCCGCCTTTCTTATAAAGCGCCTGACATTGTGCGATTGTTAAGTTTATCGGATAAGAGAATCATCGCAAATCACAAATAGCATCACATTGCTCGGTTAAATCACGCCCGCTTCCAAAAATGTCAAGGTTGCTTTTTCCGTGTCCAATTCTGCTTCGATTCCGACCGGCAGAGTAAATTGATCGCGGATATGCCCGAAGGAAAGTCCGTAGATGACCGGAATTCCGAGGCTGCCGAGTTGATCTTTGACCACGTCGATAACCGTCTGAGATTTGTCGTCGGGAGCCTCGCATTCCGCAAACACGCCAAGCGCAATACCTGCGAGTTCACGCAAATTTACACTTTGTTTAAGTTGCACAAACATTCGATCCAGTCGGTAAGGTTTTTCGCCGACATCTTCGATAAACAACAGCTTTCCCTTGGTGTTTCGCAACCCGAACGCCGTTCCCGCCAGTGCCGTCAAAAGTGAAAGATTTCCGCCGATAAGTTTCCCTTTTGCCTTTCCTTTGGTAATAACTGCGGTCTTGAAAAGGCTTGATTCTTTGACGACATTATCGGGCGAAAGTTCGATTTTATAAGGTGTTGACGGATTCATCAGCGCATTGACAACGTGCTTTTTAGCGTAATCCGAATAAGTCGAAGCCGCCACGGGACCGTGAAAAGTAACCAAATTGCAATTTTGATAAATCGCCGTGTGCAATGCCGTAATGTCCGAATATCCGATGAAAATTTTCGGGTTGTTCTTGATTATTTTGAAGTCGATTTCGGGCAAAAAACGGGTCGCTCCGTAACCGCCGCGAACGCACCAAATCGCATCGATTGTTTTATCGGCAAACGCGCGGTGCAAATCGTCGAGTCGTTCTTTATCGTTTCCCGCCAGAAACCCGTTGACCTTGCCGACAGATTTTCCGAGCTTGGTTTGCAAACCCAAATCCGTCATATTCTGCACGGCTTTCGCCAGTTCTTCGTCCGAAACTCCGCTTGACGGAGCAATGATTCCGACCGTGTCGCCTTTGGCTAAACGCTTTGGTTTAATAAGTTTAGGTTGCGTATTTTTTTGACTGAACATTGTTTCGGCTAAAAAAGGAAGCGTTGCCATTCCTTTCAATAAATCGCGTCTTTTCATAAATTTGATGGTACTTAATTTTCGGGTCTCAAATATCGATTCGCACCAAACCGCGTTTGATTGCCGAATTTGCGGCGGCAGTTCGGTCGGAAACGCTCAGTTTGCCAAAGATGTTTTCGATGTGCGTTTTGACCGCGAATCGGCTCACGTCCAACGCAAACGCGATTTCGCCGGTCGTCATTTCGCCGACAATCATTCGCAAAACATTTTGCTCGACGGTCAACAATTCTTTGGTTATTCTTTTCATCCGACGAGCAACCCGTTTTTGGCGATTTCTGCCAAATTATGGTCGTAAAGTTGCGGTAAATTCTTGAAGTGCTTGAGCTTTTTGTCTTTTTTAAGCTCTGCCAAAATTGATTTTTTATCGTGTTTTCCGTCCAATAAGATCAACAACTTCCGCACAAAATCATCTTCGACGGAAAATCTTAAACCCGTCAAAGTCGTAATTGTGCCGCAACGTTTTACTTGCCACCGAGAAAAATCCCCTACTTTTGGTTTGTTGCTGATTTGGGTGGTGAATTGCGGTTCAAAAACGTGAAGTCCGATGAATCCGACACTGAAAAGTTGAAACAAAATCGCGGTTGTCGTTTCAATGTCTTCGCTTGAAAATTCGCAATTCTGTTTTTTTAACAGTTTGGCGGCTTCCGCGATTAAATCGTCGAACCCGATTCTTCTTGACCAAATTTTGCTCAAATAAACCAACGCGGCTTTGGTCAAAGCGTGGTCAATTTGAAACGTCGCATTGCTCGCGGAAACAAATTTTTCGACCAAATCCGGTTTCAGATTCGGCTTTGACGATGCGGGGTTGACTTGCGAAGCCATGAGCATTTCACGCAAAATTTCGGGCGAAACATCTCGCTTGACGTTAATTTCTTTTTGACACAAAAGCGTTTGCCGAAAACGCCGAGATTTTACAAAATCCAAATACTGCTCGGTTTTTATGATGTTATCGCCGAAACTTTCGAGCATTTCTTTAATTTCAGGCGAAAAGTATTGAGTTTGCGAAGAATGAAATTCGGCTTCGGAGAGAAATTGCAGATTGTTCTTTTCGGCTTCGGCAATAAAGTCCGCAAAATAAAACGGCTGATTTACCTCCGACAAATCATCGTGAAAGATGTTTTCACGCGAACGATCAACCATTTTAGAAAGTTCCTGCTTAATTATTTGCCCGTAAATGCTGTCTTTCTCGACATTTTTGCCCAAAAATTCGATAAACTTCAATGATTCGGCAACTTGCTCGAGCGGTTCGGCAATGTCTTTGACGTGAAACAGCATCATATTTCGCGTCAAATCTCGCAAATGACAACCCGGAAATGCGTTGTAAGAAATATACCCGACACCGTTTTCAGTCAACATTGCACGATAGATTTGCAGAACTTTTTCGCGGACAAACTGCGGAACCCAAGAAAAAAGTCCGTGCGCCACAATGTAATCAAATTTGCCGAAAGTTTCCGCGTTAATTTTCAAAACATCGAGTTCGTAAAATTCTATGTTGGTTAAACCTATTTCGGCGGCGGCAGTCTTTGCGTCCGCGATGTGCTTGCTTGACAAATCTATACCGACAAAGTTGCTCGTCGGAACGCTGTAAGCCATTGAATTCAAATTACTTCCGTCGCCGCAACCGAGTTCCAAAACACGGCAATTTTCAACTTTCGCCGAATCTATTCCGTAAAGTTTGGCAAGTGTCGCAAGCCTGTCGGGATACGTTTGCGAAAAGGTAAAACTCGGATACTGAATTGTATCGTAAATAAATGAATCTGAAGACATAGCTTATTTTGGCGTTTCCGCCGGCTGATTGTAAAGAACATTCAGCACGTTTTGAGCTTTTCCGTAAAGATTTTCTGACTCGTTATTGTTTAATAGAATTAAAATTTTGCCGTCATCAGTGCGGATCGTGTGCGATTGAAAACCTTTGATGCTTCCGCTTCGCTTCAATCAGCTGCGGTTTTAACTTTCCGAACGGCTTGCTGTAAACCCAGCTTCCGCATGCTACAAAGCCTTTATCTTCCAATGCTTTGAACATTATTTCACGAAATTTCTTCGCCAATAATTTTTCGTTATCAAATGATTGAAACCAAAGCAATAAATCTTCGGCGGTCGAATACATCGCACCTGCGGAATAATAATTTTGCAAATCAACATACGGTTCACCAACAAACTCCTTATCGTTCCGCACATAACCTAAAGCCTTTTTCGATAATACTTTGCCTGATAAATCAACACCCGTGTTTTTCATCTGCAAAGGCGTTAAAATACGCTCTTGCAAATTATTTTCCCAAGATTTTCCCGTAACTTTTTCGATAATCTTTCCGAGCAGAAAATAATCGCCGTTGCTGTAACTGAATTTTGTGCCTGATTCAAACGTCGGATCACCGCTCAGAAAAGTTTTGATAAAATACGCGGATTCATAACGATTTCGCGCTTTTTCGGGAAAAAAACTTTCGTTGTCCCAATCAGGAATGCCTGAAGTGTGCGTAAGTAATTGATAAAGCGTAACTTTAGAGCCTGTATCTTGACGATAATCAGTTAAATAATCGGTAATTTTTCCGTCAATTTTCAATTTTCCTTCTTGGACAAGTTGAAAAATCAACATAGAAGTAAACTGTTTGGTAACAGAACCGATACGGAATTTTGTCTCGGCTGAATTTGGAATTTGCCATTCCCGATTTGCAAAACCGTAGCCTTTTTTCAAAATAATTTTGCCGTTTTCAGCAATTAAAACTGCTCCGTCAAATTGCCCGAGCAAATTATATTGACGCATTAAATCATCAACTTTTTTCGCGGTAGTTTGGGCAAAAGAAAATGTGCTTACCGCTAATAAAATAATAAGCGCCGGTAAATTTTTCGATAGCATAATAATTCCCCTTGAAATAAATAAGTCAAAGGTAAAACACCGCAAATAAAAACTTAATGACAATTATTTTCGTGTGTTTCGCTGTGCCAATGCCATCAATTCCGTCGGCATCCATTTGTCCATATTCTTTTTCTCGGCTTCGGCGATGCCTTTGTTACGGTCGCGCCATTCTTTGTTCGGTGCGTCTTCGCGTCCCGATTCTTTCGGATAATTTTCTACTTGTTCGAGGCAGATAATAATTCCGTGAGCGATTTCCGCCCAACTTTCCGTCTGAATTCCGCGCAAAACCACGGGCAAACCTGCCGTCCAATCTTCTTCGGGCGTGATGCTGTCTTGTTCCGGAATTGTTAATTTATTAGGATCGGGAAATGGTTTTCCGTCAAATTCGCCGACGAGTTTTGCCGAAATATCTTTGTATGAAATTGCGGAATTTCCTGCTCTGATTTCCATCGCGCGACGAAAAATGTCTGAAACTGTTGGTTGATTACTCATAAAATTATTATAAAAATATTTACTGACGAAATTATAAACCAAAAAACTTGCTTGTTAAACCCATCTTTGTCAAAATCTAATTTTGCAACTTGCATTTATTTGAATGGGATGAAATACTGTTGCACAGATGATACGGTTTTATGAAACTCGTTCGCCAAACAAAATTACATTTTAAAGAAGGGAATTCCGACAAGGTTTACGAAGTTGATTTGTGCGAAATCGACGCTCGATTTGTCGTCAATTTTCGCTACGGCAGAAAAGGCGCGGAATTAAAAGAAGGCTCGAAAACAACTTCGCCCGTTTCGCAAACCGAAGCCGAAAAAGTTTTTCAAAAATTAGTTGACGAAAAAACCAAGAAAGGTTATCACGTTGTCGGTTCAAACGCGGAAACCGTTGATAAACCTAAAGTTGCGGTTATTTTTAATAATGATTTATCCGCCCGAAACGAAAGAATTTTGTCGCAGTTGCAAGATGCAAAAGCTAAAAGTAACCCGAAAATCGAGCGAATAATTTGGCGTGCCGGCGAACTTAAATTAAAGTCAGCCGCTCCGTTTATCGCCAAATTGATTGGAACAGCTAAAGAATTACGCGATTATTGTTGCGTTTGGGCGATAGGAAATTGCGGCGATAAAAACTTAATTGATGAAGTAAAAAAACATCTCACGCACGCAAGCGAAGCCGTTCAACGAATCGCCTTTGAAGCGTGTTTGAAACTTTCCGAAACGCCAAATGCCTTCATCTCGCAAAAACTTGACAACTTACCGAACAAATTTCACCGCATTTTGCAAAACGGCACAAATGACGATCTTTTAACCGCGTTGCGTGAAGAAAAAGAAAACCTGAAACACGGAAGTTTTACGGTTTTGTCGGATATTTATGTGGTTGCCACCGACAAATTTCATCCGGCAATTTTGGAAACACTCAACGAAATTCCACTTAAACCTAAATTTTTCAAACCTTTGCGATACATTTTCAAAATCGCCGAATATCGCCAGGATGCCGAATTTTTCGGTTTGATTGCCAAGCGTTTTGAAACTTCAAACGCAAGTTTTTACGCTTCGGTTTGGGACGATTCGATGTATTTTTACGACGCGGAAAAAGATAAACACGAAAGAATTAAATACTCGACTGAATTGGCAAAAGAAAATTCCCGTTTAGCTTTCAGCAACAAAACCAAAGATTATTTTATCGGTCGAACGTGGCGAACTTTGCGAAAACTCGGCGAAGACGGTTTTTCGGGCGAATATGTCAAAATGGCGGTCGGTTCGTTGCTTTGTTATTCCGATGCGGACGCACAAACTGTTCGCACTTCGACCCGGTACAATTACATAGACGAAAACGGTCGCTACGATTGGCGAAACCCGAAAACTATCATTACGCAATACGGCGAATTTGCACCGTATCTCCTTTTTAATCATATACTTTACGGCAACAGCAAACGCTTTGAATTAAAGAAAAACAATCACGCTTTTCAACAAATTAAAGACATCGGAAAAGCTGTGCCGAAACATCGAGAAGAGTCTTTTCCAAACATTTGGAACGAACAACCTGTCGGATTACTGCATTTAATTTCCGAAAGTAATTGTTTACCCATTCACGAATTTGCGGTCAAGGCGTTGCGAGATTGCACCGATTTTGTTGCGAAATTGGACGTTGAAGCCGTCTTAATGTTTTTGAGTCGTCCGTATGATATTACGGCGGAATTTGGTTTTGAGATTGCCAAAAAGATTTATGAAAACGATAAAAGCAATGTTCGCTTAGTTTTAGCGGTCGCTATTTGTAAAAATGAAGCTGCCCGCAAAGAAGCATTCGGCTGGATAAATGCAAAGCGTGAACTTTTTGCCAATGACAGCGAGACGATGTTCAAACTTTTGACTGCGGATTACGCCGACACGCGAGAATTTGCGTCAAACCTTTTGTATTCAACTAATTACAGCGATTCGGAAGCACAAACTTTTATAGGCAAATTCCTTTCGCAAATGCTGGCTTTCGGCGAAAATGAAGGCGAAAAAGCGAAAACTTTGGGCGAGGCGATTTTCAAAACTTTCTCTAAACAGTTACGTTCAATCAATTTAGATGTCGTAAACGATTTGCTAAATCACAAATTGGTCGAAGTTCAAACGCTCGGCGGAAACATTTTGTTGAATCACGAAACGCCGGCGGAAAATCTTTCGAGCGATTTGATAAACTCTTTGATTGATTCGCCTTACGCGGAAATTCGGGCAATCGGAATCAAACTTTTCGGACAACTTCCCGATGAAAATTTGTCCAAACGCGATGAGGTTTTTTATGCGTTTATTTCGCACGAATTAGAAGATGTTTATTTTTCAGCTCGTCCGATTATTCGCCGTTTGAGTGAAAAAAACGCGGGTTTTACCGATATTATGACTCGCCGTTTGGTCATCGGTTTGACGCAAAAAGAAACGCTCGAAGGGTTGCACAGCCGATATTTACAAGTTTTGAAGGAAGATTTGCCGAATTGGACGAGTTTTGTTGACGAAGAGTTGACACGAATTTTGTTGAAATCACCATTTCCGCAAGCGTGTGAAGCAGGCGGAATTGTCTTGCAAAACAATGTGAACAAATGGTTTGCCGAATTTTCAACTGCTGAATTAGTCGAATTTTCCAACAACGAAATTTTGGCGGTTCGTCAAGCGTCTTGGCGAATTGGCGACAAAGATAAATCGCGTTTTACCGATAATCCAAGCGAAGTGCAGTTTTTGGTCAAAGCGTTGGATTCCAGCCGAGAAGATTCTCGGCAATTTTGGTTTGCATTTTTCGATAAACATTTGACCGATAAGGAATTAACGCCCGATATTATTGTTTCAATTTGCGATTCAACCCGCGACGATGTGCAGAAATTCGGACGCGAAACGATTCAAAAATACTTCAAATCCGAACACGGCGTGGAATATATGCTCAAATTAAGCGAGCATCCGACGCAAAATATGTCGCTGTTTGTCACAAATTATCTGGAAAACTACGCCGCTGATTCAAGCGAAAATCTCAGACAACTTTCGCCGTATTTTATCCGAACTTTATGTGCGGTCAATCGCGGTCGGGTGGCAAAAAATCGTATTCTAAGTTTCTTGGAAAATGAAGCGTTGAAAAGTGAAAATTCGGCTATAATCGTATCTGAAATTTTGGCTCGGCAATCGGCAACCGTAGCAATCGGCGACAAAGCAAAAACTATCGAAACTATGTTGAAAATTCATCGTGCGTTCCCCGAAATTATTTTGCCGATTAAGGTTAAGCAAACGGAAACACGAATCGGGGTTTAATTTGTATGAAAGTCGTAAAGAAAATCAAAAAACGAAATTTTTCCAGCTTTAATTTAGATGAAGCGTTTAAAGAAGTTGGAATTAAAGATTTAATAAAATGGATAGTAAATTTCAAACTTGTTTTGCCAAGTGATTTTTTCAATAAACGTCTTGAACGGTTGGAAGTATTTGATGTTAAACGAAATGAAACGGCAAAAACACTTGTAATTGACGCGTTTTTAGAAGAAGCCTTGCAACCGCACAAAAACTTAAAGGCTTGGAAAGAACCAATTTTAGAAGGCGAAACTTTAACAGGAGTTGCAGATTATTTATTGACAGAAAGACGCGGTTACTTTGATTTGCCTTTTTTATGTGCAGTTGAAGCAAAGAAAGATGATTTTGAACAAGGTTTGGCACAATGTTTGGTTGAAATGAAAGCCTGTAAAGAAGCTAATTTGAAAGCGGGAAAAGACATTGATATTTACGGAATTGTTACAAACGGAACAACTTGGGAATTTTATAAACTTGCAAATAACCAAGTTTATTCAAGCGAATCTTTCATCAATTCCGAGCCTCAAAAACTAATCGGAATGCTTGATTATGTATTTGCCGAATGCGAGAAAAATATATGAAAGTCGTAAAGAAAATCAAAAAACGAAATTTTTCCAGCTTTAACTTGAAAGATGCTTATAAAGAATTAAATCTTATAGCGTTAATAAAATGGGAAACTGCATTTAAACCCATTCAAGCAAGCAGTTTTTTTCAAGAAAACCTGCAACGCTTGGAAGTGTTTGACTTAAAAGGAAATGAAACTGCTAAAACATTAGTAATTGATGCGTTTTTAGAGGAAGCCTTACAACCACATAAAAAGCTAAAAGCATGGAAAGAACCAATTTTAGAAGGCGAAACTTTAACAGGAATTGCAGATTATTTACTGACAGAAAGACGTGACTATTTTGATTTACCTTTTTTATGCGCAGTCGAAGCAAAAAAAGATGATTTTGAACAAGGTTTAGCCCAATGTTTGGTTGAAATGAAAGCCTGTAAAGAAGCTAATTTGAAAGAAGGAAAAGATATTGATATTTACGGAATTGTTACAAATGGTGAAACTTGGCATTTTTATAAGTTTGCGAATAGTCAAGTTTATTCAGGCAAGCCTTTCATCAATTCCGAGCCTGAAAAACTAATCGGAATGCTCGATTATGTTTTTGCCGAATGTGAGAAAAATATTGATAGTGAAAATTAAATTGTAAATATGTTATTCGATTATTCTTACAACGGCAGTTCAAATGTTTCAAGCACGAGTTCGTCAACCTCGATGAATTTTGTGCCTGATGCGACTCGTGAACCGACATTTTTTATCGCCGAACTTCGCCAAAAACTCGAATTTCGTGAGGCAATTTCGGCTCTGCACGATGTTGTTGTTTCGGACTTAAGGTTTAAGCCGAAGGACAAAACTGCCTACAAAGAATGGGCGGCGAATCGTGAACAAATCGATTGGCAGGAAGTTGCGGCGAAACGTGCCGATGTGCAAGCGAAAATCAAGCCGTTGCAAGATGAATTAAGCGAACTTTACAAACAACGTAATTCGCGTTGGAATCCGTTTTACGAAGCCCGAAGTCGTTATTACAAATACCTTTACGAGCGTGATAAAGATTTGTGGTTTGTGCTTGATCCGGTAATTTCGGTTCATCCGGACGAAGTTTTCTTTGAATGTTTTTCCGAAGACGAATCGAGTTACGGACGTTTGGGAGCGAATTACGAAGTCTTTCAAAACGTCAAAGAATTTGAATGCGGCACAACCAACATTGATTATTCGGAGTCGCTTTATCGGGAATTTCAAAAGATTCGCACTTATAAAACGACCAAATTCGAGATTGATCCGAGCGGTTTTGAGGTCAAAACAACGCACGAAGATTCATTCAAAGAGGTCAAAATTGATTTGCCCGACAGTTGGGTTCGCGGTTTTTTGCAAGTTTCATCTGCGATGAGTTTGCCGACCACAAGTTTCGATTTGCATCCGTTGGATGTTCACAATATGTGCTTTGTTTTGCGGCGGCGAAAGGAAAAAGAAAGTCCGCGTTCAATGCGATATGTTTTGAAACCGAATGAGCCGATTAAAATTATTTTTGAGCCGTGGAATATCGAAATTACTTGTGCCAGAAGCATTTATCACGGAACGGATGCTCAAGATATTCGCGTTTGGGGCAGACGCAGGTTGTTGATTTTGGAACGGCTGATTCCGATTGCTAAAAAGTTCACCGTTCATTTGTTGGGAACAGGTTTGCCATCATTTTATATTGCCGATTTGGGCGATTTGAATTTTACGCTCGGCTTATCAGGTTGGACGGCGAACGATTGGTCAAAAGCAGGAAATTTCGATTTACTTGCCCCGCGTGCCGATGTTGATAATACGACTAAGCAACTTGTTTTCAACAGTTTAAAGACGAATTGGGAAGAAAAGCCCGATGCACTTGCGAAGCGTTTGAATCTGGATAAAAGCGTAGTTTTAGGTGCGTTGGGAGCATACACGCAAGCGGGGCGAGCGATTTACGATTTGAACAAAGGCGTGTATCGAGTCCGCGAATTGACCCGCGATCCGTTGCCGATGGACAAACTCCGTTTCGCCAATGAACGCGAAGAAGCCGCGACAAGATTTTTAGTCAAAAAATCCGTTACATTCAGCCAACGAGAAGCCAAACAAGACGGAAATTTCATTCTCGCGGGAACTGTCAAAGACAAAGAAAAATACTTTGATGTTTCGATGATGATTGACAGCGACCAACGAATGACAAACCCGAAATGCACCTGTAACTTCTTTTTAATGAACAAGATGTTCAAAGGTCCGTGCGAACATTTATTGGCTTTGCGAATGACAAATTCTGATAATGGTTAATTGTAAATTGTAAATTGTTAATGGTTAATTGCAGGATTTCATTAACAATTAACCATTGATAATTAACAATTTGAATTGATATTTGAGACGAAAACGATGCGTTGGAAACCTTGCGATTTGAGCGGTGTTTCGCCGTTCTTGCCGACAGACAAGACACGCATCACTGACTTGTTCTTGACGATGCGAGTCTAACGTCAGGGTGCGTATTCCGGTTTGTAATCGGAGATTAGAATGACGCACCCTGACGTTGACTCGCTTGAGTTGAACAATTCAGTCCTTTGATTTTACGAAGGAAACGCACGTTTTCGTCTCAAACCTTTAGATTTTTGAAAACTTTCCGTTACGTTGATTGAAGCAGAAAATAACTTGCGATTTGAGCGGTGTTTCGCCGTTCTTGCTGATAGATATGACACGCATCATCGGCTTGTTCTTGACATTGCGAACCTTGAACTACTGTCGCTATTTCGGTTTCTAATCCGAGATTAAAATGAGCGACAGTAGTTCAGGTTCGCTTGAGTTGAACAATCCAATCCTTTGAATTTACGAAGAGATTTTTGCTTCAATCAACCTAGCGGAAAGTTTTAAAGTAAGCACAAATAAAACCATTTACGATTTACGAGTTATGACGCAACCACGCACACGACAAGAACTTTACGAGCAAATCCGCGAAAACGGCGGAAAAGATGCGTTTGTTTTGGAAGAAATGATTCGGCTCGGATTTTGGCAAACGGGCAACGGTTTGCCGAATGATCCGACCGATGAAATTCGTAAAATCGGCGAAATTAATAAAGAACTTGACGACTTGCGTGCCGAAAACCGCCAACTTCACAACGAACAAGCCTTGATTAAAGAGATGCGGAAAAGGCGTTTAGCCGAATCACGCGAGAAACAAAAGCAGACCAAAGAACGCCGCAAACTTGAGCGTTTGGAAAATGCCGAAAAGTGGAATAAACGAAAAACCGAAGAAATTTTGTATCTCGGCGAAAATGTTTCCAAAGGTTTAAATCGTCTTGAACCAAACGCGGAAAGATTGCAGCAACACAACTTACCGAATTTTGCGACAGTTGCAAGTTTAGCGAAAGCGATGAATTTAACCGTCAATAAACTCCGCTTTCTCGCCTACGACCGCAAAACGAGCGAAGTTACGCATTACATTCATTTCAAAATGGCGAAAAAATCGGGCGGATTTCGACTGATTTCTGCACCGATGCCCGAATTAAAATCGGCTCAACATTGGATTTTGGAAAACATTTTGTCGAAAATCAAAGTTCACGAAGCCGCACACGGATTTTTGCCCGAAAAAAATATCGTTAGTAACGCAAAACCGCATATCGGAGCAAAAGTTATCGTAAATGTTGATTTGAAAGACTTTTTCCCGTCAATCAGTTATCGCCGAGTCAAAGGAATGTTTCAAACTTACGGCTTTTCAGAAGCGATTGCGACCATTTTTGCTCTAATTTGCACTGCTCCGACGGTCGAAGAAGTCGAAATTGACAATAAAACTTATTTTGTGGCAATCGGTGAAAGACATCTGCCGCAAGGTTCGCCCGCAAGTCCTTGGGTTTCAAACATTATCGCCAAAAGATTAGACAAAGGTTTGTCGAAAATTGCTGAAACTCTTAGTTTCAAATACACACGCTACGCCGATGATTTAACTTTTTCGAGCGAGAATAAAGATGCCGAGGTCGCCAAACTTCTCGGACAACTTCGCTATATTGTTGACGCACAAGGTTTTACGGTCAACGAAGATAAAACCAAAATTTTGCGTTCGGGTCGTCAACAAGAAGTTACAGGCGTAGTCGTAAATGAAAAACTTTCGATTGACCGAAAAGAGTTGCGAAAATTCCGTGCCGTGTTGCACCAAGCCGAAAGCAAAGGACTTGAAGAATTAACTTGGGGAAATTCACCCGATTTGGTCGCTTCGCTCAGAGGTTACGCAAATTTTGTTTTTATGGTTGATAAAGCAAAAGGCTATGTTTTTCAACAACAAGTTCGCCGAATTGCCGAAAAATATGATTGGAAACCGCTTCCGCCAAGATCCGTTAGCAAAAAGAAAGCAGTAAAAACTGAGCAAATTGATGAAAATAAAAAGCCTTGGTGGAAATTGTGGTAAATTGGTTCAATGCTTGAAAAAGAACTCGAAGTTGCAATAAAACTCGCCGAAAAAGCCGCCGCCGCGATAATGAATTTTTACGAATCAGACGTTGAAGTTATCGAAAAAACCACGCTCGATAACAACACCGAACCCGTTACAATCGCCGACCAAACGGCGAGTAAAATCATTGTCGAAGGTTTAATCGAAGCGTTTCCGAACGACGGGATTTTATCCGAAGAAGAAGTCGATACCGATGCCAGACTGACAAAACAAAGGGTTTGGATGATCGATCCGTTGGACGGCACGCAAGGCTTTATAAATCGCAACGGTGATTTTGCCGTGCAAATCGGTTTGACGGCAAACGGCGAAGTTATTTTGGGCGTAGTACTGTTGCCGTTTCGCCGGACATTATATTTTGCAAGCAAGGGAAACGGCGCGTTTGTTGCACAACGCAACGAACCGCCAAAACGTCTGCAAGTTTCAGATAACAAACGATTTAACGAAATGACGATTGCCGTTTCGCGCGACCACCGCAGTCCGCGAATGAGTATTTTGTACGAACATTTCGGCTTCAAAGGCGAAGTTCAACGCGGTTCGGTCGGGCTGAAAATCGGTTTAATTGCCACGCAAACCTGCGATTTATACATTCATCTTTCGCCCCGCACAAAGCAATGGGATTCTGCCGCACCTGAAATTATTATCAACGAAGCGGGCGGAAAATTGACGGATTTATTCGGCGAAAAAATTGTTTACAATACGAAAGATGTCTTTAACCATAACGGGATTTTGGCAACCAACGGCGTTTCGCACACGGACGCGGTTGCAAAGTTGAAACCGTTGTTGACCGAATTCGGACGGCTTCGAGTAAAATAAAACTGACGTAAAACCTTGCCGTTGCTTGACGATAACATAAAATTTCGATATTCTGATTGTTCGCTTTCTAGCGAAAATACCTAACAGAGTAGCATATATGAGTACTTATTTTCCCAGCGGCAAAGGGCTGGCAGAGAATCGCAAATGGTTTTTGGTTGATGCTAAAGGCAAGACAGTAGGGCGTTTAGCAACGGAAATCGCAAGAGTTTTGACGGGTAAAAACAAGGCAACGTGGACACCATTTTTAGATATGGGCGACCACGTTATTGTTGTTAATGCACGACATGCAGTTTTCACGGGATCGAAAAACGACCAAAAAATGTATCGTCATCACACACTGTATCCGGGTGGTTTGAAAGAAATTACGGTTAAAGACCAATTCATCAAATTTCCTGAACGTGTGATAGAAATAGCTGTAAAAGGAATGATGCCGAAAACGAAACTCGGCAAAGCAATGGTTAAAAAACTTAAAGTCTACGCCGATGCAAATCATGACCAAATAGCGCAAAAACCTGAAATTTTAGAATTATAACCGGTAAAAAGAAAGCGGAAATCAACAACTGCTTTCATTTTACTGTTTACCGACAATATGGCAGACATTCAATATTACGGAACAGGTCGAAGAAAAACTTCGGTCGCAAGAGTCTATTTACGTCCCGGCAGCGGCGAAATCAAAGTAAATAAACGCACGTTCGACAATTATTTTCCAAACGAAGCATTGCAGATGATTATTCGTCAGCCGCTCCGCTTGACTGAAACCGCAAGCAAATTCGACATTTTAGTTAATGTCAACGGCGGCGGAACTTCGGGACAAGCAGGTGCGGTGCGACACGGAATTACGCGAGCTTTGATGGTTTTTAATCCGGATTTACGTTCAGCTTTGAAGAAAGCAGGTTTTGTAACCCGCGATCCGCGCATGAAAGAACGTAAAAAATACGGACAAAAAGGTGCGAGAAAGAAATTCCAATTCTCGAAACGTTAATCTCTTGTTTGGAATTCGGGCAATTTGGCGCGGATTCTCAAACATATTCCATTACCGAAGTTTATTGGTTTAAGCAATTTTTAACTTCGGTGAGTATATAAACCGATAAGGAGCAACATTTTGGTAACAGTAACAATGAAGGAACTGCTCGAAGCAGGAGTTCACTTTGGACACCAAGTTCGTCGTTGGAACCCGAAAATGAAAGAATACATTTTTGGCGAACGCAACGGAATTTACATCATTGATTTGCAAAAAACGCAGAAACTTTTCCGCGACGCTTTGAATTACACCGTTAATTTTATGGCGGAAAATCCGAACGCGAAAGTTTTATTCGTCGGCACCAAACGCCAAGCGCAAGATGCTATCAAAGAAGAAGCGGAACGTTGCGGACAGTATTTCATTAACAATCGTTGGCTCGGCGGTTTGATGACAAATTATCAAACCGTGCAACTTTCGATTAAAAAGATGAAAGAAATCGAGGCGATGAAAGAAGACGGTCGCTTTGAAATGTTGACCAAAAAAGAACGGCTTCAGCTCGATAAATCGCTTGAAGGTTTGATTAGAAATCTCGGCGGGATTCGTAATATGAACCGTTTGCCCGATTTGCTTTTCGTGATTGACGTTCGCAAAGAAGAAATTGCGATTGCCGAAGCGAACCGCTTGAACATTCCGATTGTCGCGGTCGTTGACACAAACTGTTCGCCCGACGGAATCGACGCGGTTATTCCGGGTAACGATGATGCTTTGCGAGCAATTCGCTTGTTTGCATCACGCATCGCCGATGCCATTATCGAAGGAAAACAAGTTGGCACAGAAGGTAATTCAGCCGCCGAAGTTGTTGAAACCGTTGAGGTTGCGGAAATACCCGCTGCCGTCGCGCCGATTGTCGAAGAAGTAAAAGCAATCGAACCGGTTGAAGCTCCGAAAGTTGAAACTCCGGCAGAAGTTGTCGAAGAAGTTAAAACCGAAGCAGTTGAAATTGTCGAGGAAGTTAAAACTGTCGAAGTTGTTGAAGCCGTTGAAGAAGCAAAGGCTGAAGTTGTCGCGGAAGCCACAACCGAACCGACTGCCGAAGAAAATACGGAAGCAACCGCAGGCTAAATTTTAATCAAAAACTTTTATTTACCGGCGTAGCTTAGACAATAAAAGGCTACGCTTTTTTACAAGAAAAATTACAAGAATTATTGGAGAGTTATAATATGGCTGAAATTACGGCAAGCGGAGTAAAATCTCTGCGTGAAAAAACAGGCGCGGGAATGATGGAATGCAAAGCCGCATTGGTCGAAGCAAACGGAAACGAAGAATTGGCGATGGAAAATCTTCGTAAAAAAGGTTTGGCAAATGCGGGCAAAAAAGCCGGTCGCGTAACAGCGGAAGGCGTGGTCGGTTCATACATTCACATGGGCGGAAAAGTCGGCGTGATGGTTGAAATTAACTGCGAAAGCGATTTTGTCGCGCGTGGCGAAGAATTTAACCAACTTGTCAAAGACGTGGCAATGCACATCGCCGCCGTTGACCCGAAATATACCAACCGCGATGAAGTTCCGGCGGATGTCGTCCAAAAAGAACGTGAAATTTTAATGGATCAACTTAAAAACGATCCGAAGAATACAAATAAACCGGCAGAGGTTTTGGAAAAAATCATCGAAGGTCGCATCGCTAAATTTTACGAAGAAACAGTTTTGGTCGATCAGCCTTTTGTGAAAGACCCAAGCCGAACAATCGGCGAATTGGTCGCGGGGAAAATCTCGTCAATCAAAGAAAACATCTCGATTCGACGTTTTACTCGTTATAAAATGGGCGAAGGAATCGAGAAAAAAGCGGACGATTTTGCCGCAGAAGTTGCTTCGATGATTGGTTAAATTAAATAAAGAGTCAAGCAAATACTGCTTGGCTCTTTATTTTAGTCGGCTTAAACATTTGTTATATGAAATTCAAAAGAATCTTGCTTAAACTTTCGGGCGAAGCGTTAATGGGCGATCAGAGCTATGGCATCGACACCAAAATCGCCGAATCCGTGGCGGGTGAAATCAAAGCCGTACACGCGCTCGGCATCGAAGTTGCGATTGTCGTCGGCGGCGGAAATATCTTTCGCGGAGTTTCAAAATCGGCGGGAAATATGGATCGCGCCGCCGCAGATTATATCGGAATGTTGGCGACCGTGATGAACGCCGTTGTTTTGCAAGACGCGCTTGAAAAACAAGACGTTTACACGCGCGTTATGTCGGCGATAGATATTCCGCAACTTGCCGAACCGTTTATTCGCCGCCGAGCAGTTCGCCATCTCGAAAAAAAGCGAGTCGTAATTTTTGCCGCCGGAACGGGAAACCCTTATTTCACCACGGATTCCGGTGCCGCGTTGCGAGCGTGTGAAGTCAAAGCCGACATTATTTTCAAAGCCACAAAGGTTGACGGAATTTATTCAGCCGACCCGATGACCAATCCGAGCGCTGTCAAATTCGATCGAATTTCCTACGATGAAGTGCTGGAAAAACAACTGAAAGTAATGGACACTTCTGCAATTTCGCTGTGTATGGACAATAATTTGCCGATTATGGTTTTTAATATGAAGACGGCGGGCAACATTATTAAAGCCGTCAACGGCGATTTATCCATCGGGACTTTGGTCGGAGCGTAATTTTGCGGTAAAATTCTGTTAAGATGAATCTTCAACTTAAAACGACTTCGCCGATAATTCCGTTACAAAGCCGTAGCGAAAAGTTTTATTATCCCGAATCCGACGGAAGACCAATGGCAGAAACCGATATTCACCGAAAACTCATTTTATACTTGACCGGTTGTTTGGATATTTTTCTTTCTAATCGTAAAAACGTCTATGTAACGGGAAACATTATGTTTTACTACGAAGAAGATTCACCGCAAGACGTAGTTTCGCCCGATGTAATGGTTTTTTTCGGTGTTCCGAAAGTTGATCGAACAAGTTATAAAAGTTGGGAAGAAAATGATGTTATGCCGGCGGTTGTCATCGAACTTGCATCGCGTTCAACGTGGCACAAAGACCGCACCGAAAAGCGTGAACTTTACGAAATGCTCGGCGTGAAAGAGTATTATATTTTTAATCCGCTGCCCCCGAAAACGTTACCTGCTTTTATGGCTTTTAACTTGGAAGACGGCGAATTAAAAAAAGTAACTATAGAAAATAACAGAGTTTACAGCCATTTACTGGAGTTAGAATTCATCGACACAGGCGAAACGTTGCGATTATTTAATCCGCAAACAAATGAATTTCTAAAGAACGCCGCAGAATTAACGTTGGAAGTTTTACAGGTAAATCAAGAGAACGAAAATTTGAAAGCTGAAATCGAACGATTAAAAGCATTATTAAAAAATTGAGGAAACTATGAGCGTAGAAGACGTAATTAAAGAAACTAAACCAAGAATGGAAGCCGCCGTCGAGGCTTTTCAACGAAAACTTTCGATTGTCCGGACAGGTCGCGCAAATATCAGTTTGCTTGACGGCGTGAGTGTGGATTATTACGGCACGCCGACACCGCTCAGCCAAATGGCTTCGGTCGCTGTGCCGGAAGCCCAAATGATTACCGTGCAACCGTGGGACGCAACCCAACTTTCGGCGATTGAAAAGGCGATTATGAATTCAAATTTGGGCTTAAATCCGTCAAATGACGGCAAAATAATTCGTCTGACGATTCCCGCGCTGAACGAAGAACGCCGCAAACAACTTGCCAAACAAGTTCACGAAATCGCCGAAGAACAGCGTGTGGCAATCCGCAACGTCCGACATTCTTCAAACGACACGTTAAAAAAATTGTTAAAAGAAAAAGCGATTTCCGAAGATAACGAACGCGACGGATTAGACCAAGTTCAAAAACTGACGAATACTTTTGTCGCCAAAATCGACGAAATTTCAAAAGCAAAAGAAGCCGAGGTGATGAGCGTGTAAGTTTTATGAAAAGTTAAAAGCGACCGGTTCAACCTCTTACCGGTCGCTTTTAATTTGGACTTGTGCCGTTGTTTTGCGAAAAATATATTCTTGTCCTTTGGGGGCTTTGAGGTTCAAAACCGAAATCAAACTTGCCGCAAAGACCAAAATCCAAACCAGCCAAACCGCCGGAATTGCCCTGTTCATCTTTCTTTTTATCTCGCTGTTCAGTTCCGCAGTATTTTCTGTGCCGGCTTTTATCAACTTCAAATTCTTCAACGCCGTTCCCGAAATCGGCAGCAAGTAAAGAGCATCGACAATAATCAACCCGTAAAGTAAATGTTTCCACGACAGCCAACTTGTGGTAAACAAAGGTGTTTGTGTGATATAACACAAAATAATGCCGCTCGGCAACATCAACAAAAAAACATACGCAACCACCGTGTCGATGCCGTGCATAATTCTTGCGCGTTCGAGTCGTTCATCGATCGGAGCTTCGGAATCTTTAATTTTGAAGTGCAGCCAAAAAACCACGAAATCAAATAAAAGCCACGTTGCCGCCATCAACGCATGAACGCCGCGAAACGTTATATCAACTAAATCTACGCCGTAAAAATCCATTATTTTTTGAAGATTAGTTTCAGCAGTTTCGGTAAGCCGAAAAACGCGCAACCGAGATAAACAATCGCATTCAGCAACAATGAAATTTCAAAGCCGCCGCGAAACAGGCTCAGAACATAGCCGATTCCCATATAAAAACCGCCGACCACAATTATTATCCACAATAACCAAAACAGAAACATATTGCGAAAAATATACCATAAAAGGTTATAGATTCATAACAATTTATGACTGTTCGGACAGTTTTTCGATGAAAATCTTTATCACCGCTCAAACTGTTTTGCACGGCTCGGAATAATTGCCGGCGGGCAACTTGATTTGCGGTCGATGATAAAAGATGATAAAAACTGTTCGATGATTTTTAATCTAAATTTATTTTGCTTTTTCTTTGGCTTTACGGATATTTTGGGCGAGTTTTTTGGCTTTTCTGTCTATTGCTTTCCAACCGTTGCCAATCAAACCGCCGTCGAAATTTGAAGGGAATTTGGATGTCTGCCACATCTTTGCGCCGACTCTGTTAATTAAACTTGCTCTGATAATCAACGAATATTCGTTGCCCGCCGCCACAGATTCGATTAAATTATTGTTGCGCGAACAATTTTTTTGAACCTCGATTTCGGCAATGAAAACACCGTCGGCATCAATTCCGTCAATCACGCTGAAACCCGTTTTCTCCAAATGAAACTTGAATTTCTCTAAAAAGTCGGTTTTAACTTGATTGAGTTCGTCCTTTTGCATCGTGCAATAATTATGTTCGTTGTCGTTGACGTTTGTACTGTCGAGAAAGGTTTGCTCGATCGATATTCTAGCATCGGGGATTTGAATGGTTTTGAGTGATTTCAGAGAATCTTGTTGGGCAGAAACAGACTGAAAACAAATTATCAGTAACGATAAACCGGCTAAAACGCCGAAAAGATTTTTCATATTTTTAAGTTTTGCGAACGACTGAACATTTGATGAACAATCATTCGCAAAGTTTGCCTCAAAAAATTTAACTTCGATAAATTCGATAATCAATTTCCTGAAAAATGTTGTCGCGGCTCTCGATTTCCGCCAATAACTCTTCGTTAATTTCGCTCGTTTGTAACATTTCATACAACAGTCCGAAGCGATGAATGTGCATTTTGAAACGATTTGCGGCGTATTGAACCGTTGTTCCTTGATAAATTTGAAACGCCCAATCGCTTGATTGTGCGAGCAAAAGTTCGCGTGCCAACTGATTCAAACAACGACGTTCAAGGTCGCTGATTTCGTCGTAAAAATTCGCAACTTCGGTCATTTTTCGTTCCGCATCGTGGGCAAACGGATACATCCAAGCCGTGCCTTCATTCAGCCAAACTTTGAAATAACCCTTTTCTCCCCAACTACTTGCAGAAGGTTGTTGCGTTTGAATCGGAATGCCCGAATCCAAATAATCGCCCGGCGTAACGGCTTCAATCTCATTTTGATCGTAATGCAATTTGCGGAATAAATAATCAATAAATTGCGGACCTTCAAACCACCAATGACCGTAAAGTTCTGCGTCATACGGCGAGACAACCAACGGCGGATGACCGTCATTTAACGCCCGTAATTCGTGTGCTTGCTTAATGCGTTCGCCGATAAAATGAGCGGCGTGCGAAGCAGATTTTTCAGTTGCAATCGCCGGAATGTACGGCTGTTTCGGCTCGGATTTCGTTATTCTGTAATACTTTAAGCCCAAATGTCGGCGAGTCGCGTCTTTGTGCAAATGCGGTTTCAGGTAATCCAAAGGCAAATCCCAACCGACATCGCGGTAAAATTCACGATAAAACGGATCGCCCGGATAACCGACTTCGGAACTCCAAACTTGTTGAGAAGTTTCAATATCACGGCAAAAAACCGCCGTTCCGTTCGGACATCGAACAGGTGCGTGAACGCCGTATTTCGGACGCGGTTCGCCGTATAAAATGGCGTGCGTATCGCCGATAAAATACTCGATTCCGGCATCTTTCAACAAATCTTCAACGCCGTGTTCATACGCGCATTCGGGCAGCCAAATCCCGCGCGGATTTCGTCCGAAATGCTTACGGTAATTATCTGCCGCAATTTGAATTTGAGCCTTGCGAGATTCACGAGTCGAGATTAACGGCTGAAAACCGTGTGTTGCTCCGCAAGTGATTATTTCTAAAACTCCGCAGTCTTGAAGTTCTCGGAAAGCGTTGATAAGATTGCGTTTATAGCGATTATTCCACAAATCCAGCGAAGCCGAAAACGTGTCGATATACATCTGCACAACTTCGATAAACTGCGGTTCTTCACGCTTCACACGCTCAAGTTCTTTGATTGAAAGAGCCAGCAGATTTTCAGCGTGTCGCGTATAACGTTCCTGCAATAATTCATCAGCCAACATCTCGCACAACGGCGGCGAAACGTTCATCGCCACGCGAGGCTTCGCCCCCGATTCGTGCAACCTTTGAAAGATAAAAATCAGCGGCAGATAAACTTCCGTGATCGCTTCGTAAAGCCAATCTTCTTCCAAAAATTCGGGATATTCGGGGTGACGCACAAACGGTAAATGCGCGTGTAAAATTAAACTGAAATAACCTGTCGGCATAATTTTGAAGACTGTTGATACTTTGCGAAAGCGAGACTGCGAGACTTTTCACGCTGTCTCTTTGTCTCACTTTTACATCGTCATTTCCTAACGTGAACTACCCGCAAACCTCGATTTCGGAAAATTTATCGAACTTGCGCCAAACACAACGCCGGCGGTTTGCGTCTTTGTTCCTTCGACAAATTTGCCGAAATCTTCGCCGAAAGTTTCTTGTAAAATTGTCATCACATTTTGCGGTTCAAACACTTGCGGATTTTCCGAAAGCCACGCGGAAAGTTCACCGGAAACTTTTTCCAAAATAACGGCAAGCGAGATTCCGCTGACAATTCCGAGCAGCACGGAACGCAACTCGCTCATTTCAAACTTGGCAAAATACGCTTCGTTTTCGCCGCTGATGCGTGAATAAATTACTTCTGTTGCCTTATTTGAATCTTCCGAACTTTCATCAACTTGCATCGCCACCTCAAACGCATCTTGCGAATAACCCGAAGCCTCTAAAACCTCGGCAAACTGCATGGTTGAAACGTTCCAAACGGGCGAATTATCCACATTCGGCGACGGTGCCATTCGCGGAGTTTTCAGCTTATTTGAAAAAGCCACGCGGACAAACGGACGGCTTGGAGCAAAAAATCCGACCTCGGTTTGGAATTTTGTGTTGTCCGGAACATCAAACCAAGCCGATCCTTCAACATCAATCGGAAAAATATCTTCGGTTTTATTGCTCAAATTTTGCAGTTTTGCGACCAATATATAACCGCCCGCATTTTCGCCGAATGCTTTTTGCAAAGTCTTGTAAGCATTGGTTTTAACTGTCCAATAAAAGAAAATTCGGGTTGGCGACTGCATTTGTAAAAACAGTCGATTTCCTTTATCGAGTTCAGGCAACTTCGGTTCGGCTAACGCTTTAAAAATTGGCGTTTCACGTTTTTTGGCTTCTTCGTCAAGTTCTTCGGGTTCAACTTCGGCTTTAGTGTTTTCGTCTTCTGTTTTGTTTAAAACTTTGACTTTTGGTTCAATTTCCGTTTTTTCAGGCTCAATCTCTTTTTCGGCTTTGACCGCTTTTTTTGATTTTGATTCGGTTTCTTCAATTTCGTAATCGTCGATCTTTGCCGCTTTTTTCGAACCGGATTTTCGGGTATGTTTTTTGGTCGAATCTTCGGCGATAAACGCGTCCGAACTTACATTTTCGATCTTGGCAGAAGTTTCTTTGTCGGAACTTTTTGCCGTTTGGTTGGTTTTAATCTCGGTTTTCAGTAAAATTGTTTCTTCTTTTTCAGTTATTATTTCTTGTTTTACAGTTTTTTTTCTAGCCATATCATTATTAGTATCAATAGTTTGTGCGGTCAAATCATTTTCAGTTTCATCTGCGGATTGAACTGATTCGACCAAGTTTTGTTCAATCCGCTTCGACTGTTTTTTTAATTCTTCAAATTCCGTTTCGGCTGTTTTTAATCGCTCCGCGTATTTTTCGCTCTCTTTTCGGAGATTTATGTTTTCGTTAATTAAGGCGCCGATTTGCTCCGCTTCCTCATTTAATTGTAAAACTTTTGTGTTGCAACTTTCGCAACCTTCCTTCAATCTGTCAATCTTTTCATCTTTTTCACCGAGTATTTCTTGCAAGCGTTGTTTTTGAGTTCGCAGTTCGTTTATTTCGTTTGTCTGCGTCAAAAACTTTGATTCAAGCGGTAAAAGAATGGAAAGCTGTGTGTGTAAACTCGCAATTTGTTTGTTTTTTTCAACTAAAATCGGACTGTTTGCAGAATCACTGCTTTTTAATTGAAGTTGTGCAACCAAAGATTTTTGATGTTCAAGCTCTTGTTCGTAGCGTTGAATTTGCGCTGTTTTTTGCTGAACTTGACGATGCAAAACATCTAGTTGCTCGGTTTTACGAAAAACTTCTTGACGCAAACCTTCGGCTTTTCCTTCAGTCTCGCCGTTTTGCGATGAAAACTTTTTCATCTGACTTTCACGTTCAATTAAAAGTGTTTGGCGTTTTTCCAACGAAGTCGAAAGCGATTCATTTTGCGTTTGCAATTCGTAAAATTGCCGATCTTGTTCGGCTTTTTCCAAACGCAATTTTTCGTAATGATTGTTTACAATATCAACCTCATAACGATACGATTCAATAATTGATTTATAAAGCGAAACTTTTTTTCTTCCGAAAAACCAATTATATGTCGGATAAGCCAAAATCCAAGCCACGGCAAATCCGGCGAAGGCAGTAAATAATTGTTCAAGTTGCATATTTTTCTTTATTGAAAAATGTCAAAAAAATAAAATAACACGCAAAATTATGCGTGTTTTTTTGCCGGGTTACAAGTTTTAGCCGGGATTAACCGACTTTTTTCAATTTAATATCAAGTTTTCCGACACTTGCGTTAATTATCGAACGAATCGGCAAGCGTTTTGCATCATCGGAAATCCAAATTGTCATTGAACCTTTTTGCTCGATAAAGCGACCGTTACCGAAAACTTGAGGTTCAACGCGAAAACACCAAATTTTCCCTGAAATCGAATTTTGTTGCTCGCGGGCAGTAATAGTTACCGGGATTTTATAAACCAACCCCGAATCGCTGACGCTCAGTTCAAAACTTTTCCCGACGGCTAACGGCAACCGACGAAGTTGATAAATTGCCGTGATAATGTCGTGCGTTTCATCGTTTTCAATCGCCGTAGCAATCTTTCGCGGCGCTTTCATCGTGTCTTTCGGGTCAGTTTCGATGTATGTAACCTTTTTGTCTTTGTAGTCAAAAACCGTTTCACTGTTTCGCACGCGATCGCCTTGTTGGTCGTGTTTGACCGTTTTTATTGCCCGAAAAAATTCGATTCCGACTACTGATTCGATATTTTGGATAAAACTGAAACGAAATAATTTGAGCAAAGTTCCTTTTGAAACGGCATCGGCTTTAATCGAATAAGTCTTTTCGTCCGAGCCTTTTGCGACTGTAAAAGTTAATTCGGCAACGCTGATTCCGCGCAATACGGATTTGCTCAATTTACCTTCGTAAACCAATTTTTCGCCAACCGCAAACGGCTCGGCTTTCGGTTGCGCAAAACTAAACCCGACGAGTAAACCGATAAATAAAATCAGCGATAAAACTTTTAATTTCATAACTTTATCGAAAAAAGAATAATTTCAAAACTAAAATTCCCAAGACAAAACATACACCCAAACCGGCTCGATATTCGCGATATTTCAAGTATAACGCAAAATCGAATTTTTCGTCCGATTTTTTCCAAGAGGTTAGACGCGGAAAAAATAACGGCACGTTTGCCGCATATTCTGCAAATTTTTCACCGAATAAAAACACCAAATCTTTTACTTCGGCTTTCATTACCGGCAAATAAATCATTAAAAAAAGAAAGGCGAAAAGAACGGACAACCACCACACACTTGCGGCGATACAAAAGCCGACAACCATCACAAAACTGCCGACATAAAGCGGATTTCGCGTGTAGGCGTAAGGTCCCGAAATCGCCAATTCCGCGTTTTTGCGAATGTGTCCGGATGACCACGCGCGAATGCTAACTCCAACTATTGCCACAATTCCGCCAATAATCAGCCATTCCGGTTGCGGTTTCGCAAAGATTAAAAAGATGATGCTGAAGAGAAAACCCAACGGCACCCGCATTCGTTGTAATGTTCGTAAATTCACAATGTTTCCGATAATAATTCTAAACGCTTTTGCGCGGCATTAAAAACCGTTTCAACCGAAATATCAAGACAAATCCAATTTGAGCAGGTTCGACGATGACATTCAACACGGCAGCCGATGTCGTTTCGTTCAACGCAAATATCCGCGATATTCGGGCTTCCGTTCCGCTGCCATTCGGTCGGACCGAAAATTCCGACGATCGGAGCTTTCGCGGCAACCGCCAAATGAGTCGGACCTGTATCGCCGCCGACATAGATTTTTGCGTGTTTCGCCAGTTCGTAAAAACCTTTGAGCGAAACATTTTCGGCGATAAGTTTGCCTGATTTACCGGCGCTCAAAGCCCTTTCGGTTAAATGACGCTCGCTTGGAATTGCCGGAATAACAGAGGTTATGCCGTAATGTTCAAATAATTTATCGGCTAATTCGCCAAATTTTTCGGCTTGCCAAAGTTTTGTAACCCAACCGCCGGCGACATTTAAGATCGCAAAGTTTTCGCCCGATTTATCGATAATTTTCTCGGCTTCAAGTCGGTGAGATTCATCGGTAAATATCGGAAACTCGAAATTATCCGGCGGAACTTTTATGTGCAAAGCCTTTTCTGCCAACGTCAAATTTTTACGAATAATATGAAGTTTTTGCGGAATCTTGACAGTCTCGTTTAATAAAAAGCGACTCGCAGGTTCGCGTAAAATTTCTTTTGAAAAACCGTAACGTTTTTTTACTTTCGCAATTTTGGCGATTGTCGCGGATTTCAATAAACCTTGAAAATCAAGGGCAACATCGAAAGTTGAACTGCGAATTCCACGAAATTGGCGGCGAGCATTCGGCAACATTTCGCTCAATTTTTGTTTTCCGCGAAAAGATTTTGTGTCAATTTCAATTAAATTTGTCAATAACTCGTTGTTTCGCAATAATTCCGCCGAGCCTTTTTCGACAATCCACGAAACTTCTGCGTTCGGCAACGCCGTTTTTATCGCCGACAAAACCGGCAACGTGTGAATTACATCACCGATACTGCTCAGTTTTACGATAAGAATTCTCACAAAATTATCTTGAAATTTTCTTTAATAAATCGGTTGACGAATGATTTTTCGGGTCGCCGACAATCTTAATTTGCCCGCCGTACTCCGCGACAATATCTTTTTCGGGAACAGTTTCGGGTGTATAATCCGTGCCTTTCGCGTGAAAATCGGGACGCACGGCACGAATCAATTCGGTGACGGTCGGTTCGGTGAAAACGGTTACATAATCAACACAAGCTAAAGCGTCAATAATTTCGGCGCGTTCGTTTTCAGGCATAAACGGGCGATTTAATCCTTTCAATTTTCGCACTTGCTCATCGGAATTTATGCCGACAATCAAAAGGTCGCCGAGTTCTTTGGCACCTTGCAAATAGCGAATATGTCCGACGTGAAAAAGGTCAAAACAACCGTTTGCCAAAACGATTTTCTTGCCTTTTGAGCGTTCAATCGCCATTCGCGCGACTAATCTGTTTCGTTCTAAGTTCATTTCACAATAAAAATCATATCCGACAAAGCCGTAAATGTTTGGTCTTTGCCTTTGTAGTTAAAACTGATTTCAAGATCAGCAGTATTTTTCTTCGCAAACTCGTCTAAGTATGTTTTAATACTTGGGTTTAGCAACTCAAGATTTCTTTTTAGTTTCCAAGAATTATCAAAATCTTTGGTGTCAACTAAAATCAAAAACAATCGGTTTGACGCATCAAAACGCAGTTCGCCTTGTTCTTCATAAAGATTTTGTATCAGAATTTTAGGGTTTTCCTGAACTTCTCGTAGAATTTCTAATCGAATATTTTTTATGTTTTGCAATGATTCGATACAAAAATCATCGTTGCGGGCTTTCATTTTTTCGACAATTTCGTAATAAATATCATCTGCTTTTTTATGAGTTGTAAAAGATATATTTGCTTCTTTTGCTTTTTGTTTTAATTCGGACAATTCAGTTTTTAAGCCTTTTTCTTTACGCTTTGACTCAATAAAATTTGCAGGTAAGTATGTAACCTTTAAATCAAAGGGAATATTGTTAATAAAAAAATCGACCTTTTTAATTTGTCCGACAGTAGGTAAAACAATCCGGTGTGTTTTGAACATATGCTCGATTAAAATACTGCTCCAATGATTATACCAACTGCACAAAACGTAGCCCTGCACAGCACGATTTATTTCGGTATCAAACTTTGAAGTGAGATCGTCAAAGTTTTGATAAACTTTTATATATCGGTCAACCAAGTATTTATCTAAGGCGTTTTTATAATCTCCACCCCAATCAAAATGGCGAAGTTTGTAAAGTTCGGAGACCAATTTTTCAGAATCTAAATTTTTTTCTTGTTCAGTATTTTTGCGTTTGATAAATGTGTCAAGTTTTTGATGCGATAAATCCGTATTCTCGCTTAACATATCGTAAAGTTCTACAAATTGATTATTTAATTTAGTTTCTTTGAGCGTTAAGTTTTCGCTTTTCAAAAAATCTGCAATTATTTCTTTGCGAACAATTGACTTGATTTTCAACCATAACAAAGCAGTTGAATTATGGTTAAATTCTTCTAATTTGTCGCTTTCGTATAACTTTTTCCAATAACTGAAGGGTTGTTTTTGCATATCAAATTCTATTTTGAAAACAGGCTTATTTTTGCAGACAAGCAAAACTTCTTTGCTGCCCGCAACACTTCCTTTTCCGCCGCGACCGGTGATGTAAGTTTTTGTTTCAACCCCAACATCTTTATACTCTTTAACAATTTTCACAAACTCTTCAATGCTCGGAAAACTCCTGTTGTTATAGCTGATAAGCCAGTTTGGAATATCTTTTGAAAGTTTGAAAAGTTTATTAAAAGAGTCAATTACATCGCTTTTTTTATCAAATCCGCTAAAACGCTGAGGGTCATATCGTTTTATGCCGTTAATAAATTTTTTGTCGTGCCAGTATTCCGTAAAGGTTTCCGGTAAATGATAGAAACTTTGATAATCGGCGTGGCTGTTGCAATACGGCGGATCAAAATAAGCAAAATCTATGTTTTCAGTATCTGACAGTTTGGGTAATAAGTCTAAAATATTCTCGTTAAAACTTTTGTTTTCTTTTCCGTTATCAAAAACTGCCTCATTGTAGTCCGGCAAAAAATCTATGAATAACTCTTTTACATGTTTCGCAATACTCGGATTCCGTTGGACTCGAATCGGTGTATTTGCATAAACCAAAGCCTGTGTGTGTGCAAAATGTCCCATTAAAATTTTACGGCTCAAACTTCGATTCATAATCGCAAAAGCCAGAGCTTTTTTGTAGGGATTTTCTAGATTTTCTAAATTCGCCCGAAAATTATCTAAAAATTTTGCTTGTTCTTTTGTAAAAAACAAATCTGTAAATAAATCTTGAATTAAATGAAAATCGGAGTTTTTTTCTGTAAACAAAACTTCTAAATCTTTTTTATCGAGTTTTTCTTGGGCGTTTTCAATCAAACCAATGCCAATTTGATGATTGAACTTTAAAAAATCATTGGTGATAACTTTTAAGCCAAGTTGTTTCATCAAAAACGCGACTGACTGTGTTCCCGAAAAAGCATCTAAAACAACTCGGCAATCTTTTGGAATAAACTTTTCTATCCAATTTAAAAGCAAAAATTTCGCCCCAAGATATTGAGGTTCAGGAAATTTATATCTGAAATAATCATCGCTAAATAACATTTTTTATTGAATTTATCAGTTCAGTTTGCGTAACCGAAGCTGTTCCCTTTTTCATCACGACAATTCCGCCGGCGTGATTTGCCAAGTTTGCCGCGTCCGCAAAATTTAACCCCGCAGCCAAGCCGAGCGCGTAAGTTGCGATGACCGTATCGCCCGCGCCCGTAACGTCCACAGGTTCTTTCGAGCCGATTGAATCAATCGCTAAAGGCAGTTTATTTTTTTCGATTAACAACATTCCTTTGTTGCCTCGCGTAACCAAAAGCGATTCAAAACCGAGATTTTCGAGCAAGTTGACGCAATCTTTTTCGGTGAAATTTTCGCCGAGAAGTTGTTCAACCTCATCTTGATTCGGCGTGGCGGAAGTTGCGCCGTGAAAATTTTGCAGACAAAACCGCGAATCAACCAAAATCGGAATGTTTTTAGACTTTGCAAGCTCAAACAGTTCGGCGGTAACAACGCCGTAATTGTAATCGGAAAAAATGACGATGTTTGCATTTTCAATCGCGGAAAGTAAATTTTGCTTGAGCTTTTCGCTTGTTTCTGCGTCTATTTCCGCTTTGTTTTCGTAATCGATCCGCACAATTTGCTGACGCGCGGCATAATGTTGTCCGGCTAAAACTCGAACTTTCGTGGTTGTTTGCACCGCCGAAGTTTGGACAATAAACTTGCAATCCACGTTATTATATTTTAACGTTTCAATCAATTTATCGCCGTTATCATCTTGTCCGATAACCCCGACGGTTTTAACTTTTCCGCCGAGAGATGCGACATTTACCGCACAATTTGCCGCCCCGCCCGCCAGCGTTTCGGTTTGGTCGTGTCGCAAAATAAACACGGGAGCTTCACGCGAAACACGCGAAATTGTGCCGTGCAGAAATTGGTCGGCAACCAAATCGCCGATGACAACTATGTTTTGTCCCGAAAAATTGTTTATTGTTTCAGTCTTCAAAATCTAATTTTAATGATAAATAAAAAAAAGTAAATGTTTGCATAAACAAAAAGGTTGAAGGATTTTCATCCGCAACCTTTAGAACAGTAAAACTTTCCGGAAATTAAAACTTTATGCCAAGCTTAATACATAATTTCCAGATATAATTCATCGGAAAGCCTGTTGTAAATCTCCTGTATTCGTCATTTTGGCGCAAGGAAAATAAGTAACCTCTGTTATTTTCCAACAGTAAATTTTGGATATGCGAGTGTTTATGTAACGGAAAGTCGTTTATTTCAATCACAAAAACAACACTTGGCAAATTATAGGCTTTAAAGTTTATATTTCTCGCTTTCAGTTTTTCTATGCAATCCCAAATTGCATTATAAATAACAAACGAATCATGGAAAACTATCGCCCCCGATTTGTCTAAAACGTCCAAACAAAAATCAAAATCTATATTTGTAGCTTTGTCGGTATGCTCGCCGTCAATAAAACAGAGTTGAACTTTCTCTTTTATTTCGCCTTTGTTTATACGTTTTGTTTCACCGTCGATTGTGTGAATTTTTTCGGTTGAGCCTGTTTCGCTCAGTAAATCGAGCATTCGTTTGGTCGAATTTTCCGGATAGCCGTAATTTACGCCTCGCTCATCGGGTTGTACCAAAGGTCTTTTATCGATTGAATAAATTATCGAACATTTCTCATCAAGCAGGTGCGGTTGCAAACTTCCGCCGAGATGCGAACCGATTTCTAAATATTTATAATGCGGATTTATTTCGCGGACAGCATTTTGTACGGCAAGCAATGACTTTTTATCGTCATCGGTAGTTTGGCTTGCAATTTTTTCAAAAAGTTTTATGTCCAGTTCGGCTAAGGTTTCTTCAAATTTTGGCATAATATGAGCAAACGAATTGCCGCCGGATTAGTATTAAACATTTATAAAATACTATCTGACGGCAACTGATATATTTCAACTAAAACTCTTAGTGTGAATCGTAACCGGCAACCGGGAAGTCTCCGCTTGATCCCCAACGAAATGCGTTCAAAGTGTTGGTGATAGATGAAAGGTAATAGAATTCACCTGTCGTGTCTCGCCAAATCGAAATATCGCATTTACCGTCGCCGTCGTAATCATTTTGTGTGGTCAAATCAGTTCCGGTAATCCCGAAACTGACAAAAACCGGAGTGTTGTTTGAACTTCTCAAATATGCCCAAACTAAATTGTCGGTCGGCAAAGCTCCTTCACGGACAATCGCAATGTCAGTTTTACCGTCGCCGTCATAGTCTCCGGGAACGCCGACATCATTAGTTAATCCCCACGAGGTTGCACTAAAGCCTGCGGTTGAGCCAAGTATATAAAATATGGATTGACTGGAAGCGGTTGCACCCGGACGTTGAACGGCTAAGTCGAACTTACCGTCGCCGTCAAAGTCACCCGGATAAGTATAGTCGGTTGAAAGACCAAACTGGGTAGCTTTGAATCCGGTTACACTGTTTTGCGAATACCAAATCATTGCGCCGCCGGTTCTGCGGACTACCGCGTAATCGGTCTTGCCGTCGCCGTCGTAATCGCGTGATACAGGTTCATCGCCCGCAATTCCGAATTGATAGGCAACAAACGCATTATCGGAGCTTCTTAAATGATAAAACACGCCGGTTAATTCTCGCCAAACGGAAATGTCGCCTTTGCCGTCGCCGTCGTAATCGCCCGGAGTCAGGCTGTCGTCCGTGGCAATTCCAAATTGTTGAGCGCTTACACCGCCTGCACTTCTTGAAATATACCAAGCGTTGTTACTTGGGCGAAAGATTGAAAAATCTGCTTTGTTGTCTGTGTCATAGTTGACCGCAGTTCGTAATTTGTTTTGCGCAAGAGCTGTAAAAGCAAGTGATAAAACTAAGACGAACGCAATCCCAATTTTGCCGGTTAAAAATTTATTCATGGTTTTTCCTCTCGAAAATCTATTTCTTTTTTCGTGTAGGGCAGTCGGTAAAAGACTTCTGCCGACTTTACGGTTAAGTTTGTTTATTGTATGCGTAATTTTTGAAAAAATCAAGAAAACTACGGTTAAATATGTTTTTATTACTGAATTCTCAATATTGAGATGCACTGAGTCGCCGAAAAGTTTGATAACTTTTTAATTTGCAGACTGTAAAATGTTCGCCGGAATCTTCATCGCAGAGTTTCCCCAACCGAAAGCGGCAAATCCCGAAGTGCTTTGTTGCGAGTAAAATATGCTCGACAAAGCATCGGGTCGCCAAACCGAAAGATCGGTTTTTCCGTCGCCGTCATAGTCTGCGGGGGTCGGTAAATCGGTGCCGAGTCCGAACTGATAAACGTTAAATGAGCCGGTCAAGGAACTCAGCCAATACCAAACGCCGGTTGTTGTACGCCACACGGCAATGTCCGCTTTTCCGTCGCCGTCGAAATCTCCGCTGACAAGTTTATCGGTTGCCGAAGTTCCGAAAGTGGTAATTGCGACACTGCCGTTTGAACTTCTCAGGCTGTAAAATGTATTTGCGCTTGGTCGAAAAACGTTGACATCCGCTTTGTTGTCGCCGTCGAAATCTCCGCGCAACGGAATGTCTGTTTCGTTTCCGAATTGAAAGATGCGAAAACCTTGCGTCGATTGATTGATGTACCAAACCAGTTTTCCGTTTTCTTTGCGCAGAATTCCGAAATCCGCTTTATTGTCGCCGTCGAAATCGTTGACAAACGGAGTGTCGCCGGTTGTTCCCCAAGAAACGCCGGAAACCGCGTTATCCGAACTTCGCAAAATATAAAAATCGGGTTGATTATCAATCGCCGAAGAACGAAAAACGGCAATATCTGTTTTGCCGTCGCCGTCGAAATCTGCGGGAACGGGCGTGTCCGTAAAGAGTCCGAAACTTACAGCTTTATATCCGCCGGAACTTTGGTAAATATGCCAAATCATATTTCCGCCGACGTTTTGCAACGCAACATAATCGCTTTTAAAGTCGCGGTCAAAGTCTAAAACGGTTTTGTTCGGCACGGCAACCTCGGTGCCTTGTTGCGTAACTTGAAAATTTTGATTGCCGACTTTTATAATTCCGATGCGCGACAAACCGGTGTTTGGCTGAACCGTATAAGTTATGGCGCCGTTTCCGCTGCTCGGATTACCGCCGGTGACGGTTATCCAATTAACGTTACTCGCGGCGGAATAATCGCAATTTGTCGGCGATGCGACGGTCACGGAATAATTTCCGCCGGGAACGGTTACGGCTTGACCTGCCAAAGACGGCGTAAAACTGCAAACAGTCGGGTTTTGCATCGCCCGAAAAACATTCAGTCTGCCGTTTGATTTAACCACGCCGTTCCACGCGGGAAGTAAATCCACGTTATTCATCAACGTGGCTTTTATCGAAACCGCCGAAAGTGTCGGATGTTGCGCCGCAATTAACGCCGCCGCTCCCGCCACGTGCGGAGTCGCCATCGAAGTTCCGCTTAAATTTCCGTAACCCGTGCCGGAAATAGTTGTACTTAAAATCCCCGAACCCGGAGCCGCAATATCAACCGTTGTCGCCCCGAAAGACGAAAACCCCGAACGCGCATCGGTCGAAGTCGAAGACGCAACCGAAATAATGCTCGGCGAAGTGTAATTTGTCGGATAAGACGGAACCACGTCGTTGTTGGCGTTATCGTTGCCGGCGGCAAAGGCTTGCAAAACATCCGCGTTGCCGAGTGCGTCGATCGCATCTTTGGTTGCCTGATCGTAACCGCAGGCTTCGTCGCAACCGCCGTAAGAATTATTGGTTACGCGAACGTTGACACCGCGATTTTTCATGGTGCGGACATAATTATAAGCGTTGATAAGCATGGTCGAGGTTGAGCCGAAACCGCTTGCATTATAAATTTTAATCGGCATTATTTTCACGTTCCAATTAACGCCGGTAACGCCGAGCGTGTTATTTCCTCTTGCCCCGACGGTTCCGGCAGTATGCGTACCGTGTCCGTTTTCATCGGTCGGGTCGGCATCGTTAAAGAAAAAATCATAGCCGTTGACATCGTCGATATAACCGTTTCCGTCGTCGTCAAGGTTATTTCCCGCAATCTCGCCCGCGTTGACCCAAAGATTCGGGACCAGATCTTCGTGGTTTAATTTTATTCCCGTGTCGATGTCGGCAACGACCACGGTTGAACTTCCGGTTTGCAAATCCCATGCTTGCGGCGCGGAAATTTTGTTCATTCCGTACATCGAACCAAATTGCGTGTCGTTCGGTGTGGCAAGCAATCGGTAATAATAATTCGGCTGCGCCATTTCAACGGCGGCAAGATTTTGATACAGGCTTTCGGCTTGTAAAACACTCATTCCGCTTGGTAATTTGATTCGTTGCCAACCGAGTTCGGGAAACTCTTCGACCACGCTTGCACCCGTTAATTGATGAGTTTCAACCGCCGACCGCGAAACTGCGCCGTCCTTAAATTTAACTAAAAGTTCATCTTTGACATAAACTTCTTTTGATTTTTGGGCAGATAAAGTACCGACCGACAACAGCAGTGCAACAAAAACGAAAACAGATTTCAGACTTTTCATATTAAATTTTGAACAAGCAACAAAATAACTTTGGTAAACAAATTAAGCGGGCAAACTAAAGTTTAACTGTTTTATGCAGTAAAATACAAGGTAAAAATAATTAAATAAGTAATGCCCCCGAGAAAAAGTCAAGAAAACAATTTTCAGCCGCGAAGAAACGCAGATTTCGCCAAAATCCGCGTTTCTCCGTGTAAATCTGCGGCTGAAATTCTTTATTTTTTTCGAGTGAAACTTTTTTAATCTCGAACGGCGGTTAAATTAAATTAACGAATTGCCAAAACTTTCGAAAAATCAAACGTTTTCATCAACAATAAATTGTCTTCGTCTTCGTCCTCGTCCTCGTCGTCTTCCGCACCTTCTTCGTCTGCTTGCATGGTGCATTTTTCATCGTCGAATCCGTCGCCGTCTTCGTCGTCTTCAAAACACATCTCGCCTTTGCCGTCCCAATCGCCGAAATTCATCTCGTAATTGTCGCTTTTGCCGATGTCCAAATTATTTTGCGAATAAACTTGCTCGGTTCCGTCGGCGTTGATGCGGATTAAATCGATGTCATATTCGTCTTCGTTGCCGTCGTTATCGCTGAAATAAAGTTTACCTGCTTCAAAATCGAAATCGCACGTCAGAGTTTTCCCTGCGTCGAGCAGTCCGCCGTCAACTTCGGCAATATAGCTGGCGCCGTCTTCTTCGTCCGAATCAAAAGCGAAATAAATTTCCGGCGTTTCGCTGTCCGCGCTTGCCGTGAAAGTAATTGTTTCGCCTTCGGGCGTAACGGTGGCGACCAAAACCTCGTTCGGATCGAGTTTGATGCCGTTAAATCCGACCGTAAAACCCGGAGCCGAATAAGTAAAATCGAACTCGCTTTCTTTGTCTAAATCTTTGCCTGAAAAAACAATCGTGTACGGTTTGCCCGATGTTTGATACGGCAACGTGTAATTCGGCAAATCTTGACCTAATCCGCCGACAATGAAATCGGTGTTTGCACCTTGAATTTCGTTGTAAAATTTATCGGTTTTCGGATCGTAACCGACACGTTTGCCGGTGCCGTCAATGACAAGCATTTCACCGTCGCCGTTGAGCGAAAATTCGGCATCTTCGCCGTCTTCATCGGTTTCTTCGACCGGTTTTTTGGCGGGTGTGACAGGCGTTGTCGGCTTCGCGGGAGCTGTCGGCGTTATCGGTTTGGCGGGCATCATTGTTTCTGTGCCGCAACCGACCGCTTTTCCGCCGTCGGACGAAAACGAAGCATCGAAACATCTGCCTTCGCGCCAAGAAGTCGCGGTTAATTCCAAAGTTTTTGTGTCCGTATTACCGACATATTCGCTCGGCGGTTCGTTCGGGTTGGTTGACGCAACATATTTCCAAGTCTGTTTTCCCGCTTTATCGACGATGACATAATGCGTTTCACCCGGATAATTGTTGTCGTAAACGTGAATGCTGTATTTCGCTCCTAAATCTTCGACCGCAATCGGCGTAATCGCGTGTCCGTCGGATTTTCTGCCGTTCGCAAATTTATAAAAGCCGAGCGAATAAGTGTCTTTGCCCGCATTAAACGAATCAATCAGCATTTTTACGACTTCAACCGGACCTTTGTTCGCGGTCGCCGTCGTCGGAGCAGAAACTTCGTCGAATACTTGCGTAACAAAATAATACGAAATGTAATTTTCAATCGATTGGTCGAGTTTTAATTTGAAAGGCGATGCCGCGCCGGTTTGAAAAGCCGCCGGCATTATTCGATTTTTGAACGGTAAACCCGAATTAAACCGCAAACTCGTAACCGCCATTCCTTCGCAATGTCCGCCGTTCATTCCTTCAAGCTGTTGCTTTGTCCATTCGCGGGCGGCGGCTTTGACCACGCAATCTTTCGCGCCGCTGCCGCTTTTGCAGACGGCATTTACGCCAAACAGACGAATCAAATCTTCCGTACCTAAATCGTCTTGCCAATTTCGACTTTCGTTGCCGAAGTTTTCAAAACCGAATCCGCTCACTTTCGGATCGAATTTAAGCGATGCGACAATGTTCGGTTGGGCAAATAAAGTAAAAGCACATAAGCCGATTATCAAACCGACCGAAAAGATGCTTGAAACCAAGCGTTTGGGGGAATATATCATTAGATTTTCTCCTTAGTTTTGTTGTTTAATTAAAATTCGTCAAACCCGTCGACGAATTTTCGTTAATAAAATGTGCAAAATGCACGGTAAATAATAAGAGCATAAAAACGCAATAACCGCTTTTACTCAGATAAACGAGAAGACGATTAGTTTCGGGTCATGGTCGCCCGAAGTTTATGCTTCACGGGTTTTTTTTGAAACTATTTTTCAAATTATTCAATTACTATTGTAAGGTAAATATAAGCTGATAATTTTGAGTTGCCGCATTTATTCGTTAAAACAATACAACTTAAACCAATTTAGCTCAAACCGAAATGCAAATTAAAAAAATAAGGAGACAAAGAGCATGAAAAAGATGTATTTATTGAAAGTGATTTTATTTGGAAGTATCGGGTTTTTATTGATTTTGGCGGTTGCCGCCATCAATCGGGTCGGGGCGGTGAGTCCGCCGGAGGTTTTGGTGGAGAAAAACGAAAACGATTATATTATGAAAACAAAAGACCTTGGATCGTTTCATAAAACAACAAACCGAGTAATCGGCGAGAAAATAATTACTTTTGCAAATTCTGCAACTCAAGTTATTACTTGGAAAGAAATCGACGAAAGCGGTCGGGAAGTGCCGTTTTATGCAATCAGTTTGGATGGTAAAAGCACCGATACAGCCCAAAGCACTTCGTATGACATTCAATTGAAATATGCTCGGTTTGAACCTTTAAAAAGTTTACCCGAAATTCCCGCAACGCTCAGAACTAAAAACATCAACGACGAAACAGGCGTTTATATCGTGCAATTCGTAACGCAGCCGTTAGAAGAATATCGCAAAGAAATCCGAAACTTGGGCGGCAAGGATTTTATCTATCTTTCAAATCATTCGCACTTGGTAATGATGAACTCTGCCGTCAAACAACGAGTAGAGAGTTTGCCGTATGTGCGTTGGGTCGGTCGTTATGAACCTGCGTATAAGCTGGAAAACGTTTTGCGGCAAAATTTATTGACCGACGCGAACGCGATGGAAGCTGTTCGGTACAACATTATGGTTTTGGCGCGCGGCGGTAAAATGCAAAATACGGTTGCCGAAAAAATTCGTCTGCTCGGCGGAACTACCGAAAGTATAATTAAAGAAGGTTCCAGAATGGAAGCCACCCTGACAGGCTCGCAACTGTTGAGCATTGCCGATGAAAACGAAGTTTTGTTTATTGATACCTGGAGTCGTCCCGAAAAAGATATGGACATTGTTCGTTCCGTCGGCGGAGCAGATGCAATGACTACTTTGGGTTACAGCGGTCAAGGTGTTCGCGCCGAAGTAATGGATGCCGGCGTTTTAACTACTCATACCGATTTCAATTCGGGCTTGCCGTTGCTTGCTCATGGTTCAAATAATGTTGACAGCCACGGGACGGCGACTTACGGAATCAATTTCGGACGCGGCACAACCAATGCCGCCGGCAAAGGAATGTTGCCCGAAGCTCAAGGGATTTTCGCCGATTACGACTTTTTGACCAATCGTTACACGCACACCGCCCAACTTAAACAAGCGCCTTACTTTGCGGTTTATCAATCAAACAGTTGGGGGAGCGCTTTGACAACTTCGTACAATACAATTTCGGCTGAAATGGACGATATTTTGTTTCAAAACGACATTGTTATCTTGAATTCGCAAAGCAACACGGGAAATCAAAATTCGCGTCCGCAGGCGTGGGCAAAAAACATCGTCTCGGTCGGCGGCATAAAGCATTTTAATACGGCTTCTTTTGCCGATGATTTGTGGCAAAACGGCGGCAGCACGGGACCTGCGGCGGACGGACGCATCAAGCCCGATTTAGGACATTTTTGGGACAATGTTTTTACTGCGACAAGCACAAACAATACTGCTTATACGTCAACGTTCGGCGGAACGAGCGCGGCAACTCCGATTACTGCCGGACATTTCGGAATCTTTTTCCAAATGTGGCACAACGGAATTTTCGGCAATACACCCGGAGCCACGGTTTTTGACAGCGCTCCGCACATGACTACTTCAAAAGCCATTATGATAAATACGGCGGTGCAATGGAGTATGGCTTTGCCGAGTGATGCGACGCGGGTTCGACAAGGTTGGGGACGCGTGGATTTGCAAAATCTTTATAATCTGAAAAACAAAATGCTGATTGTTAATGAAACGGATGCTTTGACAAATTTGCAAACGAAAACCTATACGGTTGCGTCAACCGGAGCAGAGCCGTTAAAAGCCACGATGGTTTATGCCGATCCGATGGGCAATGTCGGCGGAACGCAAGCCAGAATAAACGATTTAACTTTGAAAGTAACGGCTCCGAACGGCACGATTTATTTCGGCAACAACGGATTATTGACCGGCGAATGGTCAACTTCGGGCGGCGTTGCCAACACGATAGACACGGTTGAAAACGTTTATATTCAAACACCGCAAGCGGGGAATTGGACAATCGAAGTTATCGCCTCTGAAATCAACCAAGACGCGAAAGTTGAAACTTCGGCGGTCGATGCGGATTTTGCTTTGGTTGTCAGCGGAGTGCAAAATAATCCGAGTCCGAATTTGGTTGCAAACCCGGCGAGTTTTACCTTTAATTCACCGCCTTGCACCAGTCCCGTTCCGCAAAATCTGAACCTCACAAGTTCCGACGGATCGGTCTTGAATTGGACGGCGGCTTCAAATCAAAGTTGGTTGTTCTTTGGTGCAAATTCGGGAACGACGGCATCGGCAACCAACGTTTTTGCGTCGGGCGGAATTGCTTCTGTGCCGGGAACATACACGGGAACCGTTACCTTGACGGCTCCGGGCGCGGCAAATTCTCCGCTCTTGCTTCCCGTTACTTGGACAATCAATCCGGGTCCGCAACTGATTACCAACGGCGGATTTGAATCGGTCATTACGCCGTGGATTTTAGCCGGCGGAGCAGTGCGCGATACAACTGCGGCGAATGCCCGCACGGGTTCCGGATCGTTGCGCGAAGGGAATGCGAACAACGCGAATCACACGGCGTATCAAACAATTACGATTCCGTCTTGTCCGAAGCCGAGCTTGAGTTTTTGGCTGAGAATAACCACTAATGAAACATCGTTAGCGGCGAATGACAGACTTTTTGTCGAGATTCAAGATTCGGCGGGCGTAACTCTCGCTACCTTGGCAACATTCAGCAATTTGAACGCGAATTCGGCATACGCTTTGCAAGGATCGTTTGGTTTGTCGGCGTATGCGGGACAAACCGTCAGGCTTCGTTTCCGAACCGCGACAAACGCATCACGCACTACGACTTTCAGAGTCGATGATGTTTCTGTTCAGTAACGCGGATTTGTAAAATAAACTAAAGCCGGCGGCAGAAACATCTGCCGCCGGCTTTGGTTTTAAGCGGTTGTCCCGTCAAATTATTTTACTTTTCTCAAAGTATTGACGGTTACATGCGGCCAGATGATCGGCTGGTTGAAACCTGTCGGCGGAAAAACAAGGTCTATGGTTTGCGTGTACTGTAATTGGTCGAACTTCTTTTGATTCGCGCCCATAATCGTTTCAATCCAAAAAACGGCAGTCAGCGCGGTAGCATCGACATTATTCTCGATAAACGGAATATTTAATATGCCGCCGTCTTTGTTTTTAGTCGAAACAATAAGAGTTGTCATTGCCGTAAGTTTGTCGTTCCCAAGCGTTTTACGCAGAAAAGTATTGGGATCGGATTGATCGAAAACACCCGGAAATTGCGGGTTTTGTTCATATTGGAATTCGCCGTAGCCCATTCCCAACGGCTTTCCGCCCGGCACGGGTCTGGGGGCAATCGGAGCTTTGCCGAAAAAATCATTATCGGGCGGAACACCGACGACCGACGTTCCGAGAGCCAACACCGAATTACCGTGCGGAATGGTTGAAAGTCTGGCGATTTCAAAGTTGGAATTCAGATTTTTGACATGCAAAAAGATGCCGCGTTCGGCGTGTATTTCGGTGCCGGCGCCAAAGCCCATCTTTTTGCATAAATCGGTGTCGCAAACGCTGTGAATCACTTGTTCGTACATTAAACCCGCCAAACTTTGGTCTTGTTGCACACCATCCACAAAAGGTCCTCGGTTGCCCGCCGTAACAACGGGAGTAAATGTCAGTGTTTCCTCATACGGAATTACTTCGAGCGTAAAACCTTGCGTTGAGGTCGGACCCGGCACGGCAATGACGTTCCATCCCATCGCGGGTTTCGGCTTGCTTACCCATTTTCCCTGTAAACCTGCCAAAGGTCCCAAATCTACCTTGGCGGCTTCTTCTTTACTAAGAATTCTAGTACCCATATCGAAAGTTGATAGTTTGTTATTCATATTTTTTCTAAGTTTAAAGTGCTTGACACTAGGTAATTTAACTCGCTGAACAAATAAATAAGTAATTTAACTCGCCGCACAAATAAAAGGATATTCTCGGCAATCAATGATCGGTTCGATGTCAAAGAAGTCGTTCAGTACGGATTCAGCCGTACAATACGCGCCTTCGACCCAGGCTTGGTCGTTGGAATAGGTTTCTCCGACAATAAAAATATTTGCATCTGCGCCGTCAATCAGTTGAGAAGGCTTGCGAATATTTTGCTGTACATCGCCGATATTAAAGTGTGCCGCCCACGCGTGATAGCCGGCATTAAACGGCGGTAACGACCAATCCATATATCGAGACTCGAGCGGTTCCGGCACCAGTCTATAATCCGATCCGGTTCCAAAGTGCATTTCCGCCAGTTGTTTGCGCAACATTTTATTCATTATGCTCGGCACCAAACGCGGACCTTCGAGAGTTTGAAAGTCTTCTGAAATCGGAATCTCGCGCTCTGTTTTATCGCCTAATTCCAGTTCTTGCCAAAACGTCGTAAATTGCTCGTCGTCATAGCTGGCAAGTATTCCGTAAACCTTTTCGCCTTCATCGTTCGCGGCATTATTACCGAAATAAACCACCATCCGAATCGGTGTGTCCGTATAGCTTGGACCGATGGTATTAAGTTCTGCCGCTGAAATAAGCATTTTTATCTGTTCGGCGGTCAGCATTCCGGGCAGTGTATTTTGAACGGTATTGATAAATTCATCAGCCGAATCGTATGGCGTTTCAACTAACGGTTCGAGAGCCAACAGTAAATTTTCGGGAAAACCGGTTTGCTGCAAATTTTGCAGCACTTTGTCGGTCAGTTCATAGCTGGTCAGTTTGACGGGGAAGTTTGCTTTATCCGTCCACCACGGCTCCTTAAAAAACATTCCCACTTTATACGAAGGCTGCATAATTGCAGATTCCAAATACAATTTTACTGTTTGAGCATTCAGCACATCCAATCCGTCGGTTTGTTCGTATCGGGTTGCGCGGGCGACCAATTCAATGGCATGACGCGGCATCGCCAGCCACGCCGCATCGGTAGTTTTCGAGCCGGCTTTTGTCCACGGCTGATCGCGGGTTGCGTAACCGAACTCGATGACGTTGTCTTTTTGAAGGATAGAATGCAGACGAGTATTGGGATAGTATTCAAAAATCACGCCTTTTTTGCTCGCCAGTTCCGCAATGGCTTGAAACAAAGCGTCGAACATACCCGAATAACCGATGGTCAACGTTTTGTATTCCGATCCGGGCGTAAATTCATTGTTTCCTTGAAACGCTTCGCCGGCGTGGGAATTGATGACATTTGAAGTATATCCGTTTCCGTCGGCGGTGTAGTTGTAACCTTCCGAACCCAATCGGTCGTACATCAGATTCCAATAACCGATGTCTTTCAGGAACGCGCCTTTTTCATAAATAGAAGTATCGGGAAGATCGGCGGTTATTTGTCCGTGTTGATAAAACGTATCCCAGCCTTTTCTGGTGGTCGGAATCGATTCTGTCGTTAAGGTATCCGTTTCAACCGTATTAAATCCGTTATCGGGCGGAGCTGTAATGACGGATTCAGCGGTAAAGTACGGCGCGGGATTGGTCGCGGAAATATAATTTAAGTAAAGGTTTTTAGTGCGCAGATAATACAACGGATTCGCCGATTCATTGAACGGCACGGAGTATTGATCGAGTCCGAGTTGTGAAATTACCGTTGAAACCAAGCGTTGTCCCGGAGCCGTCCCGTCGTTCGGGTTCGGAAAACTCGGCGAAGGTTGGCTGTCCCATTCGGCATAACGCATTCCGCCCAATTCGACATAAGATTTCGATTTATCGTTTTTGTAATGCCAAGTGCAAACTCTCGCCCCCGACGCGCGAGTTCCCGGATTTTCTTTCGAGAAATCGTATTGTCCCCAATCATACAACTCTAACGTATCGCCTTCTGCCAAACGTTTCGACTGATCGCCGTCGGGTTTTGTCATCCCGTCGAGTAATCTCCAAGCCGTATATAATCCTGCGGCGCCTGCTCCGAATATTGAATATGTTTTTGGTTTCATTTTATTTTCCTCCGTATTGTTTGGTTAAATGTCGGTTATTCCGTCCTTCGGGCTTGCCGGGCGACTTTGGATATGTAACCGATTGAAATTGATTTAGCGGTTGATGCCGTTGACATCTTTGAATCGAAACCGGAAAGATTTGTTTAGGAGTCTTGCCGAATCTCGAATTAAATATTGTTTTTTTTCCCGCTTGTTTACAGCAACGAGAAAACGAAACAAAAAGGGTCATTGTATTTCAAAAAAACTTCAGATATTAAATTGCGACGAAGTATTTGAAATAAATGTTATCCGACAACCCGCTTGCCGATTGTCGCAACCGAGTCGTCGAATAAAGAAAACAGATGCGCCGAAATTTAGGAATCTGTCCCGAGTCGGAGCATTTGTTGCGGCAAATCTTTTTCGGGAATGACGATTTCTACTAATGTCGGTTTGTCGGTCGGTTCTTTCAGTCTACGCAGGACTTCGTTCAGTTCGGTCACGGTTTCCGCCCGCAGACTGTTGGCGCCGAAAGCGTCTGCCAATGCTTTGTAATTCCATTTGGGAAGAATGTCGAAATCGTCGAACTTATGTTCTTCGCCGGCTTTAAAGGAATTTAAATCGACATACACTTGTTCGATGGCGTAAACACCGTTATTGATAACAAAAATAACCGCATTGAGATTGTTTCGGGCGAGAGTTGAAAGCGATTGACAGACTGTCATAAAACCGCCGTCGCCGGCAATCGTCCACGCTCGTTTTCCGCTGCCGAGTTGCGCGCCCGCCGCCGCGCCGGTTTCAAATCCGATACATTGCCACGCGGCAGAACCCAAAAAGCTGTTTTGAAACATACCGTACGCATTGGTGGCAACATACAACGAAGAACTCACGCCCAAAGTCATCACAATTTTATCCAACAGATTATTATCTTGCAAAAATTTCATTGAATGTTGAAAGAAACGGTTGTAGGTGATTACTTCCGGACAGCCGTCGAATTTGGGATCCGAATTGGACAGCCACGGTTCGGGATATGCGGGTTGCGGCGGGGCAACAATTTCGAGCGGATATGCGTCGCAATCCGTAAATCGTTTCAGCAATGCTTCCATAAAGTCTTTCATGGTGACATCTTGGTAAGTAAAATAGCCGGAACGTATTTCATCGGTTGTGGCGAGTACCATCTCGGCATATTTGTTTTCAATAAACCACAAATAATCATCGGTTATGATTGTTCCCAGCGTAAGAAAACAATCCGCTTGAGCGACAACGTCCAAAACCGTCGGGATTGAGGCTTGGTCGGCATACGTTCCGATAAATTTATCGCCTTTTTCGTCCAAGACAGTTTTTCCGAGAGTGGTGGTGGTGTATAAAAATCCGCTTGCCTCGATAATTTGGCGCAATAAATCGGACAACCCGAAGCGAAGTATTTCCACGCCGGCAAAGATCAGCGGATTTTTGGCATTGGTGATTTGTAACCAAGCCTGTTCGACGGCATTTTCAAGCGCGAAAGGTTCACTTTGTTTGACCGCAGGCTGCAAAACTTCTGCGGAAGGTTGACGACACGGCTGACCCCACACTTCTTTATAACAAGCAATATACACAGGTCTTTGACAAGTAATCGCGGCGATCAATAAGTTATCTATTTTCTCTTCGGCGCCGACGGATGTACTTAACGTTTCGGAAGCGACCGTAACTTTGTCGAATATTTCTTGGTCGGCATTCAAATCTCCCGTCGAATGATGAAATAAAACGTTGTACATACCGGTTATCTTTCGCGCGTCTGCTCCGGGTGTGGCACTGATGACCACGACCGGACTGCGTTCGACATACGCGCCGGCAATGGCATTAAGCGCGCTGAAAGTACTCACGCCATACTGCAAAGACACGGCTCCGAGTCCTTTGGTTCGCCCGTATGCGTCGGCGGCGTAAGAGGCATCGAGTTCATTGACGGCTCCGACGGCTCTTACGCCGTCAAAATGTTCGAGCGTTTGCGTAAAATGTTTGACATAATCGCCCGGGATTTGAAAAATCTCGGTAACGTTCAGTTGTTTAAGACGAGTCAACAGATAATCTGCGACGGTAAATTGTTTTTCTTGGTTCATATTCGGGGGTATCGGAATCATTTTAAAATGATAGTTGTCGGATTTTCGACGGTTGATAATTCTGTCGGATTATTCGGCAATTTGTTAATTGTGGTTATAATGACCGGTCAGAAAACATAAATTCAGCGACTTTGTGTTCTCAAGACACAGAACACAACCAAAAGTTGTTTAAATGACGGCGGAAAGCGCGGAGTTTGAAATTGAACGTATTTTGTTGTCGGTAACGGCACTGTAACTACTTAGGAACACAGAGCGGGGGCACTTTCCGATACACAACTTTGCAACAAACATATATTGTCTTCGGAGGTTTGTCAAAGCCGAGTTCGCCAAATTGGTAAGGAATCAATAAAAAGTTTGCGTGATTGCTTTATAATCCGCGTGATTTCTTTGCAATCAACCGTCATTGCCTTATTCTGAGTCATCATTGCCTTATTCTGAGTCATCGTTGCTTTATTCTGAGTCATCATTGCCTTATTCTGAACCGTCATTGCCTTATTCTGAGTTGTCATTTCTTTATTCTGAATTGTCATTGCCTTATTCTGAATTGTCATTGCTTTGCAATTAAACATAATTCCTTTTTAAACGAGCATAATTGTAAAGAAAACAACCTTTTTTCTTTTATCGGCATCACAAATTACAGACGAACCACGGGCAGAGCTTTAAAATTCAAATAAGTATAAGGAGAGT
>JANPBM010000013.1:0-3775 GCA_031430435.1 Acidobacteriota bacterium
ATGGCAGAGCGGTTGAACGGTAAAATCCAACTGCTCAAAGCAATCGGCAGAGGCTATCGAAAGTTTGATAACTTCCGAAGTGCCATTTTGTTCTTTTACGGGAAACTTAACTTGTTACCATTAAAATGTCGGTAGAACCAATTATTTTTCAAGCCGATTATGTGTGAATTCTATTTCTTAGAAATCAATACCTTCACTATGCAGGGCTTCTCTGAGTCCGGCTTCTCTCAAATGAATTCCGGGCTGCATATTAGCTCGCACATTCGAGAAAAAGTTCTCGGCATCTTTGAAAATGCCGATATAACCATTTATCGGTGGCGGCAAGTATTCTGCAAGTTCACCGACACCGCTAAAGAGTTTTCCGAATGCAACTGCGGCGGCTTCCTGATTATCGCGGATGCTTCCGATTTTTTTTAAGGCTGAAATTGCCTCGACAATTTTTTTAGCCGAGTGGAAATTTTTAACCGCCGTTTCTTGTAATTTAAGAATTTTTATAATGTCTTCCAACCCTTTGGCGGACTTATAAATACTATCTTTGTCGGATGAATAAACAATTTTCAGATTTGACGACGCAAATTCCAAATCTTCAATCAATTCATTCTTTGAAGTATAAAACCATATTTGTCGCCGCATTACATCGTAGTTTAGCGGCTTTGTAAGGTCATTCCAAAAACTCATATATTTGCTCCTTTTTTTCTCCGCTGTTTCGCGGTCTTGGTCGGTTAATTTTAAGACTGCCGAAACTTAATTTCGACAGTCTTCTTGGTTGTTTCAAATTATTTCAAACCCATTTTTTCGCAACTCACAAATTTTTGATCATCGTTCATTTCAAGATAAGAAGCCGAATAAGTTCCCGAACCTGAGTATTGTTGGCGAAGTTTGAAGCCTTGGAAAAAGCATTCGTTAGTGCGAACATTTCTGACAAAAATGTTGTGCCATTGATTGGCGTAGCGATATGTCGGAATGCCGAATTCGTTTGCCACAACTGTCCAAACAACCGTTGAACGCGGCGAAGCTGTATAGATTTTGACAACTTTTAAATCAACTTTGTCGGTAAATCTATTCAGATACATCGTTTTTAAGGCAAGTTCGGTAACACCCGCAAAAGGGCGATTTGTGGTAAGTTTCCATTCTTCGGGAAGCTCTTGGTTGGCTATTTTGTCGCGTTGTTCTTTGCCGGCAAAATCTTTTTCCAACTTTTCTTTATTGGCTTTAATTACGGCAAAATCTTTTCCGCTGAAAGTATATGAAATTTCTTGTCGGATTTTGCTCCACTCTGTCATCGGTTTATCGTTTCCGCGAAAATCCTTGGCAGGAATTGTTATTTCAACTCCAAAAGTATAAGTTCCTTCTTCGGTAGAATTATTCGTAAGGTAATTGTATATTCCGTCCACAAAACCGGTTCGATAATTATCATTGGAGCCGGATCCGATTAAAACCGTGCTTGCATTATCAATTGATGGAAGAAGGTCAAAGTCAAAATATGTTTTGTCAAAATCAGATTCATTTAACACCGCATTATGAAAACCGCTCGATAAATTCTCCTCATTTCTATTATTTTTATAACCCTCAGCATACCATTGTCTGTTTAGCCCAAAATGTATCGTAGTCTTCGGAAGTTTTTCTGTCGGCGGTGCAGGTTTCAAAACTTCGCGGACTGTTCCGCCTTTCAAAACTAATCTGGCGTAGATAAATTCGTTTGAACTAAAAGAAGTCTTTGCACCTTCTACGCTTCCGCCTGCGGGAAAAGGTTTGTTGGAAAAATAGATTGTGCCAAGCGGATTATCTTCGACCACAGGCGTTTGCGGTTGCTTATTTCCCGAAGTGTCGGTTGATTGACCGTTACCGTTTGTTTGCTCGGTCGGCGTTTGTTCCTTTGGTTTATCCTTTTTCTTCTTTGCCGCATCTTTGGCTTTGTTAATCAAATCGCCGAATTGGGCATAACTCGTGCCGCCGAAAGTGATAGCAATTATCAAAATTGCCGCGATTGTTAATAGATTCTTTTTCATAGTGTTTTTCTCCATTTAAATATATTTTACTTACCAATCTTCCCGATCTATTTAATTGTTGGATTTCGGTTCTTTTTTTTGGCGACAGAGTTAGTCAAAAGTCCTGTGAAAAACATAATGACTCCGATAAAACAAATAACTAAAAATACCGCCAACGCGATTCTGTAAGTCGCTAACTGTTGATAGCCTTGGCTTTTGGGGTCTATCGACAACAAGATAATAAAACTTATAAATCCTGTAATGCCTCCAATTATCATTCCGAAGACAATCAACAAAACGCCAAACGTGCTTCCTTTCGGCTTACTGCCTGTTCCCGCAAGTTGAGGAAAAAATTGGGCGATAGATTTCCATTCGGTTTCGCCTTGCCGAATTAACCGGTCATTTTGCGATAATTGACCGCTGTGGAGCATTCCAACCACCGCTACTTCTTCAAATGGTCCGAGTTGCTCATTATTTCGATTGATGTAAATTGGCATAATTCGTCTCCTTAGTTGGCTTAGTTTTTATTTATTTTGTTTTCATAAATAGCACATAATTTCGCACCCTTTTCGGCGACTCTTCGACTGTCTGAATCATCCTTAGGTTGCGTTACGTTATAGTCCTTAGGCGTTGCTTTATCAATAACCCATTTCTCGCCATCTTTTTTATAAGTCAAGATGACCGTTCCCATTCCGAAAAATGAATTGCCTGCGGCACTTGTAAAAAGGTCAACCGTTACTTCCCCCGAATCACCATCGAGCTTACTTTCCAACACGTTGAAGCATTGAAATGCGACTACGTCTTTAGATAGCCGCATTCCTGATTTAACACTCATATCTGCAATCGTCTTCGCCTCTAAGTCCTTGCTGAGTTGTTCGTTTGGAATTTTGCTGCTGCCTAACATCCCGCATCCGAGCGAAAAAATCGCCAATATCGTTAAAACTAAACTGATTGTTACTAAATTGTTCTTTTTCATACTTTTTCTCCTGTGTTATGTGCGGATTTACCGCGTTTAATTTCCTAAAATCTTCCTTTCACACTTGATAAGGCAATTTTGCCGACATATTTCAAATCTAAATAATTTCTTTTCCTATAACTTTTGCGGGAATGTTGGCAAGCAAGTTGAAAACTCCTTGCTGATTTGCAACTGTGTGCGGAATGAGAGCCTTTCCATTGGAAAAGACCAGCCAAATTTGAACGTTTTTCGATGACAAGTAAGCTGAACTGCGATTCTTCGCTTTTTCGTATTTAATTGAAGCTAAATCCTTCCAAAAATACTTTTTACCGTAAAGTGTTTCGATTCCGTCTCGAGTCATTTTTTTGATGACCTTTGATCGATGATTTCGGATAAAGAGAATCGGACTTACGCATAAGAGCGTGGTGATTAGGAGAAAAACAATCGGATATAGAAAAAGCCCTTCTAACATTCGCTGAATAACGACAACGAAAATGATGAGAAAAAGGAACAAGGAAGGAATTGCAATAACAGAAAAAGTTACCGCTCGTGCGAACGTTGAATTGAATTGTAAATTGACATCGAAGCCATTGAAAAGATAATGTTTAGCCCAAGTTTCAATCGCTGCAACGTGACTATTTTGCGGCTCATTAAATGTTGGCGGCATAATCGCGGGTTCGGATTCATTGATGCCTTGAAAAAATGTTTCCAATTTTTGCCAATCGCGGTCGCCTTGCCGTATCGCAAAATCATCCGGTGAAACTTCACCCATCGCTAACATTTCAAAGACTTTATCTTCTTCAAAAGGTCCGAGTTGCTGTCCGTTTTTGTT
>JANPBM010000014.1:0-26555 GCA_031430435.1 Acidobacteriota bacterium
TTGTACTTTGCTGCAACTGTTTTCGCAAACCAATTCCCGTTTGGTATAGCTGCTTATCACAGGTATCTGACAAAGTTTTGATAAATTTATTTGGTTTATTCATACCACTATTGAATCATAAAACTTGTGCTTACCTGCTTAGCACATTTGATAAACTTAAATTTGAGGCAAGAATGAAAATAGTTTGGGATGAAAAGAAAAATACTGTCAATCAAAATATTCATAAAATAGATTTTAACGATGCGGCGGAAGTTTTCAGCGATCCTTTTCAACTTGATATTGATGACCCCGATCATTCTTGGGATGAACAAAGACTAATCCTTTTAGGTCGAACAAAAAAGGACTTACTTTTAGTTGTCGTTTTCACATACCGAGACGAATCTATTAGAATCATAAGTGCAAGAAAACCGACGGCAGGAGAAAAAGAAAAATATGCGGAAAGAATATGATTTCAGTAACGGACGACAAGGCAGATTTGCAGGTGTAGAGTTTGAAGTTATCGGAAGTCAACAATCCGATCCGCAATCTAAACCGCACGAATACTTTGCCGTTTGTATTACTAACGAAAATGCTAATTTAACGCCGATGAAAATTTATAAACTTTTGTCCGCTGCCGGAAACTCAAATGTTACGGTCAAAGGCGATAAGAGCGAAACTTTTGTTTGTCCGGCAAGTTATTTTCTGCCGTTGCATTTAACCGCCAACGACGAAATTTTGTTGTCTGCAAAGTCAAAAGAGTTAGTTTTGGCGTGAAGGTTGATGTTGATTTGCGACGATTCTCTTATCCGATAAACGTTTCGGGCGTTCGGTTTACCGCAAGCCGTTGGCACAGATTTTGGCGGATAACGGGATTGTGCGAGAATCTAAAGCAATGAAAACTAAAGCGAAAGGCGAAGGTTATTTCTTTGCTCAAGAAACATTACCTTATCAAGCGAAAGGTTCGGTAATTGCTCAAATTCAGCCGAATGCGTGTGTTGCCGCAACTGCCCGAATGTTGCTGAAAGATGCCGGTCTTGCTGTGAGCGAGGCTGAATTACGTTCAAGATTCGAGATTGACGATGACGGAACTTCGCCGACGAAAATACCGAGCGTTTTGAAAGAGTTCGGTTTGAAATATGATTACAGACGCGATTTGACGATGGAAGATATTCAAAACGCGACTAAGCAAGATTCGGCAATTTTGTATGTGGCAAAATCTTTACAGAACAAACCCGGACATATTATTATTCTTGACGGAATTGAAGATAATTACGCCTTAATCCGAGATTCGCAAGACGGCGTAAGTTACAAATTGAGCATCAAAGATTTGGAAACATTTTGGATTAACAAGGAAAGCGGTCTGGGAAAGGCAGCGGTAAAAATAAAATGATCACAAAAATAAAAGCCGAAACAATCGCACAAATTGAGGCATTAAGATTAGCCGAAATGCCCGACCGAAAGCATCGCAAATATAACCAAGCAGAGTTTTTACGCGAAACGGACAACGAATATGTATTTTTCGCGGCTTGCCCTGAACTGTTGAAGTTGGATTTTGCACCCGGCGGAATTATGGTTTACGTCAGCAAAACAAACGGCACGGTAATACGCAAGATTGAAAGACATCGGAATTCCCGCGAGATGCAAACCGCCTAATTTTAACACAACCAAAAATATCTGAGAGAGTGAATTCGTTCGCTCTTTTTTTTATTTTGTTGTGATTTGCGACGATTCTCTTATCTGATATACATAAAATTTGTGTAAGTTTTGCGGAAAAGTTGTTGTGAATTAAATTGTAAATTATTTGGATTTTGAAACTTTAGGCACAATGTAGAAATCAACCAGGCTTGTTACCACAGAAATTTTAGTTATTTTTCTCCAATTTATTTCGTAACGATTACGAGGCAGTTTTTCTTCCGTAAGTCTTTTCTTGACAATTTCGAGTTCTTCTTTGCTATTAACAACTATCTCGCCTTTGAATTTTGGATATTGCTTCAACACTTCGGCAAACTCTTTAAAACCTGCCCGTCGAGATGATAGTTCGGGATAACTTGGCTCACAACTTAAACAAGCCTCGCTAAAATGATATTTACTTACTAATTTTGTCCAGTCAAAATTAAACGATTCAACAAACGGCATTTTTGCATCTTTCGGAATTATCCAAAATTCTTGTGTAGAAAGTGATTTTCCTTCTAAAATAACTGTTAAAATTCTTTCAGACGGAAAATTCATAAACTCGGCAAAAAGTTTTACCCCGTTTTTTTGAGCTAAAACATTTCCAAATCTTTCTTTGCCATCGCCTGCATAGAAAACAACTAAACCTTTACTTTCCTTGTCTTGTTTTATTTCTTCCATGAAGTTAGCAAATGCGTTTTGAATGTCGCAACCTCCGCCGCTTCTAAAAAATTCATTGACTTTGACAGCTTCACTCTGTCCAAAAACAACTTGCGAAATCAATAACGCTAATAAAATTGTCAGAATCTTTTTCATAAAACCTCGCTTTCCAAACATTCTACCGCAAATCATAAATTTTGTTGACAAAAATCTCACTTGAACTTACGCTTTACTTGGCAGAAATCTTGCCTTCTCAACAACTATGGAAAATCTTAAACTTTTGTTTCAACTCTATTTCCGACCTGCGTTTGCGATGAGCGAATTGATGGATAAAGCCGGTTGGTTTACCGCCGCCGTCTTTGTTTTTGTCGTTTCGTGCGGATTTTATTTTACCGTCAACGCCAAATTGAACGCGGCTTACAGCATTCCGAATTACAGCGAATATGTTTCGGAACAATCACGCGACCTTGAATTATCCGACAAACAATACGAACAAATGGATCGTGATTATATGAAAGCCGTGAAAAATCGTCCGCAAATTCCTGTTGTAGGCGACAATTTGTTTTGGTTTTTCTCGTTCGAGCCGAAAGGTTTTTATCGTCCGCTGATTTCACTTGCCGTTTTTTATGTTCCGCTAACTATATTGTTGATAACGCTTTTCGCATCTCTCGGAAATTTTGGTGTGATTTTTCAACGCGATTACGGAACGCTTTCGACCTGTGCGATGATGGCGTGGACGGCTTCGCATCTGCCGTTTGCCGTCGCAGGAATTTTGCTTTATTCATCGGAAATAAGTCCGTTAATTTATTTCGCGTTTTGGTTGGCAAGCGGTTTATTGTTTGCGGTTTTGATGATTTTTGCCTTGCGGACAGTTTTCGGGGCAAGTTATGCGAACGCGGTTTTAGTCGTTTCAACTTCGTGGATTTCGTTTGGTCTCGGCACATTTGTCTTCGGATTTATCTCGCCGTGGTTGTTTTCGCCGTTCATTCTTTTTTACGCTTTTATGTATTTCGGCGGTTCGGCGATGGGCGAAGCACGCGGTTTCGGCAACGCTTTCCGCGAACGGCAAACGTTCAAACGTTACTTGCAAAACGCGACCGTTAATCCGAGTGATGCCGATGCACACGTCCAACTCGGAATGATTTACAGCCAACGCCGGCAAGACGCAAAGGCGTTTGAGCATTTTACTAAAGCAGTTGAAATTGACAAAGACGAAGTTGACGCGAACTACGAACTCGGCAAAATTGCCCGTAAAAAAGGCGAATTTCAACAAGCGTTAAATTACTTTTCGGTCGTTTTGGAACAGAATGAAAAATACGCGTTAAGCGAAGTTTGGCGGGAAATCGGAGCAACATATTTAGACGCAAAGATGATTGCCGAAGCCAGAAAACCGCTCGAAACATTTGTCGAACGCCGTCCGGTTGATTCCGAAGGTTTGTATTATTTGGGCAAAGTTTTGAAAGCCCAAGGCGAAACCGAAAAGGCACGCGAAATGTTTACCGAAGCAATCGAATCTGCCAAAACTTCGCCCGATTATCGTAAAAGAGAGTTGAGATATTGGAGCAAATTGGCTGAGAAGGAGTTGTAAAGGTGAGCGTAAAAAGTAAAAAAATTGATTCACTCTACAATTTCTCAAAACTAAAACCCATTGCTCGCATTTTCCCTAAGGTTGCTACTTTTGGCTTCTCTTTGCAAGAAACACATAATAACTTTCTCGCACGACTAAAAGCTACATAACCTAAACGGAAATTATCATCATTGTTATCAACATTATCGTAGTCCAACCATTTTTCAAGCTGGTTGTTAGTATTTGTATAGACAAGCACACAAGTCGCTTCTAACCCTTTTGCAGAATGAACTGAAGAATAAAAACTGTTTGATGTTTTTGGTTTGGCTGAGCGGCATAATTTTTCTACGGTAGACTTGATCGAAGTATTATTCTCGTCTGAGTTATCAGCATGCGGCAATGGCTTTTTATATTTACTTATAAATTCTTGTCTTATATGCCCTTTAACATTTTCTATTGGAGTTGTTTTGATGTTTGACAACATTTGAAGACAAAATAAACGCCAACTTAATGTTTTCTCAAAGTTAGTCTCTTTTGAGGAGATTTCGATAATATCTTTTCTTTTTAATCCTAATGCGGCTAAAACGCATTGCTTAACTTGTTGGTATTGGCTGTTTATCGTGTGAGTTCCATAATCTAACTCGTCTACTTGATGCGAGTCATTTATTCTTTCAAAATACTTCCACTCTTTAGCTAATAATAATTTATGCAACTTGTCAGTCTCTTCTGACAAGTTATGTTTCTCTGCAATAGCGTCAAAAGCGTTGATGATATCAGGTAAGGTTTTATTTTCGATAAAAATAATAGGAATTCCAGATTTTACTGCATTATTTTCAGCAGTTTGAGTTAAATCAATCTTTTGCGTAAAACAATTGACTAAACTTACAATTTCTTCACTTGAACGATAATTCGATTTTATGTATGTCAAATTACACTTTTGATGATTTTTGAGTTTTAAGATTGGAGCATCACTAAACGAGGCAGGTTTAGGTTCTTGTTTTAACTGGCTCTGTATGTAGGAAAAACCGTAGATTGATTGCAAAGGATCGCCGATAAAACGTAGATTTGTATTTCCTTGGTCATAGATTTTCTCAAAAACTTGGTGTTGTAATAATCGGGTGTCTTGATATTCGTCAATGAAGATATATTTTAATCTTTCAGAGAGCAGTTTTATAACACTTGGCTTATCAACTAGCCTATCTGCAATCTCTAAAATCTTGTCATAAATAATTATTCCACGTTCAGCCAAAGAATCTGCGATTTTTTTTTCTGTTGCACGTTGAGCATATTGATTCGTCATTGCCTTTGCTAACTTTACCGCATCAGTATACAGTTTTTCTCTTGGTATATTATCTAAATGTGCGTAAGGTTCAATAATAAACCTAATCAAAAATTGGTGAGTTGTTCCAATGAAAACATTTGATGGAATCATCATTTCTCTTTGAAGTCGTTGACGTATTTCTTCGGCTGCTGCGTTTGTGTAAGTAATTACTGCACAAAATTGATATGGTGTTTGGCTTAAATCAGCTAAAGTTTCTTTAATGTGTTTTACTAATGAGGTTGTTTTCCCTGCTCCGGGACCTGCTATGACCAAATTAAACATATTTTTCTCCGAGTTAATTGGTGATGAAGTCAAAGCCTTCTTTTATGTATTCGGGAATAATAAAATTATCCGCATCTTTATTCAACACAGAAAGTAAATCCATTGCAAATTCAGCTTTGTAATCTTTGATAAGATTGAAACCTTCTTCAACTTTTAAATCAATATGTTCGTATTTTGCGACAAATGGTTTTCCAGAAGTTGGACGAGTTAATTTGAGTGCTTCAAAGATTGGCTTTTTAGATAAATTACTTTTATTCGCAATCATTACATCTTTCTCAAATGTGCTTTCAGATGTTATTGAAATTTTGATAAGTTCAAGGTCGGTTAAATAATCATTTTGGAGATTATTAGCTCTATCTTCAGTTTCTGTTCCTGTATCACTATCCGTCAAAACAAGACATTTGATGAAAAATCCTTTTCTAACAACTTCAAGAAAATGCTTGAACGCTACTCCATTGACATTAACTACCGTACATCCAATTTTTTCAATAGATTTTCCTGTATGAATTTCAAATAACTTTGGAATAATAATTTGTTCAGAAATACCTTCAACTAAAATTATCTTTCTGCCAAAAAACATAGTTGATTTAGTCGCATCTAAATATCTCTGCAAATATCTAATATGTTTTTTAGCTTCTGCATCAAAGTTTCCCTTGTCATCTTTAAAGTTGTCAAGAATGTAGCAACCTTCAATAGTCTTGTTATTTCTAAAAAGAATAACCGTGTTATCTAACTCTAATTTGCTCGTAATATGAGGACAATGAGAAGTAACGATAATCTGCCTGTCATCTGAAATTTCGGATTGTATGTTTTTGGCTAAATGCTCTTGTAATTGTGGATGTAAATGTGATTCGGGTTCTTCAACCGCAATTAACCTAAACAGAATTTCGGGAATGTTTTTGTAAATCAAATGGGAAAGAAGCAGAGAAATATAAAGCAGATTGTTTCTTCCTGTTCCATTTCGCTCAACGGTTACAGGTGAATTACCATATTGCAAACTCAGTTTTTTGAGCATTTCATTTTCGTCAGGTTTAGAAAACGAAAAGTCAACGGCATTATGATCTTCTTCTTCAACTAAGGAGGTTTTATCAAGAAACTTTTTAATCTCTTTTTTAACTTCAATTAGTTCTGCATTTTCATCAACATCTTTCTTTAACTGACTAAGTGTTTTCTTTATAACCTCGTAATTATTGCTTCCTCTATTGAGAAGAACCTTGTAAAGCAAGCGATAATCACCACTTGCAACTAATTGCGTTTTCGCATCACGCAAAGCATCTAAAAATTCAAACTTTAGAGCTTTCAAGAAATAAAAATCGGCTTGTTTTGATTCTTCTAAACCACCTAAAATTACGAAACCATAATTTGCAATTGGGAATTCGATGAAATCCAATTTACGCTTTTCAAATTCTTCACTTGACTCTTCCGAATGTTGAGTAAGATTATTGATTGAAGTTCTTTTTTCAATTATCCATTTTGTTAAGTCAAGTTTTGGATAAAACTTATATGTCAGTTTTGCCGTTTCAAGATTTTCATCTATAAACCAATCCGCAACAACCGCTTTTTGCATAGGAGTAAAGCCGTCTAATTCAGCTTCAATTTTTACAATTGGTTGTGCAATTTCATTAGCAGATTTGTCGGTCAAAATTTCTTTCTTAAACTCTTGAATTGACTCATAGTTTATATCGTCAACTTCCAACATTCGTTTCTTGAAGAATGTTATTTCTTGGCTAAAAATCAAACCAATAGCATTGAGTAAATTAGTTTTGCCAATATTGTTTTCACCAATGATTAAAGTGAAAGGTTTGAGTTCAATTTCAAAGTCTTTAAAGTTACGATAATTTTGAATTGTAAGTTTCTTTATCTTCATAATTGGGAGTACAAGGCTATTTATCTCGAATTACTATAAAAGGTAATTCATTTTTTTTGTGGGTGCAAGAACTATATTTTAAATTGTTTGTTTACATTCAGTTACCGAAACCACATAATTCGCAATCGCAAGTTCATAATTAGCTGTTACAAGTTCATAACTTGCTGTCGCAAAGGGATAATTAGCTCCGGCAACTCAATATTTCGCTGTTGCAAGTTCATAATTAGCTTCTGCAACTCAATATTTTGCTATTGCAAGTTCATAATTAGCTGTTGCAAGTTCATAACTAGCTGTTGCAAGTTCATAATCAGCTTCTGCAACTTCATAACTTGCTATTGCAAAGTGATAACTCGCTTCTGCAAGTTGATAACTCGCGGTTGCAAGTTGTGATTTAGCTCTAGCAAGTTGTGATTTAGCTTTAGCAACTTCATAACTCGCCGTTGCAACTGAATATCAACCTTCCGCAACCTGTTTTCTACTTTTCACTTTTAGTTTTTCACTTTTCACTTCCCTATTCCGTCCAGTCGGCGATAAAAACATTCGTGTCGCCTTGGGTTTTGGAGTTGCGATTTGAGGCGAACACCAACTTTTTACCGTCGGGCGAGAACATCGGAAAGCCGTCAAAACTTTCGTTGTAGGTAACACGTTCGATGCCTGTGCCGTCAACGTTTATCAATACCAAATCGAAGTTTCGTTTTCTTGAATCAGACGCAAAATGGTTTGTGCAGAACAGAATTTTCTTGCCGTCGGGCGTAAAGAACGGTGCAAAAGAGCCTGCACCTAACTTTGTAACTTGACGTTTGTTGGTGCCATCGGCGTTCATTGTCCAAATTTCAAAAACCGTCGGGACAATTAAATGCTCTGCCAATAAATCTTTGTAACGCTTTGTTTCGGCTTCGTTATTGACAGCCGAACGGCGATAAACAATCTGCTTGCCGTCGGGCGAGAAAAATGCTCCGCCGTCATAGCCGATCTCATTCGTCAAACGCTTCACGTTTTTACCGTTTTTATCCATTACATAAAGGTCTAAATCACCGTCGCGTTCGGATGTAAAGACGATTTTTTTACCGTTCGGCGAAACAGTCGCTTCGGCATCGTAACCTTTGGTTGTGGTCAGCGGTTTAATTTTTGTGCCGTCCGCGTTTGCTTCGTAAATATCAAAGTCGGAATAAACTGCCCAAACATAACCTTTACTGCGGTCGGGCGGTTCGGGACATTCTTTTTTACCTTGATAAGTTGAAGCGTAAACAATGCGTTTATTACCTTTTTGAAAGTAACTGCAAGTTGTCGCACCTTCGCCGTTTGAAACCATTTTGACGTTTGAACCGTCAGTATTCATCGTGTAAATTTGGTCGCAACCGCGTCCGTCGCGTTTTGATTGAAAGATAAGTTGTTTACCGTCGAACGAAAAATACGCCTCGGCATTTTCTCCGCCGAAAGAAAGTTGTTTGATGTTTTTCAAACGCTTTTCTTCGGGCAAAGCCAAATCATCGCCTGAAAACGAGGTAAAACTCGGTTGATATTCAAAAACACCAAGCTCGGTTTCAAGCGAACCGCACGCAAAAATGAACGAACTAAAGGTTATAACGACAATGGAAGCTAAGATAAGTTTCATAATTCGTAAATAATAACATTTTTCAATCGTTTCAAGAATCGGACGAAAACCAATTTTTCAAAAATTATTTATAAGCGGAACTTTTTTGCAATCCGAATTTTATTTTGTATGCGAATAGTGGTTTGGAAGGTGAACATTATGACTTTTGAAACAAACCGCGATGTATTAAATTGGTATGAAAAGCAACCGCGAACTTTAACGCCGGAATTTATCGGCAACATTGATTGGAATGATATTAAAAACCACGAACTTAATCCCGACTTTGTTCCCGTGCTGATGTATATGCGTGATGTTGAAACGCTGACCGAAATGTATCAAGCCGAATTACGCCGCACGCCGACCGGCAAAGACCCGATTATCGGCAAGTTTATGGAACGTTGGGGCGAAGAAGAATTGACGCACGGCGAATTGTTGAATCGTTTTTTGAACGAAGCTGGTTATCCGACCGACAAAGATTGGCGAACCGAGTTAAAGTCTTCTATTCCGCTAAGTTACACAATCAACACGGCAATTATTACGATGCTCACAAACCTTGTCGGCAAAAGTTTTACGGCGACACATATGACATTCGGAGCAATCCACGAACTTTCAACCACGCAAGGTTATCGCCGACTTGATGCGTTGGCGAATCACCCGATTTTAACGCAAATTTTGAAAGGAATTATCCGCGAAGAATCGGCACACACGCAATTTTATTCAAGCGTGGCACGTCTTGAGTTGCGAAAAAGTCCGTTTGCACAAAAACTTTCGCGGTTTTTGGTTGATAAATTTTATGCTCCGGTCGGACAAGGCGCGAAAGCCGCAAACGAATCGAATTATGTGATTAAAACTCTGTTTGGCGAAAACGACGGCTTGGATTGGATTAACCGCACAATCACAAGCCGCATCAGACAGTTGCCGAACTTTGAAAACATCACCAAAATCAACGACAAAATCGGCGAAATTGCTTTGGCTTTTTAGAGAGTTTTAAGTTCACGCTTCAGTTTTTTTTAAGTTAGCTGAAGCGTGTTTGGCAAACTGAAGTTTATACTTTGAACTTATTTCGGGGCAATTTTTTGAGCTGTGTTAGCATTGCCGACAACCGATTTGAACTGTGGACTTTCATCGGTTTTTTTCCATTCACCGTTTTCTTTAACAAATACAATTGGTGTCCATTTACCAAAAACTCCGCCTTTTATCTCAGCAATTGCTTCATCGCCTTTAATTTCTTCGTTCCGAATTTCATACGGTTTTCCTTCAACATATTCGCTTTCGGCAACATATTCGGCAAATTTTGTTTTGCCTTCCGACTTCATTTCGTCTTCCCAAGCCTTAATTGTTGGTTGCGACAAAACTTTTCGCAATGCCGCATCGTTTTTCGATTTCAAGGCTTCAGAATATGCTGTAATAACCGTCGAAAGCGTTTTTGCATCGTTAGTTTTATCGGCATCAGGCTTTGCGATCGTGCCTGCGGGTAGATTTGATAAGTTTGTTGGTGCATTGCTCGGCTGATTTGCGTTAGTTGGCTGAATTGCTGTGTTGCCGATTGCAGGTTTGGCGTTATTTGTTGAGTTTTTCGGCGTTTCGCTGTTATTGCCGCAAGCCGTAAAAAATAAAGTAACTGTTAATAAAAAAATGTAGAATCGCATTTTGTTCTCCTCGTTTGCTGGATTAAACTCGAAATTATAGAACAATTTTACAATGAATAAAACTTTTCGCACCGAGTTCAGACGTTTATTTTTACTTCAAGGCTTGCCCGACGGCGTAAAACCTGCGGACGAACACCTGCAAATTTTTGATAACTACGTTGAAAATACGCGGTTGTGTCTGCGTTCGATTCGCAAACCACACACCAAAGAATGGACGTATATTTTTCGCCAACTTCAACCGAATAATGATTTCAGCAGATTTGAAATTTCAGAAATATACTTGAACGAAGCAGAACACGCGGCGTTGGAAATTTTTGAAGGTCGCAAAATCAGCCAAAACGAACGAGTCGAAACGAATGAAATTCGGATGAACCGTTATTTTTTTGAAAACCTCGAAATCGACGTTTTTCTCGGCAAAGAAATTTGGGGTTTATGTTTGGCAACCGTGCGTTTTGAAACTTTGGAAGCGATGCAAATTTTTGAAAAACCGAAGTTTGCGGCATTGGAAGTTACGGGCAACGAGTTTTTTATCGGCAAAAATTTAATCGGCAAAACGTTTGCGGACGTGCAGATGGAATTTGCTAAAATTAAAGGATGAAAGAAAATCTTGCGAGTGTGCAAAACAGAATAAAAGTTGCGGCGGAAAAATGCGGTCGAAAGGTTGACGAAATTACTTTGGTCGCGGTCAGCAAAACTAAACCTGTCAATGTTTTGCAAGCAGCCTTGAATTGCGGCGTAAAAATATTCGGCGAAAATAAAATTCAAGAAGCCGAAGCGAAAATCAGCGAAATCGGACGCGAAAACGTCGAGTGGCACTTAATCGGAAATTTGCAGGCGAACAAAGCGCGCAAAGCCGTCAAACTTTTTGACGTTGTTCACACGCTCGATTCAATCGAACTTGCCCGACGGCTCGAAAGAATTTGCGCGGAAGAAAACCGCGACAAACTTTCTGTTTTTATCCAAGTTGATTTAGCGAACGAAGAAACGAAATTCGGGGTTGCGGAAATTGATTTACCGGAAATCATTGATTATCTGCAAACCTGCAAATGTTTACATTTATTGGGTTTAATGCTGATTCCACCGTATTTTGAAGACGTTGAAGCAGTTCGCCCGTATTTCAAACGACTGCGTGAAATTCGTGATAAATTATTGCCGCACGGCAAACTTTCGATGGGTATGAGCCACGATTTTGAAGTTGCAATCGAAGAAGGAGCGACGCATATCCGCGTCGGGACGGCGATTTTCGGCGAAAGGAATTACGTTTGAAATCAACGATTTTCGATGTTCTCAAATCATACTTTTTTATCGTAAAAAAAATTTATAAAAATTTATGTAAAATGTGTGTTTTCAATAGCAAATGGCAAATTTTCGTTGTATGCTTATAGGCTTAATGTCTGTTGCTAAAAGCAATTTTTAACAGCTCAAGCGGTGGTTGGGGATTTTTGGCTTGGGCAACGGACTAAATTTATTACAGGTTTATTTTTTAAGAACACGGATATTTAACAAAAACTAGATGGCTTTCAAATCAATTTTCAGTATGTTTTCGAGTGATTTGGCAATTGACCTCGGCACTGCCAACACTCTCGTTTATGCAAAAGGTCGCGGAATTGTCGTTTCCGAACCTTCAATCGTGGCAATTAACCGCATCACCAATCAAGTCGAAGCAGTCGGACGCGATGCCAAGGAAATGCTCGGCAGAACGCCGGGCAACATTGTCGCAATTCGCCCGATGAAAGACGGCGTAATCGCCAACTTTGAAGTTACGGAGAAAATGCTGCAACATTTTATCCGCAAAGCTCACAACGGCAAATCGTGGGTACGCCCGCGAGTGGTTATCGGAATTCCTTCGGAAATCACGCAAGTTGAACGCCGTGCCGTTGAAGATTCGGCGTATCGGGCAAAGGCTTCGGAAGTTTATTTGGTTGAAGAAGCAATGGCGGCGGCAATCGGGGCAGGTTTGCCGATTACCGAACCGCACGGAAATATGGTCGTTGACATCGGCGGCGGAACAACCGATATTGCGGTGATTTCACTTTCGGGCATCGTTTATTCGCGTGCCGTCCGCATCGCGGGCAACGAAATGGACGAAGCAATTACGCAATATATGAAGCGTAAATACAATCTTTTAATCGGCGAACGCACCGCAGAAGCAATCAAAATCGCACTCGGCTCGGCGTTTCCGCTCGATGAACCGCTTTCGATGGAAGTTCGCGGGCGAAATCTGATCGAAGGAATTCCGAAGACCGTTGCCATCAGCGACGACGAAATCCGCGAAGCCCTTTCAGACGCGGTTTCAACCATCATCAATGCCGTTCGGGTTGCCTTAGAACGAACTCCGCCCGAACTTTCGGCTGATATTGTTGAACGCGGAATTGTGTTGACCGGCGGTGGTGCATTGCTCAAAAATCTCGATAAACGTTTGATGATTGAAACAGGTTTGCCTGTGGTAATTGCGGACGATCCGCTGTCAAGCGTAGTTTTGGGAACAGGCAGAATGCTGTCTGATTTTGAATTGCTTAAACGTGTTAAATGGGACAACACAATGATGACAGGCGGTTAATTTCAGTAAAAAGTGAGTAGCGAAAATCGTTATTCACTTTTAGTTTTACTCAATCCGGATGGCGATAGAACGTAGTCAAAAAGAAGTTTGGAGACTTGCACCTTATTTAATGGTTGTGCTTTTGTTGGGCAACTTTATTTTAATGGCTTTTGATGCCAAAGAAGAAAATTCCAAGCAGCGAGTTTTGCGGGTTTGGACGCAAGCCGCCGCCGAATTCGTGCAATCGCCCGTAACAACCGTAACTTCGGCGGCAAACGGTTATTTTCAGTCAATTTATCAATTACGAACTGCTCAAACCGATAATGACGTGCTGAAAGAAAAAATTCAAGCACTTGAAATTGAACTTCAAGACAGCAAAACCATGACTGCTGAAAATGAGCGTTTGAAATCACTTATCCAACTCAAAGACGAAACAAAATACAAAGTTTTAATGGCTAAAATTGTCGGGCGCGACCCGTCAACGTGGTTCGATTCGTCAATCGTCAATCGCGGTAATTTGGACGGCATAAAACTCAATATGCCTGTGGTTACAAACGAAGGTTTAGCCGGAAGAGTTATTGCCGTAAGCCCGATTACCTCGCAATTTGTACTGATTACGGACGATAAATCAGCCGCTGCCGCGATTGTCGGGCAACTCGGCGTGTCAAACGCTCTCGGCGTAGTTCGCGGAATGAACGATAAAGATCAACTGGTTATGAACTATGTTCCCGGCAGCACTCCGATCGAAGTCGGCGAAACGGTTTACACAACGGGATTGGACGGTATTTATCCGCCCGGCTTAAAAATCGGCGAAGTAACCGAAGTCAGGACAGGTTCGGCAACCGTGCCGCACGTCATTTATATTAAAACAAGCGCAAAGATAAGTTCGATGCAAGAAGTTGCCATTTTGCTTTATCAGCAAACCGAACGTCCGAAATATGAACAAGCGTTGCCGAATACGATAAAAGACGTGAATATGTTGGCGAACTCAAACGTCAACACAGCCGCTAAACCAAATACCAACGCAAATACGAATAGATAATGGAACAGATAAAAATCACAGTTGCTTTGATTATCGCCGTTCTGCTTCAATGGACGCTTAGAAATGTGGCGGAACCGCTCACTTATATTGATTTTCCGCTCATTATTGTCGCTTACGCCGCACTTCAACGAAATTCAATCAATGCTTTACTTTACGGAACAATCGCGGGAATCGCGGTAGATGCGCTGAGCGGCGGATTGCTTGGGGCAAAGGCTTTTTCGCTCACTTTAGTGGCTTATATTATTTCGGAAGTTGCCCGCCGTGTGTATTTAGACAACCTTTTGCTCAGAATTCCTGTCATAGCAAGTGCTTGTTTGGTAAACAGTTTGGTTTATTTCGGAATGCACAAAATTCTCGGACAATCGCCGTCCGGTTCGCCCGTTGTCACCGTGGCATACACACTCATCGGCACAACGGTTATCGGAACCGTTATTTTTGTAATTTTGGAAAGTTTCTTCTCGGAAAAAGTGCAAAAAAATAAGCGTGATTTCTTTGCGCCGCAAAAAGACACAAGACGCAGAAACCCGATTCGTCTGGGTAGAAGACGAGGTTGAAAAAAGCAGTATGAAGTTAAATGATTATTCGCAAAACTTACCTGTCAGAGTTGCCGCAATCCAAGCCTTCGCGTTTCTTTTGCTGACAATTCTCGGTGCCAGAATGTACTATATGCAGATTGTGAAAGGCGATTATTATGTAAAAAAAGCCTCCGATCAACGAATGCGTGTCATCCGAATTCCGGCGCCGCGCGGAGCGATTTTTGACCGCCATGGCAAACTTTTGGTTGATTCACGCTCGAATTACAATGTTACGCTGTCGCGCGAACCGATTAAAAATATCAATCCGATGGAAAGAATGGCTGTTTATGCCGATGGTTTAGGCATTGACCGCCAATTTTTGACCGAACTCCTGAATTGGATAAAAAAACAACCCGAATTTGAAACCGGAGTAATTAAGAAAAATGCAACTATGGCTGATATTACTTGGGTTGAAGCCCATCAGCTTGAATATCCCGAACTTCGTGTCGAGTTGCAGCCGCAGCGTTTTTATCCGAACGGTTCAACCGCCGCGCATATTTTGGGGTATGTCGGCGAAGTTTCGGTAAAACAACTTGAAATGCCCGAATATGAGAGCTTTCGGGCAGGCGATATTATCGGAAAAGGCGGACTCGAACAGTATTACGACACACAATTACGCGGCAAAGAAGGTTATCGCCGCGTGGTGGTTGACAGTCGCGGTCGTGTCATCGACGAAATCGAATCTGTTCCGCCGCAAGCCGGACAAGATTTGGTAACGACAATTGACCTCGATTTACAACTGGTTGCCGAAGAACAACTCAGCAAAACTTCGACCAAACGCGGAACTTTGATTGCAATGGACCCGAATAACGGCGAAATTATTGCGATGGCTTCCGCTCCGACATTTGACCCGAACGCGTTTGTTTTATACAGCAACACGCCCGAAGGTCGCAAACAAATCGCCGATTATTATTTAAACGAACAGCGTCCGTTATTAAATCGGGCGATTCAAGGTCGTTATCCGCCGGGATCAACGTGGAAAATCCCGATGTCGATCAGCGGTTTTGAACAAGGTTTAATTACCGAGCAAGATAATTCAATCGCTTGCGGCGGCGGAATCACGATTGGCGGAAAACATACGCGGTGTATGGGAAATCACGGCTCGCCGCCGCTCCGCACAGCTATCACAAAATCGTGCGACGGATATTATTATCGTTTAGGAATCAAAATGGGAATTGACGGTTTGACAAAAATGGTTGAAAAATTCGGCTACGACAAACCTTCGGGCATTGATTTACCTAACGAAAAAACGCCGCGAACACCGAAATACTTTCGCGCGTCAAAAGAAAAAACTTACGGCAGATGGATTGATATTGAATCGGTTTACGCTTCTATCGGACAAGTTACGGTTGATGTTACGCCAATTTCGATGCTTCGTGCGGTTTCTACGGTTGCATCAAACGGCAAGATGTATGTTCCGCATCTGTTGAAAGAATTTAAGGAAATCGGAGCAGTCGGCGACCCGAACGATACGGGCGGTTATATTCCGGCTAAACCTGTTACACGCTTTTCTAATCTTGAATCAATCGCCATTGAAATGACTGCCGGACAACACGATATCATGTTAGACGGAATGAAAGGAGCAATTACGTCGGGAACGGCTCGAAAAGCCGGAATCGCGGGATTTTCGATTGCGGGAAAAACAGGTACGGCACAAGTTGCGGCTCTCGGAAAAGACAAAGGAAAAAACAAAGACCACGCGTGGTTTGTTTCGTTTGCGCCTGCCGATAATCCGGAAATCGCAGTTATCGGTTTAGTTGAAAACTCCGGTTTCGGGGGCGATAATTCGGCTCCGTTGGTGCGCGGTTTTTATCAAGCCTATATTGCCAAAGGAAATTATTCGACCTTTAGCACCGAAGCAATTAAAGAAACGGCGGTGAAATAAAATGGCAACCTTAAACATCGAAAAACGTTCGTATCGGGATTTTGATTGGCTTTTGCTGACAATCGCCGTTTCCATTACCTGCTTTGGAACCATGCAGATTTACAACGCTGTCCCGTCCGAAAATTATTGGGAAAAACAAATTGGCGGTTTGGCAATCTCCATCGTGGCTTTGTTAGTTGTTTCCTTTACGGATTATCGTCGATTGGTCGATCAAGCGCCAATCTTTTACGGAATCGGTTTATTTTTGTTGGCAATCGTTCTAATTCCCGGAATCGGAATGAAAATCAATGGTCAACGATGCTGGTTAAATCTTGGTTTTACAAGGTTTCAGCCGTCCGAATTTGTAAAAATCCCGGTGGTGTTAATGCTTGCAAAACACTTTGGCGACAGAAAATTAGGTCCGTTGACACTCAAAGAAGTCGGCTTGGGTTTTGCAATTTTAGCCGCCCCGATTTTTCTTATTTTGCTTGAACCCGACGCGGGACAGGCAATGACCTACTTTCCGCTGTTAGCCGTTGTGTTTTTTTTATCGTCAATAAAAATCCGCTGGGTTTTACTGACGGTTGCGGCAGGCTTGATTTTCACACCGCTGGCTTGGTATGTCGGCGTTCAAACAGGTAAAATCAAACAATATCAGCAACAACGGGTTATGGTTATTTTTGACCCCGAAAATGTTGATCCCAAAGGATACGGTTATCACACCGTTCAATCGATGATCAGCGTCGGCAAAGGCGGATTGACAGGATCGGAAGGAGAGACGGAACTTTCACAAAGCGCGTTGAAATTTTTGCCTGCGCCGCAAACTGATTTTATTTTCGCCGTTACCGCTGAAAATACCGGATTTGTCGGCGGAATTGCGTTGTTGATTGCCTATATGCTGTTGCTTTCAAGGTTGGTAACAGGTGCCAGAGACGCGCCCGACAAGTCCGGCGTGATTGTCATTATGGCAATTACCGGCGGAATGGCGTTTCAGATTTTTATGAATATGGGCATGGTTTTGGGTTTTTTGCCGGTAATCGGCGTTCCCTTACCAATGATGAGCGCAGGGCTTTCCGCTATTTTATCGACTTTTATTGCGATTGGTTTTGTTATCAGCGTCCGAATGCGACGGTTTGTTAATTGATTCATTTTGTCTTTGAATCGTTGACGGCAGTTTTTTTGGTTTTTCATAAGTTTTTTTCGTCGGCAGAATGGCGATATTAAATGAATCAATGTTTCAATGAACCGCTGATTCAATTTTTTGAGAGGTAGTATAATGGCAAATTTAGTTACGGAAGTTGAATCGATATCGAAGAAAAAGCGGTCGTTTTGGGGAATCGTGTGGTTGCCTTTGGCGGTTGTTTTGGCGTTGGCAGCAGGCGGATTAACCGGCGTTTTGTCGTCTTATTATTTGAATAATTCGCATTTCGCGACCGAAGTTTCGGCTCTCGCCACTTATCGTCCGCCCGAAGTTACAAAAATTTATGCCAACGACGGCGAAACCGTGTTGGCTGAATTTGCGCTCGAAAAACGTATTCCGATTAAAGAAAAAGATATTCCGAAAACTGTTGAAGACGCATTGATTGCCGTTGAAGATTATCGTTTTTACGAACACAACGGGATTGATTTTTATCGTTTGGCAGGCGCGTTGGTCAAAAATGTTACGACCGGTTCAAAAGAAGGAGCATCGACCATAACGCAGCAATTAGCCAAAAATTTGTTTCTTTCAAAAGAGCAAACAATTACCAGAAAAGCCAATGAATGGGCAACATCTTTGCAAATCGAACGTTTTTATACCAAACGTCAGATTTTAGAGATGTATATGAACTACGTTTTTCTCGGTGCGGGAGCATACGGATTTGAAGCAGGTTCGCAAACTTATTTCAATAAATCGCTGAAAGATTTATCGTTGGAAGAAGCCGCCATGCTTGCCGCAATTCCAAAATCTCCGTCCGATTATTCGCCGACCAAAAACATTGAAAAAGCAAAAGACCGCCGTGATATTGTGCTGGGGCAAATGGGCAAATTCTTTCCTGAAATTTATTCGCAATCGGAAATTGAAGCCGCCAAAGCCAAACCGGTTAAACTTGCCGATACCGCTTATTATCAATCGCAACCAAAATCGACCGCGTGGGATTATCCGGTCGAAGAAGTTCGCAAATATCTGGAAGAAAAATATACGACACGAGTTGCCCAAGGCGGTTTAAAAGTTTACACGACCATCGACATTACCGGACAGCAATATGCGACCAAAGCCGTCCGCGAAGGTTTGCGAAGCTATGACCGTAACCAAAAATGGCGTTCGGAATATGTCAATATTTTGAACGATGAAAAAGGACAGCCGTTGGCAGATGAAAAAGGTCAGCCGCTTTCCGATGAAAAACTCAAGCAAAAATTAGGTTCGTTCAAACATCCCGACTGGTATGGCGACGAGTATGAAAAAGGTGAATACATCAAAGGTTTGGTCATGAAAATTGACTCGGACAAAGATGAAGCCGAAATTCGTTTCGGAAAATATCACACGATTGTTTCGTCGAAAAATATGGGCAGAAGTCCGAATAAATCGCCGAAGGGTGAACTGAAGCCCGGATTTATTTGTGAGTTTTTGGTTGACGGTGTTGATGAAACAAACCAGATTTTGCAGGTTTCGCTCCAACAAGTTCCCGAAGTCCAAGCCGCGATTATGTGCATCAATGCCAAAACCGGCGAAATTCCGGTCATGGTCGGCGGTTACGATTACGCCACCAACAAATTTAACAACGCGACACAAGGTTTACGACAAACAGGTTCGGCATTCAAACCGTTTGTTTACACGGCGGCGGTTGAATGGGGAATGACACCCGATATGACTGTCAGCGGAGCGCCGATTCGGCGCGGCGGTTGGATGCCGCACAATTACGACGGGAGTTTAAGCCATCCGAATGTGGCGATGAAAATCGCTTTGGCAAAATCTTATAATCTTGCCGCCGTACATTTACTTGACCAAGTCGGAATCCAAACAGGTTCGCAGATGGTCAGACGCTTTGGAATCACAAACCCGATGGCTCCCGTGTTGCCGTCCGCTTTGGGCGCGACCGAAGTTTCACTCGCGGAAATGGTTTCGGCTTACACGGTTTTCCCGAATAAAGGCGTGCGAATGGAATCACATTTAATTCGCAAAGTTTTAGACCGCGACGGTAAAGTTTTAGAAGAATTTGAAAATACTTCGTATAAAGTTACGACCGAATATGTTGCTTCGACAATGGTTGAAATGATGCAAGGCGTGGTTCGCGGCGGCGGAACTGCTTCGAGTGCGAGTGCCGGCGGACATCCGTTAGCCGGAAAAACAGGTACGGTTAATGACCACACAGACGTTTGGTTTGTCGGTTACACGCCGACTTACGCCACCGGAATTTGGATGGGAAACCCCGAAAAGAAATCGGATTTGGGAACTTATATGACAGGCGGACACGGAGCAGTGCCGTATTTTAACAATTTTATGGTTCCGTTTATGCGCGGTAAGCCTTCGGACAGTTTCACGAAACCGCCGAAAATGCCGGATGACATTGCCAAATTAGTTGAAATGCGAAAGCGCGAAGAAGTTGAAAAACTTGAAAAAGCCGATGAAGTCGGTCGAAGTTTAGGCATAAGTTACAGCAACAGAGGCGGCGGAAGGTCGTCGTCAGCGGGGCGAACAAATAACGGTCGCGGCAAAGGTGTCGGCGAATCTGATACGGGCGGCAATAATTCGGGCAAAGCGACTAAAATCGACGAAGTTAAACCCGATGAGACAATCGCGCCGAGTGCAAACCCGCGTTCGGACGATGATAATCCGACCACGCCGATCAGAAGACCGCCGACAACCAAAACGCCGGTACCGACTCAGCCGAAAAACGACCCGCCAAAAGTTGAGGCGCCGAAAAAGAAAGGTAAAAAAGGCGACGACGAGCCTTAAACAAACTTCATAACTGACAAAAAAGCGGTTGACGGAAATGTCAGCCGCTTTTTTATTCCGAAAATTTTATTGCCAAATAAACTAATTTCGGATTACAATGGCGTTGTTATGAAACTCAAACAACCGGAAAACCGGTTTCAGTTTGGAAATCTGTTGAATATCGATTTTCGTTTTATTACAGCCGTTAATTTTAGTTCCAAAGATAAAAATCTACTTCCGCTCAACCTTAATCATCGGTGAATTTTTCTTCTCGCTTGTGGCGATTATCGCTTTGCCGTCTGCCGTGTAGCAGATTGCTTCGCCTTGTTTGCGTTCGCCAAGTTCGATGACGAGCGGTTTTTCATTCCAAATTTCATCAAATTTTTTCGCGCCTTTCGGCAGAACGATTTCGTAGGCGTTAAAGTAATCGCAGACGATAAGGCGTTTGCCGTCGGGCGAAATTTCTCCGCCGGTCAAAAGTCCGTTCGGCAGGGCGGGAACGCTGAAACTTGCGACTTTCTCGGTCTTTTTGCCGACTTTGAAAACCTCCGATGCTCCGATTAACGATTTTGTCAGAACGTAAATATCGCCGTTCGGATGAACCATCATCGTTTCCGCATCGTAATTTCCGTCCGTGTAACTAAACTTTATCGCTTCGGCGGATTCGGTTTTGTTTGGTTTTTTGATGCTCGAATCTTTATCGGCGACGGAAACTTTCGGTTCGGCAACCTTGTAAATTATCATTTCGCTCCGCGTTCGTTTGTTATTACCGATTTCGCCGATATACAAAAAACACTTGCCTTTTTCGTCTTTAAACGCGGCGATGTCTTCCCAATCTATGTTTTTCGCGTCGGTAACTTTCCACGTTCCGAGCTTTTTTCCTTTCTCGTTTATCGCAAACAAAAGCGCGTCGCCGCCCGAATCGTTATGCGTCCAATAAACGCCGGCATTGCACCGCGAAGCCGTAATTCCGCTGCTTTCGGTGATTTCGTTTGAATCGATTGTGCCGACGACTTTTGCTTTGCCGTAAACTTTCGAAATTTGCTCGTCATCGGTCGGTTTATTGATATTTGAATTTACGGCAGTCGAAAAAATCCGCGAACAACCCGTAAAAATCGTGCAAATCGTGATGACAAATAAGAAATTTTTCGTTATATTCAACATACTTTCACCGAGTAAATTATAACGCAAAAGCGTTTTGTAAAGTTCTATAAACTTTCGTTTAAGTTGTATCGTAGTAAATTTTATGTTGGTCGGAACAGAATGGATAATCGATGCTTTTGACTGTAACGCCGAGAAATTGCGTGATATTTCGGCGTTACAAACTGTTTTCTCTAGTGTTCTAAACGATTTACAGTTAAAATCATTAAACGAAACTTGGCACAAATTCGACGGTGAAGGCGGCGTTACGGGGTTTTCGATGCTGACCGAATCGCATTTGGCGTGTCATACTTATCCTGAATTTCAAACCGCAACGTTTAATCTTTATTGTTGCCGCGAACGCCCGACTTGGGATTGGGAAGAAAATTTGAAAACGTTTTTAGACGCGGAAAGCGTTATTGTTCGAGTTGTAAATCGCGGGGCAGAACGTCCTTCGTCATTTGTCATTAGTCATTCGTAATTTATGTCTGTTCTGTCTGCAAATTGTCCGACGTGTGCCGCACCGATCGAGTTTCAAAAAGGCTCGACGATTGTAGTTGTTTGTCCGTTTTGCCGTTCGGCGGTTTCACGCACGGATCGCGGATTGGCGGATTTGGGCAAGGTCGCGGAAATTGTCGATTCGCAATCGCCGCTTCGTGTCGGATTAAAAGGCGTGTGGAACACCAACAAATTTGAATTAACCGGACGTTGCCAAATTAAACACGATTCGGGCGGATTTTGGGACGAATGGTACGCGACGTTTTCCAACGGTTGGGTCGGTTGGCTGGCAGAAGCTCAAGGCAAATTTTATCTGACATTTTATCAACCGTTGCCGCCGAATACGCAAGTCCCGAATTTTGAACAGCTTCAAATCGGACAACCGCTGACTTTCGGCAAAGGTCAATTTGTGGTGGCGGAAAAAGGAATTGCCACGGCGATTGCCGCAGACGGTGAAATTCCGTATAAATTAATTCCGAACGAGCGAAATTGTTACGCTGATTTAGCCGGACAAAACAACGCTTTTGCCACGATTGATTTCGGCACAAATCCGGCGTTCGTGTTTGTCGGAAAACAAGTTACGCTCGCGGAAATCGGACTGGAAAACGCAAAGCCCGTTGTCCGCGAAGCACAAAAAGTTAAAGCGGTCGGCATCGGTTGTCCGAATTGCGGCGGACCGATAAATTTGCAAGTTCCGGATAAAGCCGAGCGTGTAACTTGCCCGAATTGCGATTCGTTGCTGGACGTAAATCAAGGCAATTTTACTTGGCTCAAATCGCTCACGCCTTCGCCGGACGCACACAAATTCGATTTACAAATCGGTGCGGAAGGAACATTTTACGATAAGAAATATAAGATTATCGGTGCAGTTGTCCGAAGTGCAAAGGTTGAAGGAATTACATATTTTTGGCACGAATACTTGCTTTACAATCCGGCAATCGGCTTTCGTTGGTTGATTCATTCGGAAAATCATTGGAGTTTTGTTGAATCGGTAAACGTTGCAGACGTAACGGCTTTAGGCGATACCGCACAATTTGACGGCAAGAATTTCAAGATTTTTCAGGACGCAAACGCCGTTGTCGAATATGTCAAAGGCGAATTTTATTGGCGTGTCGAAGCAGGTGAAACGGTGCGGGCGATTGATTACGTCAAACCGCCGTTGATGCTTTCAAGCGAAATGACCGCCAACGAAATGAATTGGTCAAAAGGCGAATATTTGCCGATTGCGGACGTGGAAAAAGCGTTCGGAATTGCGGATTTGCCGAAGCCTTGGACAACGGCTCCGAATCAGCCGTTCGACGGTTCGTTTTATTACACTTACGGCTTTGCGTTTGTCGCAATTTTATTCATCATTGCAGTTTTTATGATTCCGTTCAAAGGTATTGAATCGGTTGCGTTGCCGACTCAAAACATCACGTTGCAGCCTTTGCCGAGCCAAAACGGTTCAAATCCCGCTTTTAGTATTCCGTTTGATTTACGCGGTAACAGCAACGTTAAAATTACGATGACCGCACCTGTTGTCAATGCGTTTGCTTCGTTCGATGTTGATCTTGTAAACGAGGTAAACAATGATGTTGAGTCTGTGCCGATTGACGTGGAATTTTATACCGGAGTAGAAGACGGCGAGTCTTGGAGCGAAGGCGGCACGACCAAAGATGTCTCACTTTCGGCGGTTCCGGCAGGGAAATATACGCTTCGCATCGACGGACAATGGACAAATTGGAATCAGCCGTTGCCCGTTACGGTTAAAGTTGAGCAAAATACGACTCGCGGCTTAAACTTTTTCTGTGCGTTTTTTTTGCTGTTAATTGTGCCGATTTGGAAATTAATTCGTAAAATGATGTTTGAATCCAGCCGCTGGAGCGAAAGTATGTTCGGCGGAAGTTCAAGCGACAGCGATGAATAAAAGATTATGTTAAAAAAACTATACGCAGTTTTTGCAATCGGAATAGTCGGAATTTACGCGGTTGCGTCGTTCAGTGGTTGGGAACTTGCCAACGACGGACGTAATTCAAGGATCGGAGTGCCGTTTGTCGGCGGTTATCGCGGAGGAAAATAAATGTTAAATATACTTGGTTTGGTTGTTTCGTTAGATCAATTGTTGCCGGTTTTGGTTACGGCAATCGTTTTTGTGTTTCTTGGTTTACTGATTTTTGCGGCAGCATTTTTGGTTATAATTTACGTCTCACCGTTTTCGGTTAAAAAAGAAATCGAGGAAGATCAAAATACTTCGCTCGGCATCATTATCGGCTCGGTAATTTTGGGTATTGCGATAATAATTGCGGCGGCGATTCACGGGTAATTTGCAAGGAGTTACAGCGAAACTAAATACTTTTTAACATTCATTCCTTATCCCTACTTTGCCGACATGGTATTGTTTACAAAAACTGCAATGATAAGAGTGAACTCTTTTGACCTGTCTTTCATTCAATTTGTCGGCAGTTTTGACAGCATCGCGTTGGGTATATTTCCGTTTGCGACAACATATTCGATAACGACTTTTGCCGGCTCGTTTTCTCACTCATTTCACTCGGTCTTACTTGCAAAATCGGATAATTTCAGTATAAAAAGCCCTCGTTACTTCCAAAACAAGGGCTTTCACTTCACAGACTTGCATTATCCTTCTCACCCATCAAATAATGCCGTTGAATTACTTTAATCCCCGACTTTTAAGTAATTCAATATATTCGCCTGTGAATTTTTTTGCTTGTTCGTTTGAGATGTGAAGATTAGCGATATGAATGCTTTTTATTATTGTTTCAAACGATTCGGAAAACTTATTCAGGCAAAGTTCTATCTTGCTTTTTGTTTGATAGGTGATTGCAATGCGGTAATAATTATCGTCTTCCGGGAGCATCATTATTGCTTCGTTTATACATTTTAAGGCTTCTTCGTATTTGCCTTCTGCTAAATAAATTTTTGCGCAAGTATCAAGCGAGTAACCTTCGCGTGTTTTATCACCTTGTTTTTTGAAGTTTTCTCTCAAGGCTTTTGCGTGTTTGTGAGCCTCAATAAAATAGCTTTTTTTTTGAAAGAAAACGGCTAAATTGTCTTCCAATAATGCACGATGCAGATAATGTTTCGCGTTCTTATAAAATTGCTTCGCTGATTCAAATCTTGTCATTGCTTTATTTTGTTCAATTTCATTAAACTGCGGCTTTGCATAAAAGCAGATATGATGTAACGAATTTGTCATTACATTACTATAACGTTCATGTAATGATTTTGTCAATATATCTGCAAACAATTTTGCGATTGACAAAAAAATATGCTATACACGATGTTATGACAATAAACGGTAAGGAAATAAGTGGCAAGGAAATAAATATAAATGTTCGTGTTCGCAGAGATGTGCGTGAAGATTTTAAGATTGTTGCCGAATTACAAATGCCGCTTCTTTGCGGTTAGCTCTGTCTTTTTCGGCTATTTGTGCAGTAGATTTATCGCCTTCAACCTTAAATGTTGCCCACTTATTGTAATCTTTAATTAAATTAACTCCGCCAGAAATTCCAAAAGCATTGGTTGTTTCGCTTGGTTTTATTTCAGCTTTTTGAGTTCTTCTAATCTTTGCTTGCATATTTCAATATATTTGGCATCACTTCCGTCTTCGGCAGTTTTAACCTTGATTGCACGTTCAAATAATTCCATCGCTTTGGGATAGTTTTTTTCCTTGAATTCAAGTTCTGCAAAATGATATAAGCCGTAAATATAGTTTGGATTTTTTTGCAACACTTTCTCAAAAGTTTTTCTTGCTTCTTTAGCTTTGTTATTTTTTGACTGCATTGATGCAAGATTAGTTAGATTATCTAAATCATTTGGCTCCAGCCGAACAGTTTCTTCTGTTTCTTTCAAAGCTCCCTCAAAATCTTTCAATCTTTGTAATGCCCCTGCTAGCATATCGTGGATTGTAGCGTCATTCGGTTGTAATTTGATAGCTTTTTCAAGCAGTCTTTTTGCTTCTTCCAAATCTTGGCGATTTTCTCTGCCATCATATAGCTCAATATATATTCCGGCTAAAACCGATAACGGGTCACTGTCATTTGGAGCTAACTCAACAGCTTTTTTTTGTTCAATAATTGCACCTTGTAAATCGCCGGTTTTTCTTAATTCCAATGCTCTTAGTTCATATTTAACAAATTGTGCTTTTTTTTCTTTTTCCGACTCTATCTGCCCGCAAGCAGATAGAGTCAGAAAACAACTTAGCAAAATTAGATACAAATATCTAGTATTTCTTACCGTAAACCGCATAACTCGCCTCCTCAAGAACTTTATAAATCTGACCTGCTTCAAACTTGCCGAATGTTCGCTCAAGATTAGCTTTAATCTTCGGTAAATCTTTTGGTTCAGGTGGAATCGGATAATTATTCTTAAAAAAAACTTCCTTATTGATTCTA
>JANPBM010000015.1:0-17186 GCA_031430435.1 Acidobacteriota bacterium
AGCCGCAGATAAACGCAGATTTCGCCGATAAAGCAAAAACAATCGATAAAAATCCGCACTTTTCCGCGGCTGAATTTGTTTTCTTTTTTGAATAAAACTTTTAGTTGAGGCATTACATCCGAATTAAACAATTTTTCACGTCGTTACAAATTGGTTCGGCAAAAGTTCAATGCCTTTTCATTAAATTCAAGTTTTAGGTTAAAATCAGACGAGCAAATTTTTCAAAACAATTCGGAGGAATCATTTTCGTGTTCAAAAAAATCTCTTTAACTGTCATCATTGCTTTATTTTCAGCAATCAACGTTTCAGCCCAAACCAAACTTTTACGCTTCCCTGATGTTTCGGGTGATAAAGTTGTGTTTACTTACGGCGGCGATTTATGGACTGCTTCAACCGGCGGCGGAAACGCAACCAGATTAACCGTTCATCCGGGAATGGAAGTTTTTGCGAAATTTTCGCCCGACGGAAAATATATCGCATTCACGGGACAATATGACGGCGATGAACAAGTTTATGTGATTCCCGCAACCGGCGGCGAACCGAAACAACTGACTTTTTATCCCGCGAAAGGTCCGTTTACGCCGCGTTGGGGTTGGGATAATTTGGTTTACGGTTGGTCACGCGACGGCAAATCGATCTTTTTTAAATCGCACCGCGAATCTTGGACGAATTCGGAAGTCAGGCTTTTCAAAGTTTCTGCCGAAGGCGGTTCTGCCGAGGCGTTACCGATGCCCGAAGCGGGAAGCGGCGATTATTCGCCCGACGGAACAAAAATGGTTTATTCGCCCCGAAGTCGTGATTTTCGCCCCGAAAAACGTTACTCCGGCGGACAAGCAAACACGCTTTATATCTATGATTTAGCGACGAACGATGCAAAAAAGATTTCCGATAATCCGCGAGCCGCACGCGATGCAATGTGGATTGGCGACACGATTTTTTACAATTCCGACAAAGACGGCAAATTTAATCTTTACGCTTACGACACGAAAAGCGGAAAAACAACACAGACAACAACTTACAAAGATTGGGAAGTTCGTTGGAGCAGTTCCGACAATCAGTCGAAAATTATTTATGAACGCAACGGCGAACTGGAAATTTTTGATGTAAACGCCAAAAAAGCGAACAAACTTTCAATTACAATTCCCGACGACGGTGTAAATAAACGAATCCGCACAACAAATGTTTCGGGCAATATCGAAAATTATTCACTCAGTCCGAAAGGCGAACGTGCCGTGTTTGCGGCTCGCGGCGATATTTTCTCGGTTCCGATCGAGAAAGGTTCAACCCGAAATTTAACCAAATCTTCGGACGCTCACGACAAACAACCGAGTTGGTCGCCCGACGGCAAACAAATCGCGTTTATTTCCGATAAATCCGGCGAAGAAGAACTTTGGCTCGTGGCACAAGACGGCAATTCCGCACCTGTTCAATTAACCGTCGGCGGACAAGCGATGCGTTACTTTCCGAATTGGTCGCCCGACGGAAAATCAATCGCCTTTTCGGATAAAGACGGTAAAATCTATATCGTAAATGTGGCGGATAAAACGGTTAAGCAAATTGTTGACGCTCCACGCGGACAAGTTTCCGATTACGAATGGTCGCCGAAAGGCAATTATCTTGCGTTCAGTATGGGCGGAAACAACGGATTTTCGTCTGTTTATTTGTTCGATATTGCCGCCGGTAAACTCAACAAAGTTACCAACGAACTTTACGATTCAAATAATCCGACCTTTGATCCGAGCGGAAATTATCTTTATTTTTTGAGCGACCGCGAGTTTGCACCGCAAATTTCGGGCGTTGAATACAACTTTGCGTCGAATAAATCAACCCAAATTTATGCGTTGGCGTTGCGAAAAGACGTGAAAAATCCGTTTCCCTCTGAATCGGATGAAGTTACGATAACCGAAGAAAAGAAATCCGATCCGCCGATGCCGAAACCTGAACCGAAGCCTGAAACGATTGATTTTGATTCCATCGTTAATCGTGCCGTAAAAGTTCCGCTTGCCGCCGATAATTACAGCGGACTTTCGGCAAAAACCGGTTTTCTGATCTACACGGTAAATCCTGCGTTTTACAATGGAAGAAGCGGCGGTTTACCTTCGCTCAGAATTTTTTCGATGCGTGATCGCAGAGAAACCGTGCTTTCCGATCCTTCATTCGGCTATACTTTGTCGCCCGACGGCTCGAAAATTCTGACAAATATCGGCGGAGGTTTCGCGATGTTTGACGCAAATCCGCTCGGCGTTTTGTCGCGTAAACCTGTTTCAACCAACGGTTTAATCGCCGATGTAAACCCGCAACAGGAATGGAATCAGATATTTAACGAAGTTTGGCGACGTTACCGCGATTGGTTTTACGTCCAAAATATGCACGGTTACGATTGGGCAAAAATCCGCGATCAATACAAACAATGGTTGCCGTATGTCGCCCACCGCAGCGATTTGAATTATGTGATTTCGGAAATGTGTTCGGAGTTGACGGTTCAGCACGCCTACATTGAAGGCGGCGATTTTAACATTCCGCCGCGAATTCCGGTCGCACTTGCCGGAGCGAAATTTGAAGCCGATAAAACAAATAATCGTTACAAAATCAGCAATATTTACGGCGGACAAAACGAGGAAGATATTTATCGTTCACCGCTGACCGAAGTCGGAAACGATGTCAAAATCGGCGATTATATCATTGCAATCAACGGCGAAAATGTAACGACCGACAAAGATATTTACGCTTATTTACGCGGAAAAATCGGTGCGATTCAATTAACCGTAAATTCAACGCCGACCGCAAACGGTGCAAAAACAATAACTTACCGTCCGATTTACGATGAAGGAAATTTGGTTTATTTGAATTGGATTACCAAAAACCGTGAAAAAGTGTCGCAACTTTCAAACGGCAGACTCGGCTATTTGCACATTCCTGATATGGGACCTGCGGGTTTGCGTGAATTTATCAAATATTATTACGGACAGCTCGATAAAGAAGGTTTAGTCGTTGATGTTCGCGCAAACGGCGGCGGAAATGTTTCGCGGATGATTATTGAACGCTTGAGCCGTAAATATCTCGGCGTAAATTTCGCCCGCACGGACGATAAACCGACGACTTATCCCGACGGCGTTTTCATCGGTCCGATGGTTTCGATTTTGAACGAAAATTCAAGTTCCGACGGCGATATTTTCCCGTATATGTTTCGTGAAGCAGGACTTGGAACTTTAATCGGCAAGCGAAGTTGGGGCGGAGTTGTCGGAATACAAAATCGCGGTTCATTAATTGACGGCGGAAATGTGTTTGTTCCCGGTTCGGCATTGGCAAACACCAAAGGCGAATATGTGATTGAAGGTTACGGCGTTGATCCTGATATAGAAGTGGAAAACGATCCGAAATCGGTTATCGCAGGGAAAGATTCACAGCTTGAACGTGCGGTTGACGAAGTTTTGAAAAAATTGACGAAGCCTGTTAAGTTGCCGAATCGCCCGAAAGATCCGGTTAAATTGAATGATTAGAGGTGGAAATTATGCCAAGAACTTTAAACTTAATTCTTATAATATGTGTTTTTTCGTCTGCGTTATTCGGGCAAAGCGGTAATGGTCGCGGCGATGGCAGAGGTAATCCAAATGAAACCGATAAACCAAAGCCGGATTCTGAAACTTTGATAACTTACCTGCCCGGAAATTGGGAAACATATTTGGCTGAAAACGATATGGTTAGTGTTTTGTTTCCGAAACTTCCTTTAGTTTTGGAAGATACTACAAATAATTGCATCGGTGAGAATAAAACTAATTACATTGCTTATTCAAACAGTAAAGTGTATGTTTTGCAGACAGTTAAAAGTGTTAAGCCAAGTAAAAACTGTCGAGATAAAAAAGAATTTTCAGCGGAAAGTTTTACAAATCGGCTGAGTGCTTTGAGCTTAAAAGCAAGTTCAAAACCTGTTGAAAAAGAATCGGGCAAATTTAAACTTTACAAAGTTTCACTTAGCGGTGAAGTTTTATGGTTATATCACGACGGGAAAAACAACGGCTGGTATGAATTAAGAGTTGTTAATTCAGGTGATTCAAATGAGTTGGATACGGTTGCAAAAAACTTCCTTGAATCATTCAAGTTTGCGAATAATCAAAAAGGAATTTCAATTGGAAAAGGTGCATTTTCTATTGTCGGCGACGAAGTTGTAAAAAATGAAGTAAAGATTGAAAAAACAGCTAAAGAATCGACTTCGGAAGTTAAATCAACTCCTTTCAAAATAGTATTTCAGCCGCGAGCAAATTATACCGATGCAGCCAGAGAAAACGAAATAATGGGTGTGGTTAGATTAAAAGTAACTTTTCTGCCAAACGGCAGTATCGGTTCAATTAGTGTTGTGAGCGGTCTGCCTTACGGATTGACTGAACAGGCGATTGTCGCAGTCAGAAAAATTGTATTCATTCCATTACAAATGGATTCGAAAAATATAACCGTATCGAAAGTCGTAGAATATCGTTTTACACTATATTAAAAATGTCTAACTTATTAGAAGTAAAAAACGTACAAACACAATTTCCGACTCGCGCGGGAATCGTCAAAGCCGTCAATGATGTCAGTTTTTCGCTCAAAGAAGGCGAATTGCTCGGCTTGGTCGGCGAAAGCGGTTGCGGAAAATCAATCACGGCGTTGTCGGTAATGCGTTTGATTTCGAGTCCGGGCAAGATTGTCGGCGGTTCGATTACGTTCAAGGGCGAAGAGTTGACGACCGCGACAGATGCACGAATGCGGGCGATTCGCGGCAATGATATTGCGATGATTTTCCAAGACCCGATGACTTCGCTCAATCCGGTTTTTACGGTCGGCGAACAGATTGCCGAAGCAATTCGTCTGCATCGAAAATTGGACAAAGCAAAAGCGTGGGAAGCCGCAATCGAGGCAATGAAAGAAGTTTCGATTCCCGACGCGGCTCGCCGTGCAAAGGATTATCCGCACCAACTTTCGGGCGGAATGCGTCAACGAATTATGATTGCGATGGCTCTTGCGTGCGATCCCGAACTTTTAATCGCCGATGAACCGACAACTGCGTTGGACGTTACGATTCAAGCCCAAATCCTTGAATTATTAAATGATCTACGAAAAAACCGTAAACTCGCTATTCTATTGATTACACACGATTTAGGTGTTGTTGCCGAAGTTGCCGACCGCGTTTGCGTGATGTACACGGGAAAAATTGTTGAAGAATCGCCTGTCAACGAAATTTTTGAAAACCCTAAACATCCATATACACAAGGTTTATTGCGAAGCGTACCAAAAATGCGGGCAGTCGGCGAAACAAAAGAAAAACGTTTGCAAACAATTGACGGAACCGTTCCAAGCCCGACAAATTTGCCGAAAGGTTGCCATTTTGCTCCGCGTTGTTCGTTCAAAAAAGCTGAATGCGAAGTTGGCGAAATTGCTTTGAAAGAGTTGAGCGAAGGCGTGAAAGTGCGGTGTGTTTTGTATTGATTTTGAGGTGAAATATGAATGGAATTTTAGATTTAGAAGCGGTTGGTGTTGATACAAATACCGATACTTGGATAATGCGTTTGCCGAAAGAGGTTTGTCGCCGAGAAGGTTTTGCCGAAGGAACTTTGGTTAGTTTGACAATAAAAAACGGCGGGATTCAATCGCAGTTTATTCGCCCGAAACCGCAATTAAAAGAAATTTCCGACTTTCTCAAAAAGAAAAACCGCAAACTTTACGAGGAGTTAGAAAGAATTGGCGACTGATGAAATCATATATCTTGATTTTTACGATGCGGTTTGGCTTCATTTCGACTTGATGCACGATTGGGGCGAAGTTCGGTTTGGCATAGATTTTCGTGAATTACTTGAATCTGCACTTGCACGACCGCAAAACGAGGCATTTTATGGAAATGCAGACATTGTTCGCCAAACTGCTTCGTTATGTTTCGGCTTAATCAAAAATCATCCGTGGAAAGGCGGAAACAAACGAACTGCAACTCACATATCGGAAGCCTTTCTAAAAATAAACGGCTATTTTGCCGAATATGAAAGGCGTGAAATTATCAAATTGGTTTTAGCAATTGAAGCAGACGAATGGAGTATTGACGAAATTGAGAATTGGTTTCGGCAAAGAATCAAAGAATTTTGAATGAACTGAGCGAAGACGTGAAAGTTCGTTGCGTTTTGTATTGATTATGAAAATCTATTTATTTTTACTTATTATTTTAATTTCAAGTTGTTCGGAAAAAAGCGTAATTACCGATCAAGCCGTTCAAGTTGAAGATATTACTAACCCAATAAGTATTAAAGCTGAAAGCAATGAGCAGAAAGCAGTCAGATTAGCAGAGGAGTTTGTCAAAATAAACGGCTATACGGATGTTCCGGCAGAAAAAGATAAAATCACATACGAATCAGTTGAATTTGCAAACAATCTTGAAGAATTATTGAAACATCGCAAAAACACTTTAGTTTCAAAGGCTTACGGAGTTTCAGATTTCGGTAAAATGAGTGGAAAAGGTTGGGCAGTTGTTTTCAATCATAAGAATTATGATTTCGCCTCAAAAATGTCTGACAAGGAAAAAAGGCTTTATGAGAGTGTTGGGCGTGCCGTTACAATGGACGAAAATTTCAATAATTTAGTTCTTCAACATAAAGAATTTCCGTTGGGTAATGCGAAAAGAAAGTTGTAATTATCTTTGGTATATTGGGAATCACGAAAATGAGTAATTTAGCAACAAAACAAAAATTAATATCAGAAGCCGAATATTTGGCGTTTGAAGAAAAATCTAAAATTCGCCACGAATTTATGGACGGCGAAATTTTCTCGATGGCTGGGGCAACTCGTAAACACAGCAAAATTTCAAGTAATATCGGAATTGAATTAGGTTATAAACTTAAAGGTAAAGGTTGCGAAGTTCATTTTAGCGATTTGCGTGTGCGTGCAAGAAAAAATCATTATGTTTACGGAGACGTTACTATTTTTTGCGGTGAACCTGAACTTGATATTTATAAAGAAACTGAAATATTAAAGAATCCGAAAATCGTGTTTGAAGTTCTTTCAAAATCAACCGAAGCCAGAGACAGAGGCGATAAAGCCCAAGATTACAGACGTTTACCAAGTTTAACGGATTATGTTTTAGTTTCTCAGAAAAGAATGTTTGTAGAACATTTTGTTCGTCAAACCGACGGGAATTGGAAACTTTTTGAATACAGCGAACAAGGCGAAAAATTGATTTTTGAATCAATCGGCTGTGAATTATTGCTTTCAGATATTTATTTTGAGATAAAACTTCCGCAACTGAAACTTGTATAAAATATGGAAAGTGCAGTAAAAACACAAAAACAAGAGCTAGTAAACATAAAAAATCTAGTCAAACATTTTCCCGTCGATAACAGTGATGATGCGGTGAAAGCGGTTGACGGCGTTTCGTTCGATATTTTGGCGGGCGAAACTTTGGGTTTGGTCGGCGAAAGCGGTTGCGGAAAATCAACCGTCGGGCGTTGTATTTTGCGGCTGATTGAACCGACGAGCGGCGAAGTTTGGTTTGATAACAAAGACGTTATCGCCTTGAATAAACACGATTTACGTCCGCTGCGGCGTGAGATGCAGATTATTTTTCAAGACCCGTATGCGAGTTTGAATCCGCGTCTTTCAATTTTATCAATCATTTCCGAACCGTTGGTTATTCATAAAATCGGCAATAAATCCGAACAAAAAGATCGCGTTGCCGAATTGTTGAAAAAAGTCGGACTCGATCCCGAATATATGTATCGTTATCCGCACGAATTTTCCGGCGGACAACGGCAAAGATTGGGCGTGGCGAGAGCGTTGGCGTTGAATCCGAAATTGATTATCGCCGATGAACCCGTTTCGGCATTGGACGTTTCCGTGCAAGCCCAAGTCGTTAATCTTTTGCAAGATTTGCAAGCCGAATTCGGTTTGACGTATCTTTTTATTTCGCATGGTTTGGCGGTTGTCGAACATATTTCTAACCGAGTTGCGGTGATGTATTTGGGCAAAATCGTCGAAATCGCCACGGCTCAAGAACTTTATGAAAACCCGCAACATCCATATACAAAAGCCCTTTTATCGGCAATTCCGATTCCGAATCCGAAGTTGAAACGCGACCGAATTATTTTAAAAGGCGATGTTCCGACACCGATAAATCCGCCGAGCGGTTGCCGTTTCCGTACACGCTGTCCGATTGCAAGCGAAGAATGCGCAGTAATTGAACCCGAAATGAAGGAAATGTCGGACGGACATTTTGCCGCGTGCATAAAACTGTAAAATATCGAAAATAACTTTTACGGAAGCGAAAAACCTTGTTCGGAGATGGTCAAACGGAACTTTTCCGACTGTTGCCGAATCAATACGCTATCATTTTGCCCGACACGGTGAATCTTTATCGGCTGAAAATGTGTGGCAATACTTAAGAAAAGCCGATAATTTCTCAAATAATTTGCGAAACGCGAGAAAAAGTACGCTAGAAAACGATAAAATTCGTTATATGAAAAACGGGTTTTTTGTGATAATAAATTTACAAGGAAAAATTATTTCTTTCGGAAATGAAACTAAATAATATGTTGAATAATCATTGCCAAGAAAAACTTGAGATTTTAAAAACACTTTACAAATTTGACTCGTTACACCGATTTCCGAGCGAAGATTGTCAAAAGGTTTTGGAAGCAAAAAAAAATCAATCCGAAGATTTTATGTTTGAATTGATTTCATATTTTTCAACGATTGCAGGTTACAGTAGTTGGGGAAAACGTGCATTGCGTTGGAATATTGAGCAGATTTCCACAGCCGAAAAATTATTGGAAAAATCTTTTTTTGAAGCCTATCCGAAGTTTGAAAATTTGAAACAAACCGTTTCTGAAAAAAACACTCCAAAACTCTATAACCAGTTGCTTTTACACGATTTAATGCGTCTGACTTTGTTGGATGTAATAAGTGAAATGAAGGCTTCAAAACAGAAACAAACAGTGTTGGTAAATTGAATAAATGATTACTGAAATTGATAAAGCCGAAAATAATTTGTTGGCGTGTGCCGCATATTCAGCCGAAAAAATTAAAAGCGCCGACGGGCGCGCCGAGGCGATTTCCGAAGTTATTTCGCATTACTTAGCTAAAAACGAAGTCGATTTGGCTGCCGATTTAGCCGATTCGATTGATGAACCTTTTACCCGCGAAGGTTTGCTGACCAAAGTTGCCGTGAAATGCGCGGAAATCGACGACGACGAATATGCGTTGCAATTAGTCGATGCGATTGAGGATTTCGGGCATAAATCATTGGCGACCGAGAAAATTGTCGCGGTTAAAGCCAAACAAAACAAGTTTGAAAAGGCTTTTGAAATTGCGGAAAGTTTGAGCGACAACACAAATGCTTTGGCTTCGATTGCCGTTTGCCAACCGCTTAACGAGGCGTTGCAAACCGTTGATAAAATCGAGTTTCCGCTGACGAAGATTCACACATTTCTCGAATTTTATCATCGTGAAAAAGATATTGATTTGATTGAAAAAGCCGTCTTGCTCGCGTACGCGCTCGAATTCGACGAAGAAAAGATTCGGGCTTTGAACGATATTGCGACTAATTTTATTTCTGCAAATCGGCAAGATCGGGCAATCGAAATTTTGTCGAAAGCGTTGCAGATTGCGGAAAAAATCGACGGTGTTCGGCGGGATAATTATTTGTCGGAAATCAGTTTGAATTTTCTTCGGGCGGGAAGCGTTGATTTGGCTGACCGAACGCTCGATTCAGTCGCCGATAAACATCAAATTTCTGCGGTACTGTGCGGTTTTTCAAAGGAATATCAGGCAAAAGAAAATCTTCCGGAGGCACTCGAAAGTTTGGACGAAAGTTTGGAGATGCTGAAGTCGCAACCTGACCGCGAAGTTCGTGATTCAAACGCGCGTTTTGAACTTTTTGCCGTTATCGCGGTGCGGTTTGCATCGCTCGGAAAAAATGAACGGGCGATTGAAATTGCCACGCAAAATCCGTTTGAAGAGATGCGGGATTATGCGTTGACGCAAATCGTGCAAATTTGCATCTTGCAGGGCAAAGACGGTTTAGCGAAACAATCACTCGATTTAATCGGTGAAGAATCCGCCAAAATGTTTGCAATGATTTCGTTAAGCGAAGCGTATAAAAAAGTAGAAAAGCCGATTGAAGCCGAGAAAGTTCTACACGAAGCACACACACTTTGCGAAACTGTTCCGCAGCTTTCACAGCGTTCGATTGCCCTTAACGACATCTGCGAAAAACTTGGCGAAACCGAAAAATCACGTCAAATAGCAAGCGAAAACCTAGGCATAATTTCACGAATTTTAGACGAAACCCGGCGGTCGGTCGCACTCAGCCGATTGAACTTGACGTTTGAAAAACTAAATTTCACGCTCAGCGAAAATGACAAAGAACTTTTAGCGAAAATGATTCGTAAAACTTAGAACTATGCGAAAATTTTTAGCCGTTGCAAAACGCGAATACTTCAAAATCGTTTGGGCAAAAGCGTTTATTTTATCAACTTTGCTCGCGCCTGTTTTTATGTTGGCGGTAACATTTGTACCGTTGCTGATGTTTTCAATAAAAGGAAATGCGGTGCGGATTGCGGTTGTCGGCGATAATCCAAGATTTTACAATCGGTTCAGAGATAATTTATCGAGCGAAAAACAAAACGAAAAGTTAAAGGAAAAAGCGTCCGAATCGATTAAAGGCATAAATATTTCGCAGGAAGATCAAATGAAACAGACCGCCGAGCAAATGGGCGGAAACTTTCAGTTTGAAGAATTTAACCGTAGCGGAAAGTCCGTTGAACAGATTCAGCAAGAGCTAAACGAACGCATCAAAGCCGAAAATTTGGACGCATATTTAATTGTTCCGCCGGATTTTGACGCGCAAGACGCGAAATTCGAACTTTATTCGCGTAATTCGTCAGATTTCGTGTCGGAAAATGTGATTAAAGATGCGTTGAATGATTCTGTCCGCTCGGAACGTCTTGCAAAAGCGAATATCAGCGAAGAAAAATTGAAAGAACTTGGTGCAAAAATCACGCTCGACACAAAAAGCGTGGACAAAACAGGCGAGGTAAAAGAAAGCAAAAGTAACCTGTTTTTTGTCGGATTTGCCTTGGCATTTTTGCTTTACATTACGATTACAATTTACGGAACTTCAATAATGGGAGCGGTTTTAGAGGAAAAAGAAACTAAAATTGCCGAAATTTTGTTCTCGTCTGCCAAGCCGTTTGAATTGATGATGGGAAAACTTGTCGGCGTTGGTTTGGCAGGCTTAACGCAAGTTTCAATTTGGATATTTTCCGCGTTAATTTTATTGACATACGGTGTTTTGTTGTCGGGCATGGGCGGTCTGGTTGACAGTATTCCGCCGATTTCGCCCGTATTTGTCGGTTATTTTTTCCTGTTTTTTATACTCGGATTCTTTCTGTTTTCGACACTTTTCGCGCTCATCGGTTCGATTGTTACAACGCAACAGGAAGGCGGACAATTTACTCTGCCGCCGATAATGCTTTTAATGGTCGGACTTTACAGCGTTATTCCGATTGTCCGCGATCCGAATTCGACGTTTTCGACAATCGTTTCAATGGTCCCGTTCGTCTCGCCAATCGCAATGCCTGTGCGAATTTTGACTGAAACTCCACCATTTTGGCAGATCGGATTATCAATTTTGCTGAATCTTTTGACGATTGCCGCGTTGGTTTGGGTTGCGGCGCGAGTTTATCGAATCGGAATGCTGATGTACGGCAAACGGGCGACAATTCCCGAAGTTTGGCGTTGGATTTGGCAAAACTAAGTTTTGCAAGGTAAAAAGTAAAGGGTAAAAGGGAACGCTAGTTTGTGGCGATTGAAATCGAGAAAAAATATAGGTTGACTTCTGCACAATATGCGGGGGTTTTAACTTCGCTGGATGAAATCGGTGCGGTTTTTGACCGTGAAGATTTTGAGGAAAACATACTTTTCGGCGGCGGTATTTTGAATGAAATTCCCGCCGTTTTGCGTTTGCGAAAAGTTGCCGATAAAACGCTTTTGACCTTCAAACAACGCATCGTCAATAATCTCGCCATTAAACAACAAATTGAACACGAAACCGAAGTTTCAAACCGCGAAGCAATCGAACAAATTATCGAAAGTTTAGGCTATAAACCTCGTGTGATCTATGAAAAACGGCGTAAAACTTATCATTTTAAAAATGCCGAAATTGTGTTGGACGAACTTCCGTTCGGGCTGTTTATGGAAATTGAAGGAAGTATTACCGACATTGAACTGGCTGAAATTATGCTTGAAGCCGAGGATTTTACGACCGAACACGCGACATATCCGAGCTTGACGGTACAATTCGGCACACAAAACGGCGAAGTTTTTGAAGCGAGATTTGCAAAAAAACTTGATTGTTTGCAATAAAATAAAGTAATATCGTTCTAAATCTAAGAAAGGAGTTCTCAAAATTATGAAAAAGCATATTTTAGGCATCGCGATTTTCAGTTTAATTGTAATAAGTTCATTTTTGCTGTCGTACACAGTAATACCAAAAGCGGATTTAATGTCAACGGTCGAAACAAATCAAGACTTAAGCAGTCTTGATTTAAACGATTTAACTTTTGATATTTTGAGCGTAAAATATGATTCTGAAACGAATCAAGTTACGCAAGACATTCGTTTTCGTTGGAACGGAAAAGGCAATCCGCCAAAATTTATTTATGTAAATTCGGCGTTTTATACATCTGAAAAAAGTTCAGCCGGTGATAATCGTAATAATCGGGTTAATTTGATTTTCGGTAACGGAATGACTGCGGATGTTCTTTTTATGCAGAGTTTTAAGGCAAATGCCGCGCGAAATTACTATGCTGATATTTGGCTTGGTAAAGAAGCCAAAGGCGACTATAAACCGAAAAGTAATTCCGGCGCAAAAACCTCGCCGATACTCTTTGTTCACTAATCGAAAAATAATAATTTTTCCGTGCAAGTTTGGTTTGTAGCTTCGTTCTAAGCGTTACAAGTCCCAAACTTGCATTTTTCATTTATGGAGAAAACTTATGAGAAAACAACATTTAATGGCAGGAACACTGCTTTTTTCGATTTTAATTTCGGCTTGCAGTTCAGCAACAAAAGAATCGGCAACTATTGCGAATAAATCAAGCGAAGCCGAGCAAAGCGAAGGACAAAGTGCGACAAGCGTATCAAACGCCTCAACGTCTGCGGCAAATACGTCTGCAAACATTGTGAGTTCCGCGCCGATGAGTGAGCAAAAACGCAGTAAGGTAAACGAAAAGTACGCGGAAATTGACGAAAATCCGTTTTTGGAAACTAAAAACGCCCCGCTTTCAACTTTTTCGATTGATGTCGATACGGCTTCATATTCAAACGTTCGGCGTTACATCAACGACGGAAGTTTGCCGCCGAAAGATGCCGTCCGCATCGAAGAATTAGTCAATTATTTTGAATACGATTATCCGCAACCAAACGGAAACGAGCCATTTTCGGTTACGAACGAGATTGCAAGTTGTCCGTGGAATAAAAAACACAAACTTGTTTCAATCGGTTTGCAAGGCAAAAAAGTAGCGGCTGAAAATACTCCGCCAAGCAATATTGTTTTCCTTTTGGACGTTTCGGGTTCGATGAATCAGCCCGACAAATTGCCGTTGCTGAAAAACGGTTTGCGAGTTTTGGTCAATCAACTTAAACCTAACGACAAAGTTGCAATCGTTGTTTATGCAGGACACAGCGGTTTGGTTTTGCCTTCGACCAACGATAAAAACAAAATTTTGCAAGCCTTAAATAATCTCGAAGCCGGCGGTTCGACCAACGGCGGACAGGGAATTCAACTTGCCTATAATGTCGCCGAAGATAATTTTATTTCTAACGGAAACAACCGTGTAATTTTGGCGACCGACGGCGATTTTAACGTCGGAATGACCGGCGATAACGCGCTTGTTCAGTTAATCGAACAAAAACGCGAAAGCAACATTTTCTTATCGGTGTTGGGTTTCGGCACGGGAAATTTGAACGATAAAATGATGGAAAAACTTGCCGATAAAGGCAACGGAAATTACTCTTACATCGATTCGAACGAAGAGGCGAGAAAAGTACTCGGACAACAATTTTCCGGCACAATTTATACGATTGCAAAAGACGTAAAAATCCAAGTTGAATTTAATCCGGCAAAAGTTGCGGGTTATCGTCTGCTCGGTTACGAAAATCGTCTGCTTGCCGCCAAAGATTTTAACGATGACCGCAAAGATGCCGGCGAAATCGGCGCAGGTCTTTCGGTTACGGCTCTTTACGAGGTTGTTCCGGCAGGCACGGCGATTCAAAACGACGGTATCGAATTGAAATATTCGCAACCGCAACAACCCGAAACGAACTTTTCAAATGAAATAATGACGACCAAATTACGCTATAAATTGCCGAAAGAAGACGAATCGAAACTGCTCACAATCGGTTTAATCGATCGCGGAACTTCGATTGAAAACGCATCTGATAATCTAAAATTTGCGACTTCGGTGGTCGAATTCGGCTTGCTTTTAAGAAATTCGCGGTTCAAGGGAAATTCGAGTTATCAAAACGTTTTGAGTTTGGCAAATTCATCCGTCGGCAACGATTTGAAAGGTTACAGAAGCGATTTTACCCAACTGGTAAATCAAGCCAAAAGCCTCGGAAATTAAAATAAATTTCAGTTTTAATCGCACAAAGCAAACGACTTAACGGTTGTTTGCTTTTTTTGATGTCGCAAAATACTTGTAGTTTTGTCGAATGTGTTGTATTTATAGGTTGTCCACAAAATTACAGTTTAGGAGAAAACAATTATGATGAACATTATTTTTCAGTTGATTGTCGGTTTAATTATCGGAGCGGTTGCCAGATTTTTGATTCCCGGCAAAGAGAATATCGTGGCGGGTCCGATCGGTTGGCTGATAACTGCCGGACTTGGTGTCGGCGGTTCGTTGATTGGTTCACTGATCGGTAAATCTTTGTTCAAAGAAAATTATGCGGCGGGTTGGATTATGTCGATTTTAGGCGCGATTTTACTTTTGATTGCGTATCGCCTTATTTTTTAGCCGAATCCGGTCGGTCAATTATATTTGATGACTTAGCGTTGAAATTCAACGTTAGGTCATTTTATGTTTAAATCACGATAAAACTTGTTTAATTTTGTGGAATGTAAAATCGATTGACTGTTTGTTCAATCAGCGAAGTAAATTTTCTAAATTGATTTCGTTGAAAAATTGCAAATTCAGCGGACGATTGCCGTGTTGTTTTACAGCACAAATCTTCGTCCAAACCTTTACCGATAAAGGCAAACCCGCAGCGATGCGGGCAACGCAAAGTCGTGAATCTCAAGCAGATTGTCACGATTACCGAAGTGAGGTCATCGATGTTGACAAACGTTTTCTTTTTGGTTTTACAACACTTTTCAAACCAAATTCTATTAATTACACATATTTTTTCCCGTATTTTGGTAATAGCGGTTGCGTTTACGGCAACGGCAAATGCCCAAAACTTGGTCAAAGACGATGCCGATAAACTTGTCAGACCGAGAATCGTTACAGTTGCGGCTACCTCCGCTACCCCGAATACAATCGAACTGGAGCAAAAAGCGTTTAAGTTGTTGAACCAAAAACGAGTCGAAATCGGTCTGTCGCCGTTGGTTTGGAGTGAAAGTATGGCAAAAATTGCCCGGCTTCATTCATACAACATGGCAACATTTAAGTTCTTTAGTCATAAAGGTTTAGACGGTTTACAGGTTGACGGTCGGGCAACTTCGCTCGGCTTAAATAAATGGCAGGGAATCGGTGAAAATATCGCCTATAATCGCGGGTTTTCAAATCCGGTCGAGTTTGCGGTCGAACGTTGGATGCTTTCGGATTCGCACCGCGAAAATTTGTTGGATAAACGCTGGCGGGAATCGGCGGTCGGCATTGCCGTTACCAAAGACGGAACATATTATTTTACCGAAGTCTTTTGGTATAAATAAAAAAAGCGGACATTGAAATAAATCGAATGTCCGCCAAGGTTTAAGTTTTCTATCGGGAATTATTTACTGTCGCTGACGAAATCTTCGCCCGTTAAATCTTCGTTAAAAGTAATTACGCGAGTCGGATTTGCAAAAGAATATTGTTTTGAAGCAACGTTCAAAATATATGTTTGTCCCGAATCTAAACCGTTGATTCGGTAATAGCCGAACGGATTTGTGCGGACATATTTTGTTTCACCCAAGTTTCCGCCCGAAATTTGCACGATAACATTGCGGATTCCGCGACCGCTTGCCGTTGTAACTCGTCCGCTGATTGATGCTTCGGCGGCGGTTGGAGCAAATCCGTTGACGATTGCGAACGGCGACAGCGAAGTTAATCCGCTGTTTGTGCAGATTGTTCGCGTCGCAAAGTTGATACTTGCCAAGTTCGTCCGATTTATCCACACATTATTTTCAAGATGCAAAATCCGCAGATTGTTGAACGCAAGCGAAGTTGTAATTGAAGGCAGATTGAAACAAACTTGCGGCGAACCTGTAAAAGTCGCGGTTGTCGCAATATCGTAAGTTAAACCGGTGGTCGTTGAACCAAGCGGCAGGCTCGGCAAAGTTGATAAATTAAGCGGAATTTGCTGCGTAATTCCGGCAGTTGAAACGGTCGGGAAAGTAACGGTTGCATCGCTTTTGCGTTGACAACAACATTTGAACCGGTCGGCGTTGTGTTTTGTTTGAGCTTTCCGGCGAGTCCGGCGTTGAAGATTGACGCGATTTCCACATCAGTTAAAGCTCGATTGTAAAGCGATGTTTCGTCAATTGCCGATCGAGCGAAAATAGTCGTCCCATTTAAGTCTGCACCGCCGATAAACAAAGGTTGAGTCGTATTGCAGATTTCCGATTGAAGTGGCTTGTGAATTGTCCAAAACGCCATTGATATAAATGCGAAGTGTGGTTCCATCGTAGGTTGTTGCAATATGTGAAAACGTATTGAGCGGAAGTGTAGCGTTGCTGACTAATTGGGCAATCGTTGAGGCGTTGCCGACTCGATTTACGATTCGACCTGTATCACCGAAGATGATTCCATACGATTGTGTGTTATACCAAACGGGAATTGGTTTGCGAAAACAGTTGCAGCAAAGTACAACAAACTTCAGTTTGTTGCGGCATTTAATAACATTCAAGCTCAAGTTTATGACAAGCTGAAGCGTGTCGTACTTTCGCAAACCAATTCCTTTCGGGTATA